>NZ_DATFAF010000060.1:0-116081 GCF_035254865.1 Noviherbaspirillum sp.
GCGACAGCTTCGGGGGCAGTGGCTCGCTGCTGGGCGAAGCTCAGCGACGAAGCCACCAGACAGGTTGATGCGATGACGATGTTTGCAAACAGTTTGCGCATTTTCTATTCTCCGACGTGCTCAACAACAGAAACTCATTTCCGGGGTGCGTTGGCCGGAGCTGTTTCATCGCGGACTATCGACACAAGTGTTGCAGGCTTTGAGAGGACGCGTACTTGCGGTACCCGTCCGCCTCGCGGCGCCTAACTCTTGCGTGGAACACCTAAAAGAAAGTAGCTCCAGCGTCAGCGCAAATCAGGCAGTCACTCCCGCGCGTTTTTTCGCCCGTGCCTCCGCAACTTCGAGAATGGCGTGGACCATGCCGACGTAGCCGGTACAACGGCAGATGTGCCCGCTCAGCATGACGCGAATTTCTTCCTCTGTCGGGTTGGGATTGATGTCCAGGAAGGCGGATGTGGACATCAACACGCCCGGTGTGCAATAGCCGCACTGAAGCGCATGATGCTTGCGAAACGCCAGCTGGAGATCGGACAGGTCGCCGTTGCTGGAAAGGCTCTGCACGGTTTCGACTTCGAGCCCGTCAATCTGCGCCGCGAAAGTAAGGCAACCGCGTGCCACTTTTCCGTTAATGCGAATGGTGCACGCACCGCACACGCCGTGCTCGCAGCCCACATGGATCTCGGTCAGGCCGAGTTGCTCCCGCAGGAAGTCGGTAAGCAGCATTCTCGGCTCGGCAAAGCCCGTCACTTTCTGGCCGTTCAAGGTGAAGGTGATCGCCTTGCGTTCCTCGGATTTTATTTGCAGCATTGTTGTGCCTCCATGATTGCTTTGCGGCCCAGATTGCGGACCAGTTGACGTCGATACTGGGCAGTGGCGTGCACGTCGTCCATGCCGCCGAGGTCCCAGGCGAACTCGTTCAGTGCATCATCCAGCGCCTTGCCTGACAGAGCCGGCCATTCACGCACTGTGGGTTTGTCCGCTACCCCACCTACACCGATGCGAATCTTGTCGCGCGTCGCAGCGACTGCGACCGCGCAGATCGCGAGGTCGCCGTGCCGCATCGACATTTCCTCAAACGCGTAGCCCGTGTTCTTCTCCGCGACGGGGAAATGTACTGCCGTCACCATCTCGTCGCCACGCTTGTCAGTCATCATGAGGCCGATCTGGAAGTCGGCGGCCTTCACTGTGCGCGCACCGCGCTTGGACATCAGCGTGACGCTGCCCTCCAGTACGGCCAGGCACAGCGCCAGTTCCGCGCTCGGGTCACTGTGGGCAATGCTGCCGCCCACGGTACCGCGGCTGCGCGTCTGGAAGTGGCCGATATTCGGCATCCCTTTCGCCAGCAAGGGCGACAGCGTGGACAGCTGGTTCCAGGCGAGCAGCTTTGCCTGCGGCGTTACGGCGCCTACCTCGATAGTTTTTTCGTCCGCCTTGATGTAGTTGAGCGACTCGATGTGGACGATGTCGAGCAGGATGCTCGGTTCCAGCAGACGGTAGTTCATCATCGGGACGAGGGAGAGACCGCCGGCGATGACGCGAACACTGTCGGTACCCGAGGCGAGAATATCGAGAGCCTCTTCCAGTCGGGTTGGTCTGACGTAGTCAAATTTGTTCGGCTTCATTTTGCAAACCCCAGCATTTTCAGGATGGATTTCCACCAGGATGTCTTGGTGGGCGTCGGTGTCATTGCAGCGCCTTGTGCTGCCGCGCTCGGCTTTTCTATGGTTGACGCCAGCCTTTCGAAGAACTGCTTCATGATGACGCGTGATGCGCCGTCCAGCATGCGTCCGCCGATGGCCGCCACTTTTCCGGAGATGTCGAAACCGTATTCGTAATTCACCTGCGTGCCGCCGGATGTCGCTACCAGGGTAATGTTGCCGATGCCTTCCGACGATCCCAGCGGTCCTTCCAGATCGCCATTGATCACTGCCGATGAGGGCGGCATCAGGTTCGTCAGGCTGACCTTTGCGCTGAATTTGCCCTTCACAACACCGACACCCAGGCTGATCGTCGCGTGGTACGTATTGGGTGCAACCAGCTTGACTTCATGACATCCGGGAATGACGTGCGCCAGCATTTGCGGGTCGATCAGTGCCTTCCAGACTTCTTCGGGTTTGCACGCCACAAAGGCCGAGCCCGATCCGCGCAGAGACTTGCCGGCGAGATTGGCTGCCGAACTCTGCGCCTGCTTCTTCGGCGGCGGCGGTTCCTCGCCCTGAATCAATCCGGCGAGCTTCGACGGCGTCAACGGCAGGCGCAGATCTTTCAAGCCGGTTGCATCCGCGACCGCATTGGCGATACACACCGGGGTGCTCATGCAATTGCCTTCGGCGATGCCTTTTGCCCCGAGCGGTGTGAACGGCGAGGGCGTCTCCATGTGCAGAATTTGCGGTTCCGGCACTTCCGGCGCTGTCGGGCAAAGGTAGTCCGCGAAGGTGCCGGAGAGGAAGCTGCCATCCTCCTTGTAGACGAATTCCTCCATCAGCGCGCAGCCGAGACCCCAGTTGAATGCGCCGTACACCTGGCCATCCGCGAGCAGCGGGTTCAGAAGCTTGCCGGAATCGTGCAGGGTCACATAGCGATCGATCTTGACTCTGCCCGTCATGCGATCGATTTCCACTCCGCAGAAGTCAAACACGAACGCATACGTCAGCGATGTATTGATCTGGTCAGCGTCATTGGGCGGTTCGAGTTCCGGTGCGGACCATGCGCCGGTTTCGGAGAGACCTGGAGCCATCCCGGGAGGCAGTTCGCTGGGTGACCAGTGCGCGGTGCCTGCTACGCGCGAGAAGCGGATATTGACCTCCGGATTGTCCTTCTGGAAGATCTTCCCGCCGCCGAGGTCCAGACTCTCTTCCGGCACCTTGAGCAGGTGCGCGGCGATCTTCAGGAGTTTTTCGCGTGTCTTCTTCGCTGCGAAGAAGGCCGAGGAGGTGGTCGCCGAACTGAAGCGGCTGGAGTAGTTGCCGGTCGCGATCGACCACGGATCGCGTTGGGAATCGCGCTCCATGTTGCAGACGATTTCATTCGGGGTGATACCCAACTGGTCTGCGACGATCTGGCACAGTACCGTGGCATGGCCTTGGCCTTGCGGCAGGCTGTCGGCAGTAATGGCGACGCCGCCCAATGCGTCGACGTTGACGGTACAGTAGGCGACATTGCCGCCCTTGGGACCGGATTTCTTGCGCTCCTCAACGGTATTGATGGTGCTCAGGTAACCCATGTTCGACTGTGCCGGCTCGGCGACGGCAGCAAAGCCGATGCCGTACAGACGTCCTTCGGCGCGCGCCTTGTCCCTGCGCGCACGCAATTCGGCAAGGCGCCCGTCGCGTTCTGCCATCGCCACCGCCGCTTGATAGTCCCCCGAGTCGAGCAGCGCGCCTGCGGGAGCGCGATAGGGGAAGGAGCCGGCGGGAATCAGGTTCTTCTTGATGACGTCGAGGTGGTCCATGCCCAGTTCGACGGCCACGCGTTGAATCAGGCGTTCGAGACCGTAATAGATTTGCGGGCCGCCAAAGCCGCGCACCATGCCGGACGGCGTCTTGTTCGTCATGACCAGGCGATTGGTGATGGTCATGTTCTTGACGCCGTAGGCACCGGTCATGATGCCGTGCTGGCGATACAGCGGGCCCGGCATCGGCGGGCGCAGGAAGGCGCCGTAGTCGTCGAGCTGTTCAAAACGGAAGCCCAGAATCGTACCGTCGAGCTTGACCGCGGCTTGTGCGCGAATGACCCGATTCGGCGCCGCGATGGCGGCGGTGAGGTGTTCCAGGCGATCTTCGATCCATTTCACCGGACGGCCGACTCGTTTTGACGCGATACACATCAGGACGACATACGGGAAAATCGCTTGCTTGATGCCGAAACCGCCACCCGAATAGGCCGGCGAGCGCATGCGCAGTTGCGTGCCCTTGACCCGCAAGGCCTTCGACATCACGGGATGTACCGTGAAAGGACCCTGGAAGTTCGACTGGACATCGTAGGATTTTTCGTCGCGGCGATAGTCGGCAACAACAACAAAGCCTTCCAGTGGTGTCTGGGAATTGCGCGGGTAGTCGACCGTAAGCTCGACAATCTTGTCGGCTTCAGCGAATGCCTTGTCCGGGTCGCCGTAGCTGAAATGCCGCTCCGATACAACGTTGGAGCCGCAGGCCGGATGCACGAGGGGCGCGCCTTCTTTCGCTGCTTCTTGTGGCGTGACGGCAACAGGTAGAGACTTATACTCAACCTTGATATGCTCGAGGGCATCTTCTGCGAGATACCGGTCGGAAGCGACTACCAGCGCGACCGATTCACCAACGAAGCGCACCTTGTCGGTCGCCAGCGACCACTGATCCATCGGTTTGCGCAGGACGATGAGAAAGGGATCCGAGTCTTCCTTGATTTCCTTTCCCGTCAACACAGCGACCACGCCGGGCCGTTTGAGCGCGGCCGACGTGTCGATGGAAAGGATTTCAGCGTGAGCATGCGGAGAACGTAACACTGCTGCATGCAGCGTCCCTTCGCGCGTCGGCATATCGGCAGTAAATATGGCTTGTCCCGTGAGCAGCTGTGGATCCTCGACCCGTTCAACTGGCCTTCCGACGAACTTACCCTTGTAAGCGTCTTCGTTCATCAAACGATTCCCCTCTAGTAATTGACACACACAAAAAAGTCCAGCACCTTGTTCTTGTGAAACGCTTGTGATATTCTACAACCAGTGAAATCACTGTGATGTTTTACAAGTATGCTAGCTGACTTGAGTGCTGTCAAGAAGTTGTGAATGCTCAATAACTGATGTGCTGATGAGCTGACAAAACAGCGACGCGCTAAAAGTCTCAAAAGAAAGGGGAAGGGGGAGGCAATGAATGCAGTTCCAATGACGAGTCATACCGCCAGTCTCGATCCGAGCGATAACCATGCTCCGATCCGGTTTTCAGATGTGTTTAATGTTGCCGTCGCGTTTATCGACAGGCATGTTGCGGAGGGACGCGGAGCGAAGACCGCGCTGCTGGTAAAAGACACGGTAATCACCTACCGTGAACTGGCGGAGAATGTCGCTCGGTGCGGACATGCCTTGAAATCGCTCGGTCTTGCCAGTCAAGACAGGATCCTGATGGTTTCCGTCGATACGCCGGAATTCTTTTATGTCTTTTGGGGAGCGATCAAGGCCGGGTTTGTGCCGGTGCCGGTCAGTACCCAGATGAAGGCGACGGATTATCAGCATTTGGTCACGGATTCCGGCTGCAAGGCCGTGTATTGCGACTGTCCGAACGCGACGGAAGTCCTGAGTGCAGCGGAAGCATGCGCGATGCCGGCTACGCACGTTCTAACGAACGATTCTCTAGAAAAAATGATGCAGGCCTCACCAGCCGAACTTGAGCCGGCTGCGACCAGCCCCACCGATGATTGCTTTTTCCTGTATTCATCAGGCTCGACCGGCAAACCCAAGGGCGTCGTGCATGTCCATAAAGATATGGTCGTCACGAGCTCCCGTTACGGAGTCGGCACGCTCGGCCTCAGGGAGGACGATACCGTCTTCTGCGCGAGCAAGCTCTTTTTCTCCTACGGATTTGGCGGCGGGATGACGTTCCCTCTCTGGGTGGGCGCAACCATCGCGATCTGCGACGAGCTGCCGTCGGCCGATATGGCGTATCGGATGATAGAAACCTATCGGCCAACGGTATATTTTGGCATGCCGACCTTGTATCGCAATCAACTATTGGCTGCAGAAACCAAATCCTACGACATGTCGTCGATCCGGATGTGTCCGTCGGCGGGCGAAAAACTGCCGATTTCGGTGTACGAAAAGTGGAAGGAGAAGTTTGGCATCTCTATCCTGGACGGAATCGGATCATCGGAAGTCTTGCACGTCTTTATCTGCAACCGGCACGATGACATCAAGCCCGGTTCCTCGGGGCGACCGGTTCCCGGCTACGAGGTCAAGATTGTCAACGAGCGCGGAGAGGCCTTGGGACCCGGCGAAATCGGGACGCTTATGGTAAAAGGTCAGTCCAACGCGCGGTGTTACTGGAACAACCCCGAAAAGACCGCGTCCACCATGTGTGGCGAATGGTTGAATACCGGAGATGTGTATTCTTTCGATACCGACGGTTACTATACGAATGCCGGCAGGGCCGACGACATGATGAAAGTCGGTGGAATGTGGTGTTCGCCGTTGGAAATCGAGGAAGCATTGCTCACGCATCCGAAGATTCGCGAAGTCGCGGTGATCGCGCAAACCGATTCCGACGGCTTGTCGAAGCCCGCGGCATTCATTGTCCTTCGCGATCCGGACGATGCCCATGAAGACACCACGGTAGAGCTTCAGAAGTATTGCAAGGGACGGTTGGCGGGATACAAGTACCCACGCTGGTTTACCTTCCTTGATGAATTGCCCAAGACGGGAACAGGGAAGATTCAGCGATTCCGCCTGCGATAAACAGACAGTAAAGAAAGGATGATTGAAATGAAACGGGACCAGGCTCATACAGAGGTTCAGTCGGTAAACCAGCTTTCCCAGATGACACCATTGAACATCCAGGCATATGAACGCATCAAGCATGAAATCATCACCATGAGCCTTCGCCCGGGCGAATACCTGAACGAGGCGCAGATCAGCAAGACGATCGGCATAGGCCGCACGCCAGTGCATCAGGCGCTCAATCGTCTGGCGCTCGAACGCCTGGTCGAGGTCATTCCCCGCAAGGGCTACATCGTCAAGGCAATCAGCGTCGATGAAGTCATGGACGTCATCAACGTACGTATCATCAATGAGGTTTATTGCGCTCAACTGGCCGCGATGCGGGCAACGAAAGCGGATATTGCCCAGCTGGAACGCATTCTGGAACAGTCCGAAGTCGCAGGCGTCGCCGACGATACATCCATGCAGATGACCCTCGACAAGGAGTTTCATAACGCGCTGTCGCACGCTGCCGGAAACCAGATCCTCTCCGACATCATGCGTACATTGCATGACTCTTCGTTGCGCTTCTGGTTCATTTCACTGCGGGACCAGCAGCACCATAACGACGTGAAATCCGAGCATCGTGAGGTCCTGGAAGCGATCAAGAAAGGCGACCCTGAGGCGGCCGGAGCGGCGATCCGCACGCACATCGAGTCATTCCGCTCAAATATCCAGCGTTACCTGACCACTGGTGCGTCGCGTTCGAACATCCATGCACGGGCCGGCGGCATCGAATTTCGTCCATATTGAGGTGCGATCTTGTCCATTAAGACCGTAGCGGTTCATATCGATCAAAGCGTGCGCGCGATCGCAAGACTGGAAATCGCAGTGGCGCTCTGCCGAAAGCACAATGCTTACCTGATCGGCCTGTATACAAATACCGCGGCTCCCGCCGGCAACGCGCCGGAGTCCAAGCCGATGCTGCGCCTGATCGATCAATGGAAGGCGGATTTCGAGAATCGCGCGGCCGGGCTTGCGGGAAAGGAATGGCGGAACTTCTCTCACCTGGAAGACCCGGATGCGATCGAAGCGGTGGTAACTGCTGCACGTCTTGCGGATCTGGTCGTGGTTGGCCAGGCCGAACCGGGATCGAAAGGCCGTGTCCTGAGCAGCATTCCCGAGATCGTCATTCTCAACGCCGGCCGCCCCGTGCTCGTGATTCCCTACGCCGGAGACTATCGACCTGATTTCGCGTCGCCGATTTTCGCGTGGAAGGACACAAAGGAAGCCGCACATGCGCTCAAGGATGCGCTGCATGTGATCGGTGACGCGAAAAACGCCAGGGTGATCTCCATCGAGCACTCGGAAGACGATGCGGATGCAACCGGCTTGCGCGTGGTCGAGCATCTGGCGCGGCACGGCATTCAGGCCACGCACAAGACAGTTGTCGCCGACGAGGTCGGCGTGATGGACATGCTGCTGAGCAGCGTCTCCGATCTTGACGGAGATGTCCTGGTGATGGGCGGGCACGCGCAAAGCGGCTTTCTGCTGCACGAGCGCGGCAAGGGAACGCGTTATGTCCTGGAACACATGACGGTGCCCGTGTTGATGTCGAGTTAGATGGCATGAATGCGCCGGTCAACAACGCATTTCACTTGAAGGTCGCAAGACATCGCGTGTGAGCTTGCAGACGGCTCGCCGAGACCTTCACCAATCGCCGCAGGAGCAGCCATGGCAGTCCAATCCTTCATTTCCTCCGAACCCAATCTGGTGGAGTTGTTCCGGCAGATTCAAGAATGGCAGGACTCGGGACAGCGTGTTGCGCTCGCAACAATCGTCGAAGCTTCAGGATCGGCGCCTCGCCCGCTCGGCAGCCACCTGGCGATTTGTGAATCCGGACTCTTCGCGGGCTCCTTGTCAGGCGGATGCATCGAAGGTGCCGTCATCGCGGAAGCAATGGCCGTCATCGACACCGGCCTGCCGAAGCTGCTCGATTATTCGATCTCGGATGGGCAGTCCTGGGCGGTCGGCCTGTCCTGCGGCGGAAAGCTCCACGTCTGGCTGGAGCCGCTGCAATGAAACACGACATTCTTCAACAGCTTTCCAGGCACATTTTCGAGAACAAGTCGGCGGCCGTCGTCACCCGGCTTCCGGAGGGCACGCAGTGCCTGCTTTCTCCGGAAGGGCAGTGCGGCGAACTCAGCCTGAGCCCACAGGAAATCGCGGCAGCCAACCGTCTGCTGTCCGAGCGACGCAGCGCCTATATCTCCGACGAACCGCGCATTTTTGTCCGGACCTACGCACGCCCGTACCGGCTTGTGATCATCGGCGCCGTCCATATCGCGCGCTATCTGGCGCCGATGGCGCAGATGGCGAACTTCGAGGTCGTCGTCATCGATCCGCGCGAGGCATTCAACAACGCGTTCAATGTGCCGGGCACAACGCTCATCGACGACTGGCCCGACGATGTTCTGAAACAGATGAACATCGACGAATCCACCGCGATCGTGACCTTGACCCACGATCCGAAGATCGACGATGTGGCACTCGCGATTGCCTTGCCGAGTCCGGCGTTCTACATCGGGTCGCTCGGCAGCAAGCGCACGCATGAGAAACGAAAACAACGTCTCGCGGAGCTGGGTCTGGAAACCCGCACCGACCGGATCGCGGCCCCGGTTGGCCTCGACCTCGGTGGCCGCGAACCGGCGGAGATCGCGGTGTCGATCCTCGCACAGATCATCCAACGGAGGTACGCGCCATGATGTTTGCCGAACACTCACTCGACTTCGCGGAAGGGATCTATCTGGCGCACAGGGTGCGGTGCGGAAAGCAAACCTTCAAGAAAGGCACTGTCCTGACAAACGAAGACATCAGTGTCATGCGCGAAGACGGAATGTCAACCGTACTTGGTGCGCGTCTCGAGACAGATGAGATTCCTGAAGACCGTGCGGCCGTGCTGATAGCGGAAATGGTGGCAGGGAAGGGCGTTGAAATGCACACGGCCAAGACCGGCCGTTGCAATCTGTATTCCACCCATCGCGGCATTGCCGTCATTGATACGGCGATGATTGACAAGATCAATCTCGCTTCGGAAGCGATTGCCGTTGCCACGGTCCGTCCGTGGACCGTTGTGCAGGCTGGCGACTCTGTTGCGTCGATCAAGATCATTCCGTTTTCCATTTCTGCGCGACTCATCACGGATCTTGCGGCAGACCTTGCTGCGGGCGTGCGTCCCGCCGTTCCCCTGTCGGTCGCGCCATTCGTGCATCATCGCGTGGCGTTGCTGATGACGGATTCCGAACTGGTTCAGGATAACGTGATCGACAGGACGGTTGACGCCACTCGCCAGCGGCTTGCCGCAGTTGGAAGCACCCTCGATTCCGTGCTGGTCTGTCACCACGAAACAGCACAGATCAAATCGGCACTCTTGCAAGCAGTGTCAACGGGGTGCGACCTCTTGCTCGTATCGGGTGCGTCGGTGACGAAGGATCGCTGTGATGTCATACCGAAGGCGATGTCCGAGATCGGTGGGGTGATTCATCATTTCGGCATGCCGGTCGAGCCGGGCAATATGCTGCTGATGGGCGAATTGAATCGGATCCCGGTGCTATGCATTCCAGGGTGTGCGCGCTCTGCCCGGGAAAACGGGCTCGACTGGATACTGCGTCGAATGGCGGCAAAATTGCCGGTCACGCCCAAAGACATCATGCTGATGGGAGTGGGCGGGCTGATTGACCGGAAGAGGAGGGAGGACCATGATGAGCCCTCTTCACATGCTTGAGATAGATCCGAACGTTCAGCACGGCGTTGCAGCAGTCATCCTTGCCGCCGGGCGCTCGACGCGCTTTGGTATCGCGAACAAATTGCTGAGTGATGTAGCAGGCAAGCCGATGATAGCGCGCGTTGTCGAAACGGTTCGCGCGTCCGGAGTGAATATCGTCCATGTTGTGGTCGGACATGAATCCGACAAGGTGAAAGATGCTCTCCGCCATCTCGACATCACGCTCATCGACAATCCGCACTATGAAGAAGGCATGTCTTCTTCCGTCGCGGCAGGAATCGAATCGCTTCCGTCCACCGTTGGCGCCGCATTTGTTGTCCTTGGCGACATGCCCTTGCTCAGTCCGGCCGTTTTTACCGCAATGCTCGCAGCGCGCCGCCGCGCATCCGATGCCATCATGATTCCCAGCCATAAGGGAAAAAGAGGAAATCCTGTGCTGTGGCCACGGCGTTTTTTCGACAGGCTGGTTCGCCTGCAGGCGGATTCCGGCGGCCGCGCCCTGTTCAAGGAATTTGCCGATCAATTGAGTTACGTCGAAGTGGCGACGGACGCTATTCTCATGGATGTCGACACGGCCGAGGCGCTGAAGGCAGCAAGGGAGAGAAGCGATGTCTGAGCTCCGGCTTCGAGACCAGTTCCCGTTCTTTCACCATAACCCTTCCTTGCACTATCTCGACAACGCGGCGACCACCCAGATGCCGCAATGTGTCATCGACGCCGTGCTCAGCCATGATTCCCGCGCGCGCTCGAACGTCTCGCGCGGAAGCTATGCGCTGAGCGAGAACACGACTGCCGCGTATGAGAACGCGCGCGACACGGTGCGGCGATTCCTGAATGCCGCATCGTCAAATGAAATCGTGTTTACCTCTGGCGCGACTGCGTCGATCAACCTCTTTGCGCAAGCGGTCGGGCCGCTGTTGAGGCAAGACGACGAGATTGTCGTGACGTTCGCAGAACACCACAGCAATTTGTTGCCATGGCAAATGCTGGCAAAGACCCGCGGGCTGACGATCAAGGCCATTCCAGTCGATGGCCGGGGAGTGATCGATACCACGCGGCTTGCGGAATGTATTTCTAGCCGATGCCGGGTCATTTCCATCACGCACTGCTCGAATGTCACCGGCGCGATTACCGACCTGGAGCCGATCGTCGAGATCGCGCGCGCCGTGGGAGCCATGGTGTTTGTCGATGGCGCGCAGTATGTCCAGCACGGCGTGCCCGACGTCGCTTCGCTCGGCATCGACGGCTATGCATTCTCCGGGCACAAATGCTTCGGACCAAGCGGAATTGGCGTTCTATGGGTGCGCGAAAGCCTGCTCGAGAAGCTTGATCCTCCTTTTGGCGGCGGAGGAACGGTCGAGTACGTATCCATCAACGAGTGCACGTTTGCCGGGATTCCGCGGCGCTTCGAAGCAGGGACCCCGCCGATCAGCGGCGCCATCGGCCTGGCGGCGGCGCTGAATTGGCTGATGGCGCTTCCTCGTGCCGAACTCCTGCAACGGGAACTTGCCTGGGCGGGACGGATGCTGAGTGCGTTGCGTCACATCCCGGGCGCCAGAGTGATCGGGCCGGAAGAACTGACGAACAGGCTTCCGATTGTGTCGTTTCACATTGACGGCATGCATCCGCACGACGTGTCCCATCTCCTGGACGAGGTGCAGGTATGCGTGCGTGGCGGGACACAATGTGCGCAGCCCTTGCACGATGCACTGAACGTTCCGGCGAGCGTGCGAGCGAGTCTTTCGCTGTACAACGACGATGAAGACGTCTTGCGTTTTATCGACGGCATTTCCAGAGCAAGAGGAGTACTGGGATGACGATTTATCAGGCTGAACTCATCAAGCTGTCAAACGACGAACGCTTTCAGCAAGCGTTGCCTGCGGTGTCCGGCAAAGCGCTTCTGCGCAGCCCCTTGTGCGGCGACCGGGTCGAAATCGAAGTCGCTCTTGACGCAAACCGCGTGGCGGACGTGGCGCACCACGTGAAAGGCTGCGTGCTTTGCAAGGCGGCAGCGACGCTGGCCTGCCAGTACGGGCAGGGCAAGGATCTCGCTGCCGCAAGCGATCTCCTGGAAACCGTATTGAAGGTACTGAAGGACGGCGCAGCAGTTCCTCCTGAATTTGACGAGTTGCGGGTATTTGAACCGGTCCGTGAGCACGCCAGCCGACATGGCTGCGTATTGCTGCCCTTCCGCGCTATCGTTGAAGCGATTGGGAGCGTTTCCCGCCGCTGAGTGGAAATCGCCTTCAGGGAAGCCGACGCGCGAACGACACGATGAGGTCCGGTTGGCGACCGCGAACCTGAGCCGGCTTTTGCCTCTCCCTGTTGCAGTGCTGCCGCTTGCTGCTGCCCAGCGTTACCGGCCTCGCTGAATCATCTCTTCTTCACCCTGAACAGGGACGACACTCTCTCCAATGGGCTGGCCTGTCCGGGGCCAAGAACGTTTCCAAAACCGCCGAACACAAGGGGTCTTTGCCGCATTTGCGCTGTCTTTTCTTATGCGTTTCATACGTGGAGGATCGCCGCGATGGCCGCCCATATGAACTACCGCATATCCCCCGGCAACTTTTGTCATTGATCACATCAAATTCTTGTTGACAACGTTCATCGCGCTTTGTAGTATTCCTGTGAAATATCACAGGAATACTAGCTTGTGAGATGTTCAATTATTTATATAAAAACAACGAGCGCTGCTGAATCCTTCAGCGCGTCATCAACCAAGGAGATAGCATGAAAGTCCTTATCCAGCTACGACATTGCGTCACGCGCGTCTTTGCCCTCTTCACCCTGATTGCCCTCATCGGTGCCGTCGCGTTTCCCGTCGGCGCGCAAGCGGCGCCGATCGTGATGAAAATCGGCACCGCCACGCTCAACGACAGCCAGCACCAGTGGATGAAAATCTATGCAGAACTGGTGGAAAAGAACTCCAACGGCCAGATCAAGGTCGAGCTCTATCCGGCCAGTCAGCTCGGCGCCATTCCGCGCATGATTGAAGGCACGCAGTTCGGTTCGATCCAGGCTTACGTCGGACCTCCGGAATTCCTTTCCGGCGTCGATTCGCGCTTCGAAGTGCTGAGCGCGCCGGGTCTGTTCAAGGATCTCGCCCACGCCAACCGCACTTTGCAGGATCCGCAGTTCAATGCCGCGTTCCTCGCCCTGGGTGCCAACAAGGGCCTCAAAGGCATCGGCCTGTTCCTTTCCGGCCCGATGGGCTTCAACACCAGCGCCCCCGTCACCAAGCTCTCCGACCTGGCGGGAAAAAAGTTCAGGGTGTTGTCGTCCAACATGCAAATGGACCAGATGCGCTTGCTCAATGCGACCCCGGTACCGATGTCGCTGGGCGAGGTGGTGCCCGCGATGCAGCAAGGCGCGCTGGATGGCGTCATGACTTCGCTGCCGGTATTTACGGCACTGCGTTTCTATGACGCCGCGAAGCACATCTACGAAACCGACCACGCCGTGGTCACCGTGCTGACCGTGGTCAGCAAAGGCTGGTACGAAAGACTGCCGGCCGATCTGAAAAAGGTCGTGACCGATGCCGGGCAACAGGCCAGCAAGGACGTCTACCAATGGTCGGTGGATTTCGTGGAGGCCCAGCGCCAGGCATGGGTCAAGGCCGGCGGCCAAATTACTTATCCGACCGCATCGGACAAGGAAAAGCTGATGAAGATGATGAACCCCATCGGCCAGCAAGTTGCCGCCAAAAAGCCCGAGGAAAAGGCACTCTTCGACCTGCTGGAAGCTGCAGCCAAGCGGACCGAGTAGATTCACGACCCATTTCCTGACTTCCAGCCAAGTTCCATGAAAACCAATCCGATCTATCGTGTATACGATGCGGCAACCCGAGTCATGAAGGTGATTGCCGCCCTGATGCTGGTGGCCATTGTCGTCATCAACATCGCCAACGTAGTCGCGCGCTATGTCTTTTCCGCGCCCTTTACATGGGCCGAAGAAGTCATGCTGCACCTCATGATCATTGCGATTTTTGTCGGCGTACCCGCAGTCACCTGGGACGGCACAAACATCCGCATGGACATCCTGGCCCGACTCGTACAGCAACGCACACGCCGCATCCTCGAGGGCATCGCCGACCTGGTGAGCCTGGGCGTGGCTGGCTTGCTGACCTACGCGGCGGTGCCGATCGTGCAGCAACTGATCGAGTTCGATCAGCGCAGCCAGGCGGCGGAAATCCCGTTGGCGATTCCGCAGGGCGCGATTCCGCTCGGACTTGCTCTGACGGCATTGGCGTTGATCGCGCGGGAGCTGTCCGGCAAGGCAAAGCAGCACGCTGCCCAGCCGCCGCAGTGAGGAGAGACAGACAATGACTATCTTGCTTTACTTCGTCCTGCCGGTGTTGCTGCTTGTCGTGGGCATTCCCATCTACGTGATTCTGCTGCTGACGGCAATTCTTGGCGTAGCCGGCATGCCCGATCTGCCATTCTCCAGCCTGCAAACCGTGCTGTTCGGCAGTCTGGACAGCTTTCCCCTGCTGGCCGTGCCCTTGTTCGTGCTGGCAGGCGACATCATGGGGCATGGCGGATTGGCCAAACGCATGATCGCCTGGGCGATGTCGCTGATCGGCGGCATCCGCGGCTCGCTGGCCCTGACCACGATCGCATCGGCGGAGCTGTTCGGCGCCATGTCCGGCTCCTCCGTCGGCTGCGTCGCCGCCATCGGCCGCCTGCTGTTTCCCTCCCTGCGGGACGGCGGCTATGGCCAGACTTTCGCGATCGGCATCATCGCTTCCTCCGGCGCGATCGCGGTCATCATTCCGCCATCGATCCCGATGATCATCTACGGCATCTCGGCGCAGCAGTCGGTGCCGGCACTGTTCCTCGCCGGCATATTCCCCGGTCTGCTGATCGGTGTGCTGGCCGCAGTCTATGTGATGATCCACGCCCGGCTGAAAATCATCCCGTTGACCTCGAGGGCGCGCTGGAACAACATCGCCGCCTCGACGCGGGATGCGAGCTGGTCGCTCGGCGCGCCGGCAGTGATCCTCGGCGGCATCTACGGCGGCATCTTCACGCCGACCGAGGCCGCGGGTGTCGCCGTTGTCTATGCGGCACTCGTCTCACGCTACATTTATCGTGAAGTGACCTGGGCCGATCTGTGGCAAATCACCAAGAGCTCGATGTATCTGGTATCACAGCTCATGATCATCGTCGCCGCCGCCGGCACGTATTCCTGGCTGCTCACCACCAGCGGCTTTCCGCAACACATGGTCGAGCTGGTTCAGGGACTGCACCTGTCGACCTGGGCCTTGCTGCTTTGGATTAACGTGCTTCTGCTGGTCGTGGGCAGTTTCCTCGAACCGCCAGCGGCGATTCTGATTCTGACGCCCATCTTCCTGCCCATCATGCAGGCTGCGGGCATCGATCCGATCCATTTCGGCATCATCATGACGATCAATCTTGCGATCGGCATGTTCACGCCGCCTTTCGGTTTGAACCTGTTCGCCGCGCACGCCCTATTCCGGGTGCCGCTGCCGCAGATCTACCGCGGCGTGCTGCCCTTCATGGCGGTGTATCTGATCGCGCTGCTGTTGATCACCTTCATACCGGCCATTTCGCTTTCCCCACTCGCCCTGCTCAAGCCATGATCCAAACGGTAATCCGTACGGAAGCAGGCGGGAACAACTACTACAGGAGTTAAAGAATGACGCATCGAACAATGAGAGATTTTCTGTCGGCCTTGGAACAGCATGGTTTGCTGCGCCGGATTTCGCGGCCGGTGGACCGCATGTGGGAGCCGGCCGCTCTGGCCAAATGGATGTACCAGGCACTGCCCGCCGAGCAACGCTTCGGCATGTATTTCGAGAATGTGAAAGGCACCACCATCCCGCTCGTCACCGGTGCGCTCGGTGCCAACAGCGCCGCCTACGCGGTCGCGCTCGATGTCGAAGAAGATCGCGTCAACGAAACTCTGGGCAAGGCCTGCCGCAACCGCATCCCGCCCAAGGTCGTCGAATCAGCGCTCTGCCAGGAAGTCGTGATCACCGGCGCCGACGTGCGCTTGTCCTATCTGCCGATTCCGGTCTGGACGCCGGGCAAGGATGTCGGCCCCTACATCACCACCAATACCGTCACCAAGGACTACGACACCGGCATCCAGAACGTCGGCGTGTATCGCACCATGGTGCGCGACGAAACTAGCGTGATCCCCAACCTTGCGCCGGGCCGTCAGGGGCATCAGAACATGCTGACCTGGATCGGCAAGGGCAAGGTTGCGCCGATCGCCTGGGTGATCGGCGCATCGCCGGCCGTGCATCTGGCAGCGGTCGCGAACCTGCCCTATGGCGCGGATGAGATGGACGTTGCCGGCGGCCTGCTGGGCGAACCGGTTGCCATGGTGAAGGCAAAGACCGTGGACCTGATGGTTCCCGCCGATGCCGAAATCATCATCGAAGGCGAGATCCTGCTCGGCGAGACAGCGATGGAAGGGCCGTTCGGCGAATTCGCCGGCTACATGGGGCCGGTCGATCCGCGCCCGGTGGTGCGCATCACCGCCATCACGCATCGTCGCGATCCGGTCTTCTACGGTTACACCAGCCAGATGCCGCCGTCGGAGAGCACCACGATTCAGAGCATGACCAATGCCGGCGTGATGCTGCAGGCGCTGCGCGAGGAAATGGGCGAGCCCAGCGTGTCCGATCTGTATATCGACCTGACTTTCGGCGGCCTCCTGGCCCATGCCGTAGTCGCGATGAAGCCGGGCTATCCGGCGCATTCGAAAAAAGTGGGACGCATGATCGCAGCCACCTGGCCGGTCAAGCGGGTAACTGTGGTCGATGACGACGTCGACATTCGCGACCACACCCATGTCGAATGGGCGATGAACGCGCGCTTCAACCCGGTACGCGATACTGTGCTGATCGACGACGTCTATTTCCCGATCAACATGGATCCGTCGGTACGCTCCCTGACTTCGCAAAGCACCATGGGCAGCAAGATTGTGTGCGACGCCACGCTGAAAGTGGACGCCGGTACGTTCTCGCTGCCGCCGAAGGAAATCATGGCGAAGGCACTCGACCTGTGGAAGGAAATCGGCTTGCCGGAATTCGAGATTCCGAAACGCGCGAAGCTGCGCATCGATCGTTCCTGAGTACGCGGCCCGGCGCGCATTGCGCTGTCCGGGTCCGCGTTTCGCAGCGCTGCGTCAGCCATCGGCGGATGCAGCGCTGCGTTTTTTACCGGCGTGCAGGTCCGGTCAAAGGGCAATCTCGTCGCGATGCCCGAATCCGACCGAATTGTCGATGAAGTACAGCTTGCTCGGCACCACCGTGTACCAGCGCACCTTGCTCATGGCCCGGACAATTGCTTCAGGCGCCTGGGCTATCTTGCCGACCACCGGGAATTTTTGTCCATACAGGCTGCGTGCCAAGTCGGCTTCCTGCCCGACGATTTCGCTGGCGATGCCCTCTAGTTGGACGCCTTTGATCGCCGGCCAATCGGCGTAGTCTTCTTGCACTGTGAGTGCGACGCGCGGATTGCGCGCCAGGTTTTCGCAATGGCGGCTGGTCGGTGAAGACAGAAAATAAAATGTGTTGCCGTCGCTCACATAAAAAACGGCGGCCGCCCACACTGCGTCGCCTGCTGCCGTTGCGAGCGTGGCCACATGATGTTCCTGCAGGTAGCGCTCAAGCTTCAACCTCGGCGCTTCCGTCATCGTTGGCGTTGTCAATCGAATTCTCCCGACCACTATCGGATATGCGCGAGAACGTCGGCGGTGCAATGTGACGTTGACGTTCCCTCCGGGCGTGCATTGCCGTTGTTCAGCATCTTGACGGAGCTGGGTTTGCCCATCTCTCCGCTCCAGCGCTGCGCGAAGTCGACCGGGATGGAGAACTGGTCGAGAATGCGCGCCACGATGTGATTCACCATGTCATCCAGCGTTTCCGGATGATTATAGAAGGCCGGCATGGGCGGCATGATGGTCACGCCCATGCGCGAGAGCTTGAGCATGTTTTCCAGGTGCAGGTCGCTGAGCGGCATCTCCCGCGTGACCAGCACCAGCTTGCGCCGCTCCTTCAGAATCACGTCGGCCGCCCTGTGCACCAGGTGGTCTCCCGTGCCGTGGGCAATCGCTGCCAGCGTACGCATCGAGCATGGCGCGATCACCATGCCTTCTGTGAGGAAGGAGCCGGAAGAGATGGATGCGCCCATGTTCCCTTCGACATGATTCACGCATGCCAGGTCCCGCACCTGCTTCGCGGTATAAGCGGTTTCATGCTCGATGGTCTGGATGCCCCACTTGCTGAGCACGAGGTGGGTTTCGACTCCCGAGTCCTTCAATGCTTCAAGAACGCGGATGCCGAAAATGGCGCCGGTCGCGCCCGTAATGCCAACGATAAGCCTTTTCATCACACTCTCCTTGCACCAGTCGCATGCTTGTGCATGCGATCAAATAATCCCGACTGGACATCTGCTTTTGTTGCGGGCCTTGTCGTAGCGGGCCTTGTCTCCTCCGTCCACATCGTCAAAGAAGACGCACCACGTTTTTCCTGAATGATTCGATGTGATTTCTTGTCATCTCGCTCGCCGCATCCGGGTCCTGCGCAATGATCGCGTCGAGGACTGCCTGGTGCTCATCCTGAACCGCCGCATGATGCTCGTGTTCCCTCAGCGATATGAACCAGAATCGCAGAGACTGATCATGCAGGTTCGACAGGATGTCGGTCAGCATTCGGTTCTTTGCCGCCGTCGAGATCGCCAGGTGGAAATCGTGATCCAGGATCATCTGGCGTTCGATGTTTTGCGTCGGCAGCTCCGTTCTTGCATCGGCCAATATGCGTTTCATCTCGGCGATGTCCCGCTCATCGCGGCGCAGGGCGGCCAGGCGCGCGCAGCACATCTCGTTGACCAGCCGGATCTCGATGTTCTCCATCACTTCGTCCATGCTGACGGGCTTGACGATGATTCCCTTGCGCGGAATCACCTGGATCATCCCTTCGAGGGTCAACCGATTCAGCGCCTGATGGATCGGCGTCCGTCCGATGTTCAAAAGCTGACTCAGGTTCGCCTCGTTGAGACAAGCACCCGGCGGGAACTGCAAGGTCAGAATGCGATGCTTGACCAATTCATACGCTTGCATGTGGAGCGACTTGCCGGCCTTGCTCGCCGCCGCAGCGGGCGCCTTGCTGGCGTCTGGCGAAGCATATCGACCTGGATGATTCATACATTTCCTTTTGGCCCGGGGCCTCATCATGCTTGAATTTGCTCAGGCGGATGCGCTGGAACTGAAATGACAGTGTTGCGGCCGCTACCGCAAAAGCCCACAGCGTTCAACCATTCCCCGCACATCGTCGGCGCAGTCTTCTCACAGTGATCGGAAGAGAAGCGCATGGCCGAAGACTCATCAATAACCGAGTGACATCGTTGCAAATCAAATCCCTGCGCCATGGCCGCCAGTCCTGACAGCTTTCGACGGGAAGGGTTGACATGACAGTTAAAGTAACACAAAATTCGTTGAAATATCACTGAAACTTCACAAGAATACCACTGCGGCGGATTATCCCACCACAGCACAAGAATTACAACGAAGGAAGTTCCAAGGGAGACGAATCATGGCTCGACAAATTTGCGCGCAAGCCGGCGCGAACCACTCTATTGCTGCGCCTTGCGGGGAGTTTGTGCGCCTGCCGAAACCGGATAGCCCGGCGCTGACAGAAGCGGTGAGGTGCGGGGCAGTGAAGCTGCGCGATGCGGAACTTCGGCGGCTGCACGGCCCGATTCGATCGAATGCCGCCAGCACTGGCCGAGCCGACATCAAGATCCCCATCCTGACCAAATGGAACGCCGAAAAAAGCGGCGCCCGCCTTGCGGAAGAAGGTAGGGCGGCGACACCCCACGAAAGCACGAAAGATTCGAGTTGTATCAACCCACTGCGCTTGATCCTGCGCAGCCGGGGAGCAGCTGCTTCGCCAATCAGGATCCGGTTTTAAATCCAGAACAGATTCACCCTACCAAAGGAACTATGAACATGAAAAGCAAATTGCTGCCGCTGGCGGCTCTCCTCGCCTTGCCCTTCGGCGCGCTGGCGCAAACCAACGTCACTGTCTATGGGTTTATCGATGCGGGCGTCGCCATGGAAAGAGGCGCCGCGGCCGGTTCGGTAACCAAACAGGCCACCAGCATATCCGGCCCCAGCCGGCTCGGCTTCAAAGGCGTCGAAGACCTGGGCGGAGGCACGAAGGCCATCTTCAACATCGAGACCGGCTTCAACGTCGATACCGGTGCGACGGCGACACCCAACCTGTTCGGCCGCACCACCTTTGTCGGGCTCACCGGCGGCTTCGGCACGGTCACGCTCGGCAATCAGTTCACTTCCTTGTACACGGCCCTGCTGCTCGTTGGCGATCCCATGCGCAACGGTTATGCGGGCCAGGCCGGCAACCTGATGAATGCAGCGGCGGTGGCAGGTCCGCGGGCGGTCGGCGGCCTGGGCATCTTCCGTGCGAACACCCTCAAATACAAAACTCCGAACTTCAACGGCTTCGACGCCGACGTGGCCTACAGCTTCGGCGAGGTTGCCGGCGACAACAGCAAGTCGCGCAGCTACGGTCTTTCTGCGGGATACGCCAACGGGCCGCTCGTGGTTCAGGCCTCCTATCTCAACACCAATAACGCGCTCGGAACCGACTCCTCACGCAACTCGCTGCTCGCAGCGAACTACAACTTCGGCGTTGCCAAAGCCCATTTCGCCTATGGCGTGAACAAGGGTTTCGCGTCGGTCGACAATACCGATCTGCTGGTCGGCGTATCGGTTCCGTTCGGTGCAAGCCGCGTGATCGCTTCCTACATTCACAAGAACGACAAGGCAGCCACCGCGAACGACGCCAATCAGATTGGCCTGACTTATGCCTACCAACTGTCCAAGCGCACCGAGCTATACGCCTCGGCCGCAAGGATCAGCCAGAACGCCGCGAATACCTCGGCCAACTTCCTCAGCATTACCAATGGGGCGCCAGGTGTACCGGGTGGCGGAGACAGGTCGTTTAATGTTGGCGTCAGCCATTTCTTCTGATCGGCCTCATTTCCATAATCCACTGCAAAGAGGAAGCAATTTCGCAAGCGAGTAAATTCGCGCTACCTCCTGCCGCCGAATGCCACACGCTATGATCATGGCATTCGGCGCGTCGCTCTTTAGCTCCGCAGCCGGCAGGCAAATAAGCGTACTGACTCTTCCGCAGAGGGACTAGCCTTGATAGTGGACTGCCCGGGTGCCGTGGAGACTTCTGACCTTGACCGCGTAGCCTCCATGCTCAAGCCGCTTCAACAATGGGGGATTACCAGCGCTTGATGTACACGGGCCGATATAACTACTGCTTACGCGAGCACCTTGTCCATTTTTTGCGCTTGGCGATAGGCAAAGGCAGCGAACCGCAGCATTTGTTCAACCACGACGCAGTAGTTTTCAGATATGAATATCCACAACATCTCACCGGACATTCCGTAATCAGTGCCACAGGAGCGATTTTGGTCCAGTACAATTTGCGTACCAGTAACACTTCCCAATGAACGCGTCCGCAGCGGCTGCACCGGTCGCGTTGACCAGAAATCATGAACAAGAATTCAAATCCCGAATGGGATCCGCAGCCCGAGGTAATGCTCAAGGACCAGACCGCAGCCTATGAAGGCACGTGGCGTCATTGCCCGTTGATGCATAGCGAATACATGAACTGGTCATTGTTCTACCTTGAAGACGTGATGCGCGCGCTGTCCGGCCGCCGAAAATTCAGCAGTGCCGTCTCGTGCCATTCATCCGGCCCTCACGGGATGGCCCAGTTGCAGCTCGCCATCTACCGACGCATCGTCGGACCCTACTTCAGCGCAGAGCTGATGTCTGCCGTGGCAGAGGATTATGCATTGTCGGTGAATGCGGTTCATCCTGCCGGCAGAGGTGCGCCACTGGCGCTATGGACCGATCGCTCTGGCGCCGGGCATGACACCATCGCATCAGGCTGATGATGAGCTTCATCGACCGCTTGTCAGTCCGCGCCTCCATGGTGCTTCTCATGGTGCTGCTCAGCCTGCCCATGATCGGGCTGATCGCCTATTCCGTGCAGAAGAACCGCGAGCAGGCCATTGCCAAGTCGGGCTACCAATTGAGCAGGAACACTGTGGCAGAGGCAGTCGCCTTCGAACGAATGCTCAACGAATCGCGCGAAGTCCTGCAAAAGCTGGCGCAAAGGCCCGATATCCAGGCACTTGATCCGAAACGCTGTTCGCCTCTGCTCGGCGACATCAAGCACCTGTTCCCTCGTTATGCCAATGTCGTCGTGACCAATGCGAAAGGGGTGGTTGTCTGCTCAGCGACGCCGATCGGCGGCAACGGGCCGGTATCGATAGGTGCACAGCACTGGTTCGTGAAAGCAAGCAAGTCCGACGGGTTTTCAATCAGTCCGCCGCATCGCGGCCCGCTCACAAAGAAATGGGTGTTGGGCATCACCTACACTATACGCGACCATGCGGGCAAATTCGCTGGTCTCATCGGCTACAGCCTCGATCTCGGTTACCAGCCGTTGCTGCCACGGTTGCTTCCCTTGCAGAAGGGAGTGATCCTGACAATGACCGACCAACAGGGAACGGTTGTCATCGACAGCCGGAGCGACACCGAAATATTGGGGAAACCGTTCTCCGACACCCTGGCCTTGCAGATCGGGACGGATGCAGCGAGGGTGGGTGCGCGCGTGGTCGGGAGCGGAGCGGATGAGCGGCTGGTCGCAGTCATCCCGGTGGGCGATTCAGGATTTCGCTTGTATGGCGTGCGGCCAACCCGCTATATCGCGCAGGAAGGAAGGCGCAATGCGTTCCATCAGCTGGCGATCGTGACCGCACTGGCCGGCCTTAGCATCATGCTGGCTTTGATCATCGGGCGGAGATTCTCGCGCCAGATCGAGGAAATGGCCAAGTCGGTCGGCCTCGTTGCGAAGGGAGATCTGTCGCGGCGGATCCCTGCGCGCGGGCCAGTCGAACTGGTCGAGCTCGCCCAAGGATTCAATCACATGCTGGACGTGCGGCTCCAGGCCGAAGCGCGTTATCACAGCCTGTTCGAAGCATCGTCGGACGGCGTCCTGGTCGTCGATACGCGTGCGAGGATCGTCCTTGCCAATTCGAGGGTGCACCAGGTATTCGGCTATGCGCCCGGTGAACTGATTTGCCAGGACCTTGGCATCCTGATCCCGGAATGCGGCCGCTCGCTTCACGCACAACATGTGAAACAATTCTTTGCCGCTCCCGTCAAAGGTCACATGACAGGCGGGGCCCAGGGACGTCGCAAAAATGGTGAACTCTTCAAATGCGAGGTCAGTCTCACCTTTCTTGACGGTCCTGACGGTGCGATGATTTCTGCGGTCATCCGCGACCTGAGCCACATTGAAAGCGCTTCACGGCGTTATCTCACCGCTATCGATACCACGATCGATGGATATGCCGTGCTCGGTCCGGACGGGAGATTCCTGGAGGCGAATTCCGCGTTGGTCAAACTGACCGGCTACGCAATGGGCGAATTATGCCGCATGACGTTGTCGGATATAGATGCGCTGTCAGCTAACGATCAGCCGGGCTCGACACGCAGACGATTCGATGAAGAGCGGCGCGGGCGCTTCGAAACCGTATGGCGCTCGAAATGCGGCATGCTGATCGATGTCGAACTGAGCTACAGTCATGGCGAGGGCGGCGAAATCTTCTGCTTCGTGCGCGATATCCGGGCCAAGCTCAAGGCGCAGCTGGAGCTCGGCATGTCGATTGCCCGCGTCAGGAACCTCGAGCGTGCGATCAATGAGCATGCCATTGTGGTTATTGCCGACGAAACGGAAACCATTCGCTTCGTGAACGACAAGTACTGTGCCATCTCGCAGTATTCGCGCGAGGAGTTGCTTGGAAAGAACTACCGCGCGATCAACCTGAACCAGTCGGGCCGGCCTCCCCCAGGGCATATGCGGCCGACGCTGTTCAGCGGCCAGATCTGGAAGGAAGAGGTCCGGATCATGGCAAGAGATGGTTCGTTCTACTGGGTGGCAAGCACGACGGTGCCGTTCAGGGACGCCAACGGCAGGCACACGGAATATTTCATTATTCAGACCGACATCACGCGCCAGAAGCAGATCGAGGCGGACCTGATGCAGTCGACCGGACAGCTGCGGCAGCTGCTGGCCCGCCACCGCGACGTAAAGGAAGAGGAGCGCGTCCGTGTCGCACGCGATATCCACGATAAGCTCGGAGGCCTGCTGCACAGCATTCGCTCGCATTTGTCGGTCGCGTTGAAACAGAACCTGTCTCCCGATCTCTCCAGGCACCAGCTGGTGGCCGAGGCCATGACCATGGCCGACCAGGCGCTGGAATCGGTGCGCGACATCATCGTCGAGCTGCGACCAAGCGTGCTGGATCAGCTCGGCGTATGGGCGGCCATCGAATCGCATGCCGAACAGATTGCGGAACGGTCGCACCTGCGTTGCGAGGTCATGATCGATCCCTATTTGGACGAGCAGAGCTTGAGCGATGACAAGCGCATCGAGGTATTCCGCATCGTGCAGGAACTGATGATCAATGTGGTCCGGCATGCCGAGGCATCGATGATCGCCGTGGAAGCCATACGCATGAACGATCACGTTAGAATAACCGTCGCGGACGATGGCAAGGGCATCGATCCGATGCAGATCTTTGGCGAACATTCCTGGGGAATCATGGGCATGTATGAACGGGCCCGCTATTGCGGGGGCGAATTGAAACTCACGAGGTGCGCGAACCTCGGAACGACGGCAGTGCTGACGCTGCCGCTGGAGATGTCGCATGGCTGACAAGGCGATCCGGGTCCTGCTGGTCGATGACCATGCGATGGTGCGCAAGGGCCTGCAACTGATCCTGAATGCCACGTGCGACATCCGGGTGGATGCGTGCGCCGAATCGACGGCGGACGCGCTTGGCAAACTGAAGGAGCAGGAGTTCGACGTGGCCCTGGTCGATATCGCGATGCCCGGAAAGAACGGCCTCGATCTGCTGCGCCTGATCCGCGAATCGCGGCCAAGGCTTCCCGTTCTGGTCCTGAGCATGTATGACGAGGAGGTTTATGCCGTGCGTGCGCTCAAGCTGGGGGCTGCCGGCTACCTGACCAAGAACAGCCAGGATTCGATCCTGATCGATGCGATCCGCAAGGCCGCGGCAGGTGGCAAATACATCAGCGCGAAACTCGCCGAGAAGCTCGCGAGCCTGATCGGCGGCAATAGCGCATTTCCGCATGAGGCCTTGTCCGACCGGGAGCTTGAAGTCCTGAAACTGATCGCTGCCGGTGAAAGCCTCGTCAGGATCGCGGCCATGCTTCATCTCAGTCCGAACACAGTCACCACCTACCGCGCCCGCATCATGGGCAAGCTGCACGTCAAATCAAACAGCGATCTCACGCGCTATGCCATCGAGCACGGCTTGAGGCTATAGGCGCGACCGGCGTCGGGCCCTGCACGCTGCATTCATCGATCGGCTTTGTGTCGATTTCTTCGCGACGATGTCTCCCTTGATGCCTGATTCGCATCAGGGGAGACTGCTGCCTTGGCTGTTTCTCATACGCGATGTTTCCCTTCTCCATGCGGCGGAATTTGTCTGTAGTGGTTTCACGACGGCCAAATATCTACGCAATCTTGACAATCTGATCGTTATCGCTTGGCAGCAATAACTCGCACGCCTTCGCTATATTTGTTCCCCCGCGCGGTCAATGTCGCGGCATTAATGATGCAAAAAAATCAAACACATCATGTAAGGCAATCGACACAATTTTTGACATGGGCTGCAAGAGCAATGGTGCGAGACATAGTCGCGGCTGTTTGAATACCGGACCGACGCAAAGGGTGAGGAGCAAGGTGACGAGTCATTTCAGGACCAGCGGGATCGCACCGACCGGTTTTTTTCTGCTTGGGTTTGCCGCGGGCCTTGCCGTGCTGGTACGCGCGGAGTGGAACTGGCTCAATCTGGCGCTCGCGGTGGTCCTGGCCGCCGCCGGAGCCATCCTCGCCCGATGCGTCGTTCGGGAGGAGCAGCGCCGTCGCGATGCGATGGAAACCTATTTTTCCAGTCGAGAGCAACTCGGTGCCTCGATCGTTCCGGTTTGGACTGGCCAGATCGAGTCCTCGATGTCGCAGATGGAGGGCGCAGTGACTGCGCTCGCCGGGCGTTTTTCACGCATCGTCGACAAGCTGGAACAGACGGTCCGGGTATCGAGCGGTGCGACCGATGCATCGATCAACGACCATGACAACGGTCTCGTTGCGGTATTCGCCAACAGTGAAGCAGAACTCGGCTCGGTGGTGTCCACGCTCAAATCGGCCATGCGCAGCAAGGCGGCCATGCTGGACAAGGTGCGATGCCTCGAGCAGTTTGTCGATGAGTTGAAGTCGATGGCGGACGATGTCAAGACCGTCGCCGCGCAGACCAACCTGCTGGCCCTGAACGCAGCCATCGAGGCGGCGCGCGCCGGTGAGGCAGGACGGGGCTTCGCCGTGGTCGCCAGGGAGGTACGCAACCTGTCGACGCTGTCGGGCGACACCGGCAAGCGCATTGCCGAAAAGGTTCAGGTCATCAGCGATGCCATTCTCGGCGCATGCCAGGTCGCGCAGGAATCGATGGACCATGAGGAGCAATCGATGCTGGCATCGGAGACGGCAATCGGTTCGGTACTGGGCAATTTCAGGCAGGTGACCAGCGCACTGGTCGAGTCCTCCGGCCTTCTCAAGGAGGAGAGCATCGGCATCAAGTCAGAGATCGGAGAGGCCCTGGTGCAACTGCAGTTCCAGGACCGGGTGAGCCAGATCATGAGCCATGTCAAGCACAACATCGAACAGTTGCCCGGCTTGTTCGCGCAGCACCGGGAGGAGTCCGGGTGCGCTGGCCGGATGCCGCCGCTGGACGCGCGACCCTTGCTGGCCGAGCTCGAAAAAACCTATGCGATGGCTGAGGAGCGGGCAGTGCATCAGGGCGAAGCCGCACAGGCGGGCACAAGCGAAATCACGTTCTTTTAGGAGCTGGGATGGCAAAGACAATCATGATCGTCGACGACTCCGCGTCGCTGCGGCAAGTGGTTGCGATCGCATTGAAGGGCGCCGGCTACGACGTCATCGAGGGCAGCGACGGCAAGGACGCGCTCAAGAAGCTGACCGGGCAGAGAGTGCACCTGATCATCAGCGACGTCAACATGCCGAATATGGATGGCATTGCCTTCCTGAACGCAGTCAAGCAGATGCCGGCCTACAAGTTCACGCCGGTGATCATGCTCACCACCGAATCGCAGGAGTCGAAAAAGCGCGAAGGCCAGGCGGCTGGCGCCAAGGCTTGGGTACTGAAGCCGTTCAAGCCCGACCTGTTCCTGAACGCCGTCCAGAAGCTGATCCTGCCATGAGACATTTTCAAAGCGGACAGTATGGAGACAACGCGGGCGCGCACAACAGCAAGGAAGTCGTGCTGCGCATCGAAGGCGAGATGACGATTTACCGAGCGAATGAGCTGAAGCAATCACTGCTTGCGGCCATTCGAGAAGCTCCCGTGCTCGAGATCGACCTTTCCGCAGTCACTGAAATCGATACGGCGGGCGTGCAACTGCTGATGCTCGCCAGGAAGGCGGCGCAGGCCAATGGGCACGCACTACGCATGGTTGCGCACAGCGCGGCGGTGGTGGAAGCATTTGAACTGCTGAACCTGGCCGCCTACTTCGGCGATCCGATCGTGATCGCTCCGGCGGGCTGAGCCGCGACATCCGCTACAGGAAAGAGGGAAAACCCATGAATCTCGACCAGGCACTACAGACATTCGTCGCTGAAAGCCGGGAACTGCTGGAGGACATGGAAAGTGCGCTGCTTGCGGTTGGGCAGGCCGAGTCCCGGGCCGAACCGGTGAATGCGATCTTTCGCGCCGCGCACACGATCAAGGGCTCTGCCGGCTTGTTCGGACTCGATCACATCGTCGCGTTCACCCATGCCGTCGAGAGCGTATTGGACGAGGTGCGCGAAGCAAGGATCGAGGTGACCGGTCAACTGCTCGCGCTGTTGCTGTCATGTCGCGACCATCTCTCTCGTCTGATTGACACGGTTGCGGCAGGACGGCTGGAAGCTGACGATGCCATGTCGGAAGCGGCAGCACCGCTGGTTCGCCAGTTGCGCGAAGTCCTCGGCACCTTGCCAGAGGCCGGCCTCCCGGTCGCCGATGTGCGAGGACAAGCGCATGCCGGCACGTTCGAGCGCATAGAAGGCAGTGGAAGCGGTGCCAGCGATTACTGGCATATTTCGCTCCGGTTCGGCCCCGATGTCCTGCGCAATGGCATGGATCCGATGTCATTCATTCGTTACCTCGGCACTATCGGACGGATCGTCGGCATCGCTACGCTGGCAGATGCCATGCCGGCCGACGAGACAATGGACCCGGAACGGTGCTATCTCGGTTTCGAGATCGCCTTCCACAGCGAGACTGACAAGGCAAGCATCGAGAACGTGTTCGAATTCGTGCGCGACGATTGCCGCCTGTGCATCCTACCGCCGCACAGCAAGATATCCGAGTACGTCAAGCTGATCCATGAGCTGCCGGAGGAAGTACCTCGCCTTGGAGAAATACTCATCCGCTGCGGTAGCGTCACGGCGGGCGACCTTGAGCATGCGCTTGCGGAGCAGGCCGCGGCGAAGCCGCAGCAGCGCCTCGGCGAGATCCTGGTGGAGCAGGGCGCGGTCCCGGGCGTCGTGGTCGATGCGGCCATCGCAAAGCAGCAACATGTCAGTGACCAGTTCAGGGCGCGTGAGACGCGCTCCATCCGCGTGGATGCCGACAAGCTCGACCACCTGATCAACCTGATCGGCGAACTGATCATCGCCAGCGCCAGCGCCAATCTGGTTGCGCGCCGGGCGCGCAATGACGAGCTGCAGGAGGCAGCATCGACCCTGTCCAGTCTTGTCGAAGAGGTGCGCGACGGCGCACTTCAGCTGCGCATGGTCAAAATCGGTGCAAGCTTCAACCGCTTCCAGCGCGTGGTGCACGACGTCTCACGCGAGATCGGCAAGGATATCCGCCTTGTGGTGAGCGGCGAGGAGACCGAGCTCGACAAGACCGTGATCGAGAAGATCGCCGATCCGCTCACGCATCTGGTACGCAATGCCATGGATCATGGCATCGAGCCGGCCGAACTTCGCGCGGCGCGCGGCAAGCCGGCCCAGGGAACGGTGCGCCTCAACGCCTATCACGACTCGGGCAGCATCGTCATCGAGGTCGGCGATGACGGCGGCGGTCTCAAGCGCGACAAGATTCTCGCCAGGGCCGTTGAGCGTGGCCTTGTGGAGCCGGGGCGGAGCCTGAGCGATGCGGAAATCTGCAACCTGATCTTCGAGCCCGGCTTTTCCACCGCGGACAAGGTGACCAAGCTTTCGGGACGCGGTGTCGGGATGGACGTGGTCAAGCGCAACATCACCGCGCTGCGCGGTACCGTGGAGGTGCAAAGCGAGGAAGGCGTGGGTTCCAAAGTCATCGTGCGTCTGCCGCTGACACTGGCCATCATCAACGGGTTCCTGGTCGGGCTCGGCGGATCGACGTTCGTCATCCCGCAAGACATGATCGAGGAGTGCATCGAGTTTTCGAGCGAGGTCGGGCATGACTACACCAATCTGCGTGGCGAAGTATTGCCGTTCATCCGGCTGCGGGAACTGTTCGGTGCGGGAGGATCGGCAGGCCGACGGGAAAGTATCGTGGTGGTCAACTATGCAGGGAAGAAGGCCGGCCTGGTGGTCGATACCTTGCTGGGCGAATTCCAGACGGTGATCAAGCCGATGGGAAAGATGTTCGCGAATTTGAGGTGCATCAGCGGGTCGACCATCCTTGGCAATGGAGAGGTGGCGTTGATCCTCGACGTGCCGATGCTGGTGCAAGAGGTGGCAAATCAAAGCACGCAAGCGGCCTGACGACGGACATCATCCGGCCAGGCCGGTTGATGATGACTTGAGAAATTTGGGAGGGGTGAGCATGTTCAGGAACATGAAAGTGGGAACGAGGCTGATAGCCGGTTTCTTGTTTGTTTCGATTCTCGGAGCGATCGTTGGCGGTATCGGGATTTTCAACATGAGCAAGATCAGCGAGGCAGCCACGCGCTTGTACGAAATGGAATTGCTGGGAGTCTCCTACGTCAAGGAGGCGAATATCGACCTGATCTATATCGGCAGGGCAGTCCGGACGCTGGCACTGGCGCCAACCATGGACGACAGGAAGAAAGCAGTCGATGCGATCCGGAAGAACCGCTCGCTGATGAAGGAAAACCTGGGCAAGGCGCGGCCGATGTTTTATTCAGAACAGGGCAAGCGCACGCTGGCCGAACTGGATCGCATGCTGGAAGAATACGACAAGCTGATTCCCGAGGTGATCCAGAAAGTCGAGAGCGAGAAGCTGCAGGAAAACAGGGAAAGCACGCAATACATCTTCAGTACCTTCATGCCCCAGGCTACCGGAATTGACGACAAGCTGACCGAGCTGACTCGCTTGAAAGAAGAAAACGGCGTGTCTGCCGCCAAGGAAGCGAACGATCTCTATCACGAAAGCCGCCTGTTCATGATCCTCCTGGTTGCCGGCAGCGCGCTTGCCGGTGTCGCGCTCGGCATCCTGATCACTCGCAGTCTGACCAAGCAATTGGGCGGCGAACCATTCGTGGCGGCCGATATCGCGCGCCGCATCGCCGAGGGCGACCTCAGCGTGGACGTGGTCGTGAAGACGAACGACAAGACCAGCCTGATGTTCTCCATGAAAGCCATGGTGGAGAAACTGTCGGAAATCATCAGCGATGTGCGCAGTGCAACCGACAACATCTCCAGCGCGTCAGAACAAGTTTCCGCCACGGCGCAATCGCTGTCGCAGGCCGCCAGCGAACAGGCCGCCAGTGTCGAGGAAACCAGTGCCTCGGTTGAGCAGATGACCGCTTCGATTGCGCAGAACACCGAGAACTCGAAGGTGACCGACGGCATGGCGACCAAGGCCGCGCAGGAAGCGACGGAGGGCGGTGCAGCGGTCAAGGAAACCGCTGCGGCCATGAACCAGATCGCGAAGAAGATCGTGATCATCGATGACATCGCCTACCAGACCAACCTGCTGGCGCTGAACGCCGCGATCGAGGCCGCGCGCGCCGGCGAACACGGCAAGGGCTTCGCCGTGGTGGCAGCGGAAGTGCGCAAGCTCGCCGAACGCAGCCAGGTCGCGGCGCAGGAAATCAGCGAAGTCGCCACCAGCAGCGTGCAATTGGCGGAAAAAGCCGGCCACCTGTTGGACGCGATGGTGCCGAACATCAAAAAGACTTCCGACCTGGTGCAGGAAATCACGGTTGCTTCCGAGGAACAGTCGTCCGGCGTCGGCCAGATCAATACCGCGATGACGCAACTGAGCCAGGTCACGCAGCAGAACGCCTCCAGTTCCGAAGAGCTGGCCGCGACCGCCGAGGAAATGAGCGGCCAGGCGGAACAGCTCCAGCACACCATGAGCTTCTTCAAGCTGGAAAGCGGGAAGCAGGCGAGTTCGGCCATCTCGATGGCGCGCAAATCGGGCCGTGCAGGCAAGGCCTCTGTGCCTCTGCATGCGGAAATGAAGCCGGCGAATGTTGCGCTTGCTTTTGCCGGTGAGGGCAAAGTGGATGAAGCGCAGTTCACGCGATTCTGATGGAGGTATGGCGATGAGTGGACTCGTAGAATCAAAGGCGGCAGGCAATCTGCCTGCCGTCATCCAGGCTGCGGAGCACACGCAGTACCTGACTTTCATGCTGGGCGGCGAGATGTTTGCCATCGGCATCCTCGCCGTGAAAGAGATCATCGAATACGGCGGGCTGACCGAAGTGCCGATGATGCCGGAGTGCATACGCGGCGTGATCAACCTGCGCGGCGCCGTGGTGCCGGTGCTGGATTTGACAGCCCGCTTCGGCAAGGCTGCGACGACGGTCACCAAGCGCACCTGCATCGTGATCGTGGAGATCGATAACGGCGAAGAGCAGCAGGTGGTTGGCGTGGTGGTCGATGCGGTCAATGCCGTGCTCGATATCGCTGCGGCGGACATCGAGCCGCCTCCGGCTTTCGGGGCAAAGATCCGGACCGACTTCATCGAAGGCATGGGGAAGGTCAACGGCAAGTTCGTGATCCTGCTGAATCTCGGGCAGGTCCTGTCGCTCGACGACATCGCAGCGCTGACGACCGTGAACACGATGGCCCAGTCACTGATTGCCAGCAATAACGCATGGGTGGCCGCATAGGCAGGCGCATTCGCTGCGCCTCGGCGCAGCGAATGCGCAACACGCAAGGCATGAAGACGAATACCATTACCGACCAGGAGTTCAGGCAGTTCCAGCGCTTCATCTTCGATGCGGCCGGCATCAACCTGTCGCCCGCCAAGAAGGCGCTGGTCGTCGGGCGGCTGGCCAAGCGGCTGGCCCACTATCGCGTCGACAGTTACGGCGAATATTTCCGCCTGCTCGAATGCGGAAACGTGCCGGACGAGGCCCAGGTGGCGGTCGACCTGCTGACCACCAATGAAACCTATTTCTTCCGGGAGGCGAAGCATTTCGACATGCTGCGCGAGTTTGCCCGCGCGGCGCGGAACCACATGCGCCCCATGCGTGTATGGAGCGCCGCCAGCTCGACCGGCGAAGAGGCCTACAGCATCGCAATGATGCTGGCAGATTGCATGGATGGCGCACCGTGGGAAGTGTTCGGTTCGGATGTCAGCACGCGCGTACTGCAAAAAGCACGTGCCGGGCACTATCCGATGGAGCGCGCCACGCAGATCCCCTCGCCTTATCTGAAGAAGTATTGCCTGAAAGGCATCGACGGCCAGAAGGGGACTTTGCTGATCGATCGTGCACTGCGCAGCCGCGTGCAGTTCGCGCAGGTCAACCTCAATGCGGCTTTGCCGCAACTCGGTACGTTCGACGTCATCTTCCTGCGCAATGTCATGATCTATTTCAACAGCGAGACGAAGCGGCAGGTAGTGGGCCGGGTCTTGTCCTTGCTGAGGCAGGGCGGACTTTTCATCATCGGGCATTCCGAATCGCTGAATGATGTCACCGAGGCGGTCGAAGGCGTGATGCCTTCCGTTTACAGGAAGCGCTGACGGGATGTTAAAGCGCGCTTCCTCCATGGTCGACATCTTCCTGCAGCCCGGCGAATATTTCGTTGGCGACGCGAGCTACCGCGTACGGACCTTGCTCGGTTCCTGCGTGTCGATCACCTTATGGCACCCCGCAGTGCGCGTCGGCGCCATGTCGCATTTCATCCTGGCGAGCGGTGGGAGGCGACGCGGCGCTTCGCTGGACGGGCGTTACGGCGAGGACGCGCTGGCGCTGATGCTGGCAGAACTCAAGCGGGCCGGCGTGGTAGCGGAACAGTGCCACGCCAAGATCTTTGGCGGGGGTGACATGTTTCCCGGCCAGGCAAAGAAAGATGTACTCAAGATCGGCGATCGCAATGGCGAGGCGGCGCGTGCGCTGCTGCGGAGGCACAACATCAAGGTGGTTTCCGAAAGCCTGTTTGGCGTGGGCCATCGGCAGATCGTGTTCGATGTCAGCACCGGCCATGTGTGGGGGCGCCAGGTCAGACCGCTCGAAAGCGAAGCACGGAACAACGGTAAATGAAAACAAATGGAACGGCAATCTTGGCATGGAGCGAGCAATTCGCTACCGGCCTGGAAGAGATCGATGCGCAGCACCGGGTCCTGATCGACAAGATCAGTGCACTGAGCGAACTGCGCGGGAGCGGCGCCGAAGATCTCGCACTGAGGAACACCTTTGACGACTTGCGTCATTATGCCTTGTATCACTTTCAGTCGGAATCCGAACTGATCCAGGCGTGGCCCGTCAACCGCGCGTACAAGGACGCGCACGCCAAGGCATATCGAAGCTTCACAGAACTCCTCGACAAGGCAGACGCCTATGTGGCGACCAATCTCATCGATGTGGTCGATCACCTGCTCGGCTTTCTGGTGAAGTGGCATATCGCGGGCGTGGATGCACGGCTGATCAGGCAGATCATCGCTCTGCGTTCGGACAGCGAGGGCGGGCCGGCTGAACCGGCCAATGATCCTTTGCAGGACGTTCTCATCGACATGCTGGGTGACTTTTATGACAGTGTCGGTGCGCGCACCTTTGAGGTAATGGCCTTGAACCGGCGATTGCAGAACGAGATCGAGCAGCGGCGGCGCACCGAACTGGCATTGAAGGAGAGCGAGGAGCGGTTCGGCAGCTTGTATCGCCATGCACCGGTACCGATCTGGGAGATGGACTGGTCGCAGATCAAGCAGGCGCTGCTCGCACTTCGGGCGAATGGTATCGAGCACTTGCGCGCATGGCTGGAAGAAAACCCGGGTGAAACCAGGCGGCTCGCCGAGCTGGTCCGCGTCGTCAATGTCAACGACGCGGCCCTCGCCCTGATCGGCGCCAGCAGCATGGAGCAAGTGCCGCGCATGCTTGGATGCTATCTGAGCGAGGTGGCGATGCGCGACTTCGCGGAACAGCTGATAGCGGTGTTTAACGGACATCTTGTTTTCGAGCATGAAAGCGAACTTGTCCGCCTGGACCGCACGGTACGCCAGATCATGGTCAAGCGCTTCGTGACGCCCGGGCATGAGCAGAGCCTTGCCAGCGTCATCCTGACGACCGCGGACATTACCGAACGCAAGCGCGTCGAACGTGACTTGATCGAGGCACGCGACCGGGCGACGGAGGCAACGCGCGCCAAGTCGGAATTCCTCGCCAACATGAGTCATGAGATCCGCACGCCGATGAACGGCATCATGGGCATGATGGAACTGGCGCTCGAGACGCCCCTGACGGCGGAGCAGCGCCAGTTCCTTTCCTCCGCGCATTCGTCGGCCGAAGGGCTGCTCGGGATCATCAGCAACATTCTCGATTTCTCGAAGATCGAAGCTCGCAAGCTCACACTCGAATCGGTTGTCTTCGATCTCCGGAAAACCCTGCACACGATGGCCGCGCCGCTCGTCGTGCGCGCGCAGCAGAAGGGTTTGTGGTTGGACGTGTGCATCGATCCCGCCATGCCCGAATCGCTGTTGGGCGACCCGCTGCGGTTGTGCCAGGTCCTTGTCAATCTCTCGGGAAATGCGCTCAAGTTCACGGAGCGTGGCGGCGTCACGGTGGAGGTGGTCCCGCGCGCGCGGGAAGGTGGCAGGATCCTGACCATGTTTGCCGTGAGAGACACCGGCATCGGTATCGACCCAGGGCAGCGCGAGCTGATTTTCGAGCCGTTCACGCAATCCGACGCGTCGACCAGCCGGCAATTTGGCGGCACCGGCCTCGGCCTGGCGATCAGCCGCATGCTGGTCGGCTTGATGGACGGGCGCATCGATGTGCAAAGCACGCCGGGTGAGGGCAGCACGTTCTCCTTCGAGGTGTGGCTCGGCCTTGCCGAATCGGAGCGGCGGCCGGATGCATCCGTGCCGCTCCCGGCAACGCCCCGGACGAATGCATCCGCGAACATCCTTCTCGTGGAAGACAATGAGGTGAACCGCAAGTTCGCGCTCACGGTCCTGCAGAAGGCAGGGCACCGCGTCGCCGCGCTGACGAACGGTAAGGATGCCGTTGACCTGCTGGAATCGGTACGCTTTGATCTCATCCTGATGGACGTGCAGATGCCGGTCATGGACGGGCTGGAGGCCGCCAGGCGTATTCGCGCGCTAGGGATCGATACGCCGATCGTTGCGTTGACGGCGCATGCGATGGCGGGCTATCGCGACATCGTCATCGCGGCGGGCATGAACGATTACCTTGCCAAGCCGATCCGGGGGCGAGCGCTACTCGACAAGATCGATGCGGTCATGAGCGGCACGGCCAGCCCTGCGCTGCCTACGTCGCCTCCGGCGCCGGCAAGCCCGAATGCGCAACGCAAGCTGCCGGTGTTCGATCTGGACGAAGCGCTGGCCACGGTGGACGGCGATGCCACCCATTTGCGGATGCTGGCAAGACTGGTACTCGAACAGATCGACACCGACCTGCCTGCAATAAGGCAGCTTGCGTCCGATCAGGATGCAGTCGGCATGAAGGACATGGCGCACCGCCTCAAGAGCAGCCTTGGCAGCATTGCGGCCTACGCGGCGCACAGTACCTGTGTTGCGCTGGAAACAGAGGCGAAAGGCGCGCCTCCGCATGATTTTGCCGCAGCGTGCCAGCGCATGGAAGAAGAGGCCGCCCGCCTGTCGCCTGTGTTGCGCGACGTTGCCGCAGGCATTTTTTCCTTTCAACTCACGGATGAATCCGACAATGAACATTGATTATTCCAAGGACCTGCGCATTCTCGTGGTGGACGATGTCCAGGTCCACCGTTTCCTGATGAGTTCAGGTATCGAGCGTATCAACCCATTCGCCCATATCGAGCAGGCATCCGGTCTGGAAGGGGCGATCGCTATGTTGAATGAACAGCACTTCGATGCCGTCGTGTGCGACTGGAAGATGGCGGGTGGAGACGGCAACAGCCTGGTCAAGTGGATGCGGTCACGCGCCAACTTCCGGCGTGTTCCTTTTGTCATGATTTCGGGCAACGCGGACAACGAGGACATCATCCGCGCCTTCATGGAGTTCGGCGTCGACGCCTACGTGGTCAAGCCGTTTTCCGCAAAAGACCTGTACGGCAAAATCATCACGGCGCTCGGCAAGCGAAAGAATGCGTAGATGAAGAACGGTCATGGGCGCGCCGCGCCGGAGCGGCTGCGATGAAGCGCATCAGAGTGATGGTGGTGGACGATTCCGCCGTGGTGCGACAGGTGGTGACCGGACTGCTGGAGAGCGAGCCGGACATCACCGTGATCGGCGCGGCGGCCGACCCGCTGCTCGCGCTGACGCGCATGAAGGACGAGTGGCCGGATGTCATCGTGCTCGATATCGAGATGCCGCGCATGGATGGTCTCACCTTCCTGAGGAAGATCATGGGCGAGCGTCCCACACCGGTCGTGATCTGTTCGACGCTGACCGAGAAAGGGGCGCAGACCACGATAGAAGCGATGGCTGCCGGCGCCGTGGCGGTCATTACCAAACCGAAACTCGGACTGAAACAGTATCTCAAGGACACTTCCGACGACCTTGTGAATGCAGTGCGCGCCGCTGCCCGCGCGAATGTCAGGCACATCACGCCGGGCAGCGCGCCCGTCGTCGTTGAAAAATACTCGGCCAGCGTGATTTTGCCTCCGGCCAGTGGCGATGCGATGACGCGGACGACCGAGCGTGTCGTGGCGATTGGCACCTCGACCGGTGGGACCCAAGCGCTGGAGGTGGTGCTGGCGGGATTGCCACGAGTATCGCCCGGCATCGTCGTCGTGCAGCACATGCCTGAAAAATTCACCGCGGCCTTCGCTGCGCGCCTGGACAGCATCTGCCGGCTTGAAGTCAGGGAGGCGCAGCACAATGACCGCGTCATCCCGGGACGGGCGTTGATTGCGCCGGGCGGCAGGCACATGCTCTTGCGCCGTCATGGCGCCCAGTATCTCGTCGAGGTGGTCGACGGGCCGCTGGTCAACCGCCACCGGCCATCCGTGGATGTCCTGTTCCGTTCGGTTGCGAAATGTGCGGGGGCCAATGCCTTGGGTGTGATCATGACCGGGATGGGCGACGACGGCGCTACGGGCCTGCTGGAGATGCGCCATGCTGGCGCGCGCACGGTGGCGCAGGATGAGGCCAGCTGCGTCGTGTTCGGCATGCCGAAGGAAGCAATCAAGCGAGGCGCCGTGGCAAAAACGGTCCCGCTCGGAGGTATCGGCAGGGAAATCATGCAGGAGCTCGCGGCATTCTGAGTCGTCAAGGCGTGGCAAATGCGTGTACGGAATTGGTCTGTCGGGGATCGCCTACGGAATTTGTTTGGGATCCAACTACATAATCAAAATAGTTGCTTGACGGAAATTATGTTCGCGATCCGCTATCTTGGGCCATGAGCACGAAACCGTCCGTGCCCGCAACCGATGCGGCCGGGGACGATGCCCTGAGGGCGTATTGAAAACTCTCCACGCAATTCCTTAAACAGACCTTTCCAGAATTGCTGCCGAGTTTTTAAATCGGCACTGACCTTTTTCAGGATGTACGCGTATCGCCGGCAGGGAAACACCGCTGCCCAGCGGGAACGGTCGACAACAGCATGGTAATGAAATACAGCGTGAACCACAGCGAAAGGCCGTGATGCAAACGAATACAAGCTTGGAATTGCCAATGGACGGAGCAGTACTCTCGGCCGCACTCGAGTTCCTCGCCTTCAACCTTGGTGGCGAAGAATACTGTATCGATATCCAGAAGGTGCAGGAACTGCGCAGTCATGAGGCCGTAACCCATATCGCTAACGCGCCCGAGTGGCTGAAGGGTGTGATCAACCTGCGCGGCGCGATCGTGCCGATCGTGGACTTGCGCATCAAGCTCAACCTCGGGACGGCGGGTGACAACCCGTTTACCGTGGTGATCATAGTGAATGTTGCTGGCCGCGTGGTCGGCATGGTGGTGGATAGCGTATCGGACGTGATCACGCTGGACCGCACCCAGATCAAGCCGGCGCCGGAAGTCGGCTCGGCAATGGACACCGACTACATGGTCGGGATCGGGATGCTGGATGAGCGCATGCTGATTCTGGCCGATATAGAGCGGCTGATATCGGGTGCCGAAATGGGGGTGGTCGACAGACTGGCTGCCTGACCCGCATCCGAATCCGCCACCATCCTCGGCGCATGCCGGACCGGGGAAGGATCAGAACGCACCAATCATCACATCCGTTTCAGAAAGGCTATACAACATGTTCTTCGCAAACCTGAAAGTCGGAACCCGGCTTGCGGCCGGTTTCGGCATGGTCATCCTGCTGCTGATCGGCGTCACCGGACTGGGAATTGCGCGCCTGAGTGCGCTCGACGACAGCACCAACCTGATTGCCAGGAATTATTACCCGCGGGTGTCGATCGCCAACAAGGTGATGGAAGGCGTCAGCTTGCAAGCGACGACCTTGCGCAACCTCTTGATGATCGATGACACCGACCGGCTCAAGGCGGAACTGGCAAAGAGTGAAGCAATCAGGAAAGACATCGGCTCCCATGTCGACGAGCTGGAAAAAATGCTCCAGACGAAGAAGGGAAGGGAGATTCTGGGCGTTCTGCAGGCCGAACGCGCGAAATATCTCGCCGCGCGCGCGGACTACCTCAAGTTGCTGGGAGAGGGCCGGCATTCCGAGGCTTCCTTGCACCTGCTGAACGTCGTGACACCCGCGCAGGATTCCTATTTTTTGCAGATAAAAGGCCTGGTCGACCTGGGCGGCAAGCTGATGGAGAAAGGCCGTGAGGATGCGGAGGCACAATATCGCGAAGGAACCACGTTGATGCTCGGCCTTGCCGCCGTCGCGATCCTGCTGGCGGCCGGCTTCTCCTGGTGGGTAGCGCGCAGCATCACGCGCCCGCTGCATGTGGCGGTCCAGGTCGCGCAGACGGTCGCCTCGGGCGACCTGACGAGCACGATCGAGGTGAAATCCAGCGACGAGACCGGACGCCTGATGCAGGCGCTGAAAGACATGAACGCCAGCCTTGCGACCGTGGTGAGTGAGGTCCGCACCGGTACCGATACCATTGCCACCGCATCCAGCCAGATCGCGGCGGGCAACCAGGACCTGTCAGCACGCACCGAAGAGCAAGCCAGTTCGCTGGAGGAAACGGCTTCGTCGATGGAGGAGCTGACGTCCACGGTACGACAGAACGCGGACAACGCGCGCCAGGCCAACCAGCTGGCGGCTTCTGCCTCCGAAGTGGCGCGCAAGGGCGGCGCGGTGGTGGCGCACGTGGTTGACACGATGGGTTCGATCAACACCTCATCGCGCAAGATCGTCGACATCATCGGTGTCATCGACGGCATCGCGTTCCAGACCAATATCCTTGCCCTCAATGCAGCGGTAGAGGCAGCGCGCGCTGGCGAGCAGGGGCGCGGCTTCGCCGTTGTTGCCGCCGAAGTGCGCAGCCTCGCGCAGCGTTCCGCCGCTGCCGCCAAGGAGATCAAGGCGCTGATCGACGACTCGGTGGAAAACGTCGACGCCGGCGCGAAGCTGGTCGACGAAGCCGGTACCACCATGCGCGAGATTGTCGACAGCATCCAGCGCGTTACCGACATCATGGGCGAGATCACGGCCGCCAGTCAGGAGCAGACCGCCGGCATAGAGCAGATCAACCAGGCGATCACGCAGATGGACCAGGCGACGCAGCAGAACGCGTCCCTGGTGGAAGAAGCTGCGGCGGCATCGGAGGCGATGCAGGACCAGGCGGGAAAACTGGCGCATGTGGTCAGCGTCTTCAAGCTGACCGGCGCGCAGCCATCGGTTGCCGCGCCTTCCGTCGCAAGCCTGCGAGCGGTTCCGTCCGCCGGCGCGAAGATGGCAGCTGAACCGCTTCGCCGCCAGGTGAGCGCGAGCGCGGCGGCAAGACCTCTCCTCCAGCGCACGGGCTCCGACGCCGAATGGGAGCAGTTCTAGTCCATGAAAGACCTCGACGAAACAGCGCGGGACATCGCCGACCGGATCGGCCTGACGCAGGACGAACTCGTCCAGCGCAAGGCATTCCTGGAGTTCGGTCCGGCTGATGTCGAGCTGTTGTATGGCATTGACCTTCCGTTGTCGCAGACACGGCAGGCCGTGGAGGAGAAGTTTTTCAATTACCTGATGGCGTTTCCCCCCCTGAGCGCGCTGTTACCTGACGCCGGCGCTGTGGAACGGCTGCGGCAGGCGCATGATCGTTATTTCAGCCAACTCACCAGGGGCGCATACGAACAGGCGTACTTGCAGGACCGTGTGCGCGTAGGCGTGGTGCACCGCCATATCGGGCTGGATGCGAAGTGGTATATCGGCGCCTACCGGAAATACCTGTCGGCCATGGCGCCGACGTTGTGGTCACTGCTGGAAGGCGATGCGGAGCGATTCCTGCCCACCTTTGATGCATTGCTGAAGATTGTTTTCCTGGACATCGGACTCGCGCTCGAAACCTATTTCGAAATCGACCGCCAGACGATCCTGCAGCACAAGAATTTTGCCGAGCAGATGATTGCTGCCATGCCTGCCGGCGTGATGGTGGTCGACGCAGTGCAACGCGTGCGCTCGATCAACCGGGCAATGTGCGAGCTGTGCGGAATCGAGACGACGGAATGCGCGTTGGGCCAGCCCCTGCATACGCTTATCCGCAACAACCAGCTGCTTGAAAAAATCTCGCCGCTTTCAGCCGGAAACACGCTGGTGCAGATGATACCCTCTGCGACGGGGGCGCGGCATATTGAATTCCATATCTCGGAGACTTTGCTGGAGGGTGAAACAGTCTGGCTGCTGGTGGCGCAGGATGTCACGCAGCGTGTCTGCGCGGAAGAGGAATGGAAGCGTTTCCGACTCGGCATGGAGCACACCACCGACGCCATCTATGTAGTAGACCGCGCCAGCATGCGCATCGTCGACGTGAACGAAACTGCCTGCACGATGCTGGGCTACACCCGCGAGGAAATGCTGCAGCTTTCGCCGTACCAGACCCGCGTCGGTCTCAGCCGCGAGCGGCTGGAGGCCGATTACGACGCCATCGCATACAGTGCAACGCAGCAGGCGGTTACCAGATCGGCGCTCAGGCGCAAGGACGGCACGCACCTGCAAGTCGAAGTGCACATACGCGCCTCGCGCTCGGATGGTCGCGTTGTCATGGTGGCGCTGATCAAGGACCTCACCGAGCGCCTGCAGGCGCAGGCCGCGCTGCGCGCAAGCGAAGAGCGTTTCATCGCCACATTCAACCAGGCCGCGGTAGGACTCGCCCATACGACGGTGGACGGGCGCTGGTTGCGCGCCAACGAGAAGCTGCTGCAGATCACTGGCTATTCGGAAGACGAACTGCTTGGCATGACCGTGTTTGAAATCACTCATTACGATGACCTGGAATCGACGCAGGAATCGATGCAGCGCAGTCTGGCAGGGGAGCTTCAGAACTACTCGATCCAGAAGCGGTACCGACGCAAGGGCGGCAGCTATGTATGGGTCGGCGTCTCGGTTTCGCTCGTGTTTGACGCGCCCGGCATGCCGTCGTATTTCATCGCTGCGATCGAAGACATTTCATTGCGCAAGCGGATGGAACTGGAGCTGCGCTATTCGGCATGCCATGATGCGCTGACCGAACTGCCGAACAGGACCTTGCTGCAGGACCGCCTGTCGCAGGCAATCGTCTATGCGCAGCGCGCTCAACGGTATGTGGCGGTGATGCTGATCGACCTCGACCGCTTCAAGAACATCAACGACAGCCTCGGCCACGATGTGGGCGACAAGGTAATCATTGAGGCCGGCCGCCGCCTGAGCCGCAATACTCGAAACGGCGACACTGTGGCGCGCCTTGGTGGCGACGAATTCGTGGTCATCCTTGCCGACATCGGACAGGAAGACGACGTGGCGCAACTGGCGCAGCAGGCGCTTCGGTCGCTCGCGGAGCCGCTTGTCGTCAATGGGCAGGAACTTTATCCGGGCGGCAGCATCGGCATCAGCCTCTATCCGAAAGACGGGAGCGATGGCCCCGGCCTGCTGCGTAGCGCCGACGTGGCGATGTACCAGGCGAAGGAGCGAGGCGGCAACAATTTCCAGTTCTACGCACATGAGATGAACGCGCGCGTGCTGGAACGATTGCAACTGGATGCGCGGCTGCGCCGGGCCCTTGATCAGGATGAATTCGTCCTGCATTACCAGCCGCAAGTGGATATCGCGAGTGGAAGAATCGTTGGCGTGGAGGCGCTACTGCGCTGGCAGCCGCACGATGGCCCCATGGTTCCGCCCAACTATTTCATTCCTGTCGCCGAAGAAACCGGCCTGATCGTGCCGATCGGGGAATGGGTATTGCGAACTGCTTGTGCGCAGAGCCGGGCGTGGCAGCGCGCCGGCCTGCCCGCCATCCGCACGGCCGTCAATCTGTCGGCGCGCCAGTTCGGTCGGCAAGATATCGTCAAGCTGGTATCGCATGTCCTGCAGGAGACAGGCTGCGATGCAGATGCGCTGGAACTGGAGATTACCGAAAGCGTCATCATGAAGAACGCGGCGGTGGGCGTCGACACGCTATCTCGGTTGAACGATATGGGCGTTAGCCTGTCGATCGACGACTTTGGCACCGGCTATTCGAGCCTGAGCTACCTGCATCGCTTTCCGATCCACACTCTGAAGATCGACCGCTCTTTCATCGGCGACATTCAAAGCGTGGACGACGATGCGCCTATTGCCAGAGCTGTGATCCTGCTTGCCCACAGCATGGGCCTGCGCGTGATCGGGGAAGGTGTGGAGACTGAGGAACAGCTGGCTTTCCTCCGCAAGCACCATTGCGACCAGATCCAGGGGTATTACTTCAGCCCGCCGGTCCCGGCAGCGCAGATCGAAGATCTGTTGCGCGCGAACCAGGCGCTACGCGGCGAGGTTGGGGCAACGCCGGCGGCGAAGAGCGGTACCGCCAGATAGCACCCAGGACCAATCCCTTGGCTGTTTTTTTCAAACTGGCAGCATGTCAATCGGGGTCGACTTGACGTGCAGTTACGCTGCGTCCGAGATGATATGCGCCGGTTCGATCAACCAGATGCCTTGTAAACGCACATCCTGTTTTCAGCAGTTCGTGCGCATCCGTCAGTCGTTCCGTGGCGCGACCTTGGTGCAGCTTAAAAATATCAAAGACGACATGCGAGTCGCTGCACCGACCGCCGGATTGATGGCCGGTGCAGTCGCGGACCGACGCAAAACGAGCGAGGCAAAGCGGGTTTTATCCGTGTCGCCTTGCCCCGCCATGCCGGCGCCCATATTGAATTTCCTGGACCCGGCGCGCCGGTCGTCTATTTGCGCTGCTTTTCCACCTCGGACTGCAGATCCTTGATCAGCTTGGCATGCCCGTCGTTGGCAAACTTATACATTGCCTGGCGGGTGGTTTCCTGCATGCGTTCGATTTCCTTGTCGCTGACAACGGTGACCTGCATTCCCTTGGATTTCAGGAAGTCGATCGCCTTTGCCGATGCCTCGCGCGTGTCCTTGCGCTCGAAGTCGCGCGCGGCGAAGGCAGAGTCCTGGACCGCCTTGCGCTCGTCGGCGTTCAGGCTGTCCCACCACTTCTTGCTGGCAAGGACGATCCACGGGCTGTAGACGTGCTTGGTCAGCGACAGGTATTTTTGCACTTCATAGAACTTGCTCGACTGGATGGTCGTGACCGGGTTTTCCTGGCCGTCGACAGTCCCGGTCTCCATCGCGGTGAATAATTCGGAGAACGCAAGCGGGACGGCGTTTGCGCCGAAGCCCTTGAACATGTCGATGTAGACCGGGTTCTGCATCACGCGCAGCTTGATGCCCTTCAGGTCTTCCATCTTCGTGATCGGGTGCTTGGAGTTCGTCAGGTTGCGGAAACCGTTCTCCCAGTAGACCAGGCCGACCAGGCCTTTTTCCTGCAGCTTCGCCGTCAACGCCTGGCCGAAGGGGCCGTCCAGGATGGCATCCGCTTCCTTCTCGTTGCGGAACACGAAAGGCAAATCATAGACGCCGAAGTCGCTAACGATGCCGACCAGCGTCGCGGTCGATCCCACCATCATTTCCTGCGCGCCACCGATCAGCGCGTTCTGCATCTGGATATCGCTGCCGAGGCTGGCATTGCCGAAGCCCTTCATGCGCATCTTGTTGCCGGTACGTTTGGCGAGATCGTCGGCGAAGAATTTCGCCGCGCGGCCCTGGTTGCTGTCCTCGGCGAGGCCGTAGCCGAAACGGATGATGCGCGGCTGAAAATCCGCAGCCAGCGCCGCGGTGGCGGCACCTGCGACAGCGATAGCGAGAACGAGTTTCTTGAAAATGTGATTCATGACTCCTCCAGGTGTTGTAGGCAAGGGTTAGCGGAACCAGTGCAGGGGCACGGTGATGATTCCGGGGAAAACGATAAACAGTGCAATGAGCAGGATGTAGGTGAGCAGGAACGGCCAGATGCCCTTCGTTGCGCTTTCCAGCGAGATCTTTGCGACGCCGCAGACCACGTTCAGCACCGTGCAGACCGGCGGATGAATCAGGCCCAGCGTGCCGACCAGCACAAACATCACGCCGAAATAGGTCGGATCGATGCCCGCCTTGACCGCCAGCGGCATCAGTACCGGCCCCATCACGAGGATGGTGGGCGTGAGATCCATTACCGTGCCGACCGCCAGGAGCAGCAGCATGATCGCGGCCATCAGCACACGCGGATCCTGCATCAGCGGCCCGAGGAAATCGGTGACCATGGCGGGCAAATCGGCGAGCGTGACCATGTAGGAGGAAACCAGTGCGCCGGCGCACAAGAACATCACGGTGCTGGTGGTGCGCGCAGCGTCGACCAGCAGGCGGCGCAGGTCACGCAACTTCACTTCGCGGTAGATGAAAAGCGCGACGAACAGCGAATACACCGCTGCTACGACCGCCGCTTCAGTGGGCGTGAAGATGCCGCCGCGCAGTCCGCCGAGGATGATCACCGGCAGCATCAGTGCCCAGACACCATCGACCAGTGCCCTGCGGCGCTCACCCCATCCGGCCTTCGGCTGAGGCGTGACATCCATCTTGCGCGCCAGCATGTACCACACCGCAATCAGTGCCCCGCCCATCAGCACGCCGGGCACGATGCCGGCCAGGAACAGGTTGCTGATGGAGGTGTTCGTCGTCACGCCGAAGATGATGAAGGGCATGGATGGCGGGATGATGGGCGCGATGATGCCGCCGGAAGCGATCAGTCCGGCGGAGCGCGGCACCGCGTAGCCATGATCGCGCATCATCGGGATCAGCAGTGTGGCAAGCGCTGCGGTATCGGCGATGGCCGAGCCGGAAAGGCTCGCCAGCAGCACCGAGGCGGCAATGGTCACGTAGCCGAGACCACCCTTGATATGCCCGACGAAGCCGACGGCGAGGTTGATGATGCGCTTCGAAATGCCGCCCGCATTCATCAGTTCGCCGGCGAGGATGAAGAACGGCACCGCCATCAGCGGGAAGTTGTCGGCGCCGGACAGCAGGTTCTGCGCAACCAGCTGCGCATCGAAAAAGTCGATGTGGATCATCAGCACGACGCCCGTCAGGAGCAGGGCGAAAGCGATCGGCATGCCGAGCGCCATCAGCAGCGTGAGCGAGCCGAGGAATACGGTGAGCGTCATTTCGTTACCTTTTGTTCGTAGACGGTTTCTGCAGTGGCGCCGTGAGTGCCGGGGTGTTCGGCATGCGCCTGCGGCATCGCCGCGGCTGCGTTGCCAGGGACAATTGCGTCCGGATGGCCGATGACGATCCGCCACAGGTTTGCCAGCACGATGAGCATCATCGATGCGGCGCAGAGCAGGCCCGACGACGCCATGAATGCAGTGGGGTAGCCGAGCACCGTCGAGAACGTGTGCAGGCCGATCAGTGTCTGCGTCCAGCTGCCGTAGAGGAAAAGCCAGAGACCGTAGAGCATCAGCAGGTGGCTGATGACTGCGCAGGCCTTGCGTGCCGGCTTCGGCAGCCGTGCCTGCACCAGCTCCACGCCGAGGTGGGCGTTCCTGCGCAGCGCGAGAATGGCACCGAGGAAAATGAGCCAGACGAACATCAGGCGGGAAATCTCTTCCGCCGCCGCGATGCCGGTGTTGAACACATAGCGCAGAACGACGTTGCCGAACACGCAGGCAGCCATCACTGCCAGCGCCACGGCCATCAGTCCTTCGACCAGCGATTCGAGTCTTGATACGAGTTGTTTCATTGCTGTCTCCCGGATGTCCGCCGTCATGCCTTGCCGTGATGGTCGAGGACGCGCTGCACGATGTCGTCCGGCGCGAGCCGGATGTCGAGTTCCATGCCGGTTTCGCCGCCGGCCAGCGGTTCGAGGTCGCGCAGCTGGCTGTCGAGCAGCGACACCGGCATGAAATGGTTGGGCCGGGCTCGCATCCGCTCCTCGATCAGACCGCGCTCGCCCGTCAGGTGGATAAAGATGAGCCCGGGATCGCTTTGGCGAAGCAGGTCGCGGTAGCTACGCTTGAGCGCGGAACATGACAGCACCAGGCCGCGCGATTCTTCGTGCGCGGCGGCGATCTCCGTGCCGAGGGTCCGCAGCCAGTCGCGGCGGTCGTCGTCATTGAGCGGAATGCCTGCCGCCATCTTCTCGACGTTGTGCCGGGAGTGATATCGGTCGCCTTCGAGGTGGGGATAAGCCAGCCGCTCCGCCAGCCGCGCGCCAATCTCGCTCTTGCCGCAGCCGCTGACGCCCATCACGACATAACGCCTCGCATTGCCGCTTTTTTCCCGCGCCGGATCCTTGAGCTTTTCTTTCACATTCAACCTTGTTGTTAGCGCTAACATTTATGCGAATTTTAACGCCTGTTCCGGGCATGTAAAGAAAAATCGATTGTGCTTTGCAGCAGAAACGGGCGTCAGGTGCTTTCGCGCGCCATCAGCGTGTAACCGAGGTCGATTCTGCGGTGTTCCGGCCTCTCGCCCTCGATCAGCCGCTTGAGCAGGCTTGCTGATTCGTAGCCGATCCGGTAACGTGGAGTGGCAATGGTCGTGACGGATGGGTTCATCCATGCCGATGCCGGCAGGTCATTGAATCCGCAGATTGCCAGTTTGCGGGGAATCGCGATGCCGCGCCGCTGGCACTGGTAGATCGCGCCGTAGGCAAGGTCATCGTTGCAGCAGAACACGGCGTCGCAATCTGGGGCAACCGCAAGCAGGCGGCCAACCAGCTCGGCGCCGAGCGCGATCGTCGACGGATCGGGCACCAGGATTTCCCGGCGCGCGTCGTACAGCCCTGCCTCGCGCAAGGCGTGGCGATAGCCCTCGGCGCGCTTGATGGTACGTTCGTCGAGTTGCGACGCGATGAAGCCGATGCGGCGGTAGCCCTTTTCCAGTAGGTGACGCGTAATGGTGGCGCCCGCATCGAATTGCGAAAGCCCGACTGAATACCGATCTGGATCGTCGGAGAGGTCCATCATCGACACGGTCGGAACGCGGGAGGCGGCCAGCATCTGGCGCACCTTGTCGCTCTGCGTCAGTCCGGTCAGGATCACGCCATCCGGATTGGACTGCAGGTGGATGTTGACCAGCTTTTCCTCCTCCGCGTCGGAATAACGCGTATTGCCGATGAGCACCTGATAGCCCTCCGCATCCACCGCATCCTGGATGCCGGCAAGCACATCGGTGAAGACTGCGTTGGAAAGCGAAGGGATCAGCACGGCGATCACATGCGAACGTGCCGAAGCAAGCGAGCGAGCGGCACGGTTCGGCACGTAGCCAAGACTTGCGATCGCCTTTTCGATTTGGGCGCGCAGCTCAGGCGTGACCAGTTCCGGCCGCGTAATGGCCCGCGAGGCAGTCATGGTGGAAACGCCGACTGCGCGCGCGACATCCGCCAGTGTGACGCGTTGGTGCGAGCGGCCGCGTTGAGGGCTGTTGGACTTGGGCATGTATCGAAGACAATACAATTGATAGCGCTATCTATGATAGCCGTGAATCATGCCTGCCGCGTAACAATTTTCCGCGACCAGGGCTCTTGCCTTCGATACAGAAAATATCGATTCCGGCAATCGGAGCATCACGCGCGCATGTCGGTTCTTCCGTTTTCGGGGCATGCCTGGGAGAGCTTGTGCCGGCAATTCACACTGCATGAGAACAGAGAACCCGTGCGGGGAGATTCCGTATGGGTTCTGCCGCTCGCGATGAGTTTTGGGTTTATCCCAAGGTCGGCAACCCGGTCAGGTATCCGACGGCAGCACCTTGCAGATTGCGATAGTTCTGCTTTTCGAGCGGGTCTAGCGTTGCATAGACCTTCGAATGCAGGCCGCCGGTGACATTGCCGTTTGCATCCCTGGTCAGTTCCCAATCGCCGGGGTGCTGGAAGTTGCTCATGATGTAGGCGAAACCGTTGATGTCGTCCACTGCGTGCAGACCGGTCGATTCGGCGCCGGCCGGGCACGACATCACGCGCGAAAGAAGCTTCGTGTCCACGTTGTAGGCCCACAGGAAGTTGTTGACATGCAGGCCGCTGTCTTCGCCGATGAAGAGTGTGCGCAGCTTTTCTGAAAACTTGATGTTGTCCGGATTGGCGATCTTGTCCGGATTGGCAAGATTGCCGAGCGCATCAGGCGCCGAAAGGTCTTCGCCAAGCAGGAGCGCTGCCATGTCCACCGGCACCCATTGGCTGTCGATCGCCGCGCCCGTATCGTCAGTCTGCCCGCCCTTCAGGTTCAACGCATAGATGGCGCCGGCGTTCGGGCCTTGCACCGAGATGCCGCCCGAGCCGTTTTTCATTGCCGCCTGTATATAGCTCATTGCCAGATAGGCGATCTTGTCTCTTGCATTGACGGTGGTGCCCTCCATCTTGGTGAAACCCAGGCTGCCGCCCTTGAATGCGGCGTAGCGATGGGTTTCGAGGAAGGCGGCGGCTTTTTCCTTGCCCGGCATGAATTTGACCCAGTTGCTCTTCCCGCTGAACGCAATCCTCGTGTAGCTCGCATCCGAAGGATCCGCGGTCTTGACGTCAAGGATATCGGCAGCGCCCAGGGTATCGGCCAATGTCTTGATCTCGGCGCTGGTCGCCTTGCCCAATTTGATCCAGCCGAGATCGGCCGAGCCGCCGTTTTCGGCAGTCTTTTGATTCCACTTCGCGACATACAAGGTGCCGCTGCTCAGATCACGGGCAGCGTCTGCGATGAACATGAACAGGCCGCCGTTGGTCGCGTCGTCGCCCATCAGCACGGTGCGCTCATCCGGCATGACCTGCACCAGCTCATGCGAGATACGTCCCAGGCAATAGTGTTTCCTGATGCTGCCGGTGCCGTCGGGATTGACGGTCACCTCCGGCAGATGCCCGTAGTGATACGGGTTTGCCCGGGTCGGGTCGCCGTACAGGTTTTGACTGAACGCCTGGAATTGCGCGTTCGTCGCGATCGCAGTCGCATCCGGTTCATACTCCTCGCTGGAGAGATGAGTATTCCACGGGGAGCGGCTTGCGCCGCAGGTGATCCACAGGCCATGGACCGCGCTGGTGTCAACGTTCGAGTACTTCACCAGACTGAGTCTGCCGGTCGTCTTGTTCTGATCCAGTGTCAGCACCGCGATCGGCGATGGCAGGCGGCCGTACATCGAGTTGCCGGCTGCGTCGCGGCTGGTGTATTCGAACTGCACGACGGCGAATACCGTGTTGCCGCTGACGCCTGCGACCGCGGGATTGGAAAGAGTCAGCAGGGACGATCCGTCAGGGCAGTCCGAATAAAACTGCGGATTGCCAGCAGCCGACTTGTCCGCGATCGGCTGATTATTGATGTCATAGTAACCGCCGCTCAGTGTCGTTCCGCCCGTCCCGTTCGGCACTTGCCCGCCAGTGATGAAAAACGTCTCATATGCCAGCGCATAATTTTGCTTCGTGCCATCGCTGTAGCTGGCCGTCAAGCTTGAGGCAACGGTGGTCGTCGCCATGGCGGCGGCATTTGCCAGCGTCGGCGCAGCCATGCCGTTGAACGATGCCGCGCTGAACGTCACAGAAGCAAGATCTGTCGACGCGATCGCTGCCGAGCTGCCACCGCAGGCGGCCAGGAGAAAGGACGTGCCACTGCCAGCCGCAAGCGGCAAGAGCGGGGCGCCGGACAAGGCTTTGAGAATGCGGCGACGTGAAAGATCGAGAGACGTGCTCATCGTTTTTTTTCCTTTGATTGTTTGTCGGTGAAGGCACGCAATCTGCTCGCTCGTCATGCGGCAAGCAGCATTCAGCGTGCATATCAAGCATCAGAAACGAGCGCACCAGCTTGTCCGGATGCGGCTCGCGTAAAAATGATAGTCAGCCAGTGTGACGTGAGAGTGACATCGGTGTCTTGCCGGCGTGCCGCGCTTGGAAAGGGGAGGGAGGGCGAGGTGCGCGATCAGCGCTCTCCAGATAACGCGGAGCTTGACCTCACGCCGTCGAGCTTTCTATCACGCCGCGCAAGGAATTCGTGCTGTTGCGAATTGCGGAATATCGACGCCGCATTCAATCGGATCTTGGTTCTGCCGCGTCACCGGCTTGTCATATTCACTCGCTAGAGTGGAGATCCTTCCACTCGTATATTTTTTTAGGAGTTCTGCGAATGAATGTGCTTTTCAAATCCACACTTGCCGCTTTCGGAGTGGCGCTGACGTTGTCGAATGCTCTCGCCGGCGATATTACCGGCGCGGGCGCCACCTTCCCTTATCCGATCTATGCAAAATGGGCTGCTACCTATAAAAGTGCAAGCGGCACTGGACTGAACTACCAGTCGATCGGTTCGGGTGGTGGCATCAAGCAGATCAAGGCAAAGACGGTGGATTTCGGAGCGTCAGACATGCCCTTGCACGCCGAGGATCTTGAGAAAGACGGCTTGATGCAGTTCCCGGCGATCATGGGCGGGGTTGTCCCGGTAGTAAACCTGGAAGGGATCAAACCGGGGCAGCTAAAATTGACAGGGCGCGTCATAGCAGACATTTACCTGGGCAAGATCACGAAGTGGGCTCATCCCGACATCGTTGCGCTTAACCCGGGCGTAAAGCTGCCGACCGATGACATCGCGGTGGTCCATCGCGCCGATGGTTCCGGCACATCCTTTCTGTGGACCGACTTCCTGAGCAAGTCCAGCACTGACTTCAAGAACACCGTTGGCTCCGGCACCGCGGTGAAATGGCCGGTTGGCGTAGGCGGGAAAGGCAACGAAGGCGTCGCGGCAAACGTTCAGCGGATCAAGGCATCGATCGGCTATGTTGAATATGCATACGCAAAGAAAAACAATATGCAGCATACGCAATTGCAGAATCTGGATGGCCAGTTTGTGCAACCGGACGACGCGACATTCAAGGCCGCCGCTGCCGGCGCCGAGTGGACGAAAACGCCGGGCTTCGCGGTTGTATTGACGAATCAGCCCGGCAAGGCCAGCTGGCCGATTACCGGCGCATCTTTCATTTTGATGCACAAGGCGCAAGCGGATGCGGCGAAGGCGAAAGAAGCGCTCAAGTTCTTCGACTGGGCGTACAAGAACGGTGGCGCAATGGCTGCTGAGCTGGACTATGTTGCGATGCCGGCAGCCGTGGTCAAGCTGGTGGAAGATGCGTGGAAAACGCAGCTGAAGGACCAGGCTGGCAAAACCATCTGGTAATCCAGTACCTCCTTGATGCAAGCGCCTTCCGGCGACCTCGGTCGCAGGAAGACGTTTTGCGCTTCGCATGCGGCGAGAAACCGTCCGATCATTGAATACCCGATGAAGATTATTTTCTGCGGCCTGCATGAGGTCATGTCGCGGTAACAATGCGCTTGTATGATCTCTTCCAACTGCTGTACATGCAAACGATATGCATGACGGCAGGCAGGTACGCCACCAGGTCCGCACAGAAGCGGGGTGGTGTACCGACCACCCCGCCTCCGCCTGCCCGCATTCTTGAATGAATGCATCTCTCACAGGTATTGACGACATGTTCTGATGTTCCGCGTCGGGCGCATCGGGTCACATGAGGATGGATCTTTGATCTGGACGAATCAGGTGTCTGGCGTTCAAACTTCGATTCCGTATCGGCTGCTGTCTCGCATACTGGCATCCGTCTCAACGTTCCGATAGCACCTTGCGAATGGCATTCTTATAACAAGGTGTGCTGCGACTTGCATGAAAAAAGGCGCGCCGTTTTGAACAGCGCGCCTTTTGTATTCGCAGCGGGCGCATGCCCGCGGCACCTTAGAAGCGGTGGCGGACACCGACCATGAAGGTTGAGGGATCAGCGCCTGCGGACGCTGCACCGTTCAATGTGGCGCCCGCGTCATTCGTGGTGCGAGCATACATGGTGTACAGGTTCGTGCGCTTGGACAGGTTGTGGAGGTAGCCCAGTGCGATCTGATTGGCGTCGCGGCTGGTACCGCCGGTACCGGCGATATCGTCGCGACGCAGGATGTACGAAGCCAGGATCGTGCCTGCGCCAACCGGTGCGCTAACGCCGATCATTGCGTCATCACGATCAAGATTGGTTACGCCTGCGGCGCTTTCTCCCTTGGTCCGGGAATACGCGGCATGCAGTTTCGCGACACCGAAATCATAGGTACCGCCCAGCATGGTGGTTTTCGCGTCGCCAGCCGGAGTTGCCGGAAACGCGGTCGCGGTACCGCCGCCAAGCAGGTTTTGCTTGTGATAAGCGACGACGATGTTGAGCGGGCCGTTGGCGTAGCCGCCCGACACACCGATTTGACGGCCGGCCGAATTGTCACCTGCGATCTCGCCGAAGCTGTATGCAAGCTGGCCTGAGAAGCCGCCGATATTCGCAGTCGTATAGTTCAGCGTATTGTCAGTGCGCTCGCCATGCACATTGAATACGTTGGCAGCATTGCCCGCACCCCCGAGGCCAAAGGGATCGATGCTTTCGAGGGCGACGCGAATGGGGGCATACTGGCGGCCGAGCTTGACGGCGCCAAAACGGCCGGACAGACCGACGAACGCCTGGCGACCAAACAGCCGAGTCAGCGCCGGCGTGCTCGTACTGGCGGCAATGCCTTGGCCCAGCGAGCCATCGTCAATATTGAATCCGGTTTCCAAAGTGAAGAGGGCGGACAGGCCGCCGCCGAGGTCTTCGCTGCCTTTGAAGCCGATGCGGCTGCCGGACTGCAGGCCACTGTCGAGGCCCCATGTCTTGCTGTTCGTCGATGCACCGTTGTCGCGATAGCGAATGCCTGCGTCGGCGACGCCATAAATCGTCACGTTTGTCTGCGCCGAAGCGGCGCCTGCGAATACGCCAAATACAGCAATGGCGAGAAGCGATTTTTTCATTGTGGAGTTTCCCAGGTAGATACGGTTTCTTTGACGCCTACAAGTTAATGGCAACTAAATAGACAGGCAGGATTCTGCTCAGGAGAAATTACCGCGTGATGACAAATCGTATGGCGTAGCTTCAACCGAACTGCGGCGAGGTGTACAAAAAAGCCCGCTTGCCTTTCGGCATCGGGCCGACTTGATCTCAAGAAGCGATGATGTAACGTAACTATAAAAGACGAATGAAAAGTGGCGCGAAGATGACGTCTGATGAAGCGTCAAGCGATTAACGCGATGACTTCTCCAAACTCGACTGTCTGATAGGGCAGCAGTGAGCCAGTGATTGCTTGGAGGAGTTGGATGCCGACATGAAGGGCGGACCTTTGCTCATGGCTGTGAATGAGGGGCGGTGAGGATTTGTTTCCTAGGGTCGGAAATTGTTGCTACCGAATGCAGCACAACATCACCCTTGCAATCTGGGGTCATCAACACGCCGGGCTTGTCGGGCGCCCGCAGCGCAAAATGACGGAAGAGTGGTAATCTCGCTAGTCGGCTCGCTATGACGCGTCTGAGAGTAGAAGTTATAAAAGGCTATGGTGCAAGGAAAAAAAGATCAGTGCCCATCTTGCAGTCAATATGCAGGCGTTCCTCTTGTCTGGGGTGATCCTGACGATGAAACCTGGAAAGCTTCGCGACGTGGCGAGGTGGTTTTGGCCGGCTGCGTGATCCAGCCAATTGGCGGGGCGGTCCCCGACTATGCTTGTTTGAATTGTTGTCATCGTTGGGCATCGCAAGACGATGTTCCGGAGCGCTCCTAGAACCCATTTCAGCGGATACCGGTGAGGGGTTCGGCAACGCGTGTCGATGAGCGCAAAAAAAGCCCGCGAACCATGCGGCTGCGGGCAAGACTTTCATCAGTAGGGAGGGAACTGACGGAGCCACTTTACTCGGATCGCCGTCGTCTCTCTGCAACAATTACAACTGTTTACCTCGAACACACTACGATACATTCGGCTACCTGCCGACAGATGCCCGGATGCTGGCCGGGCACATCAAGTGCGACCGCTGACCGGACTAGAATTGGGAGTGAGCGGTTACAGTACCCGCGGGGACTCCCGGAGCCAGCATGAAGGAGGCATCATGCTGCACGACGAATTGCTCGAATCGATCGGCTTGCACCAATTGCTCCCTTCATCGCTCGCGCCATGGCGGCCACTGCTGGTCGACGGCATGGCATTCTTTCTCGGGAATTTGCCGGCCCATCGACAGGAAGAAATATTGGCGCGCCAGTTGGCGCTTCCCGCGCGCGCCGATGCACCGATTCGTCTGGCGGCACTGCTCGTGCAGTGCCCCACCTTACACAAGCTGGGGCAGGTGCTGGCGCGCAACCGGCGGCTTCCCGAGGAGCTGCGGTTCCAATTGCAGAAGCTGGAGTCGATGCCGCCCACCACGCCAATGGAGCCGGTTCTGGCCCGGCTTCACGATGAACTGTCCAATGATCCGCCGGTGATCATTGCGCAGGAGGCCCTGGCCGAGGGCAGCGTCGCGGTGATTGTGCCGTTCACCTACAGGGAAAACGGGCAGGTGCGCGACGGCGTGTTCAAGGTGCTCAAAGCGGGGATCGAGCAGAAGTTCGACGAAGAGATCGCGGTGTGGGGTGCGTTGGGAACGTTTCTGGAAGAGCGTGGCCGGAGTTTGGGCCTGCCCGCCCTGGACTATCGGCGTACCCTCGACAGCGTGCGCAAACTGCTGACCAATGAAATCCACTTGCGGGTTGAGCAGCTCAACATGCGCGCGGCACGCGCATTCTATGCGCACGATCCGCGCATCCTTGTACCCCGCCTGCTGCCGTGGTGCACGCCGCGAGTGACCGCGATGGAACGGATTTTCGGCGTAAAAGTGACCGACGCACGGCTATCCAGGCTGCGCCGCGCCGACCTGGCATCGACCCTTGTTTCCACCTTGGTGGCGCAGCCGTTCTGGAGTGTCGCGCAGTCAGCTACGTTTCACGCCGATCTCCATGCGGGAAACCTGTTCGCGACGGACGACGGACGGCTGGCGGTGTTGGACTGGAGTCTGACGCTGCGCCTCTCGAAGGCCGACCGGGGCTCGCTTGTGTCCATCCTCCTCGGAGGCTTGACGTTGGACGGGGAACGCATTCGCAAGGCGGTGGCGGCACTCGGGACGATCGCGGCGAACGATCCGATACTTGAGCGCACGGTTGAGCGGGCACTCGACCGGGTAGCATTTCAAGGGCGCTTTCCGGGATTCGACTGGGTACTGGATTTTCTGGACGAGCTTGCACTAACGACTGCAACCGGATTCCGGGAGGATTTTGTGCTGTTCCGGAAGACGTGGTTTTCGCTTTCCGACGTGATTGGTGACATGGTGGGCGCATATTTGCCCGACATTCCCTTGCTGATGGCAGGACTGACCCGATTTATCGCCGAATTGCCCGAGCGATTGTTTTCCCGCCCCGAGTCGACCTGCAATTCGACGCATCTCTCCAACTCCGACATGATGCAGGCCGGCGCTTCGGTATGGCTGATTCCAGGGCGCTACTTGGCAAGATGCTGGCAGGTTCCCGCGCCGCGTGAATTCTTGCCTACATGATGCGGGCCGCGCCCGAATTCAGTCAACGTCTTCGACCTTCCAGTGCACACGGCGCGAGCGAAGCGCGAATCGCGCCCGGTAGGCGTACGGAGTCATTCCGGTTTCGGCGCGGAACAGCCGTCGGAAGGAAGCCACATCGGAGTAGCCGCAGGCGAGGGCGATGGTGTGCACCGTCTGCAGGGTGACTTCCAGCAGCATTTTCGCTCGTTCGACCCGAAGCTTGTGCAGGTAGTCGAGCGGGCTCATGCCCGTCACTTCCTGGAAGTGACGCAACAAGGTTCGCTCGCTCGTCGCCGCCGCTTCCGCCAGCGCGGCAAGGCGATAGGGTTCGTCGATATGCGTACTGAGCCATTGCGTCGCCCGATACACCGGGCTGTCGGAAGTTTTCCGCGACCAGTTCTTGCGCGAGATGTCCCGGATGGACGCCTGGCGCTCATGCTGATAGCAAAGGAGATTGGCGCATGCTTGCGCGAGATCGGTATCGAGCAGGTGGTCAAGGATGGCGAGCATCATGTCCGTCTGTGCATCGATGGTCACGCTGACGAAAACCTTGCGATGCATTGCCACACGGTCGGTGCCGGAGAAGTCGAGGCCCGGATAGGTCCGTGCAAACCAGCTTTGAAACGCCCACGGTGCGCATATCCGCTCGCCGCTCAAGAGGCCAAGTCGGGCGGCGAATGCGAGCCCGGTATATACCGTCGCGATCCAACCGCCGGCGACCGCGTGTTGATGGAGCATTTCCAGAGCCAGAGGATTGGCGTCGGTGATTTCTCCGAGGTGCGGATTGTTGTGGCAGTGAATGGCGGGAACCAGCATCAAGGTCTGTTCAGGCCTGGGCTGGTCGGTCTCGTCGCGCGGTTCTTCGCTGGGCACGCCTGGCAGCTTCACGGGATTGCCATCGGGAGCAACAATCTGCCACGAGACCGGACTCGGCTGCTTCGGATGCTGCAGCCGGTAAATTATCGATGCCGTCTTCAGGACATCGCGCGCGTTCAGCAATGTCCCGTGCATCGCGTCCGGAAGCCAGAGCAGCTTGACGTGAAGACGGCCCGCCGAAGAGTCGAGTGATTTCATGTTGCTAATATTGGCAGTGTGACACCGGCTTGGCAAGCACCTGCGTCTCCCTGCGGCAGGCCGTATCGAAAGCGAATCGCAATACCGCGACCGCGCTATTCCGGATCGGAATGGGCAGCGGCACCTATATTCATTTTGCAAGCCTTGCCACGCTGGCGATAATGCCTTTTCAGATCTGTCGTCGAACGAACAGTCAACAAGGAGACATCGTGACAAGCGACCCGCAACGTATCCAGCTGACCCGGCGCCTGGCGAACTTTTGCGCCGACCAGGACATGCATGCACGCTATCCGGCTTCGGCCATCCTGACCGCCGAACTCGCCATTGCCGACACCGTCGGCTGCATTCTCGCTGCCGTCGACGACCCCGCCGTCGTCAAGCTTGGGCTGACGATACCCGACGAACCCTCCGGCCCGTCCAGAAGATCGAACTCGGTGCGCCACGCGTTCCCGGTCTCGGCACGCGATGCAGCTGCGGTCAACGGCTGCGCCGCCCACGCGCTGGACTTTGACGACAACGTCCTGCCGGCGGTTATCCACTCCAGCGCCATTCTGGTCCCCGCCCTGTTCGCACTGGCCGACGAAATCCATGCGCCGGGCGCCGACATCGTTCGCGCGTTCATCGTCGGGATGGAGGTCAACGCGCAGATCGGCAGACTCGTCAATCCGAGACATCATGAATCGGGGTGGCACACGATCTCGACCATCGGGCTCATCGGCGCGGCTGCGGCGTGCGCCGCATTGATGAAACTCGACAGCGACCAGGCCGGACATGCGATGAGCCTCGCCTTCAGCAAGGCCGGCGGCAGCAAGCTTCAGTTCGGATCGGAAGCCAAACCGATGCAATGCGGATTCTCGGCCGAGGGCGGCGTGTGGGCCGCGCAACTGGCGCGGCAGGGATTCGAGGGGAACCGCGAAGTGTTGCAGGGAAAATGGTCTTTTCAGGATCTGTACGCGGGTTGTCGTAGCGACGATATATTCGAGCCGGTGATGTTTCCGGACGCGCTGCTTGCCATTGATGAATATCCGCCGGTGGCCAAGCTCTATCCGTGCTGCGGATCGGCGCATCTTGGCATCGGCGCGCTGCTTGAACTGCGCGACAAGCACCGGTTTGCCTTGCAGGACATCGAACGGATCGATGTTCACATGCAAAAAGTGATGACGGAAAATGTACGGTACAAGGTGCCGCTCGATGAAAAAGAGGCGCGCTTCAGCATGCCGTATTGCGCGGCCGTTTCGCTGGTGCACGGCATTCCGCGCTTGTCCCATTTCATGCCGGAAGCCGTTTCGCAACCCGACCCGATGGTGGCGCGGCTCATGCCGCTGGTGCACACCTTCGTGCGCGATCCTACCGAGGGCACGCGCAAGCTGCCGTTCGGCGGTGACTGTTACGTCGAGATCCGGTTGAAGGACGGCGAGGTATTGAAACAGATCGCCGAATACCCGAAGGGCTGTACCGACAATCCCCTCACCGTGGAAGAGCGGCGTATCAAGTTCCTCGACTGCGCGGCTACGCGACTGGAGGAAGCCCGGGCGGCGCAATTGTATTCCAGCGTTGGGACGCTGTTCCGCACTGAGTCGATTGCCGATATCACGTCGGCGTTGAGGATGCCGCGCTCTTAGCTTGCAGTTGCGGCGTCTCTGCCGCATCGTGCCTGCAGGATGAAGAGCAAGACCAAACCGTGCTCTTTACCCTGCAAGCAATTCAATCCAAAACCCCACCAGAATTTTTCCCTCCTGTCTCTGGCGAAGCGCAGCCTTCGCACTCCCATCCCCGTTCCAAAACGTCTCTTCCAGTGCCCTTGGTGCAGCCGGCATGCCGTGCGTCGCCGGCACAGCGTGGATGCGTTCACCGTGTGCAATTGCAGCAATTTTGCGGCGGTTCCGGCACCAATGATGGCGGAATAGGCATTCATGAAAAAAATTTCCCGGGATTAGAATCCGTCTCACTGAATCACAAAAAAAACAAGGAGACGTGTTGGATTGCGGCGTTCCGGGTTCGAAACCGGACTGCTTGCTGTTGCCGGCTTGTTCTGCGCAATTACCGGTGTTGATCCAACGAAGTGGCGCGCATGAGTGAGGAAACGAACTCAAGGATCAGCGTCAGATCGTCCACGAGACGAATGCAAGCCTGCAGCAGTTGCTGCCCTCTCGTCCCCTTGTGCAAAAGGTTCGTTTGAACCTGCAAGCACCTATGGCAATGCATAGGCTCCGATGATGTACATCATGGATGGGAGAAACAATGAAACTCACTCGTGTCGCGCACCACTTCAAGCGCTTCGCCGCTGCGGCCGGTCTTGCTGCTATCAGCATGGCCACGCATGCCACCGACTTTTCCATGGCGATCAGCTCGCCGCCAACCTCGATCGACCCTCACTTTCACGCCAATACGCCAAACTTCGTCGTGTCGGCACACATGTTCGAAGCGCTCGTCAAAATGAACGAGGACAGTACGCCCGTCCCCGGGCTGGCAGAATCCTGGAAACTGATCGACGACTTGACCTGGGAATTCAAGTTACGCAAGGGAGTGAAGTTCCACGACGGTTCCGAATTCACCGCGCAGGATGCGGTCTGGTCGCTGGATCGCCCGGCGACCGTGGTGAACAGCCTCGGAAAATATGACATGTTCACGAGATCGATCGCCGCCAAGAAGATCGTCGATCCGTACACGATCCGGCTGACCACGCACGAACCGTATCCTTTGCTTCCGCGCGACCTGGCGGCCGTGGTCATCGTGTCGAAAAAAGCGACGGAAGGACTCAAGTCAGAGGACTTCGCAAGCGGCAAGGGAATGATAGGGACCGGTCCGTTCAAGTTTGTTCGCTATCAGCGCAACGACCGCATCGTGATGGAGCGAAATGAAAACTACTGGGGACCCAAGCCCGCATGGGATAAAGTCTCGCTGCGTTTCATTTCGAATAATGCGACCCGTCTCGCCGCGCTTCTGGCCGGGGATGTCCAGGCGATAGAGGCGGTGCCGACCGCGGACTTGCCGAAAGTGCGGACAGACAGCAATCTGCAACTCTATTCAAAGATCTCGCATCGACTGATCTATCTGTTCGCGGATTCCACGCGCGACAAGTCGCCCTACGTCACGGATTCCAGCGGCAAGATCCTGGAACACAATCCCCTGAAAGATCGCCGGGTGCGGGCCGCCCTCAGTATGGCCGTCAATCGCGAAGCGATCAGAGACCGAGTCATGCAAGGCATGGCGGTACCGGCGGGCAACCTCGTTCCGATTCGGTTCTTTGGATACAACCCCGCGATCAAGGAAACCAGGTACGACCCGCAAGGCGCCAAAAAGTTGTTGGCGGAAGCCGGTTATCCCAATGGCTTCGATCTGACCTTGCACACGCCGAACAACCGCTACGTCAATGACGAAAAGATTGCGCAGACCATCGCACAGATGTGGGCGAAGATCGGTGTCAATACCCGTGTCGAGTCCCAGCCGGTCGCGGTATTCGCGGCCCAGTCCTCGCCCAAGAAGAATGCCTACTCGGTGGGTCTGTATGGATGGGGAGCAGCTACCGGAGAATCGTCGTCCGCTCTGCGTGCGATCGCTGCCTGCTACGACAGCGAAAAAGGCATGGGAAGCTCCAACAGAGGGCCTTACTGCAATCCGAAAATGGACGCGATTCTGGAAAAGGCGCTGAACACGATGGACGACAGCCAGCGCCTGAAGCTGCTGCAGGAAGCCAGTGCGGTCCTGGCCGACGACGTCGGTCTCATTCCGATTCATCACCAGGTCACGACCTGGGCCACGCGCAAGGGCATCGCCTTTACACCGCGCGCGGATGAAACAAGCTTTGCCCAGGATTTCCATCCGCAGCATTAACTTTGTCCATCGTTCGTCCGGCACGAGTCGGACGAACGTTTAAAGGGTCCGATCGTCATGCTTGTATTTATCATTCGCCGCTTGTTGCAAAGCACCGCCGTGCTGGCGGTAGTCTCGCTGTTGGTCTTCGTCGGCATTTATGCCATCGGCAACCCGGTGGACATCCTGGTCCATCCGGAAGCCACGCAAGCCGAGCGCGAAGCCATGATCGTCGCAATGGGCCTGGACAAGCCGATGTGGATGCAATATCTCGTGTTCGTCGCCAACGCGCTGCGCGGCGACCTGGGCAACTCGTTTGTCTATTCGTCGCCTGCGATCGCGCTCATCGTGGAGCGCATGCCGGCTACGCTGGAACTGGCCGTCACCGCGATCCTGATCTCGGTCGTCGCCGGGATACCGCTTGGGCTGTGGGCCGGATTGCGGCCGCATCGGTTCGCCGGACGCAGCATCATGCTGTTCTCGATACTCGGCTTTTCCCTTCCCACCTTCTGGGTGGGACTCATGGTCATCATGGTTTTCTCGGTCCAGCTCGGCTGGCTGCCTTCCAGCGGACGCGGCGCGACCACGCTGCTGCTCGGGATACCTGTGAGCTTCCTGTCCTGGGACGGCATTCGGCATCTGATCATGCCGGCACTGAACCTCGCGCTCTTCAATATCGCCATGGTTATCCGCCTGACGCGGGCGGGAACGCAGGAGGCGCTGCTGCAGGACTACGTGAAGTTTGCCCGGGCAAAAGGCCTTTCGGAAATGCGGATCATCGGCGTGCATGTGTTGAAGAACATCCTGGTCCCGATCGTCACGGTTCTGGGACTGCAGTTCGGCGCGATCATCGCTTTCGCCATCGTAACGGAATCGATCTTTGCATGGCCCGGCATGGGAAAACTGATCATCGATTCGATCATGATGCTGGACCGCCCGGTCGTGGTGGCCTATCTGATGTTGATCGTCGTGTTCTTCGTGCTGATCAACCTGATCGTCGACATCGCCTACTCGCTGCTTGATCCGCGCGTACGCCTCTCGGAAGCAAAAGGATGAACATGAATACAGCAGCATTGGCCCCGGAAACGCCGTTCCAGCGATTCAGGCGCGACTTCTTTGCCAGCACCACGGCGACCATTGGTCTGATCGCGCTGGGCCTGCTCATTGTCGTTGCCGTGTGCGCGCCGCTGATCGCACCGCAAGACCCATACGACCTGATGAAACTCGACATCATGGACTCCCGCCTCGAACCGGGAACGCCCTCGGCCGACGGGGCGATGGTGTTCGTAATGGGCTCGGACGAACAGGGGAGGGACATCCTGTCGGCCATCATGTACGGCTTGCGCACATCGGTCCTGGTGGGCACAACCAGTACCGTGATTGCGCTCGGCATTGGCCTGTGCCTGGGCCTGACCGCCGGCTTTGCCGGCGGCCGGGTCGAATCGCTGATCATGCGGATCGTGGATATCCAGCTGTCTTTCCCGCCGATTCTGCTGGCGCTCATCCTGCTGGCGACGAGCGGCCCCGGCGTCGGAAAGATCATCCTCGCGCTGGTCGCGGTGCAGTGGGCCTATTATGCGCGGACAGCGCGCAGCGCGGCGCTGGTGGAGCGAAGGAAAGAGTATATCGAGGCAGCGACGGCACTCGGACTCTCTTCCCGGCGCCTCGTGTTCCGGCATCTGCTGCCGAACTGCCTGCCGCCGGTGATCGTCATCGCCGCACTCCAGGTGGCGAGTGCCATTTCGCTCGAATCCACGCTGTCATTCCTGGGCATCGGGCTGCCGGTCACGGAGCCGTCGCTCGGTCTGCTCATTGCGAACGGATTCCAGTACCTGCTGTCCGGGAAATACTGGATCAGTCTGTTTCCCGGCCTGGCGCTGCTCTTCACGATCGTTGCCATCAACGTCGTCGCGGATCAGCTTCGGGATGTCCTCAATCCCCGGCTACAGACTCAATAGGGGCGAGTCCACATGAGCAACACTGTATTGAAAGTCGATAATCTGCGCACCCACTTCTTTTCAAGGGAAGGTGTCGTCAAGGCCGTCGATGGCGTCTCGTTTCAGGTGGATGCCGGTGAGGTGGTCGGCTTGGTTGGGGAATCCGGGTCGGGCAAGTCGATCACGGGATATTCCATCATGGGACTGGTGTCCGCGCCGGGCAAAATTGTCGAGGGCAGCATCCGTTTCATGGGCAAGGAATTGCGGGGACTGTCGCAGCCGCAGATGCGGGCAATTCGCGGCAAGGACATCGCGATGATCTTCCAGGATCCGATGATGACTTTGAACCCGGTGCTGCGTATCGACACGCAAATGATCGAAGCCGTCGCCGCGCACCGCAATGTCGGAGCCCGGCGTGCACGCGAACTGGCGCGCGACGCGCTGGCCCGCGTCGGCATTCCCTCTCCGGATGAGCGGCTGCTGGCCTATCCGCATCAGTTCTCCGGCGGCATGCGTCAACGGGTCGCCATCGCGATCGCCATGCTGAACAACCCGAAGCTGATCATCTGCGATGAGCCGACCACCGCGCTCGATGTGACCATTCAGAGTCAGATCCTGTGCGAAATGCAATCGCTTTGCCGCGAGTCGGGTACCGCGCTGATCTGGGTGACGCACGATCTGTCCGTGGTCGCCGGCCTGGCGGATTCCCTATGCGTCATGTATGCCGGCAAGATCGTCGAAAGCGGAAGCGTCGCGGACGTGCTCGACAATGCAAGACATCCTTATACCCGAGGGCTGATCGGATCGATCCCGGCCTTGAATCAACGCGGGCGACTGCTTCGGCAGATTCCCGGCGTGACGCCATCCCTGCTCAATCTCGGCGCGGGATGCGCGTTCCGCGAGCGCTGCGGCCGCGCGTCCTTGTCGTGCATGCAAGACCCGCCGCTGGCGAAGGTGTACCGGCATTCGTTCCGGTGCTTTCACCCCGTGACAGACGCAGAGGAAATGCAATGAGTATCCAGTATCTTCCGGGAGAAGCGCCGCGGCCCATCCTGAGCCTGAAGGATGTCGGCAAGAAATTCGTCAAGCCGCTCGATATCGCGGCCAAAATGGCAAACCTGCTCGGCGCCGGATTGAAAGAGGAAGTTGTCCATGCGGTGGACGACGTGACGCTCGACATACGCCCAGGCGAAGTCGTCGGCCTGGTGGGGGAATCCGGTTGTGGCAAATCCACGCTCGGCCGCATGACCGTCGGCTTGCAGGGATTAAGTTCGGGCACGCGCTTCTGGAAGGGGCAGGACATCGACAAGATGGATGCCGCGCAAAAGCGCGCGAGCCGGCTGGCGATCCAGATGATCTTTCAGGATCCCTATGCATCGCTGAATCCGCGCATGCGGGTGCAGGATATCGTCGGCGAGGCACCGGTGGTCCACGGCCTGATCGACCGGGTGCAGCAAAAGGAATATGTAGAAGACAAGCTGAAGCTGGTGGGGTTGGATCCGCTGATGATCCGCCGTTTTCCGCACCAGTTTTCCGGCGGTCAGCGCGCACGCGTGGGCATAGCGCGCGCGCTGGCGGTGAATCCTGAATTCCTGGTCTGCGATGAAGCCGTGGCCGCTCTCGACGTGTCGATACAGGCACAGGTGCTGAACCTGTTCGTGTCGCTGCGCGACATGTTGAACCTCACCTATCTGTTCATCAGCCACGATCTGGGCGTCGTGCGGCATCTTTCCGACCGTGTCGTCATCATGTACCTCGGCCGCGTCGTCGAGGTGGCCGCCACCGACGAGATTTTTTCGCGGGCAAAGCATCCTTATACGCAAGCCTTGCTCGCGTCCGCGCCCGAACTGAGCGCCAGGAAAAAGGCGTTCGCGGCAGTGAGCGGCGAAATTCCGTCACCTTTGAATCCGCCGTCCGGATGCCATTTTCATCCGCGCTGCCCGCACGCGACGGAACGTTGCAAGAATGAGCGGCCGGAACTGGTCGAGATCGCGCCGCTGCATTTCGCCGCCTGTCATCTGGAGCAAGGCATGGCGCGCGCCGTCACGCCGCTGCAGATGGCGGCACGATGAACTGAACAGGATTTTTCAACCGGCAGGTTCAACATATCGATATCCGAGGGAACAGCAATGCAGCTTTTGCCCCACTCCTTGACGGCTATCCGGGTGTTTGACGCGGTGGCGCGGCATGCTTCGTGTTCGCGCGCCGCCGACGAGCTTTTTCTAACCCAGAGCGCCGTCAGCAAGCAATTGCAGTCACTGGAAGACTATCTGGGCGTCAAACTGTTTACACGCCTGCACCAGGGCGTCGCGCTGACCGACCCCGGGGCGGAATACTGGCGGGCGGTGAAGCCCGCGCTCACCATTCTGGCCGACGCGACAGTCAAGGCGCGCATGCAGACGAACGACGACGCGACGATCCATCTGGGGCTGCCGGCGACATTCGGACAGAAATGGCTGATTCAGCGCGTCGCGGAGTTCACGCGCCTGCATCCCGACATTACGGTTCAGTTCGCCCCGAAGCAAACGACGGCCTCCGCATCCGCGGTCTTCTCTGCCGAAATTCGCGCCGGCCGTGGCGTATGGGAGGGCATGCACAGCCACTACCTAATGGGACGCGATCTGTTCGCCGTGTGCAGTCCCGCTGTGGCGAGCGCGATCGGGACCCGGACGGCAGAGCAGCTTCTGAACTATCGATTGCTGGAGCATGTGCGCTTTCCGCAAATGTGGGACCGCTGGTTTTCCGCCAGGCGAGTATCCGCCCACGAAGGACGAAATGCGCAGCGATACGAGCAGTTCTCGGTGATGATCTCGGCGCTCTCCGCGGGGATGGGAATCGGCCTGATGCCGAGATGCCTGATCGAACAGGAACTGGCGGATGGCACGCTCACTGCATTGTTCGAGGAACCATTGAAAACGGAATACGGGTATTACCTCACGTACCGGAAGGATCAGTATCCGTCGACCGCGTTGAAGCGGTTCGCCGACTGGTTGCTGCAGCTATGCGCGGCATCGGAATGACGCGACATCGGTTTCCTCGAATGCGTTGCTTGCCGGGTCAGAAAAAAGGCCCAGGCACAGGTGCCTGGGCCAACGGGGGAGTTTTTACCCGCGGAGACATTGATGATTGGTCGCACAAGGCTTCCAGCGGAGTGTTGCGCACCTGGCGCCGCCTTGCAATCGACAAAATTTCGGTACCTCATTCCAAAGCGGCATACACCCGAACAACTCCACTAACCATCATTCATCATGAAGCGCGAGACACCACCAATTAATCTCACCAGGCTGCTGGCCGACTTCTGCGCGGATTACGCGCTGCATCATCAATTTCCGGAATCCGCCATCCGGCTCGCCGAGCTCGCCATCGTCGACACCGCAGGCTGCATTCTCGCCGGGGTGAACGATCCGGCGGTCGTGAAGATCGGCGACACCATACCGGACGAGCAGTCCGGACGTTCGCGGCGGTCGAAATCGGTCCGGCACGCCTTCCCGGTGTCCGCGCGCGATGCCGCGGCCGTCAATGGCTGCGCCGCGCATGCCCGCGAGCTTGACGACAACGTTCTGCCGGCGGTCATCCACTCGAGCGCTGTCTTGACACCGGCGCTGTTCGCGCTGGGAGAAGAAATCGGCGCCAGCGGGGCGGATATCGTGCGCGCCTTTATCGTCGGCAAGGAAGTCAACGCGCATATCGGCAGTCTGGTCAACCCGACCCACTATGAATTGGGATGGAACACCAACTCCACCATCGGTGTCTTTGGCGCGGCAGCGGCCTGTGCGACGCTGCTGAAACTCGATAGCGACCAGATCGTGCATGCGCTGAGCCTGGCCTTCAGCATGTCGAGCGGTGGCAGCCTCCAATTCGGGTCCGAGGCGAAACCGCTGCATTGCGGCATGGCCGCGGAATGGGGTGTCTGGGCGGCGCGATTGGCGCAAAAAGGCTTCGAGGGAAATACGAATGTATTGCAAGGAAAGTGGTCATTCCAGGAACTGTACGCCGGCGGCAAGGGCTGTGCGCCGTATCACGCCGTCCTGTTTCCCGACGCGCCGCTGGCCATCGATGCGTATCCACCGGTCGCCAAGCTTTACCCCTGCTGTGGATCATCGCATCTTGGCATCGACGCCATCAGGGCGCTAAGGGCAAGGCAAGCGTTTACGCTGGAGGACATCGAGCGGGTGGATGTGCACATGTTGAAAATCATGAATGAGACCTTGCGTTACCGGATTCCGGCCAATGAAAAGGAGGCGCGGTTCAGCATGCCCTACTGCGCGGCCGTGACACTGGTCGACGGCATGCCGACGCTGGCGCACTTCACGCAGCGCGCGGTAACCGAACCTGAACCCGCCGTCGCACGGCTTTTGCCCTTGGTGCATACCCATGTCCGCGATCCGTCGCCGGAGGTGCTGGCCAAGAGACTGATTTTTCAAGGCGACTGTCTTGTCGAAGTTCACCTGCGCAGCGGCGAGGTCCTCAAGCAGATTGCCGAGCATCCGAAGGGATGCAAGGAAAATCCACTCACGCCGGATGAACGTCGCGCCAAGTTTCTTGACTGCGTGCGGGAGCAAATGGATGAAGCAGGCGCGATGCAACTTTATGGCGACCTTCTTGACCTCTTTCATCTGGAAGCGATCGACGGCATCACGTCGAGTTTCCGGGCAATGGCATTGACCTTGTAGGCGGGTTTATTTGGGCATCCATTCCAATCAGGAATGAATAGTCGAAATTTAATCAATTGCGAATGCGCGTGGCGGCGGCGATAGTGAATTGCTCGAGGAGGCACGCGTTCTTCAATGCAGGCCTTGTCGAGCGCCTGATTGCCTGCGGCTGGCGTATCCCGCCACCGAGACAGCCAGTGCCGGCCGATCATTTTTCTGACAACTTCGACTGCATACCTGCCTATGTTATTACTTGATCCGATCGTACAAAATCTGGCCGAGCTTCAACGCATACGTCGTGACATACACGCCCATCCCGAGCTGTGTTACGAAGAGGAGCGAACGTCCAGAATCGTCGTCGAGAAACTGACCGAATGGGATATCCCGGTAATTACCGGCATGGCCGGGACCGGTGTCGTCGGCGTCATCAGAAACGGACAATCGTCCCGTGCGGTCGGCCTCCGCGCGGACATGGATGCATTGCCGATGCAGGAGGCAAACTCCTTTGCGCATGCCTCGGTCCATCAGGGAAAGATGCATGCCTGCGGACACGACGGGCACACCGCGATGCTGCTCGGCGCGGCCCAATATCTTGCGCGGCACAGAAACTTCAACGGCACTGTCTACCTGATCTTTCAGCCCGCAGAGGAGGGCGGTGGCGGCGCGAAACGCATGATGGATGATGGACTCTTCCACCAATGTCCGATGGAGGCCGTCTTTGGCATGCATAATCTTCCCGGCGCACCGGTCGGAACCTTCGGCGTGAAGCACGGTTCGATGATGGCGTCGTCGAATCAGTTCGAACTGCGCATTCAGGGCAAAGGCGCGCACGCCGCGCAGTCGCACAAGGCGATCGACCCGATTGCAGTGGCGGTGCAGATTGCACACGCATGGCAAACGATCATCACACGCAACAAGGATCCGCTTCGGCCCGCCGTTATGTCGATTACGCAGATCAATGCGGGAAGCGCGTTCAATGTGATCCCTGATGAAGCGAACCTGCGAGGCACCGTACGCACCTTCCATCCGGACGTGCTGGACCTGATCGAAGATCGGATGCGAGCAATCGCCGAGCATACGGCCGCCGCGTTTTGCGCAAAGGCGGAATTCAACTTTGTGCGGAAGTATCCATCGCTCATTAATCACATGCAGGAGACCGAGCTGGCGATCGAGGTCATGCGCTCGATCGTCGGCGGGGAAAGGGTCGACGTCAGGGATGAGCCGACGATGGGCTCCGAGGATTTCGCATTCATGCTTCAGGAGAAGCCCGGATGTTACGTCTATATCGGCAATGGAAGCGGCGAAGGCAGAGAGTGCGGTCATGGCGTGGGCCCCTGCGAGCTGCACAATCCAAGCTACGACTTCAATGACGCCCTGCTGCCGATCGGCGCCACTTATTGGGTCAGGCTCGCGGAAAAATTTCTTGCCCCGGCGTGAGCCCGGCTGCGCGAGCACGCCGATCCTTTCACTTCACTAGCAACGCAGGCCTCCAGGCCTGCCTCGAACCGACGCTCAAGCATCCCTGCAGGCGCGGACTGCCATCGCGCCTGAATTGCCGAAACTGGCGCGCTGCGATTGCCGTCATCGATGGCGAAGAGCGCCGGATTTCCCACAAGCGCCGTTCCGGTTTCGCTCGACTACACGCTATTCCTGTACGGCATGGCCGAAGGAAATTTATTCGTTTGCCTGCGATTGCGCCTGCCCCGATAGTTTCGGTGCGCGCCGTTTTCGCCGGACGTAACGGCCCGGCTGAGCGATTCGATTTTTTGTATAACTTCAGGGAGACGACAACATGAAAAGAACAATTCTTGCGCTGGCAGTGCTGGGCGCATTCGCCAATGCAGCACATGCGCAAAGCAGCCTGACGGTCTACGGGTCCGTCGATGCCGGACTGCGCAGCCTGACGAACACCAATGCTGCCGGCGACAGCACCCTGACGATGAATTCGTCCGGAACATACCGAACCAACCGGCTCGGATTCAAGGGAGTCGAAGACCTCGGCGGCGGGATGAATGCGCACTTCAAGCTGGAAAGCGGTTTCAACAGCGGCACCGGCGCGCTGGTGGGTGATCTGTTCGCACGTACCGCGATGGTCGGTATCGGCGGTGACTGGGGCACGCTGGATCTGGGCCGCCAGTATTCGGTCACATTCATCACCAATGCCGGCTTCGAACCCTTCTTCAACAGCTACTGGACAGGGATCAGCCTGGCAGTCCCGCAAGGCGGCGTCGTCCGTCTCAATAACGACATCCAGTACACGCGCAAATTCGGCCCTGCGACCATCCGCGCCGAATACGCCGTGGGCGAAGTAGCGGGCAGCACCAGAGCGGGCTCGACGATGGCGCTCGGCGCCGACTATGTTGCCGGCGCCTTCAACGTCGGCGCCAGTTACATGACCCGCAAGAACGCCGCCAATACCGCAGAACAGAAGAACTGGTCGGCCGGCGGCGCCTATTCATCCGGACCGCTTCGCATTGCCGTTGGTTACGCCAAGGACGACCGTGATCCAGGCTTCTTGACAGCGAGCGCATTGAAAATCAAGGATGTCTGGATTGGCGGTACCTACCAGATTGCGCCGGCTGCCATGCTCGGTGCGGCGCTGTACCGGAACACCACCGATACCGCCGGCGTCGAAGGCCACAAGAATTTGCTGATGATCAACGGGACGTACGCACTGTCCAAGCGGACCAATTTCTACGCGGAAGTCGACTTCAGCCGATACGGCGGCACATACAACAATCCGGCATTCCGTCAGCCGGCCGGACAAGATCGCCAGCGCGGTATCTCGGCGGGCATCGCACACGTGTTTTAATCGATTGTCGAAATCGAACGTCTGGCAATCGATTGTCGAAATCGAACGTCTGGCCGCTTGCCAGCGGCCTTTGTGCTGGCGACAAGAACGGCACGCTTGTCGTCTTTGTACCGCGTTTTGCACAGGCGATTTGTCGCGCAATGGATGTACGAGGGCTAAAGGTAGCATGGTGAGTCGATCCTTGCCGCCTTTTCCTTCTCGAATCGTCATTTCGCTTCTCTCAAATTCCGCGTCTTTCACCCGTCATTGCGCGCATTCCGTCAGCCGCATCCCTATGCTGTACAACAGGCGGGCAGTCAACAGATAAATTGCTTGAACGAAAAAAAGCGGGTCGCATCGCTGCGACCCGCTTGTATTCTTGGCGCCCCAATAAAACCAAATCCGATAACTGGGAAATCGCTTTTGATGTTCAACATGAAGGTAACGTGCAACCGCACGCGGCAGATCGTTCGAAGGTCGCCCAGCTTTCGATTGTCACGTTGTCCGGAGTGTTAAGCAGTGCCGCTAGAAGAATTCGACGGCTCAGCAGTTTTGGTGAAAGCCAGAATAACTTTAGCCTCTGCAGGACGACTGACACGCTCGCCAAGAGCGGCAATTGCGGACAGTCCGGCGAATTGTGACATTGTGTAATACGATTCGTCTCTGAAGCGTGTACGGACTTTTTCAATTGGCTCCCCATAGAACTGGAGCTTAGCGTAAATGTTGCGGGCTTCATCCTTGGCCAGAGGCAAGAATGCGTCAATTTGTTTAGCGGAGAGATAGAGTTCCGTTAGCCCAGAATCGCCTGCGCCAGCCGGCTCAACAATTGTGATAGGCACTCCGATCGTGGCTCCAAACTCGTAATTGAACGCTGAGCAAATTCCATGCGAGGCGGGGTATGGATCTCCAGTTACTTTGACTTTAAGGAGCACCTCGCGACCAGCCACCTGTTTTGGAATTAGCATGAAACTCTTGATGACGCTGAGCGCTTCAGAGAACTCGTTTGGCTCATGAACAGTGGCCTTGCTTGGGGCCAAATGCCGCTTCAGATCGCGGCGAAGTTTTTCCGCCAAGTCGTCCTCTGAGATGAAGGTGTCAATCGTGTGACGGTCTCGAAGCGTTCGCTTGAAAGCTTCTAGCTTCTCGAGGTTAACGCCTCGATCGATAAACTGCACTGCTACCCGAGCATTTTCTTCATCTATCAAATAAATCAATGTCTCTTTGGACAATGACTGTGCTCGTTCGTATTCTAGTTGCGTGTAGGACTTACCACTCTTCTCTTCAATAGAGCCAAGTCGAAATGCAATTATTCCAACATATATGTCTGACTGCTCAACTTCGGCGATGCACGTTTCAAGAGGAGTTTGCTTTCGTGCCCCGAATTGCTCCATTCCTCGTACAGAAACATCAAACTCTTCCAACAGACCCCAGATCGCCTTTCTGTGATTTGCAAGATCTCTGAAGGTGGAGGAAATAAATATTGTTTTTCTCATTGGTAAGTTCTAGGGTGCATAACGTTCAAGTTAGGCTTGCGCGGCTCGCGGCACCACCAAGCGCGCCGAATCAAACTGTGGCGACATGTCATTTCGCCACAGACCGCTATCAAGAGCCAATTTCAGCTCGGCAGGAACAGCGAGGTTGTATGTTTCCACTAGTTGGCAGAATGCTTCCGTGTACTTCCGAATAAGCTCGGCCATACCTTGTCCAGCCAAGAGGTTGTAAGACCTCCGAAAGTTCTCTCTTCTGTCAACGTCCCGGATTGCAGGGGCCTGCGCAATGAGTGAGATGAAACTAGCATCCATCAGCCTTTCGAGAAGCGCGATGGAATCAGCATCCAGGAAAACGGCGTACTTTTCGATCGTTCTTCCCAAAGCCGCTTTGAACTTCTCTACCTCCATTTTGAGATAGTCAAACCACTGCAATGGCACAGTGCTCGATAGTGGTGCAGGCTTCGAGAAATCAAGAAATGCTAGTTGGACGAAGTAATCGTCTGAAAATAGCTCTCGAATGCTCGCAGGGACGATTTCCGGCTGACGAGGAATACATCCTTTGTACATTCCGTGCAGCATGTGAAGTTGATGGAGCAGAGGAATACGGAGCTGTTGAAATGCGATCTGTCGCACGCGGTTTCGCTCGCGTTCTTCATTTCTGCGAATCACAGCATCGATCAGAAAAACAGTTAGCAATATGCCGAATATTTCGGTTCCTACATTCAATGAAAGATCTTTTAGCCATGCTACCTGCTGTGCTGCTCCCCATAAGTACCCTCCTATGGTCGCGGCAAATAGTGCACATAGGATTGCATATGAAAGTGAAAGCAAGTTGCGCATATTGGTAAGCCTAAATAGTTTTTACGCCACGGTCTGACTAATAAACTGGGGCGTTGGTTGATAAAACATCTTTCAACTTTCGCGTTGATACCCCGTCTATGTAACACGGGGGGCTATGAATACATGTCATACCTTCAAGGGGACGATTATGGCTCTTGCTATAAAGTAACGCAAATCAGCTGACGTCTGAGGCCGATCACCTATCCCCGCCAATCGTGAAGTGCCTGCCGGGGGAAAGGTGAGCGGAATTGCATCTGGCAGGAACGCGCGCAAAAGCTCAAGGCGCGGCATGAGGCCGTATTAGCGGAAATGGCAGTGACACGTCAGAAGAAGCCTGCCAATCGGCAAGGGCACTTCGGCGCAGATTGCCGCCTTCGGCAATGCGTTTCGGGCCACTCTGCTGGAGAAGGATTGCGGGTTCTCCGAGCAGTAATTGCGGCTGCTGGTGACGGAAATCCGGATAGATGGGAATGAAGTACAAATGACGGGCAGCAAGGCAGCCTTAATGGAAACGGTGCTGGAAAAGAAAATGGGCACCGCGAAGGTGCCCATTTTTGGAATTGGTTGGCTCCCCGACCTGGACTCGAACCAGGGACCTGCGGATTAACAGTCCGTCGCTCTACCGACTGAGCTATCAGGGAAAGGAGGCCGAATTTTAGTGGTTCGTCACTGAAATGTCTAGAGGGTGCATTTTTTTGTATTCAAGGCAACATGCGCCCGGCAAACCTGGTTTGTATGTCCAATGCTTGATCCTTCTCGCTATCAATGCGCGCAGACGCGATAGTGTCATGTTTGTAAAGATTACCGATCATGGCCTGAACTCTGAGGAGAGGGATATGTCTCGCAGCATTCTTTCCATTGAAGAAATCAATCATCTGATCCGCGCGGAAATGCGAAAGCATGAGCAGTGCGCCAAGGTTTCCCTCAAAACCATCTATTGGCATGAGCCGGACTCAACCGGTTGCAATTGGGATGCGAACATGTGGGAGGGCGATGTGGCCGACGCGCTTGCCTGCAAGGAGCAGATTATCGAGGCAGTCAAGGACTTGCGAGCGCGCTACAACATTCCGAAGCCGGAGTGAGGCGATCGCCCACGTCGCAACTGCCGTTGCACGAAAATGCACAATAAGCCCGACTGGCGGTGAATGCTTCCGGCCGGATTCGCTGTCCGCCTTTCAGCGGCGAAGCAGGGCTCGAAGCCAGGCAAATGCGAAAAACCGGCGTCCGAGACGAATCCTGGTGTGGAGTGATTTACCCATGATGACCTCCCGTGCTTGAGATGCGCTTCCCCCTGGTTTATCGCAGGGTTGAACAGGCTCTCAATTGAAATTGTAGGGGCGGCATCCTTACGAGAAGATGACAAGCGCCGGCGGACGGCTTGGCCTCGCGTCAAAAACAACACTGCAAGGCGGCTGGCCTGCATGGCATGCGGTTTGCATCATGAGTGGCATAAGCGCGCGGCATAAGTGCCGCAGAAAAACAGAAGAAAACGCGCAATTTTTTCTTTTGTTTTGTGAGAAGCTCATGACCAAACCGACCAAAGAGCAAGTCCGCAAATGGCAGCAGGAGCGCATCAAGTCACATGCGCCGCCGCCCGATCCCATGCATATCCGACGCGAGCTCGGGTGGGGCTCGTGCGATTTCCGGCACCCCAAGGCAGGAAGGTCGAACGCGTCCGGCTGACGGAGCGACGCCGTCTCAGCGCGGGCGTGCCGGGGCGTCAAGCGGAATGCCCCAGACACCGATGCCCTTGGCGCGTGCGATTCTTTCCATCGCTGTGTAGTGAAACGGCGCATCGGGCAGGGCGAGCGCCCAACCGCGTTGCAGCATCCATTCGCTTAAGTCTTCTTCGCCCGTCGTGCAGCTGGCGGTAATACTGCCGTCGGCGTTGACGGCGCGCTCCGTGCAGTGGACAAAGTCGCCGGAGATCTTGAAGTCGAGCGCGAGCGCTGCGCGCGTTCCGCACGGCGTCGGGCGAATGAAGGTGTAGCAGGTGCGCTCGGTGGGCGGGATGTAAATGCCGTACAGGCGAATCATGTGGCCGTCGATGACCAGCGAGCCGTCGTCCTGCACGAATGCGAAGCTGGAAATCTCCGGCGCGGCCGGCGCAGGCGCGGCAATCATGGCACCGGCAAGCAGCGCGAATGCCATCTTTCTCAAGGATTTTCTTGCGGTCACATTGCGCCTTTGGCCGGCGGGACAATGAAGACTTGCCGCTCGCTGACAGGTTCGACAAACAATCAACCGTAAGGTTTGGAGCCGATTTCGACGATGAATTCGGCGGAGCTGAGATAGCCTTCCGTCGGATTGATCGGCTGACGCTGAGGATCCCCGTGGTGCTCTTTCGCCAGTTCCGGCGCGATCTGCTCGAGCAGATCCAGCGGGATGGATTCCGCACAGGATTCGACCACGGCGAACAATTCGGAAGTCAGGCCTTGCCCCTCCCGCACGCGTTGCGCAAGCAAGGTAAAGCGCGGACGGGCAACCTCCATCAGCGCTGCCCGCATGCGCGCCGACGACGGATTGGAGCGCGACGCTTCGGCAAGGTTCGCATGGTCGATGACGGGTATCGCCGTCACGCCGCTGCCGGGCCGGGCAAGCTTGAACGGGTCGAAGTCCGCCTCCAGCAGATAGCGCAGGAATCGCTCGTGGAACTCGCTGTGCCTTACGGCATCCAGCGCGAGCGCATGGAAGGACGGGCCAGCCTCCTCGTTGTAGGCGCGTGCGCCTCTGCGTGCCAAGGCTTCAATGCGGGACCAATCGAAGGACGAGGGCGTGCGTTCCCAGGATTCCTGCAGGTCAATGAATTCGACGATCAGCCGGTTGATTTCGTCAGGGTCGTGTTGGGGCATGCTGTCTCCAAAATACATTTGGCGCTTCCCGGATAAAAACGTTCCGGTACTTGTCTTGCCGAAATGAGGCGACGGCAGTCAGGCCGCCACGAGCGACACCAGCTGATCCGCCGGCACCGGCCGGCTGAACAGGTAGCCCTGGTACATGTTGCAATCGTGGCGCGCAAGAAAGTCCCGCTGCTCTACGGTTTCAACGCCCTCCGCAATGACCGCCAGGCCAAGACTCTGGCCAAGCGTGACGATGGCGCGGGCGATCGCCGCGCCGTTATCTCTTGCGGAGGTAAAACGACGTCGGCGTGGTTCAGGGAACACGCAGCTGGAATTCGGCGCCCCCATCGGGGCGGTCGAAAAGCGAAACGCTTCCGCTATTGTCACCCTTGCGATGCGCTTGTGCAATAGCGCGGCACAACTCCATGCCCAGTCCGGTCGAGGGCTTTTCCTCTTTGGAACCCAGGCCTGTCCCATCGTCGCGGATGCTGAATACGAGGAAGCCGGCATCGTCTTTCATGCAGCCGACGTCGATCTGCCTGCGTGCAAACCGGGTGGCGTTCTGCAAAGCCGCTTCCAGCGCGAGGCCGATCAGGTTCTCGTCGAAAAAACCGAGCACCGGCATGTTGCTTGCGTCGACAACGATGCCTATCTCGGATCTTGGATTGGGGTGGTTGCGCACCAGCCCGTTGAGGAAATCCTCCGGATTGACGGCGTCGACGCGCGCGATCAGGCCTTGCGAGGCAGCCTTGTACAGCGTGAGGAATCCGATCAGCTTGTCCTGCAGCGAGGCGCAGGTCTCGTGCGCGAGCAGCGCCTGTTCGCGTGTCGGGTTCATGGTCATCTCATGCAGCTCGCCTTCAAGAACGCCGAGGGCGTTCTTGATATCGTGGATGATCACGGCGGCGAGCTTGATATCCATGCTTACTCTTTCTTCGCGGTGCGGCTGAGCGTCTCGCGCAGGAAGCGATACATCTTCGCGACACGCTCATTGCCCGGTATGAGCACATCGAGCTTGGAGAGGAAGTTGTTGACCTTCGCCACATAATCCAGATTCAGACCCTTCTGGCTCATCCACAGCAGATGCAATTGCGCCGCGGCGAGCAGCACGCCGGTATTTTCCGGCATGGCGGCGAGCGCTTCGTCGAGCTTGGCCAGCGATTCGTCGAACTGCGCCTTGCGCATTAACGCGTTGGCCTCGGCGACGATGGCAGTAACCTCGTTGAGCGCATGATCGACAACCTGGCCGGTCAACTCTTCCTTGCCGGTGTCTTTCAGAACCTTGCGCGCGAGTGAAACCAACCGGTTGTTTTCGTGGTCGGCCATCACTGCTTTCTTCAAAATCTCGGCGCCTTCGTCATCGCGTCCGATGGAGAAAGCCGCTTTTGCCAGCGCTAGCGCGGAAGCATCGGCCTTGGTGCTGTCGACCAGGCTTTTTGCCAGCGCAAAGGCTTTTTCGGCTTCGATACCGTTACCCAGCTTGATGTGCGCCTGGGCTTGCACCGCGGCTTGCGTTGCGGCGAATGCATTGGATTCGATGTAGTGCTTCGGCGCGGTCGACAGAACCTGCAATGCCTGCGTCGCTTCGCCGGCGTCCACATGCACCTGTGCCAGCGACAGCACGTCCGAAGGCTGCGCGGTGAGCGAACCCTTGGTGTGCGTCAGGGCACGGCTGAAGGCCGTCTTTGCCTTTTCCAGATCGCCGGTGCGATAAGCGACGTCGCCTACCATCCGGCTGCGCCGCGCCGATGGGATGACGTCATAGGATTGGTTCAGCGCTTCCAGCGCTTCCTGTTCATTGCCCTGGCTTTCCGCGACCTTGGCCAGCAGATCGTATGCCGGGATGTACTTGGCGTTACTGGCCAGCACCTCTTGCGCCGCCGCTTTCGCGTCGTCGAGCTTGCCGGCGATCTGATGGCAGGTGGCGATACCGAGCCTGGCCCAGACCAGATCGTCACGCATCGCCAGCGCCTGCGAGTAGACAGTACGCGCCTCTTCCGGCTTGCTCAACTCCAGCAGGGCGGAACCCTTGATCTTCAGGATATCGAGCGCCCACTTCGGCGCAGCCTGCAGCATCTTGTCGCATTCGGCCACGGCACCCGCGGTGTCCTTGAGTTTAAGGCGGCCGACGATGGTGCGCAGGGCATTCTGCTTGTCCAGCAGGCGCTCGATGCGTTCAAGCAGCTTGGCGCCGGTGAGCGGCTTGACCATGTAGGCATCCGGCTGGAATTCGGCTGCGCTGGCGACGAGGTCATAGGCAGCCTCGGCCGTCACCATGATGAACATCGTGGCGGGCGACAGCAGGTTCTGGGAGCGAAGAAATTCCAGCAGTTGCTGACCGTTGGTTTCCCGGTTCAGGTTGTAATCGCAAACGATGATGTCATAACCGTTTTTGCGGATGTAGCTGATTGCATCGTCGGGCGTTGCCGCCTGGTCGACCAGGCCGATGCCCAATTGGCCGAGCTGGTTGCGGATGTTTTGGCGCATGGTCGCCATGTCATCGACAACGAGGGCGCGCAGATTGGCAAGTCGCAGATTGGTAATCGTGGCCATATAAATGCAAGGGGTTACACGGACTTCATGCTAAGTCTAACGTCATATTGTTGCTAGATGGAAATAAATTTGATGCGGGCTGGGAAATTCTTGCCGTGTTTGTGGTATTTATTGACGCTAGGAAAACACTCATTTGAACGCGGCGCAGGTCGCCGGCGTTGACTGTTTGTTATCAGACAGAAGGATGGTCGACGCCGGCGAGCACCGCCGCTTCGCATACACAAGCAACAGGGAACGCATATGATTCAGCAACCCACGAACGAAGCCGATCTTGAAACAGGCGGGCGCCACACAGGAACACTGTCAGTCCTGCACCTGATCAACAGGGCGCACAAACGCCTTGAGCACCTCCTGTTCAATCTGGAAAGCGAATCCGATGCGCAGGCCGGCGTGGTCGACATTGCCAGGGCGCTGACCCATGCAGCCGATCTGAATCCGAATATTGCGCTCGCCTGCATCCTGCTCAATCAGGAAGAGGGCAGCTACGCCGTGCGCCATTGCATCGACAGCGCGGTGGTGGCCTTGCTGGTGGCGCGCGCGCTGCAAAAAGGACCGGCGGAAACGCTGACCATCATGGCCGCCGCGCTCACCATGAATGTCGGCATGCTGCCCAGCCAGGAACAATTGCAGAGCCGTCTGAACGCGATTTCAGACCAGGAACTCGCGCTCATTCACAATCATCCTCAGCAAAGCGTGGACATGCTGAAGCGGGCCGGGGTTGCCGATCCGGACTGGCTGAGCTACGTGCTGATGCACCACGAGAATGAAGACGGCAGCGGTTATCCCTTGCGCAAGACCGGCGACGAAATTCCGTTCAATGCAAAAATCATTTCGCTTGCCGACCGCTATTGCGCCCGCGTTTCGTCGCGCAGCTATCGCAAGTCGCTGCTGCCCAATGAAGCGCTCAGCGACATCCTGCTGGCCGACCACGACAGCGTCGATCCCATGCTCACGACCTGCTTCATCGGCGTGCTCGGAATTTATCCGACCGGCGCCATCGTGCGCCTTGCCAATGGTGAAATCGGCGTTGTCGCCGGCAAGGGCGGCAGTCCCACCGCACCGGTCGTGCATGCACTGATCGGACCGCAGGGCGCGCCGCTGTCGGCACCCGTCAAGCGCGATACGGCGAATGCTCAATACGCCGTGCGGGAAATGCTGAGCGAAGAACGCGCAGGCGTGCGCTTCAGCATGCAGCAGGTCTGGGGCGACGAAGCCAGGCCGTGACACTCGCCTGATCCGTTTTGCCGCCGCCTTTCCTCACCTCTCTGTAGCGCCGATTGCGGATCCAAGTTGCAGGGCATGAGAGAGATCAATTCGCATCGGCGCAAGTGCGACGATGATTGATGACATGCATTTCGATTGCAATGTTTCTTCTCTCTCGATCGGCGGTCCGCACTGCCGCCCGGGTTTCAAGGAGAGTTGGCATGGCCAGGCAAATCGCACTGATCACTCTGCACGGCATGGGCGAGACGGTCGACAACTACTACGACACCCTGCGGGGCAAGCTGCTCGCGAAGCTGGACAACACAGCGAACAAGCTCGCTTTCCAGGCCGTCAACTATCAGAACCTCCTGCAGCCGAACGAGCAGGCGGTGTGGGACCGCATGGACAAGGGTGATCTGCGCTGGGATGACCTGCGCCGTTTCCTGTTGTTCGGATTTGCCGATGCCGCCGGACTCGAGACCAACAAGGAGGACGAGGGCTCTGTCTATGAAGGCGCGCAACTCGATATCGCTCGCAAGATGTGGGCCGCGCGGCAGGAAATGGGCGGCGACGGCCCGCTGGTCGTGATTGCGCAATCGCTCGGCGGCCAGGTGTTTTCCTGCTATATCTACGATGCGCAGCGTGCAGCGGCAGGCCAGACGCGCTATGCCGGCATCTGGAAAGACATCGACAGCTTTGCGGCAAGGATCACCGGCTCGGACAAGGCCCTGACGGCGGCGGAAAAGTCATTCCTGCGCGGCTCGACGCTGGTCGGACTGATGACCACCGGCTGCAATATCCCGATCTTCGTGGCGGCGCACAAGCGCTTGAATATCCACGCGATCGACCGCCCGAACAATCAGTTCAAATGGCTGAATGTCTATGACAAGCATGACACCCTTGGATGGCCCCTGCGGCCGCTGGAGGGCGGATATGAGGACCTGGTGGAGGACCGGCAGGTCAATGTCGGCGAAGGCCTTCTCGATTGGCTGAAGAGCTTTACGCCGATGTCGCATACTGCCTACTGGGAGGACGAAAACGTGGTGGCGGCGCTGGCGCGCATGATCATGCAGGGACTGCTGCATCCGGTTACACATAGTGTCGCGCCCGTCACGGCACCTGCACCGCCGCACTGAACATCATTCGCAAGATGTATCGGCGGACATCACGCATCGCGCGCTCAATCCGCTTCGGGCATGCCAAGATCGATTCCTCCGAGATCGGTAACCTTGCGCAAGGCGATCACATGGCCGACAAAGGGCTCCCGGTCCTGCCAGCCGTTGTCGCGCGCCGGCACCAGCCAATATCCTTCTTCGTCATGGACCACCCAGTAGCGTGGATTACTGGTGTATTCGTAAAGCGTCACCATCGGAATCTCCTTGCTTGCAAGCCTGCCATTCCCGATTGCCGAGATGGAAAGACAAGCTTGCATCGCCGCATTATTTCATGAAAAAAGAGAGCGGGAGTGTCATAATCAGCGACTCGAAAAATTGCGGCGGATCAATTACTCGATGCAAAAAGAAACACTCGGCGGGCGCACCGGAAGCCGCGCCATCTCGTTTTTCGCAGCCTTGACCGGCGCGCTTGGATTCATGTGTTCCCTGGCGCTTGCCTTTCAGGTATTGCTCGCACAGGGCAACCCCGGATTTCTGATCATCTGGCTGCTTGCCATGGCCGCCACCGCGGCGTCCCTGCGCTTCGATCGCAAATGGCGCGAAACGTTTGGGCGAATCCACGCGATGAAGGCCGCAAGAACCATTCACGCCGACTACAGGAAATGGACGCGCGATGCGGAAGACGTCGTGTTTCGCGACATACCCTGCGCCTCGGCCACTGCGGGACGGTAAGGGCAGCACGCGCCAGTGAATGCGTCCGGCACGCATCTTCAGCGGATGCCGGATGGCCGCGACTCGCAACGATTCGCGCCATCGACCTGTTCCACAACAAAGTGCAAGCGCTCGCCTGTCTTGCCGCTCACCGCCGAGTGCTGGAAAAACATCGTCGGCATGCGAGGTTTGATTAGCGTCATCATCGCGTAACACCGCGCCGGTATCATTTCTCCATCTGCTGTACATGCAACCGATATGCATGTACTGCAGCCTGGCGTGCCTGATCGACGCTATCGGACAGGCACGCCGCCCGCTCCTCGTTCATCATTCCTGATAACTGGTTCTCCGTGCCTGTCTCACTGCGTCGTCCCTGCTCATTCCCATCCTCGCCGCGGGCAGCGCTGTTGTATTTTCGCCGGCTTGTGCCAGTCGTCACATCAGCTATTCCTGGTCTTTCCTACAATCGTTTTCAAGAGCAAACCTCTTTTTCACAGGGAGATCATCATGGGCAAAACCCTGCATGACCGTGTGCGCCTCAAAGGGCGCTACGCACTCTTCAATTTCAACCGCCTGCATGTAGCCGCACTTTGTGTGTCGGCAGTCCTGGCGCTGCTTGTCGTTGGCGTTCAGGCACTTTATTGATTGCTAGGTTCTGAATGACGGCGGAGTCCGGTGAAGATCTTCTTCGTCGACCCGCTCGTACTCTGCAATGACCTGCGCTCCGAACAACAACAAGGTTGCCGCGATTTCCAGACTGAGAAGCACCACGATTGCCGTCGTCAGCGAGCCATACACGACGTTGACCTGCGACAGCGTGGCGAAATACCAGACAAGAACATGCCGCGTCATTTCCCAGAGCAGGGCGGCGGTGACACCACCTAAGAGCGCATGCCGCAGCGACAAGCGGCCAACCGGCATCACGAGATAGACGGACGTGAGGACAAGAATCTCGCCTCCAAGACCGAGCAGGTAAAGCAGCGTTCCCGAAATGCCGCGCAGCGACCAGCTGTGGCCGAGCACGTCGACGCTTTCCTGTCCGATGGCCTGCAGGCTTCCCGCGGCCAGTGTCACCAGCAGCAAGCCGACGCCCAGCGCAAGGATGTAGCAATACGGCAGCAATGCCGAGATCAGGAAATGGCGGCGGCGGATTGCGACGCGGTGGAAGAAGATGACCGACATCGCGTTTTCAAGGACCGTGAATGCCAGCGAGCTGAAAAAAAGCATGGTGGCGAGCAGCACCCAGCCGATCACTTCACGATGCGTCATGAAGTTGGCCAGCTCGGCCACGATCGCTTTCGATTGCCCCGGCAGCAGCCACTCAAGGTAGCGCCCCAGCGTCTGCAGGAGTTCCGTCTGATCGATGACGTGCGACAAGGCAATCACCGTCACAATCAGCAGCGGCACCATCGACAGCAGCGCGTAATAGGCGACCGCGCCTGCGAGAAGCAGGCCTTGATTCGCGCGAAAACTCTTCAATGCCTTCAGGGTAAATGCGCCGGGATGCTGCAAAATCAGGCGCGCCCTATGATCGATGATTTGCATGTTGATCTTGTGCGAACGACTCACGCTGGCAGAAAGTGGATTGGCGTCGCATTCCGTCTGGCGATTTGCAGGAGGCGTTCGCGCTTTCCTTGCGGGGCGTCAAAAAATGCAGCGATGGAAACGGGACGCGAATTCGCGGCCTGAATTGCACGACTCTGCCTTGTGTCGGTGCCTGCTCCGACACTTCCTATTGTTTCCCGTCCAGAGCTTCGCATCTTTGTCATAGATAAAGCTCCGACTTGGCTGCAATCAATACGTTCGCGTCTGGCTCCAAGAGAATGTCTGGATGGAAGGACGGTGTTGATCTGTATCGTTCGTTCCAGTCTGGAATCGGGGCGGTTTGCGGGAGGACGTGCGACGACAGGCAACGGCGCGTCTTCCCGAAAACCGCCCCGGATATTGCCTCGGTATCCCAGCGCATTCCCCGGAGCGCCGTGCGCAAGGAAGCACAGGCGATCCGGAGCAGGAGGACTCATTGCCGAGGTGAAGCCATTATCACGTATCGAAAATTGAAAGGTCAGCATGGATAAACTATTGACACGGAAGCGTCAAGCTTCGTTGTTCTCCGAACATGGCACGAAACCAGCGTTCTTTCATATTAAGCCGATTGTCGCAGCACTGATTGCTGCCAGTGTACTTTCAGCCTGCGGTGGAGGTGGTTCAGGATCTTCGACAACATCACCGGCCGCTGATACAGGCAATACCGGAGGATCCCAGCCAGCCCCGACACCCTCTCCGTCGCCAAGTCCAAGTCCAAGCCCAAGCCCAAGCCCAAGCCCAAGTCCAAGTCCAAGTCCAAGTCCAAGCCCAAGCCCAAGCCCAAGCCCAAGTCCAGCGCCGACACCCGCTCCGGCACCTGCGCCGGCTCCAAGCCCGGCGCCGACGCCTGCACCCGCACCAACGCCACCGGCGCCGGTAAGCGCATCGATGACCATGTCCTGTGTTGACGGCCCGAATTATCAATGCAGCGGCGGCAGCGTGATCCGCACGGATAATGGCGTCGCATTGACCAGTTCAGGCGTGCAGGTGTACGGCAATTCCACCAGCGATCTGGCAACGCCCAATCCCAGTCCGACGACCGCTATCGGACTGACACTCGCTTCCGGCGGCGTGGCCGAGTTCCGGCTTGCCAAGGATTCGAACAGCGCCGTGTCGAACCCGGCGATCTTGCTGAGCAATCTGGGACTTTCCTGGGACGGCAAGGTCGAGCGTCCCTTGATCATCGAAACCTTCCGTACCACGCAAGGCCGTGTCCAGCTTGGCGGCATCACCTCGGTGGCGCTGCCAGCCAGTTCGGATCTCGGTTTCTACAATTTCTCGACGCTGGGCACAGCCGGCACGCAAGCCAACTACGCGAATAACGTGTACTTTCCGCGTACGATCGCATCGCGTTGCCCGGCCGATCTGAATCCCTGCCCAACCACGGAAACGAGCGGCGTGCAGATCAAGGCAGGCGACTGGCGTACCGGCGGCGCCGACTTCGACTGGCTGGCTGCGACCCGCTTCCACGAGGACGGCGACGTCCATGCCGGCGACGGCGTGCCGGATGCGACCGGCAGCGGTGTTCCGTTTCCCGGCTCGAAGGGCTATCGCGGCGTCGCAGGCTGGAGTTCGCAGTATGCCAACCTCGGCACATGGGAAACGCAGGATACGGTGCTGATGGCGGAGTGGGGTGCCGCATCGGGCGCCGAACACAACACCAAGCGCCGCGGCGTGGTGTCCTTCGGTTCGGTCACCGATCCGGCGACGGTGCCGACGACGGGCACCGCAAGCTACAAAGGCATCGTGTATGGCTGGTACGCGTCGAACAAGACCGAAGAGCCGCCTGTATTCCGTGGTGATGCAACGATCACCGTGGATTTCGCGACACGCCAGGTCACGATCGCGTACCAGAACACGAAGACCTTCGATGCTGCCGGAAACACCGTGCCGCTCGCCTTCACGGCAAATGCCGCGATGGGCGCCGCGGGAGCAAGCGTGGCCAACTACCTGACTGCGCCGACGACGGCGGGTACGCTGGCTGGCGGCATCAGCGGCCGCTATTACGGCCCGGTGGTATCGACCGGTACCGGCGGAACGGGTCCTGCGGAAATCGGCGGCGCATTCCAGCTGTCGAATGCAACGACGGGCGCCACGGCAATCGGCGGGTTCATCGCGCTGAAACGCTGAGCGGGAGTACTTGGCAGGCCGGGCTGCGACTATCGCAGTCTGGCTGAAGAGGCGCCAACTGTCTGCTAAGGCGCCTTTTTCTCCTCGGCAGCCTTTGCCGGTTTTGCTTTCGGCACGGGCTTGCTGCGCGGCTTCGAAATGCAGACGGATTTGACAATCTGCTCTTCCAGCGAGTCGGGTCGCGCGACATTCATGTCCAGACTGACCGACTTGTTTTCACCGACAATCGCACCGCTCGCAAAACGCCCGGAATAAAACGAGGAATCCGACACGCCGACCCGGGCAGTCTTGCAATCGACGACCACGCGCTCTCGTGCCGACAGGTAGGCGTTTTCCTTTTCGAAGTATTCCGGATACGGATATTCATAGTGCCGCCAGACCGCGACACGGTCCTTGTCCAGTTTTTTCACGTCGTGATGAACGAACACGGCGGCATTGTGCAATTTTCCGAGGGGGCGCCAATTCGCCGTCAGCTCATGCTGGCCCCGTTCGTAGAGGCTGTCCACGGTTTGAGGTGCAGCAGTTTCGGCGTGGGCGGCGAGGGCATGCAGCGCAAGGCACAGTATCGCGCCATGACGAAAGAATGTGCTCATGCCCCAGCCTCTCCTTATTGTTTGCCCTTGAGTCCGTCCGATGCCGTCAGATCGCCGGCAAGAATCTCGTTATGACGGCATGCGGCGAAGATGTCCATGCCGCTTTGGTACATCGCATTCTTCACGCCCATGCCGCCTAGGACCGTGTGATAGAGATTGTCATGGCTGAAAGGCTTGTCGAGTTCGGCGCGCAGGCAGGCGCTCTCGAGCGAGAAACGCTGGCGATAGCCGTCTGACATCCACAGGATGAACGGCACCCGTTTCTGCGCTTCGGGGGCGAACATGTAAGGCGCGCCATGCAGGTACAAACCTTTCTCGCCCAGCGATTCGCCGTGATCCGATACGTAGATCAGCACGGTGTCAAAGCGATCCGATACCGACTTGAGGATGGCAATCTGCTGCGCCAGGTTGTGATCGGTATAAACGATCGTGTTGTCGTAGGCGTTACGGATCTGCTCTTCGGAACATTGCTTCAGCTCGTTCGTGTTGCACACCGGCGTGAAGCGCTCGAAGCGTTGCGGATAGCGTTTTGCATAGGCCGGACCATGGCTGCCGATCTGGTGAAAGGCGAACACCGTGTCGTCCTTGATCGTCCGCAGCGACTTGTCCAGCCCTTGCAGCATGACCTCGTCATAGCAGGATTCGTTGTTGCACAAGGTGGCGTCGGCCTTGGCGTCGTAGCTGACGGTCCTGGCGCGGGCGCTGACGCCCTTGCTGCCTGAATTGTTGTCGCGCCACTCGACCTCCACGCCCGCCTTGTTCAGTGCATCCAGCAGATTCGTGGTATGCGCGGCCACCGGAACGCTGAAGTGTTCCTGGCCGAGATGCGAGAACATGCAGGGCAGTGAGATCGCCGTCGACGTGCCGCATGAGCTGACATTCCGGAAGTAATACAGACCGTCGACTTTGGCCAGCTCCGGATTGGTCGGCCTGTCATAGCCGCCCAGCTGGAAATTGAGTCCGCGCGCCGTTTCGCCGACCACGAGGAACATCAGCAGCGGCTTGTTGTGCGCGGTCTTCGTGAAGCGGGTGGTGACGCCGCGTGTATCGGCAAAGCTGTTGCTTTCCGCATTCGGAATCATGCTGCGCGCATACTGGATCGTGCCTTGCACGGCGGCGCCGGGGCTGAGAAGGTAGCGCAGGTTCTTGTGCTCACGCACGAATGAACTGTAGTTCGCGGAAAAGGCAAACAGCATCAATCCACTGAGCGTCAGCCCGGCAATAAAAAACAGGCTGCGCTGCACCAGTTGCCGCTTCAGTCCGATCTTCTGCACCCGTACCCGCCACAGCAGCAACGAAGGAAGCACTCCCAGAACGAATACGTAGGCGGCGAAGCGCAGGTTGAGGAGCGCGCCCGCTTCGCGTTGATCGGTTTCGAACAGATTGCGGATCATGTCCTTGTCGATGAACACGCCATAGGCATCCGCGGAATACGAGGCGGCAGCCGCAACGATGAACAGAATAGTTGTCGTCGCCTGCAGCAGGCGTCGTCCCGGAATCAGCAGCAGGAAAGCCGTATGCAGGAAAAGCAGGAAAAGGAATAGCGAAGCCATGAACAGGCTGTCGCTGAGCGTCCCGTCCCACAGCGCGGCGCCGGCCTCGCGCCAGAACCGGAAGTTGTGAAAAACCAGAAAAATTGTTGAAATGGCAAGAGCTAGTGTGACGGGGGAGCGGAAGTGGAACTTGGACTTGTCTCTATTGAAAGTCGAATAATTTTGCATGCTATGGAAGAAGCCGGCGCAGCAGACTGCGCCATGGACTTGTGTAAAGGCAGCGGGCAGTATACACCCCCGCCACGGCGGGCACGGCAAGCCGAAGGGTAGGGCCGCTGAAGGATTGACAGAGATGCACGACGCCCTGCGTGCCTACCTTTTCACGTAAGTCAGGTACAGATAACTGGACGAGAGCACGGCAATCACGATGCAGGAAAAGGCAAAACCGATACCGGCACTCATGCAGAACAGCGCGGCGCACAAATGACCGGTGCTTTGTTCCGTAGTGCTTGTCATGCGGTCGGACAGCAATCGCATCAACTGCAAGGTGCAGAAGGCGATACCGACCCATTTCCAGACATAAAACGGCAAGACCTTGCGCTGCGCGCGGTTGTACCGGTAATTGGCGATACGCTGCTCCATGCTGCCACGGCCGGCATCACGGAAAATCCAGAACGGGATGGCCAGTCGCCAGACATATTGCAGCCGAAAAGAGATTCTCTTCAGCAGCGGCTGGGTGTTTTCAGGCATGGAATTCGCACCTCCTGCTGCTTAGGCGAGAATTCAGGAAATGTGTTCCCGAGGCGAACAATCCATGCAGGCGATTCGCGGGCAGGCGCCGGACGGTTGATGCGCGAGCAACAATGAGGTGCCCGCGGCCAGGCTTCAGGTCTTGCGGAACAGCTTTCTTGAGAAATGGTCGAGCATCATCCGCAGCTTGTGCGTCACGCGCGAGAAGTCGAGCACCGACTTGTAGCGCGAACCGTAAAAGTAAAACGTCATGCGACGCGACTTTCCCGAGCTGTGCCTGTGTGAATACCGGTGCGAGTGGTGACGGCTTTCACGACTGCGGTCATCGTCCGACTCCGCACGTGCTATCCAGTCGTCGTGCTCCCTGCGCTTGGCCGGATCGGACAGCACTTCGTAGGCGACATTGATGATCTGGATGATGCGCATGGCGTCGGGGCTGTTGCCGTTGCGATCAGGATGATGTTTTTGCGACAGCGTTTTATACGCGGCGCGAATCACTTCTGGTGGCGCATCGCGCGCTACCTTCAAGTTGTCGTAGTGGGTATGGACTCGTGCCATCGGCGGCAATCCGAAAACAGTTATTTTTGTTAAAACTTTAGAGTCGCAACCTGCTCGCTTCGTTCGCGCCCTTGCTGATGATGCTGACTATCTCACCTGTATCCTAAGGCGGCGAAATACCTGACATATTGCAGTATATCAAGGGCGCTTGTGAATTCGCGCTCGCGCCGAATGGATGGCCGTAGCCGGCTCCCGGTCAACGGCAGAAATAATCCGAAATGACCCGTTCCCCGTCGGGTTCCTGCACCGCCAGGAGAAAGGCGTCAATACAGTCGGTTGCCTGATCGACAACGCCGTATACCGCGACGGATTCGAATAGCGGATGATGATTGGCGACGCTCATCACAAGGCGGGGAGGACCGTAAGCCTGCAGCAAAGCTTCATACGGCTTGCCTCGCCACATGCTTTTCATGCGGATTTCGCGTTGGTGGCGCGAGTCGTGGGTAGCCGCGAAGTGTGCTTGCGCCGGCAGGGATGTGCATCCGTCGATCAACGGTAGTGCGAACGCAAGAGTCAAGCTCAGCGAAAATGCACTTGGCCTGATGATCATTGCAATGGTGTCCGATAGGGAGAGGCGGGAAAATCATGCCGCATGCCCTGCGGCTTAGTGTCGGATGTTGCGTACGACGAAGTACAGCATTATTTCATTCGGGAAAAGCGTGCGCATTATTCCAGGTCAACAAATGAATATATCGCAACGAGATTGTGCCGAGGAGAGCAAGCCGGCCAGATTCTGCGCATGAATCGACTCAAATTTTCCCGCTCTTGAGAAACGCGTTGCCTGCGCGGCGGGCGGCTTCGATCGCTTCCTTGTAATCCGCGATCGGGTGCTCGGAAGCATGGTGCGTCTCAAGAACGCACTTGAAGTCCTGTGCCTCGTCATCGAATCGATGAACAGAGACGAAAGGATCCCAGCCGCCTCCCGGCACTGCCTGAGCGGTCAGATGGAGCTGGTATTTTCCGACGGTTTCGATTTGCATTGGGCTTCCTTGCTGACTTGGCCATCGTAGCAAAGGACCTTCGACATTCATTGACCGGCATCATGCGCATCAATGATGGTGTTCATGGCAAGAGTGAATGCCATCATGCGGCGGGTAGGACTAAAGAGCGCCGTCTATTGCGGAACAAATTCGGTTCGGCAGGAGTCTAGGCAGATTGATTTTCGTTTTCCATTGGAAAGACTCATGGCCCGCCAACAATTGATCAACGATGAGCTTGCCGCTCTTCGCAATCTCGAAGCCGCTGTTCGTGCATGCGGACTGCCGACCATCATGGTGTCCGGACAGCAGCAGCTCGACTCGTTGGCGGATGCATTGAAGGCCGTGGAGGAGGTGCGCAGGCTTGCGGCGCAATCCACAGCGCAAATTTCGCCGGTGCAGATGGAGCAACACTAAAACGCGGGCTGCCCCGGCGGGCGAGGGAAAGACGCGGATCAGGAAAGGTATTCAGTTACCCGTGTTCCACCACGCACCGAGCAGGCCGGTAATATAGGTGGCAATTCCAATCGTTATCGATACCGCCGCAGCGATCGGCGAATCGGCGGCAGCGGCGATGAGGCCGCCTGCAATCACGGCTCCGCCAAGGAGTTGTATCAGCCGGTATTCCTTGATCGTCGCCTGCGTGACTTCGTTGGCTTCACGGGCATGGGCAGTGACAGGATAACTGCATTCCCCGCAAATTTCGGCATTGGCAGGCAGCCGCGCCCCGCATTCCGTGCATGCGATTCCGGACATCTTCCCTTTTCTTCCCCACATATCCTGCGCTAATCCTGCTGATGTTTTCAAGAATTGCAAATGCGTAATTAGACACCTGCGCCATGCAGTGGCCTAGCCATATATATGGGATGTCTGTCCGTATAAGAACAAAATGCGCCGGAGCACGGCACAACTTTTGCTATTTCAGCATGCATGCCGTTGCTTTGGCGGCGTGCGTGTGCGGCATGTTCACGGGCGTGTAATAAATACACTGCATCATTGGCCCGAATTACACGCATTATTGACAGGAGGTCGTAGGTGAGAGTGACCGATGAAATGGTGCAAGTAGCAGTAAAAAAAGCCGTCGAAGCCGGGCTCTTGCCGCGCCATGCATGCCGCGAAGATACAGGCTCCTATCAGGAAATCATCGAGCTGATCCTGCGGGCGGCGCTGGAGCTTGCCCCGACGGAATCCGACACAGTTTCCCAGATCTTCGCGGGAACCCCCGCTGAGCATAGCGCATACGGCTGATCGCGAATCGAAGGCACCCGAAGCTTGCCCACATTAATTGTGGGCAAGCTTGTGGACAACCAGGGAATGTGTTCCCTATGTCCATGATTCTTAAGAGCATTTCGTTACTGATCAAAATCAAGGCAAATTGTGCCGGCAATGCCCGACTGGCTCAGCCTCCCGCGTTTCTCGTCTCGGCGATGTCTGCCCGAATTTTCGGCAGGTATTCGGGGTATTCGCGCTGGATGAAATACAGCAGTTCCTCGCGCAGACGGCAGCGCAAATCCCAGGACTGACCCGCGTTGCCCGCGCTGATGAGGACGCGCAATTGCATGGCGTGCTCGCTGGCTTCGACCACTTGCACCAGACACAGGCGCCCATCCCATTCCGGCGCGCTCTTGCAGATCCGCTCGGCCTCCTTGCGCAGTGGGTCCAGAGGCATCCGATAATCCACCCAGAGCAGCACCGTGCCGAGAATGTCCGAACTGGTTCTGGTCCAGTTCTGGAATGGGTTTTCGATGAACCACTGCAGTGGAACGACCATTCTGCGCTGGTCCCAGATGCGCACCACGACATAGGTCCCGGTGATCTCTTCGATATGACCCCATTCGTTTTGCACGATGACGACATCCTGCAGCCGGATAGGCTGGGTGAGGGCGATCTGCATTCCGGCCAGGAGGTTGCCCAGGACCGGTTTGGCGGCGAAACCGACGACCAGGCCGGCGACGCCCGCCGATGCCAGAAGACTGGTGCCGATCTGGCGCAGGATCGGCAGCGTCATCAACGCCGTGCCGGTACCGACCAGGATAATCATCACCATGACGGTGCGCCCCAGGACCTTGGTTTGTGTCTGAATGCGCCGTGCTTGAAGATTGTCCGGCGAATCGGCCGGATTGAGATCGATGATGGTGTGGGAGACTGCACGTACACAGCGCACGCCGAGCCAGGTCATGGCAGCGATGAGCGCCAATGCGCTGAAGTGCCTCGCGGCCGTTATTCCCGGCAGTGAGTCGGCGGCATTGCGCAGGATGACTTGCGCAAGCAGCAGGAACACGACCATGGCACCTGCACGATGACCGTATTGCACCAGCCGGCGCGAAAACGGAAGCGACGCCGACAGCCTCTGCAGAAGCGTGGTTCCGATCCGGTGCACGATCATCACCACCGGCACGCAGAGCAGCAATTGCACCATGACGCCGATCCATGGCATGCGGGTCACGAGCACAAACCACGGCATGATGGTGTATGCGGCTGTCGTCAGCCAGTCAGGCATGCCTTCTGTCATCGGATGTTGGGCAACTCGATTGCATTGCGGCGGAGGCTCGACGCCTCGTTTGAAGGGTGGTTCGGGCGATCTTGCGGTCGCCGGAAGTGGGCGCAAGCAGGAGGTGGCGCACCGCCTATGCCTGCATCACTGCGCCAGGCGATTCGTCACGTCGTATGCCGCCGGCAGGGAGCAGGAAAGGGGCGGCCTATTCCGGGTTGTGATCAGGCACAGGCTCTTCGTCCGGTGTCGGTTTCTTGTCTGGCGTCGGTTCGTCGCCGGGCAGTGGCTCCGTCGGAACCTGATGCTCGTCTGCTGTCAACATCTTTTGCTCCGCTTATTCATGCGCCGATGCTACTCCATACCGGGGCGTGGTCATTGAGGCAAATCATGCGCTTCGGTATTCCTTGAAAGACGACAAGGGTGGACTTGAGGAGATATACGAAGTGGAAATACCTGCTATCACGAGAATAAAGCGGACGAATGAATACGCTCTCGATATAGTTGAACCGTCTCCTCCAACTCTCCTTGAATTGGATTCAGCCCGCAACCGAAAGGTCTGCGGGCTTTTTTTTCGGAGGGGTTACCCTTTGCCAGGGAGCCAGAGTGAAGTAACGCTTTATGAATGAGCATCGGGACCAGTATTCCCTTGTGCTGATGTGCCGGGTTCTGAGAGTGGCGCGGGCCGGTTTCTACACGAGCTTGCCTTGCCCGGCCGCCTTGATCCAGTTGCGCAGCGTCTGCTCGGACATGCTGATCTATTTGGCCACAGCGGCGATGCCGCGCCCGCTATTGACCTGGGAAACCGCCTGCTCCTTGAATTCGGCGGTGTACGCCTTCTGCGGTAACTTCAACATTCGTTCTCCTTCCAATCAGTGATTTATACCATCTGTTGGAAGACGAAATTCCGGGGCTATCTCACTCACATCACTGCGCCTTCCGGGCAACGATGCTTCTTTGCTGTCACGACGCAAGAGCACGTTTGCAGCACGTGTCGTCAACGTTAGTCTAGCGGTCGTCGATCAGCGCTACGGCCGTCAGTTCCTGCAAGCCGGGAAAATCCAGTCCGTCGACGATTTCCCGCACCAGCAAGCCCTTGGCGGTCACGTCGATAACGGCCAGATCGGTGTAGATGCGATTTACGCAGCCGACCCCGGTCAACGGATAGGAACACTTCTCCACGATCTTGCTTTCACCGTTCTTGGTCTGGTGCTCCATCATCACGAACACCTGTTTAGCGCCAATCGCAAGGTCCATCGCACCGCCAACCGCAGGGATAGCGCCGGGAGCACCGGTATGCCAGTTAGCCAGATCACCCGTCGCCGATACCTGGAACGCCCCGAGGACGCAGATGTCGAGATGCCCACCGCGCATCATGGCGAAAGAGTCGGCATGATGAAAGTATGCTCCGCCCGGTAGCAAAGTTACCGGTTGCTTGCCTGCGTTGATCAAATCTTCATCTTCTTCGCCCTGCCGGGGAGCGGGCCCCATGCCAAGTATACCGTTCTCGCTATGCAGGAAAATTTCGCGATCGCGAGGCAGGAAGTTACCTACGGTCGTCGGCAACCCGATTCCGAGGTTCACATAGGCACCCTCATGGATATCCCGCGCCACCCGCTTAGCCATTTCATCACGCGTCAGTCGCTTCATTTCACCGCCTCCTGCCGAACGACACGCTGCACAAATATTCCTGGCGTCACGATCGTTTCCGGATCGAGTTCACCGAGGGGCACGACTTCGTCCACCTGTACGATGGTGCACTTGGCCGCCATCGCCATAATCGGGCCGAAGTTGCGGGCAGTCTTGCGATAGACGAGATTGCCCCACCGGTCAGCACGCAGCGCCCTGATGAGTGCGAAATCCGCATGGATTGGCGACTCCAGCACGTAATGCCGGCCGCCGATCACTCGTGTTTCCTTGCCTTCAGCCAGCAGCGTGCCATGGCCTGTCGGCGAGAAGAAGCCGCCGATGCCTGCACCCGCGGCGCGGATGCGTTCCGCGAGGTTGCCCTGCGGTGTCAGTTCAAGCTCAATCTCACCCGCGCGATACAGCGCGTCGAATACATAGGAATCGGTCTGGCGTGGAAAAGAGCAAATGATCTTGCGTACGCGTTTGGCCTTGAGCAAGGCCGCCAGTCCCGTATCGCCATTCCCGGCATTGTTGTTGACGATCGTCAGGTCGCGCGCACCCCGTTGGATCAGGGCATTAATCAGCGCGAGCGGCATGCCGGCGTTGCCAAAACCTCCGACCATCACCGTTGCACCATCGTGCACGTCTGCCACCGCCTGCTCGATCGATGGACAAGTCTTGTCTATCACGTTCCGCATCCTCCACAGTTGCACACCGGCCACGCCGGCGATTCATATCTGTTTTCTGTCGCTAGCAGCTGCCGAACTTTTCAGCAGCCTGCTCGGCCGAGTAATAGCCGCGCGCTACGTCCCGCAACACGGCGCTCCGGTCACGCTGCATTGGGTCTCCGTAGCCACCCCCGCCCGGGGTGAAGACCTCGATCACATCGCCGGCCTGCATGATCACACCCTGATCCTTGCTGACATGCGGCGGTTCGTACGGCTTGCCGTCGCGATAGATCACGATCCGCGTCTTGCCGCCATCGCTACCACCGAGGGCGCCGGGCGGTCCGAATTTTCCGTGATCCATGACCATCGACGCGGTCGCAGTCCCGCGTAGTAAGCGCATGCGAAAATGAATGCCCATGCCGCCGCGATATTTGCCGGCGCCACCAGAGCCTTCATGGATAGCGTATTTCTCGAACAGTATCGGATACAGCTGTTCGAGCACCTCGGCTGGCTGTGATTTCGAAATGCCGATGGTCGAGCAGCCGTTGGTCAATCCGTCACCGCCGTCGTAGCCACCATATCCGCCACCGGAGATGGCGTACATCACGTATGAGCGCTGCTTCAAGGGGTCATAGCCGCCAATGGCAAGATTGGCGGTGGTGCCGGCCGGGGCCGCGAACAGCCAATCTGGAATGGCCGGAATGAGTGCATTGAACACCGCCTCGGCGATACGCTGGCTGACCTCGGCAGCGCAACCAGATACCGGGCGTGGATACTTTGCATAGAGAAAGGTGCCTTCGGGATCCTTGATGCGCAATGGCTCGAAGGTTCCCGCGTTGATCGGCACGTCCGGGAAGATGTGCTTGATGGCCAGGTACACGGATGACCTGGTGGTAGCCACCACGCTGTTCATTGGACCCTGGCACGGCGGGCTCGATTCCCCCAAGTCAAACTCCAACAGCCCTTCGGTCTTGGTCACGCGCACCCGAATTCGTAACGGCTCGTCGACCACGCCATCCGAATCCAGGAACGATTCGCCAGTATATTCACCGTCAGGAATGCGGTTGACGCAAGCGCGCATCAAGGTGGCCGAGCGGCGCTTGAGTTCGGCAATAGCCTCTTCGATCGTGTCCTGGCCATATCGATCCAGCAGCTGCGTCAGGCGCTTTTCGCCGATCACAAGCGAAGATGCCTGTGCTTTAATATCTCCGATACGCTCTTCGGCAATGCGGATGTTCGACATGATGATGGAGAGAATTTCCTGATCGAGCTCACCGCGCTTGAACAGTTTGACCGGTGGCAGCCGGATGCCTTCCTGCTCGATTTCCGTAGCATGCGCGGAAAATCCGCCAGGTACCATGCCGCCGATGTCCGGCCAGTGCCCCGTATTCGCCAGCCAGGAGAACAACTTGCCGCGGTAGAAGAATGGCTTCACGAATCGCACGTCCATCAGATGCGTTCCGCCCAGATAGGGATCGTTGACGATAAAGATGTCCCCGGGCGCGATATCGCCGGCACGCTTGATCACTTCCTGTGTCGAAAATTGCATGGTGCCCACGAAGATCGGCAGGCCATATTCGCCTTGCGCGATCAGCTCGCCCGTATCCCGGTGATAAATACCGTTGGAACGGTCCTGCGATTCTGAGATCACCGGCGAAAAAGCAGCACGGCAAAACGATAAGTCCATTTCATTACAGACTTGTTGCAGGCCGCTCTGGATGACAGTGAGCGTCACGGGATCAATTGCTGCCATGATGTTGTCCTCGAGGGGGAATTGGTTAGATTTCGATGATCAGGTTGCCGGACGTATCCAGGCGCGCACGGTTTGCCGGTTCCAGTACCACGGTCGAATCGAGCTGCTCGATGATGGCCGGTCCGGTCACCTCGACGTCGGGTAAACGCTCCCGGCGATAAACCGGTGTGTCGAGCCAGCCACTGCCCTCGAACCAGACCTGGCGGCGATCCACTTCGGCGCCGGCCAGTGTGGAAGCCGGCTGCGCTTGGCGCAGGTGCGACAGCGGCGGTGCTGTGCGCTTGCCGATCACCGTCGTGGTCAGCGTGACGAGGACCGGACGCAGCTCGCTCAGTTCGACTTCGAAGCGGTTCCAGTACGCGACGGCAAATGCACGATGCAGTGCCTCGACGCTCGCGTCGTCGCGCAACAGATCCACCGTCAGCAGATGGCTCTGTCCCTGGAATTGCATGTCCGCCGTGTGCAGCACGCTGATGTCGTGGACAGGAATGCCATCGCGGTCGATGATGGCGCGCCCTTCAGCATTCTGGCTGTCAAGGCAGTGCGCAATATCGGCATCGGCCAGCGCCGCGAGCGGCTTATTGAACGTCCTGACGAGATCGTGCCGTACGTCAGCCACCAGACAGCCCAGCGCGTTAGTGAGGCCGGGGCGAACCGGGATCAGCACCTTTGGAATGCCCAGTTCGCGCGCCAATGCGGTCGCATGCAAAGGACCGGCGCCGCCAAAGCCGAACAGTGCAAAGTCGCGTGGGTCGTAACCGCGGGAGAGGCTTACCAGGCGGATCGCACTCGCCATGTTGTTGTTGCCGATGCGCAGAATCGCAGCCGCGGCGGCCGTGGCATCAAGCCCCAACGCGCGGCCGACCTTCTCTTCCATCAAGTGCGCGACAGTGGAAAGCTTCACCGGGTTGTCCACTGCCAGGAGCTTTGCCGGGTCAAGCCGCCCCAACAACAGGTTGGCATCGGTGATGGTCAGCTCGTCGCCGCCGCGTCCGTAACAAATCGGGCCAGGATGTGCGCCGGCGCTCTCCGGGCCCACCTGCAGGATGCCGCCCGCGTTGACACGCGCAATGGAACCTCCACCCGCACCGACCGTGTGGACGTCCACCATCGGAACGTGGATCGGCATGCCGTATTCGAGCTCGAGTTCGCTTGATACCTTGGGCAGGCCGTTTTCGATCAGTGCCACATCGGTGGAGGTGCCGCCCATGTCGTAAGTGATCAGATTCGGCAAGCCCGCGAGGCGTCCGGCATGGGCTGCTGCCATCACGCCGGAGGCAGGACCGGACATGACAGTGTTGACAGCGACACGCGATACCGAGCGCGAGGACACGGTGCCGCCGTTGCCCTGCATGACCAGCAGGTCATTGCGAAAACCTTCCTTCGACAACTCACCCTGCAGGCGATCGATGTAACGATCCAGGATCGGTTGCACTGCGGCATTCACCGCACCCGCCGTTCCCCGTTCGAATTCGCGGAATTCGGAGATCACCTGATGTCCTGCAGTGATGTAGCGGTTATGCCAGACTTCACGCGCCAGTTCGAGCGCCTCCAGCTCGTGCGCGGGGTTGATATAGCTGTGCAGGAAATGAATGAGCAAGGACTCCGCGCCCATCTCCCGCAACTGGCTGGCCGCGGCAATCACCTGATCACGGTTAAGCGGGGTAATGACGTTACCGGCCGAATCCATGCGCTCATCCACTTCGAGCCGGAATTCACGCGTCACCACCGGATTGAAACTTCCTTTCAGTCCATAAGGTTTCGGGCGCGTGCGACGCCCGAGCTCAAGCACGTCCCGAAATCCGCGCGTGGTGATCATCCCCACACGAGCGACCTTGCGTTCCAGCACGGCATTGGTTGTGGTAGTGGTGCCGTGCACAATACTGTCGACCGCGTTGAGCGGAACCGCGGTCTTTGCCAGGGCCGCCAGTACGCCGAATGCCTGGTTGTCCAACGTGGTCGGAACCTTCGCCAGGCGCACCTCCCCGCGAGCGTCGTCCATCAGGATCAGATCGGTGAAAGTGCCGCCCACATCAATGCCGACGGTAATAGCCATGTAATTCTCCAAAAAAGACTGCCCCTGCGCAGCCTGCGAAGCTGCGGTCCGGTGCTCTACGTATGTCAGTGGGATGGCCGGATCTAACCGGCGTTCGCCTCAAGCCCTTCAGCGGCAATTTCCGTCAGCGCCTGCCGGAACGCGACAGCGATCTGCTCGATATCGCTGTCTGTCATCGCCGTTGATAGCGCGATCAGCCCATAGCTTGCAGTCATGACGCCGTTGTTCAGCAGCTTGATCGTGAGCCGCGCCATCAGGCGCTGTTGCTGCGGTGTGGGAAACGCCGATCGGTAGTCGGTAATGGGTCGGTTGTGGAAATGGACTTTCAGCAGTGACCCCACGCCAGTGGCTTGCCCCGGGATGCCGGTCGACGCAAAGGCGACATTGATGGCGCTGCGCAGCCGGTCGCCGAAGCGGCCGAGTCGTTCAATGGCTGCGCCGTCGAACAGTTGCATGGCCGTCAATCCAGTCATCATCGTGACCGGGTTGGCCGAGAACGTGCCTCCGTGCGGAACCGGCGGGCGGCCGCGCGAGGGATCGAATACGCCCATCACCTCAGCACTGCCTCCCACCGCGCCGACAGGAAAACCGCCACCGATAATCTTGCCCGCCGCCGTCAGATCGGGAACCACATCGTACATTGACTGGGCGCCGCCAATGGCTAAGCGCAGGGTGATGACTTCATCGATCACCAGTAAGGCGCCAGTATCCTTTGTCACACGGCGCAGCATGGACATGAATTCTTTCGACGCGGGTACCAGTCCGACCCGGTTCGGCACCGGGTCGACCAGCACCGCGGCGAGCGACGGTCCGTGCGCTCGCAGAAGTTCCTCAGCCTTGACCACATCGTTGAACGGTAGTACAACCACGTCGGACAGGACGCCCTGCGGTGTGCCACGTGCATAAGCGATCGAATTGGGAGCTTGTTCCCCCCAGTTGGACGGCTCCGCATCAAGGCTCGTTTCGGCATAATCATACGAGCCGTGGTACGAGCCCTCGACCTTTGCGATCTTCGGGCGGCCGGTATAAGCGCGAGCGGCCTTTAGTGCCATCATCACCGCTTCGGTGCCGGAATTCATGAAACGCACTCGCTCCATTGACCGCACGCGGCCGCTCAGCAGTTCTGCCAGATACACTTCGCTGGGAGTCGGCATGCCGAATGTCGTCCCCAGCTGGATCTGGCAGGTGGCAGCTTCAACCAGCGCGGGATGGGCGTGGCCATGAATCAGGGAGGTGAAGTTATTGATGCAATCGATGCGCTCGACGCCGTCCAGGTCGGTGACGCGGCAGCCAAGCCCTGAAGCAGCATACAAGGGATATGGCGACATATAGACGGTAGTGCGGGTATTCCCGCCGGGCAGGGACCGTTTGGCCCGCTCGTACAAGGCTGCAGACTGCGAAGAAGAATCGGGATACATGATTTGCCTCGTTATCGTGGTTATTTGCCGAGATACGCATCGCGTACCCGTGGATGGTCTCGGAGACGGTCGGCTCTGTCGCTCAGAATGATCTGCCCGTTTTCGAGCACATATGCGCGCTGTGCCACCTGCAACGCCAATACCGTGTTCTGTTCCACCAACACGACGGTCAGGCCGCCTTCGTTGATGTTGGCGATACTGGCGTAGACTTCCTCGGCCAGGCGCGGCGCCAGACCGAGCGACGGTTCGTCCAGCAGCAGCAGGCGCGGGCGCGACATGAGCGCGCGCCCGATCGCAAGCATCTGTTGCTCGCCGCCGGACAGCGACCAGCCCAGTTGCTTCTGGCGCTCCTTGAGTCGCGGGAACAAGGCAAACACGTGTTCGAAATCAGCGTTGATCTCGGTACGACTAGCCCTGCGCGCGGCAGCGCCAACTTCCAGGTTCTCCCGAACGGTCAGTCCAGGGAAGATGCGCCGCCCTTCAGGGACATGTGCAATACCGGTACGGACCCGCTTTTCCGGGGACAGCCTGTCGATCGCGCCGCCATTAAATTGCACACTGCCCTTGCGTAGCGGCATCAGGCCGGAAATGGCGCGCAGAAGCGTCGTCTTGCCTGCACCGTTGGCCCCGATCAACGCAACTGCTTCGCCCGGCGCTACACTGATAGTGATCCCGCGCAGCGCCACAATGTCACCGTACGCGGCACTGAGATCGTCACACTTCAACATGCTTGTACCCCTTGCCCAGGTAAGCTTCCAGCACCTTCGGATGCTGCTGGATTTCTGCCGGCGTTCCCTCTGCCAGTTTTTCCCCGAAATTGAGCACCGCGATGCGCTCGGCCAGCCGCATGACCATGCCCATGTTGTGCTCGATCAGCAGCACGGACAGGTGATATTCCCGGCGGATCTCACGCAGCAGCTCCATCAACTGATCAACCTCACCAAGATTGAGGCCTGCGGCGGGTTCGTCCAGGAGCAGCATCTTCGGGCCGGCGACCAGAACACGCGCCATCTCCACCAGGCGTCGATTGCCGTAGGACAAAGATCCGACATCCCGGTGCGCAAGATGCGCGAGGCGAAACCGCTCCAGCATGGCCATGCACTGCTCGCGCCCGCTCCGTTCGAACTGCCCGCTCTTGCCGATCCCGAGGAATGACGACAGCAAGGAGGGACGCTCGTGGATGGCCGCACCGAGCATCAGGTTCTCCAGCACCGTGAGCCGCCCAAACAGTTTCCCATTCTGAAAAATGCGCCCCAGTCCCGAACGCACAATCGTATCCGTCGGCATTCCGGTAATGTCGCGGCCGTCAAACGCGATGCGCCCGCTGGTTGGCTTGTACAGGCCGGTGAGTACATTCAGCAAGGTTGTCTTGCCTGCACCATTCGGGCCGATCACTGCGAAGAACTGGTTCGGCGCGACGTCGATACTGACGTCATTGAGCGCTTTCAGCCCGCCAAAATGAATCCCGAGGTTGTCAATGCGCAGCAAACTCATTGCTTGACCTCCATGGTGCCGATTGCCGGTAGCTCGCGCGCGGCTTCGGGCCGCTTGCGTCGCTCCAGGAGACTGACCAGGCCCTTTGGCAGGAGCACCAGCACCAGCAGTACCAGCACACCAAAAATGAGCAGATAGGCATTACCCGCCGAGCGCAGCACCTCGGGCAGCATGGTCACCGCGACTGCGCCGAGGATCGCACCTCCGATCGCACCCTCGCCGCCGACAATGAGCATGGCAAGGTGGGTGATTGAGTGGTGGTAGGCGAAATCATCCGGCGACACGAAGCGTACATGGAAGGCGAACAGGCAGCCGGCGATCCCCGCATAGACCGCACCCATAGTGAAGGCAGCAGTCTTGGCCCGGGTAACCGCTATGCCGGTCATGGCGGCGGCGATTTCGTCGTCGCGCACGGCCATGAAGGCACGTCCGGCATGCGAATGCCGCAGGCGCCATTCGGCCATGGCCAGCAGCACGACGACAGTCAGCGCAAACCAGTAGAAATCTCTTTCGGTGGTAATCGTCCAGCCGGCGAGCGACAGCGCCGGAATATTGGCGATACCGTCACTTCCGCCGGTAAACGCGATCCAGTTGGAGGTGACAATGGTAAAGCTGACGTTCAATCCCAGTGTCGCCAGCGCCAGGTAGTGCCCCTTCAAGCGCAGGACAAGACGGCCGATGGCGTAGGCGACGACGGCGGTCACCGCTATCGCGATAACAGCTGCCGTCCATGGCCCTAAGCCATGGCGAACGGTCAGGATGGCGACGCCGTACGATCCCATGCCAAGAAAGGCGGCGTGGCCCAGCGAAATGAGACCGGCATATCCGAAGACAATGTTCATCCCCAGCACCGCGACGATCGAAATAGCGGCCACGGCAAGCAGCCGTGCCATATAGTCGCTGGCGAACAGCGGAGCGGCTGCAGCCATGGCAATGAGCGCCAGGATAAGTAGATGGCTGGTGTACTTATTGCGCATGCATCATCCCCTTTCGCCGATCCGCTCGCCGAAGATCCCTTGTGGGCGCACGAGCAAAAACACAATCATGAATCCGAACGAGAGTAGATCCTTGTAGGTCGACGAGACATACGATGCACCGAGGATTTCGACAAGGCCGACCATGAGGCCTCCGGCGATGGCACCGGGAACGCTGCCGAAGCCGCCGATGATGGTCGCGGCAAAGGCCTTTAAGGCAATCGGGTCGCCCATGTTGACGTCGGCCAGCCACATGGGTGCGACCAGCAGGCCGGCGAATGCTGAAAACACGGCTGCCAGGATCCAGGCGAATCCAAGCCACATCGTGACGTGCAGACCCATCATTTTGGCGGCTTCGATGTCCTGCGCGATGGCACGCATTGCGCGTCCCGCGCCGGTGCGATACAACAGCACGTACAGCAGCGCTATCAGCATCAGCGTAATGCCTATCGTTGCCAGTGCGTGTACCGTGACGACGCTGGCACCAATTGCGATGGTTCCGTCACCGAAGAGCGAAGGTATGCGCGACGGCCACGGCCCCCATATCAGCAGTGCGGCATTCTGCATGATGATACCGGCCGCGACGGTACCGATGATGACGGAAACGATCGGCCGCTTCTGCAGTGGCAGGTGGATAGCGAAGTAGAAAACCAGCCCGAACAGCGCCATACCGCCAATGGCCAGCGGGTATGCCACGCCGGCTGGCAACTGCAGGTTCAGAATGGTCAGCACGCCAAGAAACGTACCAAGCATCACGAACTGGCCTGCTGCGAAATTGACGATGCTGGTGGAGGAATAGACGATCACAAAGCCGAGTGCGGCGAGCGCGTACACGCTGCCCAGGGCGACCCCGTTGATCACCAGTTGAAATAATGCATCCAAGACTAATCTCCCTGACGCCGGCCGCGTTGAGCGGCCGGTGTAGTGAATTATTTCACCGTGATGGATTCGAGATAGTCCATGTCCTTGGTGCCGGCGCGGAACTTCACGACAGCAACGTCATGCACCCCGTTGCGGCGATCATCGAAGGTGTACACGTGCGACACACCCTGGTAGTTCTTCACCTTCGAGAGATAGGCTTGCAGGGCGGCCGGATCAGTACCCACGGCGTTCATCGCCTGCGCCATCAGCAATGCGCCGTCGTAATAGGCTGCACCGTAGGGATCGGCATCAGTGCCGAACTTTGCCTTATAGCGCTCAAGGAATTCCTTGCCCTTGGGGGTGCCGGGCAGGTGTGCGTCAATAACGCCCCACACGTTCACCAGGTCCGACGGCGACAGCAATTGCATGGCTGCGGGTACAAAGGCGGCCGATGAGGAGATCACAGGCTGACTGAGGCCAAGGGTCTTGATCTGACGTAGCAGCAGCGCGCCGTCCTGCGGATAGACAAAGGCCAGAATGACGTCCGCGCCCTTGTCTTTCAGGTTCAGCAATTGGGCGGACATGTCTTTGTCGTTCTGGCCGTACGATTCGGTGCCTACTGCCTTGATGCCTTGATCTTCCAGGAACTTGGTTGCTGCCTTTGCGCCGCCCTGACCAAAGTCATTCTGGATATAGATGATTCCGGGTTTGACACCCTTGAGCTTATCCTTGACGTAACGCGCCATTGCGACCGCGGCGGTGCTGTCCTGCGGGCGAATCCGGAACATCCACTTGTTATTCAGCTCGGCGACCGCGTCCGCGCCGCCGGCATACATGACAGGGATAGCTGCCTTGGTGACCTCCGGAGCAACTGCGATGTTCTGCGTACTGTAACTGGTCAGGAAGGCGAATGGCGGCTTCCGCTCCTGCACCACCTTGACGAATGCGTTAATCATGGTTCCGTTCGACGCTTGGGCATCTTCAAAACTGAACGAAACCTTCGCACCCTTGACGCCGCCAGCCTTGTTGATGTCTTCCTCAGCAAGCTTGAGCGAGTTGAAGTATTGCTTGCCGGTCAGTGACAACGGACCGGTCAGCGGCACAGTAGCACCGATGTTGATTGACTGCTGCGCACCGGCGACCGCTACAGTACCCAGCAATGCCATTCCCAGGATGCCGCGGGCGACGCCGACGCTGAATTTCAGAGAAATGCGTTTCATCTCCATCTCCTCTTCTCGTTGATAAGAAGTTCCGAAAACTGGAACTTAGTTCTGATTTTTGATAAAGTGTAGGCATGAATTTCATGAGTGTCAAGCGGGAGGCAATTGCCAGAAACCGCGCTTTTGCCGCACACTCGCGCTTCAAAACGAGAATGGGAATAGCATGTCCGAGAAAGAGAAATTGCCACCATTGGAGCGGTATATCCGCATACTGGAATTGCTGTCCGCGTTTCCGGATGGATTGTCGCTGACCGACGTCTCTGCCATGGCCGATCTGCCGAAAGGCACGGTCCACCGCCTGCTCAGGACGATGCAGGAGCTTGAGCTAGTGACGCCAACGCATGCCGGCGCCTCGGTTTATGCCGCCGGTCGACGCCTGCGCAGGCTCGCCATAATGAGCGCGGAAACTGAATGGGTCGAGGCCGTCGTAGGACCATATTTGCGGGAACTGACCGCCGACACCGGCGAAACCAGCTACATCACCAAGATGGAAGGAGATACGGTGCGGTCAATCGCGATGGAGGCCCCCGACACGCCATGGCGTGGCTTCGTCATCCCGGGGCGTTCCATGCATCCGCACGCAGCGGCATCCGCAAAAGCGATCCTGGCATTTCAGGACGTCGCGACCATAGAGCGTGCCTTGAGCGGCACGCTGGAGAAACTTACCTCGAAGACGAATACCTCGAAAGCGAAGGTCAAGGAAGAGTACGAACAAATCCGGCAGACGGGGTTTGCCACCTGCGTCGGCGAAATCGACGAGGGGCTCGCGGCAGTCGCGGTGCCGGTTTTCTTGCGTGGTTCGGAAGTGGTATTCAGCCTCGGCATCACCGGTCCTCTCAACCGCATTCTTGCGCATGACATGCAGGCGCTCTCTACCCTGATGCAGAAGTATGCAACGCGCATCGCCAATGGTTTGTCGATGGGTCTTGCCCGGCGCGTTTCACACCCAGGTTAACGCTTGAGCATGTTTTTCCTTTTTTCGTTGCAGGACTTCCTGAAGGCGCACAAACTGAAGGCAAGCATGAGCCGGCACGGCACCTGTCACGACAACGCCGTGGCGGCGGGTTTTTCACAATTGCTAAAGCGCGAGCGAATCAGACGCAAGATCTACAACAGCGGGGAAGAAGCCAGGCGGGACGTGTTCGACTATATCGAGATGTCCTACAATCCGAAGCGGCGTCACGGCTACAACAACCGGCTTTCGCCGGTAGACTACGAGAAGCAGTATTTCGAGCGGCTCGCTAGTGTCTAGGATACTGGTAGCGATTCATCACACTGCTGTTTCAGTGCTATATTCTGGAGTACTCCTCCCAATAACTTGTACATCTCTTCAAATTTGAGTCGCATCGGCATGTGCGTTCGCGCTGTATATTGCGACTGCGTCGGATCTCTCCCTTCCCATTTCAGCCAACGTAGACTCGATCGTGCTGTAGAAGGCGATTAAATCCATCGTGCCGTTCACACAATTCAGCATTGCGTGTGCTCGCGCTGCTGCCAAGCCTCCGCTGTACGCATTGACCTCTGCCGAGGTATCGATTGCCAAGGTGAAGTCCGATGCCACCATGATGCGCTTATTGATGACTGTGCGTCCATTCCATTACCTCTCGTCTCATGCCACACCATCGCTGCGTCCGGCCGCGGCTCCAGCCTGATCAGGACGATATCGTCCTGCACATCCAGCGAAGAAATGGAAAAACCTTCCCAGAACGGGAGGTCATGCGTAAGATCGATCATGAGGGCAGTGTCTCGTCATTTGCTGATTGGTCGCACAACCAGTTTATCGACGTTTCACTGCCCACCTTGTTTCTATTCGTTCACGATAATCCGTGAAGAACCTTTTATTTGTGCGTAGCGATCCGCAGCATTGTTACTTGGCTGGATTCGACCACATCCCAAAGAGCCGGGCTCAATTTGTGCAATTTTTATCCGGAAGGATAAAACGCATTGAAATGAACAGCTTGCGGAACAATCCACATAGTTGTCCACAAACTTGACCACAGTTGCTGTGGGTAAGTATTGACCAGCCATCAACGATGGAAAAACAGCTCGCACCGTCGGTGGGAGCCGTCTGTTCCTGTCAATCTCCAAAGCTTGCGTTGCGTGCTTCCGCTGCCTGCCCGGTGCTGACGTGGTGCTTCAAGCCGCGCTCGACGCAGCCGATACCGGCGTTTCCTTCGGCTTGAACTGCTTGTCGCTGATCCGGAATTTGGTGCGACGGTCGCCCATCAGATGGCGCAGATCCTTGATGCTCAGATCCGAAACTTCGTGCATGCGGATCAGAAGCGACGCGCCGACAGGAAGCCTGCGATGACGGATCTTGCTGATCAATGGTGGTGCGACTTCGAGCGCACGCGAAAGTGCCGCATCGTTTTTCAGATTCAGCCTTTCGATCAAGGACTCCAACAGATTGTTGGGGTCGTATTGAAATTGCTCGGAATAGTTTGTCTCTTTAATTTCGTTCATCTGCAGTTCCCCGTTTTCTGGTTCAATCTGGATCCTATTCTGACCAATCGCCCGGATGTAATTTTGATAATTCTCAGAGGAGCTCATCTCCGTGCTTAACGACGAAGTGTGCGCTTGCCTATCTGCGTCGAGTTTCATCCGCGCCGGCTCGCGCATTTTGAAAATTATGCAAAGTAGGCCGCGCCGAGAACCAGCGGCGATCCGCTGACTCCCGCAACAACCAGCCTGCGCGCGACGCTGTGAATCTGATCTTCATACGCGCGATAGGTCTCCAGAAAATCCATCTGCCCGCCTTTGGTGCGACGCAAATGAGCGAGCGCATTCTTCGATACCAGGCATTCCCGATCGGTGAATCCGACTTCAACGGTAAACCTCACACCTTCATCGGCGACTAATGGCTCAGTGCTTGTCTTGTTCATTGTTTTTCTCCATTGGTTGGACATGCATGAATGGGACGACAAGAGTGCGTCTGCTTTCCGATAGTAGTGAGTCACTCCTGCCGGGTATTGATTGCGGTCAATACTTTGAAGATCGCGTCGCATGCGTGCGACGGTGCGTGGTTCAGCTTGCCGGCGCCTGGAACAGGGTGAGTTCCCATTCACGCGCGGGCGGCGAATAGCGCAGGATGTAGGTGCCGCCGTCGCTGGCGCTGATCTTGTAGTAGCTGTGGTCTTGCGCGATCCAGCGATCGACGATGTCGACGACATCGATGCGTTGTCCGCCGAGCTGGAAGGCGAGCGGTTCCCTGTCGCCGTAGGGGCCCGATCGACTTTCGACGTGAAGATGCATTGTGCGCTCCGCCAGGCCCGTACCGGATGCATGTTTGGGCACGCGATTTTTCAATTCGTTCGCCCCGGTTGCATTCTGTTCACCGTGTTGGAAAAGCTTGCGCAAACGGCGATTGTCACCAAGAATGTGGGCAACACGGCAAGATACAGCGGCCGGTGACGGCAACCCAGTTCAGACGGAGAGCGCAAGATGTACTTAGATCACCCGAAAATCAGTGCAACGAACAGCAATACCGAACCCGATCGCATCGAACGTCTGAATCGCGTGTACGGTTATGCACTCGCGGTTGCCGACGCCAGCGGCAACGAGGAATTTCTCGGCAAGCTGTCGCACCTGCACGACCACAAGGGCAAGCTGATCGTCGTCTGGTTCGCCGAGCCGTCCGAGCAGGACAAGGAATGCTTCGTCAGGGCATGGAACAGCAAGGTGGGCGATGAAAGCAGCAATGTCGAGCATGAAGTGACGCCACCGATCGTTTGAACTGTGGTTTGAACTGTGCGTTGCGCCGCGATCCGGCCGCGCCGCAAGATGAAGGCATAAGGAAGGCACAAAAAAACCCGCATGCGCTTGAACGCAGCGGGTTTTTTATCGCGATCCTGCATCGAAAGATCATTGGTGCGATGACACAGGAGTTATTTCGATGCCGGCACCAGTGTGATGACATTGGTGCTGGAAATCTGATCCTGAATCAGCTCGATTTCCGCCAATAGATTCATCAGCGACCGCAGCCATGGATAGCGCGTATAACGAATGGTGCGGTTGTTGACCTCCAGGTCGACGATAAATTGCGGTGTGATGATATGCGGGTGCCTGGAACTGCATACGCCACCATGAAGTTGCGCGCGCTTGCCCAGATACGCCATGGCGCAGGCACGCTTGTATGCCACGGCACTGCCGTAGCGATCGATGATGCTCTTGTCTTCCTTGCACCTTGCAATGCATTGAAGATAGGCCTTCCAGTCACCTTCACGAATCTCGATAGCGCCCGACTTCGGGCTGATATTGGGAATCGCATCTTCTGAACCAAGTACTGCTGACACACTACCTCCCGAGCGTCGCGATATGCGGGGTTGTTCGCTTCCCCGTGTTGAAGCGGTCTGTTTTGACGCAAGCGCAAAGGGAAAAGTTCACTCAGGAAACAGATCAATTTCGCGGCGACGCCTCCATGCCAAAACTCGTTGCAGCGGAGTCATCGTCGCCGCATGCAGCAAGGCGCACCGTCGAGTCGATCGGGGAGATTAGGGGGTAAACCGACGCCTGATTGTCGGTTAAAAAAATCATCGCCATGATGCAATTGCATGGCGGTCGATTGTCATAGTGGGGCAGACGATCCGCTTTTCCTCCGAGGTCGGGATTGGACCCGCCGGCGCAAGGCTGGCGGGTCGTTTTCTTTCCGCGACAACGCGTGTGCGAATTTTTTGCCATACTTCTCAATGTGCGCGCGGAACGGACTATACTGCTTCCAGCATTTCTCCGCGATACCATCACGGAACATCATCTTTCGGCTCGATCATGAAGGCAGACCATACCGACGATCGCACTGACCCTGTCAGACCGGCTGAAATTGCGCAGCCCAAAAATATTGCGGATCTGAAGCCGAAGGGCGCGTGCTGGTATTGCAATCAGCCGCTCGACAATGTGCGCCGTTTCTGCAGCAAGACCTGCGCCGACGATTACCGAATCGAAGAAGAGGCATTCAACAATCCTCCACGCTAGCGCGTCATCAATTACTTCGCACTCCCGAGACAATTGATGACACGCCCGGGCAACTTCGCTCTTGCTGCTGTGATGCAACACAGTTTTAACAAAGCTTGAGCATGAACAATACTGGGGCGCTCCCGCTTCGGGTTTTCTCAGACTGTTGTCTTCCGATCAAGTTTAACTTCGCTTTAGGCAAGCAAGAAAATCGATGCCTTCATTGAAAAGTTAGTCCGCATGACGGACCTCAGGAGCGAATGATGACACCGGAAGAAATCGTTACCGATCTCAATACAAAGAATCGGGACATACTCTATGCCCGCACGGATTATCAACATCTGACGCACGACCAGGTGCTTGCCATGATGGACTCGGCTGCCATGCGCGGATTCAAGCTGGGCAGCAATGTGGCCTTGTCCATGGTGAAAGGCTCGTTGCTGGTGCAACTGGCAAGGGCGGTCGGCGCGCGGAAAGACACATCGGGCGTTTAGGAACGTCTTGGGCCCTCGCGCTCATCCGTCGCAGCGCAACTCCGCGTGGCTTTCGCGAGGCCGGAAGCCGGCTCCCGCAGACTGACGGATGACGATACAATCCGTTACATTTCTCTGTATTACTTTTGCCTTGCTGCAGCGTTTACAGGGATAGTATCGAGGTCCAAGTTTCCCGGGAGTCATCAATGAATATGCGAGCGAAACTCATCGCTTCTCTTGCCTGCCTTTTCAGCCTGCCCGCGGCCCATGCCGCTGATTTTGACGACTATGCCCGCGTCATGAGCGTGACGCCGCAGGTCGAGCAAGTGAATTATCCGCAACAGGAATGCCATACCGAATACGTGCCAGTGCAACGCCAGCAGCAGCGCGGCGTCGGCGGCTCCATCCTCGGCGGACTTGCGGGCGGCATCATCGGTAACCAGGTCGGTGGCGGCAGCGGTCGCTCCGTCGCGACAGCGGCTGGCGCGATCGCCGGTGCGATCGTCGGCGACCGCATGGAAAACAGCGAAACAGTGGCGACCGAGTCGCAGCCGGTAAATCGCTGCCGCACCGTCGACAACTGGCAGTCGCGCACCAACGGTTATGCCGTGACATACGAATACCACGGCCATACCTACACCAGCGTGATGCCTTACGATCCCGGTGAGCGGATGCGAGTCCGCGTCTCCGTGATGCCGGCACGCTAAGCCCACCGCATTCACCATTTCCTCGCAGAACGCCGGCATAGTGCCGGCGTCTGCGTCTTCGCTCCACGATTCGCACTTCAAGAGCCGGGCAGCACCTGTCCGCACAGCACACCTTCGTCTTCCGACATTTCCGCGCAGATTTATCAAGGGAACATTTTTCCCGACCGAGAGTCAGCTTGAATGGTTCAAGCGGTAAAGAAATCGCGATACGAACAATACGAATGCGTTGAAGCATCCCGTATTCATTCAGCGTTGATCGAATTCAAGTCACGCAGGCGTTGATCACCTGTGCGGCTGACCCATTGCGCAAGCAATCGAAAGGCGGTGCGGGCCGCGCCGGTGCTCGCCTTCCTTTGGACACACATCGCCATGATCTTGAAGAAAACGGAAAAACAATCATTGCAACCGACGACAAAGCAGCTTGAATTATGGGGAGGCATTGAATGCACGGTGGTGCGCATTCAGGACAGTTACCGCAATCAGATCGCTGAAACAGGGCACGTCGATCGCATCGACGACCTCGATGCAATCGCGGCGCTGGGCATTCGCACGCTACGCTATCCGGTATTGTGGGAAACCGTCGCGCCCGATCATCCGGACACGTCGGATTGGCATTGGCACGATGTTCGGCTCGGCCGCTTGCGCGAACTGGGCGTGACGCCGATCGCCGGCCTGGTCCATCACGGCAGCGGGCCGCGCTATACCAGCTTGCTCGACCCCGCATTTCCGGACCTGCTGGCGCGATATGCGCAGCGCGTGGCGCAGCGCTATCCCTGGATCAAACGATTCACGCCGGTGAATGAGCCGCTGACGACCGCGCGCTTCAGCGGGCTCTATGGACATTGGTATCCGCATGGGCGGGATACGCATACGATGCTGCGTGCACTGTACACGGAATGCCGTGCCGTGGCGCTTTCCATGCGCGCGATTCGGCGCATCATTCCGGACGCCCAACTGGTGCAGACGGAGGATATGGGCAAGGTGTTCAGCCTGCCTGACCTGAAGTATCAGGCGGATTATGAGAACGAGCGGCGCTGGTTGTGTTTCGATCTGCTGTGCGGTCGCATCGACGCTTCGCATTCATGGTACAGGACATTCATCGATGCCGGCATCGACGCACGCCAGATGGATTTCTTCGTTGAACGGCCCTGCGTGCCCGATATTATCGGCATCAACCACTACGTCACCAGTGAGCGGTTTCTGGATCATCGCAAGCGCGACTATCCCGCAGCCTTCCAATGCGAGGGCGTGCCGTACGTCGATATTCACGCTACGCGTGTGCATTACGCGGACGGGCTGACCGGCCCTGCGCAGCGCCTGCGCGAAGTATGGGAACGCTATCGCTTGCCGATTGCGGTCACCGAAGCGCATCTTGGTGGAGCACGCGATGATCAGCTGCGATGGCTGCACGACATGTGGCAAGCCGCGCATACGCTGCGAGGCGAGGGTGCGGATATTCGGGCAGTGACCGCATGGTCCATCTTCGGCTGTCTCGACTGGAATTCGCTGCTGATGCAGGACAACGGTTTCTATGAAAGCGGCTTGTTCGATGTGCGCGGCGGCTCGGTGCGGCCAACCGCCCTGGCTGGCGCTGCGGCGTCACTGGCGAAGACCGGCAGCTTCGATCATCCCGTGCTGGATGCGCCGGGGTGGTGGCACCGCCCGGACCGCTTCTTCGCGCATTCGCCGCAGCGCATCATCGCGCCGGAGATCATCAAGTCGGCACGCAAGATCGCGATCACTGGCGGCAGGGGAACGCTCGGGCGGGCGTTGTCGCGCATTTGCACGCGACGCGCGCTTGCCCATGAATTGCTGACCCGGGACGACATGGATATCGCGGATGAGGCATCGGTGGAGGCGGCGTTGAAGCTGCATCGGCCATGGGCGGTGATCAACGCCGCCGGCTACGTGCGCGTGCCGGACGCCGCGCGAGAATCGGAGCGCTGCTTTCGCGAGAATGCCGCCGGCGCGGAGATGCTGGCGCGAGCATGTGCGAGGCTGGGGATTCCGTATGTCACCTTCTCGTCGGACCTGGTCTTTGACGGCAACCTCGGCCGCGCTTATGTCGAGAGCGACCAGGTTTCGCCCATGTGCGTCTATGGCAGCAGCAAGGCGGAAGCCGAACGCCGCGTGCTGCAGGCTTTCCCTGATGCATTGGTGGTGCGCACCAGCGCTTTCTTCGGCCCGTGGGACCGATACAACTTCGTGCATGGCGTGCTGCGCGAGTTGTCCGCCGGCAGACGCGTCGCGGCAAGCGATGATTCGCAGGTGTCGCCCACCTATGTTCCCGACCTTGCGCATGCAACGATCGACTTGCTGATTGATCGCGTCAACGGCATCTGGCATCTTGCCAATCAGGGCACAGTGTCCTGGTTTGAACTGGCCGAACGGGCGGCACGCCAGGCAGGTCTGGATACATCGATGCTGAGCAAGACGCATGGCGGCGGTCGCGGCATGACAGCCTTGTCGAGCGAGCGCGGGCTGATCCTGCCGAGCTTTGCCAGCGCGCTTGAGCGCTACGTGCGGGAAAATCTCGTGGCATGGGATGACAAGCCGGAGCGGGAGGCGGCGTAAGCGATATCCGTCATCGACATTCTTTGTGCAGCGATGGGAACAGCCTCGATTGGCAACACTCCAAATGAGGTAGCGTTCACCGCAAAGGAACCAGAATGGCCGATACCGCATACCCGCGTCCGCAGTTGGTGCGCGAGCACTGGCAATCGCTAAATGGCCAGTGGAAATTTACCTTCGACAACGACAAGCAATACAAGCATCCCTCTGACACTATCCAGTGGTCGCACGACATTCAAGTTCCTTTTCCTCCGGAATCACAGGCCAGCGGCATCGGCGACCGCGGCTTTCACCGGGCATGCTGGTATCAGCGTGAATTCAGCATCAAACCGGATGGCGGCCGTATTCTCCTGCACTTCGGCGCCGTCGATTATCACGCCAAGGTGTGGGTTGACGGTCACAAGGTTGCCGAGCATGAGGGCGGGCACAGCTCGTTCCGCGCCGATATCACGACCGCGCTCGGGCAGGATGAGCGGCACACGCTCACGGTCTATGTGGAGGACGATCCGCATGACCTGTCCAAGCCGCGCGGCAAGCAGGACTGGCAACCCGAGCCGCATTCCATCTGGTATCCGCGCACCACCGGTATCTGGCAAACCGTATGGCTTGAGCGCGTGCCGCGTACCTATATCGACCGGCTGCGCTGGACACCGCATTTCGACGGTTTCGAGATCGAGTGCGAAAGCTTTGTCGTCGGTGACCTGGAAGACGATCTGTCGGTGGAGGTGAAGATACGCAGCGGCGCGAAGATGCTGGCGGACGACACCTACCAGATCATCGGCGGCGAAGCGCATCGCAAGATTGCCTTGTCCGACCCGGGCATCGACGATTCGCGCAACGAACTGTTGTGGAGCCCGGAGCATCCGACGCTACTCGATGCCGAAGTGACGCTGCACCACAAGGATCAGGTGCTCGACAAGGTGCGCTCCTATACGGCGCTGCGCTCGGTGACAATCAATCGCGACCGCTTCATGCTCAACGGCAGGCCGTATCACCTCAAGCTGGTGCTCGATCAGGGCTACTGGCCGGAGACCTTGCTGGCCTCGCCCTCCGACGATGCCTTGCGCCGGGACGTGGAGCTGGCCAAGGCAATGGGCTTCAACGGCGTCAGGAAGCACCAGAAGATCGAAGACCCGCGTTATCTGTACTGGGCCGATCGGCTCGGCCTGCTGGTCTGGGAGGAAATGCCCTCCGCGTACCGCTTCACGCCGCTGGCGATCAACCGCATGGTGCGCGAATGGAGCGAAGTGATCGAGCGCGACTACAGCCACCCATGCATCATCGTCTGGGTCCCCTTCAATGAATCCTGGGGCGTGCCCAACCTGACCTCGATGCAGGCGCATCGCAACGCGGTCGAAGCGCTGTACCACCTGACGCGCACCTTCGATTCGACGCGGCCGGTTATCGGCAACGACGGCTGGGAGGCCTCCGCCACGGATCTGCTCGGCATTCATGACTACGACGGCGACCCCGAGCGGATCAAGACCCGATACGCATCGGGCGTGAGTACGCAGGAATTGTTCGATCGGCGGCGGCCGGGAGGGCGAATACTGACGCTGGACGGCTATCCGCATCGGGGCCAGCCGATCATCCTGACGGAATTCGGCGGCATCACCTATGCAAAGAAAGCGGAGCCGGGTGTCAGCAATGTCTGGGGATATTCACTCGCCGACAGCGATCAGGACTTTCTTGACAGCTACCGCCGCCTGCTGGAAGTGGTGAATGAAACGCCGATGTTCAGCGGCTTCTGCTATACCCAGTTCGCCGACACGTTCCAGGAAGCGAACGGCCTGCTGACCGCCGACCGCACGCCCAAACTGCCGCTGGAGGAAATCTCGGCGGCAACCAGGAACCACAAGCCGCATGCAAAGAAGCAGTACGGAATCTAGCGTTGAAGTCTAGTCTTCCGCCTGATCCGCGCCGCAGCACTTCTTGAATTTCTTGCCGCTGCCGCAGGGGCAGGGGTCGTTGCGGCCGACCTTGGGCGCATCGCGCTGTACCTGCTGCACCGCCGATTTGCGCAGCGACTTCCAGAAGCGATGGATATGCGGAATGGCGGCCTCCATTTCCACGGCCAGCTTGTCGCGCTTGAACGGGTCATCGACCAGCGCCATTTCATCTTCCGCGATTTCATCCGCGCCGAGCAGATAAATCGGCTCGACCATTTCCGCGATGTTGGACGACCAGATCTGCTCCCAGGCCTCGGCGCGCAGATTCATCGCTTGCCAAAAACCCCACGCCCACGCTTCACCATCGATCAGGGTACGGCCTTCGACCTCGTGTTCGCAGAACAGCGGCTCGAATTCCTTTGGCGCCACCTCGAAAGTCATCACCACTTCGTTCATGAAACGCGCGATCAGGGCGGTGATGCGCTCGGCTTCCCTGGGTGACTTGAAGGCCGGCCCTTCCTTGCCTTTTGACCCCCACACCAGCGGCAGCCATTCGGCCATCAGCACTTCTTCAGGACCGATCGCCAGCGCCGTCAGGAAGCCGTGCAATGAGTCCATCGTCATGCCGTCGTCGGCACAGCGGTCGGAGAGGAGGAACTGGTCGAGTTCCTTGAATTCCTTGTCGGAGAGGGGATCGTCGAAGTGCATGGGGAAAATGAGCGGATAGCTGGAACAGGCCGCTAGTGTACCTTGCGCCCGAGGATTGGAAGAAGAAATGGATGGTGTTGCCTGTTTTGCACGCGCATGTTGCGTCAATACAAACCGCTGATTCTCGGATTTGTTCCGTTCGTCTGCCAACTCTTTTATTTCAATGACATTTAATTAAAGTAGCGTTACCAAACAGGAACATTAACCATGAACAATTTTTTTTCCCGACGTCAGCGATCGGCTAGTGGTACTGGCTTTACGCTGATCGAACTGATGGTGACGGTCGCAATTATTGCGATCCTGGCTGCGATCGCCGTCCCTTCCTATCATAACTACGTAACGACGGGGAAAATCCCGCAGGCTACAAACAACCTGGCAAGCATGCGCGTCAAACTGGAGCAGTTTTACCAGGATAACCGAACCTACGTCGGCGCCTGTGCAGCCGGGACGGTGGCGCCTCTTCCCACTTCGGACAACTTCACCTATTCCTGCCCGACGCTGACGGACACCACATACACCGTGCAGGCCGCGGGAACAGGACCGATGGCCGGCTTCACCTACAAGATCGATCAGGCAAACAACAAGACCACCACCGCGGTGCCGAGCGGCTGGGG
>NZ_DATFAF010000061.1:0-16152 GCF_035254865.1 Noviherbaspirillum sp.
GGAACAATACGGCGGCCCCGGCCTGAACTACGTCAGCTACGGCCTGATCGCGCGCGAAGTCGAACGCGTCGATTCCGGCTACCGCTCGATGATGAGCGTGCAATCCTCGCTGGTCATGGTGCCGATCTTCGAATTCGGCAATGAAGCCACCAAACAGAAATACCTGCCGAAGCTGGCCACCGGCGAATGGATCGGCTGCTTCGGCCTGACCGAGCCGAACCATGGTTCCGATCCAGGTTCGATGGTCACCCGCGCGAAGAAAGTGGCGGGCGGTTACAGCCTGTCCGGCAGCAAGATGTGGATTTCCAATTCGCCGATTGCCGACGTGTTCGTGGTGTGGGCGAAAGACGATGAAGGGGTGATCCGCGGCTTCGTGCTGGAAAAAGGCTGGAAGGGCTTATCCGCGCCGGCCATCCACGGCAAGGTCGGCCTGCGCGCCTCGATTACCGGCGAGATCGTGCTGGATGAAGTGTTCTGCCCGGAAGAGAATGCCTTCCCCGAAGTGCGCGGCCTGAAGGGTCCGTTCACCTGCCTGAACTCGGCGCGTTACGGCATTGCCTGGGGTGCGCTGGGCGCGGCGGAAGATTGCTGGTTCCGTGCCCGCCAGTATGTGCTGGACCGCAAGCAGTTCGGCAAGCCCCTGGCGGCCAACCAGCTGATCCAGAAAAAGCTGGCCGACATGCAGACCGAAATCACGCTCGGCCTGCAAGGCTGCCTGCGTTTGGGCCGCATGAAGGATGAAGGCACCGCCGCAGTGGAAATCACCTCGATCATGAAGCGCAATTCCTGCGGCAAGTCACTGGACGTGGCGCGCATGGCGCGCGACATGATGGGCGGCAACGGCATCTCGGATGAATTCGGCGTGGCACGCCACCTGGTGAACCTGGAAGTGGTCAACACCTATGAGGGCACGCACGACATCCACGCGTTGATCCTGGGACGCGCGCAAACGGGCATCCAGGCATTCCAGTAATCCCTGCGCTGCCGAAAAAAAACCGCATCCGATGCTGTACATCAGATGCGGTCAAAGCTCGATACTCCTCACACGCATCAACACATTCGCATGACTTTTTCACTGTTCCTGCACTTCGATGAACTCGTCGGCGCACTCGCGGCGACATTCACTACCATCGCATTTGTCCCTCAAGCCTGGCTTACCTGGAAGACACGCCGTGCTGATGGCGTGTCGCTGGGCATGTACAGCATTTTCACGACCGGCGTTGCGCTGTGGTTTCTGTACGGCATGCTGATCGGTGCGTGGCCTGTGATCATCGCCAATCTGCTCACGCTGGCATTGGCGCTTTTCATCCTGACAATGAAACTCCGCTTCGGATGATGGCGCCAATACCGTAATGGTTTACAGCCAGCCCTTTTTGGCCAGCTCCGCAGTGACCAGGTCGGCCAGCACGCGATAGCCATACGGCGTCGGATGCACGCCGTCAGCGAACTCATAGTTGTCGACAGAACCGGCAATCAGATTATTCCGGGTACAGACGAGCGAGGATCCAAGCGGATTCTTTTGCGGCGAGAGATCGCATGCCGGCGCAGTGGTGTTGGTAAAACCGTATTTCGCCGGATTGGCGCTTTCGTCCCGGCTGGCCGTATAGGCGTCGATCGTCAGCACGTCGACACCGGACAGCCCGGCCGACAATTGCGCATTGAACGTCGTGACCATGGTGTTGATCAATGCCTGGGTCTGCGCACTTTCCGCCAGGGCGAATGGCGTCTTGCTCACGTCAGGCAAATTGACGACGGCAACGTATTTCGCTCCCTTGCCGACAATCTGATTCTTGATGTAGCCAGCCAGCTGGGCGCCGGCTGTACCCATTGCGGTCACCGCAGCAGTGGATGCCGCATTCGCGTCGCCGCCAGCGCTTACCGTCGCGCTGAGGGTAGCCAGCTGAATGAATACATCGTTACCGCCAGCCAGCACAAAAACGATCTCCGAGCCGCTGAAGCTTCCACCCTTGCGGGTGAGGTGCGTCTGAATCTGCGTCGCGACCGGCACGGTGAGCTGGCCCAGAACGGCGTTGACACCGCCGAGCAATTTGTTGCCGGGACCGACAGGATCGGTCACGCGGGCGCCGCCCTGTGCGTAAGCCGTGCAGTTGGTGGAATTGGTGACCGGAACCGAGAAGCCTTGTGCGGGGTCGCCATCCAGCCCGGTTTGCGCGGGACAGGGCGCACTCAATCCAAATTTCGGCGCCATCAACTCGATCCAGTTCTTTCCATCCGGACCATTGATGGTGTACTTGCCGCCGCCGAGCTGTGCGACCGTGCCGACGGCATAGGTACCGACATCGCTCAGGCTGTCGCCGAATGACACCAGGGAAGTGAACTGCGGCTTGACGTCGCCGCCACAGGACGCAAGAAATGCCGCGGCCAGCAGCGCCGCTGCGAATTTGGATTGACGCATTGTATCTCCTCTGATTATTCGTATTTATTCGAGGAATGAAAAACGAACGAGCGTTCCATTCTCGATCGCCTAGTATGGCATTGAAGCTCGCGCCCTGACTAGGTCAATGCGGTGCAAATATTTAGAGCCCGGACTCTAAGCTTCCCGCAGGGAAATAAATGAAATGAGTGAAGGCAGTGGCTGCCTGGTCAAGCGATGCGCCAGAAGCGGCAACTACCGCGCTTCATCCAGCAAGCGCGCAAGAATGCCGGACGAGTCATGCGCTGCCCTGCGCAAACGGTCGTTTACGCCCTGCCACCGTTCGTCAATGGGAGGCGATTCGACGAGAATAATGTCCGCTCCCGCCTCGTCCATCATGCGCAAGGCAGCATACAACTCATGGGCGTAACCCTCAGGCGTTGCCGGCAAGCCGAACTGGGCAACTGCGAGCGGCATCGGCGGCATTGTCCGACGCAGCGATGCAACGCGGCGATTGTTGAGGACCAAGCGATCATGAACATGGTTCCACTGCTCCGGCGCTACCAACGCAACCGGTGTGTTCGGCGCGTAATGTGATTCCAGCGTTCCGGAAGCTCTTGGTGCAGCGGCATCGGGCATGCGTGGACGGATTCCGATGATGTCGGCGATATCGGCCGTACTGATGTGTCCGGGACGCAGCAGCACCGGACCATGACTTGCCGTGCGCGACAAGTCGAGAATGCTTGATTCAATGCCGACTTCGCTCTGCCCGCCATCGAGGATGCAGGCGACGGGACTATTCGGTGCGGAGCCGAATTCATCTCGAACGTGATGTGCTGTCGTCGGACTGACGTGGCCGAACCGGTTTGCTGATGGGGCCGCAATACCGCCCTTCCCGCCTTTGAATTCCCGAAGCAACGCCTGCGCCACCGGATGCGATGGACAGCGCAGTCCAATAGATTCCTGGCCACCCGACACCGCGTCAGGAATGTGTGCGGCACGACGAAGAATCAAGGTCAGCGGACCTGGCCAGAAGGCGTCGATAAGCTTGCCCGCTTCAGGCGGGATCGCCTCTGCCCAGTAGCCGATGTCGGCGCCCGGTGCGAGGTGAACGATCACGGGATGATTGGCGGGCCGGCCCTTGGCTGCATAAATCTTGCCAACTGCGGCGGGATTCTCCGCATCCGCGCCCAGGCCATACACCGTCTCGGTTGGAAAGGCGACCAGTTCGCCTTCTTCCAGTTTGCGCGCGGCCAATCGAATGGCATGCATATCCAAGGTCATGTCAGGCATGGCGCGCCATTCTTTTCCATCAGAGAGCGATGCCTAGAATTTCGCAAGCGGCACGCAGGCTTTCCTGCGCCTGCGCGAGTTCGGGCGCGACAAAGGTGACGTGCCCCATCTTGCGCCCGCGCCGCGCATCTTCCTTGCCGTACAGATGCAGGTTGGCGCCAGGAAGTGCGAGCACTTTGTGCCATGCCGGCTCGCGCGCCTTGTCGCTATCGCCTTCAAACCACACATTGCCCAGGATGTTGAGCATCACGGCCGGCGAATGCTGGCGCACATCGCCCAGCGGCAAGCGCGCCATTGCGCGTACCTGTTGCGCGAACTGGCTGGTGATGCAGGCATCAATCGTGTAGTGGCCGCTGTTGTGCGGACGCGGCGCCATCTCGTTGACCACGAGCGATCCATCCTGCAGCACGAAGAATTCGATGCACAGTACACCCACGTAACCGAGCTGCGCAATGATCGTCAGCGCAGCGGCCTGCGCCTTGCCTGCAGCATCCTGGCACACGTTCGGCCCGGGCACCGTGGTCGTGAAAAGAATGCCGTCGCGGTGCACATTCTCGGCAATCGGATAGACAACCGATTGCCCATCCGCGCCGCGTGCGGTCAGTACCGAAATTTCATAGGCCAGCGGCAGCATCCTTTCCAGCACGCAGTCGACGCCGTTCAATGCCGCGAATGCCGCGCGCGCCTCTTCACGCGTTTTGACGCGAATCTGGCCCTTGGCGTCATAACCCATGCGCGCCGTTTTCAGGATGCCGGGGAAAAGCGTCTCGGGGATGATCTCGATGTCATCGGCGCTGGTTATCGCCTTGTAGGGTGCCGGCAGCACGCCCGAAGTCGATGCGCATTCGGTGAAGAAGCGTTTTTCTTCGAGTCGGTTCTGAGCGATCGATACGCATGCCGCAGACGGCGCAACAAAAGTTCGTTCCGCCAGAAACGCCATGCTCTGCGCCGGCACGTTTTCAAATTCAGTCGTCACCGCAACGCATTGCTCTGCCAGTTCCTTGAGCGCCGCCTCATCGGTGTAATCCGCGCACAGCAAATGATCGGCGGCGTGGCCCGCCGGGCAATCGCGGGCCGGTTCCAGCACGGCGACCTTGTAACCCATTTTTTGCGCTGCATGGGCGAACATGCGGCCCAGCTGGCCGCCACCCATCACGCCCAGCCAGGTGGGGGGCGTCGCGGAGGGAACGAAAGGGAATAACTTGTCGCTCATGCCGGTAGTGTCATTGCAAGGGCTGCTTGCGTCTGCTTCGCGCGGAATTCCTGCAGACGCGCCGCCAATTGGTCATCAGTGGTCGCAAGGATCGCGATTGCCGTCAGCGCCGCATTGGCCGCACCCGCCTCGCCGATCGCGAAGGTGGAAACCGGGATGCCCTTAGGCATCTGCACGATCGACAGCAACGAATCTTCGCCGCGCAAATATTTCGATGGGACTGGCACGCCCAGAACCGGGACGATGGTTTTCGCCGCGATCATTCCCGGAAGGTGGGCGGCGCCGCCGGCGCCGGCGATGATGGCGCGCAGGCCGCGCTGCCGTGCCGTTTCCGCGTAGGCGAACATCTGATCCGGCATGCGATGCGCGGAAATCACCTGCGCTTCATGCTCGACGCCGAATTCCTTCAACATTGCGACCGCATGCTGCATCACATCCCAGTCGGAAGACGAACCCATCACCACACCGACCAGCGGTGCAGCGGCTTGATTGGCAGCTTGCTTCGTCATGTCAATCCTTCAGGGTTTCACCGGTCAGGCGCTGCAGCGCCTCGCGGTACTTTGCGCCAGTCTTCTCGATCACATCGGCCGGCAAGGCCGGTGCCGGCGCGGTCTTGTTCCAGTCCTTGAGCGTCTCCAGATAGTCGCGCACGAATTGCTTGTCGAACGACGGCGGCGACATGCCAGGCGCGTAGGAATCGGCGGGCCAGAAGCGCGACGAATCCGCGGTGAGCACTTCATCCATCAGGTGCAGGACGCCGTTCTCGTCCAGCCCGAATTCGAACTTGGTATCGGCAATGATGATCCCGCGCGTGGCCGCGTAATCAGCCGCGGTCTGGTACAGCTTGATGCTGACTTCACGGATCTTCGCAGCAAGTTCCTTGCCGATGCGGTTTTCCATGTCGGCAAAGCTGATGTTTTCGTCGTGCTCGCCCATCTCTGCCTTGGCAGCCGGCGTGAAAATCGGGGTGGCGAGCTTGTCGGCCTGACGCAATCCCTTGGGCAGGGCAATGCCGCAGATCGCACCAGTCGTTTGATAGTCTTTCCAGCCCGAACCGATGATGTAGCCGCGCACAACCGCCTCCACCAGGATCGGCTTCAGGCGCTTGGCGACAACCGCGCGTCCGCGCACCTGCTCCACCTCGCTCGCCTGCACCACGGATTCAGGGGCGATGCCGGTCAGATGGTTGGGGACGATATCGCCCAGCTTCTGGAACCAGAAATTCGACATCTGGTTCAGGACCTTGCCCTTGCCGGGAATGGGTTCGTTCATGACTACGTCGAAAGCGGACAGACGATCGGTCGTCACGATCAGGATCTTGTCGTCGCCGACGGCGTAGTTGTCGCGCACCTTGCCGCGGCCGAGCAGCGGAAGAGACTGGATGGTGGACTGGTAGAGGCTGTTCATAAAGGCTTTCCAAAAAAGCTAAACCGGCGGGTGCCTTACACGCCGCCGGTCGTTTGTTTCCAAGGCCAGGAAGCCGATCAAGATCCGTCGCGAGCGGTCCGAGGTCGAATCGAGAAGCGCAACCGTACAGATGGTACGGCGAGCATCGCAGGTCCGGGCTTGGACTGCGCAGCAGGATATTGGGCGGGTTCCAATTTTACTGCACGATCTGGGCCAACTCACCCTTTTTGTACTTTTCGGCCATCTTTTCCAGCGAAATCGGCTTGATCTTGGCAGCCTGCCCTTCGCAGCCAAAAGCGATGAAGCGCGACTTGCAGATCGCCTTGGCGGCTTCGCGCGCCGGCTTCAGGTATTCGCGCGGATCGAACTTGGACGGGTTCTCCATGAAGAAGCGGCGGATCGCGCCGGTCATTGCCAGGCGGATGTCGGTGTCGATATTAATTTTGCGCACGCCGTGTTTGATGCCCTCCTGGATTTCCTCGACCGGCACGCCGTAGGTCTCTTTCATGTCGCCGCCGAACTGGCGGATCTCGGCCAGCAATTCCTGCGGCACGGAAGAGGAGCCATGCATTACCAGGTGCGTATTCGGAATGCGCGCATGGATTTCCTTGATGCGCTGGATGGCGAGGATGTCGCCGGTCGGCTTGCGCGAGAACTTGTAGGCGCCATGGGACGTACCGATTGCGATGGCGAGTGCGTCGCATTGCGTCAGCTTGACGAAGTCGGCAGCCTGGTTGACGTCGGTCAGCAGCTGTTCGCGGGTCATCGTGCCTTCCGCGCCGTGGCCGTCTTCCTTGTCGCCCTTCATGGTTTCCAGCGAGCCCAGCACGCCCAGTTCCGCCTCGACCGTGACGCCGATCGCATGCGAGAACTCGACCACCTTGCGCGACACTTCGACGTTGTATTCGTAGCTGGCCACCGATTTTCCATCTTCCATCAGCGAACCGTCCATCATCACCGAGGTAAATCCGGATTTGATCGCCGCCATGCAGACTGCCGGCGACTGTCCGTGGTCCTGGTGCATTACGACCGGAATATGCGGGTAGGCTTCGACAGCTGCTTCGATCAGGTGGCGCAGGAAGGCTTCGCCGGCATATTTGCGCGCGCCTGCGGAGGCTTGCATGATCACCGGCGCGCCAACTTCATCGGCAGCCTGCATGATCGCGGTGACCTGCTCCAGGTTGTTGACGTTGAATGCTGGCAGACCGTAGCCGTTTTCAGCAGCGTGGTCGAGCAGTTGACGCATGGATACGAGAGGCATGTTGTTTCTCCAGACAATAAAATTTAATATTCGCCGATCTTCATGATCTTGAGGGCATTCGTGCCACCGACCTGGCCCATGGGTTCGCCCCAGGTGACCACAATCATGTCACCTTTCTGCACCACGCCTTTGGCCAGAAGCAAATCCTGCGCGGCTTTCAAGACGGCTTCGCGATCGGTGGAATGCGCCAGCTCAAAGGGCGTCACATTGCGGTACAAGGCGGCCTTGCGCTGCGTGGCCAAAATCGGCGTGACGGCGAAAATCGGGATGTCGATGTTGTGACGGCTCATCCACAGTGCGGTCGAACCGGATTCGGTCAGCGCGACAATCGCCTTGACACGCAAGTGGTAGGCCGTGAACAGCGCGCCATAGGCAATCGACTGGTCGATGCGGGTGAAGGTGGCGTTCAGGAAGTCGGCGTCGAGCTTCACCACGTCGGATTTTTCCGCCTCGAGGCAGATCGCGGCCATCGCCTCCACGGTTTCAACGGGATACTTGCCGGAAGCCGTCTCAGCCGAGGTCATGACTGCATCGGTGCCGTCCAGCACGGCATTGGCAACGTCCGACACTTCGGCGCGCGTCGGTACCGCATTGACGATCATCGACTCCATCATCTGCGTCGCGGTGATGGTCAGCTTGTTCGATGCGCGCGCCATCTTGATCATGCGCTTCTGCAGTGCCGGTACGGCTGCATTGCCGACTTCCACTGCCAGATCGCCGCGCGCCACCATGATGCCGTCGGACGCATCAAGGATATCCTGCAACAGCGGGATCGCTTCCGCGCGTTCGATCTTGGCGATCATCTGCGGCTTGTGCCTGGTGGCTTCGCCGGCAATGTTCGCGAGCTGCCGCGCCATGATCATGTCGGTCGCATTCTTCGGGAAGGACACGGCAACGTAATCCGCCTGGAAGCTCATCGCGGTCTTGATGTCCTCCATGTCCTTGGCAGTCAGGGCCGGCGCCGACAAACCGCCGCCGAGGCGATTGATGCCCTTGTTGTTCGACAGTTCGCCGCCGATCCGCACCGTGGTATGGATCGCGCTGCCGACGATCTTGTCGACCACCAGCACGATCAGGCCATCGTTGAGCAGCAGTACATCGGCCGGTCTAAGGTCGCGGGGAAGTTCCTTGTAGTCGAGGCCGACCTGCGCCTGGTTGCCCAGCTCGCAATCGGCGTCGAGTACGAACTTGCTGCCGTTTTCAAGGAAGATCTTGCCTTGTTCGAACTTACCGATCCGGATTTTCGGACCCTGCAGATCGGCCATGATCGCCACTTCGCGGCCGCACGCGGCGGCCGCTTGTCGGACCAGGCTGGCGCGTTCAATATGGTCCTGCGCCTTGCCGTGCGAAAAATTCAGGCGCACGATGTTCACCCCGGCCTTGATCATCCGAACGAGGATCTCGGGACCGCTCGAGGCAGGACCAACGGTGGCGACGATTTTGGTGGCTCTGATCATTTGACAGCCCTTGATGGGCGGCGCTCAGCCGCTCCCGACGGTTTTACTTCGCGCGCTGCTGCAGAATATCGACAGCAGGAAGTGTCTTGCCTTCCAGGAATTCGAGGAAGGCACCGCCACCGGTCGAGATGTACCCGATCTTGTCGGCGATGTTGTACTTCGCAATCGCGGCCAGCGTATCGCCGCCGCCTGCAATCGAAAATGCCTTGGAATCGGCAATCGCCATTGCCAGCTTCTTCGTTCCTTCGCCGAACTGGTCGAACTCGAATACGCCCACCGGGCCGTTCCAGACGACCGTGCCGGCCTGCGCGATCTGTTGCGCCAGTTGTTCGGCGGTCTTGGGGCCGATGTCGAGGATCATGTCGTCGTCGACCACGTCCTTCACATCCTTGACGGTCGCGGCCGCGGTCGGCGAAAACTCCTTGGCGCAGACGACATCGACCGGAATGGGTACCGAAGCACCGCGCTTGGCCATCATATCGATGATCGCTTTCGCTTCGCTGACAAGGTCCGCTTCCGCCAGCGATTTACCGATCTTCAGGCCGGACGCCAGCATGAAGGTGTTGGCGATGCCGCCGCCGACGATCAGGTTGTCGACCTTGTCGGCGAGGGTTTTCAGGATCGTGAGCTTGGTCGACACTTTGGACCCGGCGACGATGGCTGCCAGCGGACGTTTCGGCTGGCCGAGCGCCTTGCCCAGGGCATCGAGTTCCGCCGCCAGCAACGGACCGGCGCAGGCGATGGGAGCGAACTTGGCGATGCCATGCGTGGTTGCTTCCGCGCGATGGGCGGTGCCGAACGCGTCGTTGACATAGACGTCGCACAGCTTCGCCATTTTCTGCGCCAGCTCGTCGCTGTTCTTTTTCTCGCCCTTGTTGACACGGCAGTTCTCCAGCAGAACGACCTGGCCGGGTTTGACATCCACGCCATCAACCCAGTTCTGCTTCAGTTCGACCGGCATGCCGAGCAATTCGGAGAGGCGCTTGGCGATCGGCGCGAGCGAATCTTCGGGCTTGAATTCGCCTTCGGTCGGGCGGCCCAGATGGGAAGTCACCATCACGGCGGCACCGGCTTGCACAGCCTGCTGGATGGCGGGCACCGAGGCGCGGATGCGCGTGTCCTCGGTGATATTGCCCGCGTCATCCTGCGGTACGTTGAGATCGGCGCGGATGAAAACGCGTTTGCCCTGGAGTTGGTTGCGTGCGATGAGGTCGCTCAATCGGTTGAATTGCATGGCTGCCAGACAAATATTGAAAGAATGGAAAAACCGCTATTTTACCGCACCGGACAAGCCCGAAAAACGATTTTCCGCTTACAAAATGATGCGGAGCAAGGTGTACAAACCCATCCCTGCAACGATGGTCCCAAGCAAATGCCGCGTCGTCAGAAAAAACAGCGCCGCGCCAAGCCCCGCCATCAACTTCGGATTGGCCCAGGTCAACTGCAAGGTATTGTTGGCAAGCACCAGGTCCGGGGCGACAATCGCGGCCAGCGCGGCTGCAGGTGCATAGCGCAGCGCATGCTGCACCTTCGGCGGCAACTTCACTGCGTGTCCCAGGAAGAAGAACGAGCTTCTCGTCAGAATGGTAGCGACAGTCAGCAAGCCGATCGTCAGCCAGATATCGCTCTCGCTCATGCTTTCTCCTTTTTCTTGTCCAGAGCAGTATCGACAATCATCGCCGCAACCATGCCAAGAATGACCGCGACCAGCAAACCGAGCCGATAGGGCATGGACGCGGCCACAACTGCTGTAATACCCGCCACGACGACACCGACCAGCGCTGCAGCGTTGATGGTCAGCGGGATGGTGACTGCCAGCAAGGCAAGCGTGCCGGCAAATTCGATGCCCCAGCTTTGCGGAATCTGGCTCGCCATCAGGATGCCGAACACCGAGCCGGCCTGCCACGCGCACCAGTTCGGATAACCGATGCCATTGAAGTAGCCCACCTTCCCTTCAGTCTGATGTGCCGTGCCGGCGGAAAAGCGGACCGGGAACAAGGCCATCGTGATGTCGGCATTGAAATACCCGTGCCAGACACGCTTGTACCAGGGCAGATGGGCAAAATGCGGCGCGATCGCTGCTGCAAAAATGACAAAACGCAGATTCACCACGAGGGCGGTCAGGAACACCACCCAGACAGGCGCACTGGCAGCCATCAGCGGCAAGGCCGCCAGCTGCGCCGAACCGGCGAAGACCAGGAAAGTCATCCCGAGTGCCTGCCAGAGGGTCAGGCCGGTTTTGACCATTGCCATGCCGGTCACCATACCCCAGGCGAAGATGCCGGCCATGGTCGGCGCGCATGCCTTGAAGCCTTCGCGAAATGCGCGCTTCTCCATATCAATGGAGGCCGGCTGTGTCATTACTGCTTCTGAATTGCTCATGGTTTGAGAAACAAATCGCCTGCAGAAAGCGCGCGCGGGAATGCAAGGGACGCCTTCATGCTTGAAGATTTGATAATGGTAGTGGTTGCAGGCCGAAACGACATGAAGCGAATTGCCATAGTCAGACACGGATGGTCTGCAAAAATGTGAAGGCCACATTCTACCCATGAATTTTTCAGGCTGCCGGAACCGCCCGTGATTCTGGTGCAGCCTTCGCGTCGCGCAGGAAGGCATTCGAATTCACTTGAGCCCCTCTCTCCTGCGGAAATATCCGGAGTAAAATCGAGGCTTTGCGACAATTTTTGGAGAACACGACATGTCCATGGCCGACCGCGACGGAAAAATCTGGAAAGACGGCGAACTGATCGAATGGCGCGACGCCAAGGTGCACGTGCTGACGCATACCCTGCACTACGGCATGGGTGTATTCGAAGGCGTGCGGGCCTACAAGACGTCAAAGGGCACCGCGATCTTCCGTCTCAAGGAGCACACGCAACGCCTGTTCAACTCGGCCAAGATTTTCCAGATGAAGATCCCGTTCGACATGGAAACCATCGTCGAAGCACAACGCCAAGTCGTGCGCGAAAACAAGCTGGAATCCTGCTACCTGCGACCGCTGGTCTGGATCGGTTCAGAGAAGCTCGGCGTGTCCGCCAAGGGCAACACGATTCACGTTGCGATCGCCGCATGGCCGTGGGGCGCCTACCTGGGTGAAGACGGCATCACCAAAGGCATTCGCGTGAAGACGTCGTCGTTCTCGCGTCACCACGTCAATGTCTCGCTGGTGCGTGCAAAGGCTTGCGGTTACTACATCAACTCCATCCTCGCCAATCAGGAAGCGCTGGCCGACGGCTACGACGAAGCATTGCTGCTCGATACCGACGGCTATGTATCGGAAGGTTCCGGCGAAAACGTTTTCGTCGTCAAGAACGGCAAGATCTATACGCCCGACCTCGCATCCTGCCTCGATGGCATCACGCGCGATTCGGTGCTGACCATGGCGCGCGACCTCGGAATTGAAGTGATCGAAAAACGCATCACGCGCGATGAAGTGTACTGCTGCGATGAAGCCTTCTTTACCGGCACCGCCGCAGAGATCACGCCGATCCGCGAACTCGACAATCGCCAAATCGGCGAAGGCAAGCGCGGCCCGATTACGGAAAAGCTGCAGTCGCTGTTCTTCGATGTGGTCGCCGGCAAGGCGCCGCAATACCAGCACTGGCTCACATTGGTTTAACCCCCTTCTGGAAAATGCCATGAACCAAGCAAAACAAAACATGAGCTACGTCGAACTGGATGGCCACGACCTGCCGGCCTATTGCCCCAACCCGGCAATGCCGATCTGGTCGTCGCATCCGCGCGTGTTCATTGCTCTCGACAATCATCATGAAGGCAAGTGTCCGTACTGCGGTACGGTGTATCGCCTCAAGCCCGGCGCGGTCGTCAAAGGCCATTGACCGGGAATCTCCCGCAGTCTTGTTTCTCTGAAGCCAGGCTGCGGGCGACACCTTCGACGTCAACTTACAGTTCAGTAAAACGCGCTCAGAACAAGGGATCTTCCCGAGCCGCTCTGTTTTCTGCCGCCCACTTCTGGCCCCACCCGCAGTCGATATTTCCCCAAGCTTGCCTGATTTTCCGCAGGCCATCCTTTTCGACCGCATCGGTCGCCCCGACCCTACGGGTTTATCGTTCGGAAAGCCGAACAGCGAATGATCTTGAACATCCTTTGTTCAGGTGGTCCGCACCGTCCGCCGGCGACGCCCGCGGATTAGGCTTTAAAATAATCTTGTTAGCGCATTAAGTCTGCGCATTTCCCGATACCCGCCATGCCAAAAATAAACAAGTTGCTCGAAACCGCGGAAGAGACCGAAGCACTCTTCTATGACGCCATCAGTCGCGCGGACATCGAGGCCGTCATGTCGCTGTGGGCTGACGATGACGAGATCGTCTGCATCCATCCGGGCTCGCCGCGACTGGTTGGACATGCATCGATCCGTTCATCCTGGGAATCCATCTTCGAACAAGGCGGCGTCCATATCCGCCCGGTGCAATCGCATGTGACACAGAACATGATGACGTCGGTGCACAACATCATCGAAGAGGTGCATCGCACCGCAACACGCCAGCAGGATATTCATATCCTTGCGACCAATGTCTACATGAAAACGCCGCAGGGCTGGCGTATCGTGGCGCATCACGCCTCCGTGGTACCCGGAGAGGCGCCGGCGGATGCGAAGGTGTCAGCGCTGCTGCATTGAGCTGGATCGCACCATGAGTCCATGCGTGAAGATTGTCGAATGAAATACCCTGCACCCTCCTGGCTGCCCGGCGGACATCTGCAAACCATTTATCCGGCGACTTGCATTGCGAAGCCGGATGTGGCGTATCGCCGCGAACGCTGGCAGACACCGGACAGCGATTTCATCGATATCGATTTCGTCGATGGCCAGCAAGACCGGCCATTCATCGTGATGTTCCACGGCCTGGAGGGCTCGTCCGACAGTCATTACGCGCGCGCGCTGATGGCGCATGTCTCCACCTTGGGATGGTCGGGAGCGGTACCGCATTTTCGCGGCTGCTCGGGCGAACTGAACCACGCGCCGCGCTTCTACCATTCAGGCGACGCGCAGGAAGTGGACTGGATTATTCGATGCCTCTCGGATAGGTACAAGACGCGCGTCAGCAAATTCTATGCAACCGGCGTTTCGCTCGGCGGCAATGCGCTGCTGCGCTGGCTGGGAGAGTCCCAGCACCAGGCAGAGATCGTCGATGCTGCCTGCGCGATTTCCGCACCGCTTGACCTGGCCGGCGGTGGTGCCGCACTGTCACGCGGCCTGAACATGATCTACACCCGGGTTTTCCTTCAGACCCTGAAACCCAAATGCCTGCAAAAACTCAAGCAGTTTCCATCGCTGTTCGACCGCGAAACCATGCTGCGCACCCGGACTCTGTATGAATTCGACAATATCGTTACAGCGCCATTGCACGGCTATCGGGACACCGACGATTACTGGAACCGCGCCAGCGCCAAGCATGTGCTGTCGGACATCACGGTACCGACACTGGTGTTGAACGCGCAGAATGATCCCTTCCTGCCGCCGCAACATTTGCCAAGTACCGCATCGCCCTGTGTCACACTGGATTACCCCGCGCACGGCGGACATGTCGGCTTCGTCGTCGGAGGTCCTCCCGGTCGCATCAACTGGCTGCCGCAGCGCATGCTGGACTTTCTCGAATGCAAGGGAAGTTAAATGGATGACATCGTCAAACAGGCAATGGCAAAGTGGCCGAATGTGCCGCACTGTTATGGCTGGCTGGCGCTCGATGCGCGCGGCAACTGGCGCATGCGCGACGAGCGCGCGCAAGCACTGAAACTGCCCGGCGACAAGATCGTCAATCCGGCGCTGATCGGCTTTATCAACCGCAATTACATGCACGAGCAAGGTCGCTGGTATTTCCAGAACGGACCGCAACGCGTGTACGTCACGCTTGAAGTCACGCCCTTCGTCGCCCATGTCGATCCGGTGGAAGGATTCGTCCTGCATACGCGCGAACCATTGACGCAGGTGGATGCGGCCTGGATGACCGAAACTGGCCAATTGCTCTTGCAAAGCGGAGAAAAAATCGCCGCCGTGGATGACCGCGATATGGCGCATTGCCTGCAGCAGCTGTATGTCGGGGATACGCAGGTCGGGGACGAACAGTTGCTGACGTGGCTGGTGCAGCCGCACCCATCGGACATCCTGACCCTGGCTTTCAAGGACAAGCGGATACCGGTAAGACGGATCGCCGCGAGCGCCATCGCAAAGCAATTCGGGTTCGTTCCCGAACCGCAGCCCACGGCAAACTGAGGCCGAGGGATTTATCGCTCCTGCTGCCCTTCTTTCATCTCTTCCATCCAGCGCGCCTTGAACTCGCGTTCACGCGCATCGATCACAGCCTGATCGTAAAAGGAGGCGTCCGACGAACGACGCGCAATGCCGAGCTGATCGATCGCGGCCGGCATGCTGCCGGAGAGCGCATACGATTCCGCGAGGGCGATATGCTGCAAGGCCTGCTTGCCTTGCGCCGCATAAGCCTTTGCCAGTTGCTCCTGCACCTTGGGTTCCTGCCGGTACAACTGCGCCTGGTCGCGCAGATAGCCTATCGCGTCATCGAGATGGTCCGCAGCAATCAAGGCATCCGCATACTGCTGCGCGATCCCGCGCGACAATGGGTATTTCGTCCGCGCCGCTTCGGCCTCCTTGAGCGCCTCGGCGGGCTTGTTCGCGGCGAGCTTGATCTCGATCGACAAACCGGTCAGTATCGGGCTCTGCATCCCGCTCGGCGACATGGCGGCATACACATCCTTGAGCAGTTCCTGCGCCTTGGCCGGCGCGCCCTGGCGTAGCGCGACCAGTGCCTGACCATATTTCGCGGCGATGATTTGCATGCGCGCCTTTTGCTGCAATTGCTTCTCGAACGCCACCTCGGCATCCAGCAATCCCTGCGGCGACGGATCCTGCAACACGCGCACGCGCGAGCGAATCAGGTAGAAATCAATGCTGTCGGCGTGTTGCCGGTAAGGCTGATCGCGAATACGCGCCTGGATGTCGGCGATACGCTCGGTCGTCAGCGGGTGCGAGCGCAGATACGCCGGCGCGGCATCGGTGTATGAGCGCGTCGCATTTTGCATGCGCCCGAAGAAAGCAATCATGCCGGAGGTATCGTACTGCGCCTCGCGCAAGATCTGAAGACCGATCCGATCGGCTTCGCGCTCGGCGTC
>NZ_DATFAF010000062.1:0-110525 GCF_035254865.1 Noviherbaspirillum sp.
TTCCGGCGTCAGGCCGAAGCCGGCGAGGAAGTCCACCTTGTCGCGCACGACCAGTTCCTGTGCGAGACGTTTCGCCACTTCCGGCACCGGGCCGGTGGTGTCCTTGACGATGATTTCCACTTTCTTGCCGGCGACCTTGTCACCGTGCTGCTTCATGTAAGCCTTGATGCCGCCTTCCATCTGCTTGCCGTAGTCGGCAAACGGGCCGGAGAAGGGGGCGATCAGGCCGACCTTGATGGTCTCTTCCGCCAGCGCGCCTGTCGAGCCCAGCGCCAGTGCACCGAGCGCGGCGAGGGATGCCACGATTCTTGTCAGCTTCATGTTTTGTCTCCTATGGTGTCCGGGAGGGCGCGTTCCCGTTTGCTTATCGACCTTCAGGTCGTGCAGCCGATCATAGCGTATAAAAAGTTCGATCAGCAGATAATCGTGCGGTAATCGAACGGTTTGTATGCTGCGATCTCACATGAAAAAAAGCCTGGCCGGGTACGGGGAACAGGCGCCATGCTCGATGAAGCGCGCGCCTATTCTATGCGTTCGTAAGGCAGCCCGACGTAGTTCTCCGCAATAGTCGTGCGTCCCGCCAGCGAGCCGGTGAAATAGTCGAGATCGGCAAGCTGCATGCGTTGCCCGAAAGGATTGTCGGACAGCTTGTGGAGCAGGGTCGTCATCCACCAGGAAAAGCGCTCGGCCTTCCAGATGCGGCGCAGGCAGATGTCCGAATACCGCTCGAGCAGGTCGCTGCGTCCGTCATGGTAAGCCTTGCGCAGCAGGTGATAGAGCGCATACACGTCGCTGGCGGCAAGGTTGAGTCCTTTTGCGCCGGTCGGTGGCACGATGTGCGCGGCATCGCCGACCAGGAACATGCGCCCGAATTTCATGGGCTCGGCAACGAAGCTGCGCAGAGGAGCGATGCTCTTCTCGATTGACGGGCCTGTCACGAGGCTGGCCGCCACGTCTTCCGGCACGCGCTTTCTCAACTCGTTCCAGAAACGTTCGTCGGACCAGTCCTCGACCTTGTCTTCGTGCGTAACCTGCACATAGTAGCGACTGAGGTTGTCGGAGCGCATGCTGCACAGTACGAAGCCACGGTCATGGTTGGCATAGATCAGCTCTGGCGTCACTGGCGGCGTATGCGACAGCACGCCGAGCCAGCCGAAGGGATAGACGCGCTCGAAATTTCGGATGGCGCCTTCCGGCACCGATTTGCGCGAGATGCCGTGGAAGCCATCGCAGCCGGCGATGCAGTCGCATTCCAGATCGATGGTTTCACCATCCTTGACGAAGCTGACGCGCGGCTTGTCGCCATAAAAATCATGCAGCTGCACGTCGTGCGCTTCATAAATGCTGAGCGCGCCGCTTTCCTTGCGCGCATGCATCAGGTCGCGCGTGACCTCGGTCTGACCGTACACCATCACCGTCTTGCCCTTGGTGAGCGATTTGAGGTCGATGCGCTCGCGCCGTCCGGCGAAGGCAATCGTGAAGCCTTCGTGGACATGGCCTTCACGATCCATGCGCGCGCCCGCACCCGCCTCGCGCAGGAGGTCCACCGCGCCTTGTTCCAGCACGCCCGCCCGGATGCGGCCGAGTATATAGTCCGGGCTCTTCGCTTCGAGAATGACGGTGTCGATTCCCTGCAGGTGAAGCAACTGGCCGAGCAACAATCCGGACGGACCGGCGCCAATGATCGCGACCTGTGTTTTCATTTTGTCTCCAGCATTCTTGTCATGCGTTTTCCACGGCGGCTCAGGTTTCCGGGCCGAGACCTACCGGCGGTGGTGCGATATTCGCGATGAGCGAAAACAGCTTCTGCATGTCCTTCTTGTAGTCCGTCCCGGCGAGCGGATTGTCGTTGGCGAGGAAGGCGGCATTGATCTCTTCCCAGTCGAAGGAATTGAGGTATTGCACCGCTGCAGGAAGCACGATGTCTTCCTCGAGGCGCATATGTCCATGGTAAAACTGGGAATAACGCTGCACCTGGTTACTGAAATCGCCGAATGCCAATGCGCCGTGCAGTTCGAACCGTGTCAGTGCATTCTGCAATTGCAGCACCAGGCGGTCGCCGAGCTTGTGTTCCGATTCCAGCGTGTCCAGCACATCATCGACCGCATTGCTGCGTTCCCGCAATCGGGCAAACAGGTAGTGGTCTTCCTTTGGATGATGCACGCGGTCGGGGTATTCGGTGATGTACAGCAGCATCGCTCGGAACACCTTCGACTCCGGCGCCTTTCCGCCCTCGGCGACAGTGCGAACGAAATACTCCATGCCGCGGATCATGGCGCTGAGCAGATCATGCTCTTCCTGGAGCACGCGGATCGCAGCTTGGGTGGGAGGCAGTCGCATGATGTTTTCCTTCCAGAAGATGGCCCTTGCGCGACGCGCTGGCCGGACATTCAGATATCAAAGAAAACCGTCTCGTCCTCGCCCTGTATGCGGATGTCGAAGCGATACACGACTTCATCGTTCAGCAGCTCTTCGCGCTGCGCGATGAGGGTCTTGCGGCGCACTTCCCATTCGATCAGATTGAGCACTGGATCCTTGGCATTTCGTTGCGCTTCATCGGAAAAATACATGCGCGTATTCAGTCCGATATTGATCCCGCGCGCTACGATCCAGAAGTTGATGTGCGGCGCCATTTCGCGTCCGTTGCGGCCGATGACGGGGCCCGGCTTGATGGTGTCGAAGCGGTACACACCCGTTTCGAAATCCGAGCAGGCCCGCCCCCAGCCACGGAAGTCCTCGTCGACTTCCTTAGGCTGCAGATCCGCCGGATGGTGATAGCGTCCCGCTGCATTGGCCTGCCAGATCTCCAGCAGCACATCGCGCAGCGGCGTGCCCGAACCATCGATCACACGGCCTTCAATCCGGATGCGTTCGCCTTTGGTTACGGGCCCGGTCAGCACATTTGTGAAATTCTTCTCGAAGATGTCGAAACCCGCCTGGTTCGGCGCGAGGCCGATGTGCACATACGGTCCGGCGGTTTGCGACGCGGTCTCTTTCAAGTGATCGAGTTGATTGAGCATCACTGGGCTCCCTGCAAATGGTTTTCGAACAGCGTGGCGCGCGAACCTCTCAGGACAATATCGAAACGGTAGGCCAGCGCGTCGAACTGGACGGCCGCGTGCCGGTCGAGCGGCGCGATCAGACCGCGTCTTGCTTCCTCGTTGCTGATCGACCTGAGGATGGGACAGGTGGCGATCAGCGGATCGCCTTCGAAATACATCTGCGTGATCAGCCGCTGCGCCCAGCCGGAACCGGACAGCGAGTAGTGAATATGCGAGGGACGCCAGTCGTTGACGCGATTGCGCCAGGGGTAGGGGCCGGGCTTGATCGTGCGGTAGAAGTAATAGCCGTTGTCGTCGGTGAGCGTGCGCCCGCAGCCGCCGAAGTTGGGATCGATGGGCGCGATATACTGATCCTTCTTGTGCCGGTAGCGACCGCCGGCATTCGCTTGCCACACTTCCACCAGCGCGTTGCAGACCGGGCGGCCGGCTTCGTCACGCACATAACCGTGCACGATGATGCGTTCGCCGATCGGCAGGCCGTCCTTCGCATAGTTGCGGACCAGGTCGTTGTCGAGCGGGCCGAGTTCATCCCGACGGAAGACCGGGCCGGTGATTTCGGACAGAGAGTTCTGCAGCGAGATCAATGCGTTCTTCGGCGAGCGCAGCACGCTGGTCTTGTAATCCGGTGTATAGGCCGGCGGATGCACGCTGCGGTCGCGCTGCAGGAACTCGGCGGGCCGTTCATTCGTTTTTTCCATTTCGTCTCCTCGTGGATTTTTTGGAAAGGGATGCAGACTAATTTAAGTCGTAAAAATATTCATGTAAATTGAATTTCCGAACCGTGCGTGATAACCTGTGGTTATGAATAATGACTTGTTCCAGAGCCGGATACGCCTGCGGCACTTGCATTGTTTCCTTGCGGTTGCACAGGAGCGCAATCTGCGCAAGGCGGCCGACAGGTTGCGTCTGAGCCAGCCGGCGGTTTCGAAAACGCTGGTTGAGCTGGAGGAAATCGTCGGCGCACGCTTGTTCGAAAGAAACCGTCTCGGCGCGCAGCTCACCCGTGAGGGCGAGACTTTTCTTTCCCGTGCCGTGCCCGCGGTAGAGGCGCTGGATGCCGTCGGCAATGCGCTGTCGGCGTTCAATGCGCCGACAAATGAATCGGTCGTCATCGGCGCGCTCCCGAGTGTCGCACCCGACCTGTTGCCGATCGTTCTGGAGGAATACTGGCGCGATCATCCGGATGTGCGCATCACGATCCAGACGGCGGCCAACGCCGCATTGCTGCAAATGCTCAAGGCCGGTGAAATGGATTGCGTGCTGGGACGCATGGCGGACCCGCAGATGATGGTCGGGCTCGTCTTTGAACTGCTCTACGTCGACCCGCTGATGCTCGTCGTGCGGTCCGGTCATCCGCTGGCAGGACGGACATTTCCGTCGCTGACGGAAGTGATGCGCTTTCCTTTCATAGTGCCCGTGAAAGGGACGATTCCCCGGCACAACGTCGAAAGCTTCCTGCAATCGCACGGTATGGACCTGCCGCGCAATTGCATCGAAACCATATCGGTATCCGTGGCGCGGGCGATCACCCTGCGCTCTGATGCCGTCTGGTTCATTTCGGCCGGCGCAATTCGCGATGAACTCGAAGGCCGCAAACTTGTTCAATTGAGTGTGCACACCGAAGGAACGGAGGAGCCGGTCGGATTGCTGCACAGAAGCGAAGGCGCACTGAGACCGGCGGTACGCGATTTCATGAAGCAGTTGCGGGCGGCCGGGCGTCGCCGTTCCGTGAAAGCCGCCTGATGCAGCATCAGGCTGTACACGCGATGCAATTGACGAAACGCTTGTTCCCCTTGGCATGACTATGGCACACTGCGCGCTGCACACGAAGTTGCCAATCAGGCTATAAAACCGGACCCCGGCCCGGATCTTGCCGCTCGCGGCTAAAATTGGGCGACTTCATCCAGGAGCATTCTTTTGAGCCTTACGAAAAACATGCCGTTCGAATGGCTGGTCGGCATGCGCTATACGCGCGCCGGCCGCCGCGGCGGCCGAAACAGTTTCATTTCCTTCATTTCGCTGATTTCCATGGCTGGCATCGCGCTCGGTGTTGCGGCGCTCATCGTCGTGCTTTCCGTGATGAACGGCTTCCAGAAGGAAGTGCGGGACCGCATGCTGTCAGTGCTGTCGCATATCGAAGTGTTCGATGCGTCAGGCAGCATGCCTGACTGGAAAGCCACCGCAAAGGAAGCCTTCCAGAACAAGGAAGTGAAGGGCGCAGCGCCCTACGTCGCGGCCCAGGCCATGCTGATTCGCGAGGACGTGGTGCGCGGCGTCGTGATCCGCGGAATTCTCCCGGAAGAAGAACCCAAGGTGTCCGACGTGGCTTCGCAGATCCGCGAAGGCAGTTTCACCAGCCTGGCGCCGGGGGAATTCAACATCATCCTCGGCAAGGAGCTGGCGCGCGGCTTGCGCGTCCATGTCGGTGACAAGGTGACGATGGTGGCGCCGCAAGGGCAGATCACGCCGGCCGGCGTATTGCCGCGCCTGAAGCAGTTCACGGTCGGCGCCATCTTCGAGGCCGGGCACAACGAGTACGATTCCGGACTTGCCTTCATTCACATCGATGATGCAATGCGCATGTTCAAGCTGGACGCGCCGACCGGCCTGCGCCTGCGCGTGGAGGACATGCAGCGCGCACCGGAAGTCGCGATGGAGCTGTCGCATGTCCTGAGCGGCAACCTGCTGATCCTCGACTGGTCGAAGCAGAATCGCACCTGGTTTGCCGCGGTGCAGACCGAGAAGCGCATGATGTTCATCATCCTGACTCTGATCATCGCGGTCGCCGCATTCAACCTCGTCTCGACGCTGGTCATGACGGTGACCGACAAGCAGGCCGATATCGCGATCCTGCGTACCCTGGGCGCATCGCCGGGATCGATCATGAAAATCTTCATCATCCAGGGCGCGCTGGTCGGCTTGTTCGGAACGGCAATTGGCGTAGGTCTGGGCGTGACCGTGGCGCTCAACATCGATGTGATCGTGCCCTTCATCGAACACCTTCTGGGCGTGCAATTCCTGTCCAAGGATATTTACCTGATTACCGCGCTGCCTTCGGATTTGCGATGGCCGGATGTATGGACGATCGGTGGCGTCGCGGTGGTGCTGGCTTTCTTCGCCACCTTGTATCCGAGCTGGCGTGCCGCCAACGTGCGGCCGGCAGAAGCCTTGCGTTACGAATAAAAAGGAGAACCCATGAAACTCGTCGGCTTGTTTGATTCCCTCTATGTGCGCCGCGTCGCCGTCACCCTGCGTTTGTACGGTTTCGAGTTCGAGCATGTGGCGCTTTCCGTTTTCCGTCATCAGGACGAGATGCGCAAGATCAACCCGCTGCTGAAAGTGCCGATGCTGATCCTCGACAGCGGCGAGAAGCTGATGGAAAGCAGCTTCATCCTCGATTACCTCGATGGTGAAGTCGCACCTGAAAAACGCTTGATGCCGTCGGCAGGCCCCGAACGCCGCAAGGTGCAACAGCAGTGCGCAACCGCCTTGCTCGCCGGTGAAAAGGCGGTGCAGATCGTCTACGAGACCACGCTGCGCCCGAAAGAATTCTGCTACACACCTTGGGTGACCCGTTGCACCGAGCAGATGCACACCGCATTCGGCATGCTGGAAGCGCTGCCGCTATCGCCCGCCTTGTCCGGTGCGCCTCTCACCCAGGCGGATGTGACCAGCGCGGTGGTCATGCGCTTTGCGCAGTTCGTGCTGCCGACCGAATTCCCGGCAGGCCGTTATCCGCAGCTGGAACGGTTGTCCGCCTATTGCGAAGCCTTGCCGGCATTCGCCCAGACTCCCTTGGAATGACGATGGACCAGATCGTATTGTCTTGCCGCGGCCTGGCGAAAACCTTCACCCAGGGAAAATACTCGGTCAATGTTCTCAAAGGCGTCGATTTCAGCGTTTCCAGAGGCGAGCGGGTTGCCATCGTCGGCGCATCCGGCTCCGGCAAGTCGACCCTGCTGCATCTGCTCGGCGGACTGGACGTGCCATCCGCCGGCAATGTAGTGCTGCTCGGGCAGGACTTCGCCAGTCTCAACGAAAAAGCGCGTGGAGAGTTGCGCAACAAGTCGCTCGGTTTTGTGTATCAGTTCCACCATTTGCTGCCGGAGTTTTCCGCGCTCGACAACGTTGCGATGCCGCTGATGATCCGCAGGCAAAGCCGCGATGACGCGCATGAGGCGGCGCAACAAGTCCTCGCGCGTGTCGGGCTCGCCAATCGGGTGACGCACGTACCGGGCGAACTGTCCGGCGGCGAGCGGCAGCGGGTAGCGCTGGCGCGCGCGCTGGTGACCCAGCCTGCCTGTGTTCTGGCCGACGAACCGACGGGCAATCTCGACCGCGCGACCGCACACAAGACCTTCGACCTGATGCTCGAGTTGTCGCGCACGCTCGGCACCGCATTCGTCATCGTCACCCACGATATCGAACTCGCGCGACATTGCGATCGCGTCTTGCGCCTGACCGAGGATGGCTTGCATCCCTATGTGGATTGACACGCATTGCCATCTCGATGCGAACGAGTTCGCGGGTGAGTCCGACGCGGTGGCTGCGCGCGCTGCGAGCCAGAATGTTGCGCAGATCGTGATCCCGGCGGTCGCTTGTAGCAACTTCGCGGCCGTGCGAGATCTGGCGCGGCAAAACGCCAATTGCACCTACGCGCTCGGCATTCATCCCATCTTCGTGCCGCAGGCGACTGAGAGCGACCTGGAAGCCGTGCGCGAGGCCGTCCGGCAAGCGATGGATGATGCACACTTCGTCGCCGTCGGCGAAATCGGCCTCGATTTCTTCCTGCCAGATCTGAGTTCCGGGCCGATGCGGGAAAAGCAGGAGTTTTTCTATAGCGAGCAGCTGAAAATCGCGCGCGACTTTGATCTTCCCGTGCTGCTGCATATTCGCCGCTCGCAAGACACCATCCTCAAGCATTTGCGCCGGATCACGGTTCCTGGCGGCATCGCGCATGCCTTCAACGGCAGTTTCCAGCAGGCCGAGACTTTCATCGGATTGGGCTTCAAGCTCGGCTTCGGCGGCGCGATGACTTTTCCGCGTGCATTGCAGATCCGGCGTCTTGCCACGGAGCTGCCGCAGGAAGCGCTGGTTCTGGAGACCGATGCGCCCGATATTCCTCCCGCCTGGATTCATCGCATGCGTAACAGCCCGGAGGAATTGCCGCGCATCGGACAAGTCCTCGCGGAGCTGCGCGGCATTGCCGCCGATTCGCTCGCGCAAATCACCTCCGACAATGCGCGCAGAGCGTTGCCGCGCCTCATCCATGTAGCCTAGCGAATGCGCAGCATCGTTATCGGTTTCGTCGCCGGCGCTGTCGTATTGCAGAATCAGGCTGCATTGCCGTCATCGACTCTACTGACGCTGCTGCTCGCGCTTGCCATATTGTCCGCATGGCGTTCGCGCAGCGTGCAGCGAAAAGCCGTACGCATCGCATTGCTCGCGAGTTGCGGTGCCGTTGCCGGCTTCGCCTGGGCGGGATTGTTCGCGCAGCACTATCTCGGGAACGCATTGCCCAGGGATTGGGAAGGGCGTGACATTACGGTGGTCGGAACGATCGACAGCCTTCCTTACCGCTTTGACCAAGATGTCCGATTCAATTTTGCGGTCGAACGCATCCTCGCTACGGATGGCGCAGCGCCGGTTGTGCCGCCGCGGCTTGCCTTGTCCTGGTATTCCGCGTTCCACGGTGAAGATCTGCAGGGCGTCGGCGACGTGCAGCCCGGCGAACGTTGGCAACTGACGGTTCGTCTGCGCCGACCGCACGGCAACGCCAATCCCGATGGTTTTGACTATGAAGTCTGGTTACTGGAGCAGAACCTGCGCGCGACCGGTTATGTGCGTCCAGATCGCGGTTCCCCTCTGAAGAACGAGCGGCTGGATGTCTTTGTCCCGAGCTTCGGCAATGCCGTCGAACGATGTCGTGCCTGGCTGCGCGACCGCATACTCGCCGCCTTGCCGGACAAGGAATATGCAGGTGTGATCGTGGCACTGGTCATCGGCGATCAACGCGCGATCAATCAGTCTGACTGGAAGGTGTTCAACCGCACGGGTATCGGACATCTGGTCTCGATCTCGGGGCTGCACATCACGATGATTGCCGGGCTGTTCGCTGCTGGCGCGTTCGCATTATGGCGCCGCTCCTTCTTCACGCAGATGCAGTTGCCGCTGATTCTGCCGGCGCAAAAGTTCGCTGCGCTGGTCGGCGCCGCAACCGCATTGCTGTATGTGCTGCTTGCCGGATTCGGCGTGCCCGCGCAGCGCACGCTCTACATGCTGTCCGTGGTGGCCGCTGCGCTCTGGCTCGGGCGCATCACCAGCGTCTCCCACGTGTTGTGCGCGGCACTGGGCATCGTTGTGCTGCTCGATCCCTGGGCAGTCCTGTGGCCGGGGTTCTGGTTATCCTTCGGCGCCGTGGCCATCATCCTGTACGCATCGACCGGACGCGGCTATGCACCGGCAAGCGGCCTGACGACGAAGGAAAAGCTGGTTGCGACGCTCGCGAGTGCGAGTCGCACGCAATACATCGTCACGCTGGGTCTGGTGCCTTTGACGCTGTTATTGTTCGGCCAGATTTCGCTGATCAGCCCGCTCGCCAACGCGATTGCAATTCCCTTGGTCAGCTTTTTCGTGACACCGCTCGCGCTCGTCGGCAGCGTATTGCCGGCGCCGCTGGCGAACTGGGTACTGGGCTTCGCGCATCTGCTGGTCGATTGGCTGGCACAAGCCCTGCAGTGGATGAGTGCGTTTCCCGCCGCTGTCTGGACCGCGCCGATTCCCCCATGGTGGACCTTCCTCGCAGCACTGATTGGTACCTTGTGGCTGCTCGCGCCTGTCGGCTGGCCTGCTCGCTGGCTGGGCATCGTGGGCCTGTTTCCGATCTTTCTGAACAAGGCTGCACATCCTTCCGAAGGCGAAATGTGGGTCACCGCTTTCGATGTCGGGCAGGGCATGGCACTGCTGGTGGAGACCTCGCACCGACGCTTGCTGTACGACACGGGGCCAGCGTATTCCCCGGAATCGGACGGTGGAAATCGTGTCATCTTGCCCTACCTGAAATCACGCGGCATTTCCAGCCTGGATATGATGATTGTCTCCCATGCCGACAACGATCATTCCGGCGGTGCCTTGTCGATTCTCGACGAGCTTGAGGTCGCATCGGTCTCGTCCTCGCTCCCGGCCGCGCACGCACTCGTCAACCGCGCGCGCGATCATCAACGCTGCGCGGCCGGGCAGTCGTGGAGCTGGGACAATGTTCGCTTCGACATGCTGCATCCGACCGCCGACAGTTACGAGATAGCGAAATTGAAGCCGAATGCGCGCAGCTGTACGCTGAAGATCACCATCGGCACGCAGGCGATCCTGCTGCCGGGGGATATCGAGGCAGGCCAGGAAGCGGAGCTGCTCGACAAGGATCGCGAGCAATTGCGCGCGTCGGTGCTGCTCGCACCGCATCATGGCAGCGGCACTTCCTCGACCGCGCGTTTCCTCAGGGCGGTGCAACCGGATATCGCGCTGTTCCAGGTCGGTTATCGTAACCGCTACCATCATCCGAAAGCCGAAGTCTTCGCGCGCTATGGCGAGATGGGGATCAAGCGTATACGCAGCGACGATTCCGGCGCGATTACGCTGCGCTTCGGGCCGGCGCTCGATGTCAGTGAATATCGCACTGCCCATGCACGCTATTGGTACGGACGCTAGGCGACCTGCTATTTCCGCTGAGCTGCGCGTGGGCTTTGCCGCAATCGAATTACAATGCAGGACAATTTTTGATTGCTCGACGTAGCAAGGATTGCAACGAACACAAGACAATGAGCCGACCAATCGTCCACTTTGCGCACGCAAACAGTTTTCCCGCGGGGACCTATCGCGTGTTTTTCGATCACCTGAAAAAGCATTACGACGTGCAGGCACTTGCCATGCATGCACACGATCCCGCTTACCCGGTAAGCAATGGCTGGGCGGCACTCGCGCAGGAGCTATGCGATACGCTGGCGGCGCGCTATGCCGAACCAGTCATACTCGCTGGACATTCGATGGGCGGCATGCTTTGCCTGATGGCCGCCAGGGCGAGGCCCGATCTGGTGCGCTGCGTGATTTTGCTGGACTCGCCGGTCGTTGCGGGCTGGCGCGCGTTCTTGCTGCGGGTAGCGAAGCGAATAGGTGTCGACAACAAATTCTCTCCCGCGCGGTTTTCGGAAAAGCGTCGCAACGTCTGGCCGGACGCGGAGGCTGCCTATGCGCACTTCGCATCCAAGCCGATGTTTGCCGTGTGGCCGCCGGAGGTCTTGCGCGACTATATCGAACATGGACTCGCGCCGCACCGGGATGGTGTCACCTTGCGTTTCAGGCGGGAGACCGAGACCGCCGTCTATCGCACGCTACCGCACGACTTGGGTTCCCTTGCGCATCACGGATTTCCGGTTCCGGTCGGCTTTATCGGGGGCGAGCATTCGGTCGAATGCCGCCAGGCCGGACTTGGCGCGACTCGGCGCCTGGTCGGCCGGCATTTCGCCCAGGTGCCCGGCGGTCACCTGTTTCCCATGGAATCGCCTGCAGTGGCCGCCAATGCCGTGCACGCGATGATCAAATCACTCATTCGTTCCTGAAATCACCATGCGCGATTTGTACCGTCAATACCTCGCCGGCTGCATTCTGCTCGCTGTCAGCCACTGGGCCGGCGCCGGCACGCTGAGCGGCCTGCTCGCCGATTATCAAACCGTTCGCGTCGAGGGCAGGAGCTCGCATATCATTGACATCGACAATGACAGCTTGTTGCTCAATCGGAAGGACGGGTTTTATACCAGCGGCATGCGCTACGCGTATACGAAGACGTTGGAAAGAGGGAGCGAGGCGACGACATTCGGCTGGAGAATCGGCCAGGAGTTGTACACCGCGTCGGACATCAAGTTGCCGCCCTCGCTGATCGGTCCGCCCAATCATCCCTATGCCGCTTGGTTGTACGGCGGCCTTTATCGGGAAGTCGCGGCCGCCGATGGCGGACATACCCGGATCGGCATCGACCTTGGTTGCCTCGGTCCGTGCGCGGGAGGTGACTGGACGCAGACGACACTCCATCGCATTTTGCATCAGCCGCTACCCCAGGCATGGAGCAAGCAGGTACGAAACGAGGCCGGGGTCGTCCTGTATGCGGATGTTGCGCCCATACGTTGGTCGCCTGCCTTACACATGGATGTGACTCCCAGCCTGAGTGGACGCTTCGGAAACATATTTACGGACGTTGGCGCCGGTCTTCTCGTTCGTGCCGGGCAATTGAGCAATTTGCCGACGAAGTCGGCGTTTTACGGTTTTTTGCGTACCGATGCGCGTGCGATTGCTTATAACGCGACATTGCAGGGCGGGTATTTTTCCAGCAACAATCCGCACACCGTGGACCCGAAACGTTTCGTCGGCGAAGCAGAAGCCGGTGTCGTCTGGAATCGCGGGCCATTCGGGGCGCGTATGTCCCTGGTCCGGCGCAGTAACGAAATCCGGGAATTGGCGAATTCGATCGGCGCCCAGAGCTACCTTCATCTACAATTTTCCTACACGCCGTGAGCGCGCGCTGTTTCAGAATGCGGGGCGTGACAAAGGCATAAAAATCCGGAAAGGGGGCGATCGAAAACCGGTTTGAGGTATAATTTGAATTTCCCGCACGTGCCGTCCGGCACATCTCAGCAATGACCAAGTTTGTATTCGTCACTGGCGGCGTTGTTTCATCCCTCGGTAAAGGGATTGCAGCCGCTTCTCTCGCGGCGATCCTCGAATCGCGCGGCATCAAAGTCACTCTCATCAAGCTCGATCCCTACATCAATGTGGATCCCGGCACGATGAGTCCATTCCAGCACGGCGAAGTGTTCGTCACCGACGACGGTGCCGAGACCGACCTCGACCTCGGACACTATGAGCGCTTCATCACCGCCAGGATGAAGAAGCTCAACAATTTCACCACCGGCCAGATTTACGAGTCCGTGATCCGCAAGGAGCGTCGCGGCGAGTATCTCGGCAAAACGGTGCAGGTGATTCCGCACATCACCAATGAAATCCAGGATTACATTCATCGCGGCGCGGAAGGTTTCGAGGTCGCGCTGGTTGAAATCGGCGGCACCGTCGGCGACATCGAGTCGCTGCCCTTCCTCGAGGCAGCACGTCAGCTGAGCCTGCGCGCCGGCCGCAACGAGACCGCGTTCGTGCACCTGACGCTGGTGCCGTACATCGCATCCGCCGGCGAGCTCAAGACCAAGCCGACCCAGCACAGCGTCCAGAAATTGCGTGAAATCGGTATTTCGCCGGATGCGCTGCTGTGCCGTGCCGATCGTCCCATTCCGGACGACGAGCGCGCCAAGATTTCGCTGTTCTCCAATGTGCCGGAAGAGGCCGTCATCTCCGTCTGGGATGCTGACACGATCTACAAGATTCCCCAGATGTTGCACGACCAGGGGCTCGACAAGATCATCTGCGACAAGCTCGGCCTGTCGCCGAAGCCTGCCGACCTGTCGGTCTGGAACAAGCTGGTGTATGCCCTGGAACATCCGAAGGCGGAAGTCACCATCGGCATGGTCGGCAAATATGTCGACCTGACCGAGTCCTACAAATCGCTGACGGAAGCGCTGCGTCACGCCGGCATTCATACCGAAAGCCGCGTCAATATCGAATACATCGATTCTGAAGAAATCGAAGCAAACGGCGTCGGCAATCTCGCGAAATATGATGCGATCCTGGTACCGGGCGGCTTCGGCAAGCGCGGCGTGGAAGGCAAGATCGCTGCCGCGCGTTATGCGCGCGAGAACAAGATTCCCTACCTCGGCATCTGCCTTGGCATGCAAGTCGCGCTGATTGAATATGCGCGCAACAAGGCCGGGCTGGCAAGCGCCAATTCGACCGAATTCGATACCGAAACAGTGCATCCCGTGGTCGCATTGATCACGGAATGGCAAAACCACGACGGCAAGATCGAAAAGCGCGATGTCAACTCCGACCTCGGCGGCACCATGCGTCTTGGCGCGCAGACCTGCGCGGTGAAACCCGGTACGCTTGCCGCGGAGATCTATGGCGACAAGGTTACGGAACGCCATCGCCACCGCTACGAAGCGAACAACCACTACCTCGGTCGCGTCGAAGAAGCGGGCTTGGTTGTTTCCGCACGTACACCGACCGAAGGGCTGTGCGAGATCATGGAATTGCCGCGCTCGGGCGAGAATGCGCATCCGTGGTTCGTCGGCGTGCAATACCATCCCGAATTCAAATCGACCCCGCGTGACGGCCATCCCTTGTTCATTTCCTTCATCAAGGCTGCGCTTGCGCACAAGCGGGCGGCGTCCGAGAGGAAAGCAGCATGAGGTTGTGCGGTTTTGAAGCCGGGCTCGACCGGCCGTTCTTCCTGATTGCCGGTCCCTGCGTGATCGAGTCGCCGCAAATGGCACTCGATACCGCCGGCCGGCTGAAGGAAATGACGACGGAACTGGGCATTCCGTTCATCTACAAGTCATCGTTCGACAAGGCCAATCGCTCGTCGGGCACGTCATTCCGAGGCCTTGGCATGGATAAGGGCCTGGAAATCCTGGCGCAAGTGAAGAAGCAGATCGGCGTGCCGGTTTTGACCGACGTGCACGAAATCTACGAAATCAAGCCAGTCGCGGCAGTCGTCGACGTGCTGCAAACGCCCGCATTCCTGTGCCGCCAGACCGATTTCATCCGTGCCTGCGCGCAGTCGGGCAAACCGGTCAATATCAAGAAGGGCCAGTTCCTCGCACCGGGCGACATGAAGAATGTCATCGACAAGGCACGTGAGGCCGCGCGTGAAGCAGGGTTGGAGCAGGACAACTTCATGGCCTGCGAACGCGGCGTCTCGTTCGGTTACAACAATCTCGTGTCAGACATGCGCTCGCTGGCGATCATGCGCGAGACTGGGTGCCCGGTCGTGTTCGATGCAACCCATTCGGTACAGTTGCCGGGCGGGCAGGGTACCTCATCGGGTGGCCAACGCGAATTCGTGCCGGTGCTGGCCCGTGCGGCCGTCGCCGTCGGTATTTCCGGCCTGTTCATGGAAACCCATCCGAATCCGGCCGAAGCAAAGTCCGACGGCCCCAATGCGGTTCCGCTCGGGCGCATGAAGGAACTGCTGTCTACGCTGATTGAACTCGATCGCGCGGTGAAAAAGGCAGGCTTCCTGGAAACCGATTTTTCTTGATCGGTCTTGCGGTATTCGGGTGTGCGCGACACACCCTCCATGATAATGATGCTGAATCGGTGCGCGCGATCGGTGCGCGTTACGCCTACGGAATTTTCTTTTAATTTGGGGGATTTGAATGAGTGCCATCGTTGATATCATCGGCCGTGAAGTGATTGACTCGCGCGGCAATCCGACCGTCGAATGCGACGTGCTGCTGGAATCCGGCGTCATGGGTCGCGCCGCCGTGCCCTCGGGCGCGTCCACCGGCTCGCGCGAAGCGATCGAGCTGCGTGACGGCGACAAGAGCCGCTACCTCGGCAAGGGCGTGCTCAAGGCCTGCGAAAACATCAATACCGAAATTTCCGAAGCCATCATGGGCCTCGATGCCAACGAGCAAGCCTTCCTCGACCGCACCCTGATCGACCTTGACGGCACCGACAACAAGGCACGCCTCGGCGCAAATGCCACGCTGGCGGTGTCGATGGCGGTCGCCAAGGCTGCTGCCGAGGAATCCGGCCTGCCGCTGTACCGCTACTTTGGCGGTTCCGGCGCCATGCAGATGCCGGTACCGATGATGAACGTCATCAATGGCGGCGCGCATGCCGACAACAATCTCGACCTGCAGGAATTCATGATCATCCCGGTGGGCGCACCGAGCTTCCGTGAAGCGATCCGCTACGGCGCTGAAGTGTTCCACACGCTGAAGAAGATCCTGCACGACAAGAAGCTCACCACCGCAGTGGGCGACGAAGGCGGCTTTGCGCCGTCCGTCGACAACCATGAAGCTGCCATCAAGCTGATCCTGCAAGCCATCGAGCAGGCCGGCTACGAGCCGGGCACGCAGATCGCGCTCGGCCTCGACTGCGCCGCCTCGGAGTTCTACAAGGATGGCAAGTACCACCTGGATGGCGAAGGCCTGGTGCTGACCTCGGGCGATTTCACCAACCTGCTGTCGACCTGGTGCGACAAGTACCCGATCATCTCGATCGAGGACGGCATGGCGGAAAACGACTGGGAAGGCTGGGCGACGCTGACCAATGCGCTGGGCAAGAAGGTACAGCTGGTGGGCGACGACCTGTTCGTGACCAATACCAAGATCCTGCGCGAAGGCATTCAGAAGAACATCGCCAACTCGATCCTCATCAAGATCAACCAGATCGGCACGCTGACGGAAACCTTCGCAGCGATCGAGATGGCCAAGCGCGCCGGCTACACCGCCGTGATTTCGCACCGTTCGGGCGAGACCGAGGATGCGACGATTGCCGACATCGCGGTGGGCACCAACGCCTTGCAGATCAAGACCGGTTCGATGTCGCGCTCGGACCGCATGGCCAAGTACAACCAGTTGCTGCGCATCGAGGAAGACCTGGGCGACATCGCCAGCTACCCCGGCCGTAGCGCGTTCTACAACCTGCGCTAAGGTCAACGAAAAATTTGGGGGCGAAAGCCCCCAAATTCGTAGAGAATACCGGGATGCGCCTGATCACTCTCAGCCTTGCCGTTTTGCTTCTGTTGATCCAGTACCCCTTGTGGCTGGGCAAAGGCGGTTGGCTACGCGTGTGGGATCTCGACAATCAGGTGGTCGCCGCGCGAAAGAAGAATGAGGATCTAAAGGCGCGCAATGCCAAGCTCAATTCGGAAGTGAACGATTTACGCGAAGGGACCGGCGCCGTCGAGGAACGTGCCCGCTATGAACTGGGCATGATCAAGGATGGTGAAATCTTCATCCAGATCCTGGAACCCAGCGGAAAGCCGGTCGCTTCTTCCTCCCAACCCAAGCAGAAACAGGAGTGACATCCGGGGCGAGCCGCAGCCCGCTCCACGCTGACAGCTCAATGTCTGATCGTTCCCGCCTGCTGAATTGCGTCGCTCGTGTTTTCAATCGCGAACAGCTGCGCGCAATCCACCTTGTCGAATTCGTAATGCTGACCGCAAAAGTCGCAATTGATCGACAACTTCCCGAGTTCATCCAGCGCTGAATCGACCTCCGGCTTGCCAAGCATCTTGAGCATGTTGGCGACCTTCTCGCGCGTGCAACTGCAGTGGAAGCTCGGATGCCGCGGCTCGAATATGCGTATCGTCTCTTCCCAGAACAGGCGGCGCATCAGGGTATTGATGTCGGTCGACAGCAATTCTTCCTGGCGCACCGTCGATGCCAATGCCACGGTGCGATCCCATGCATCCGCGTCTTCCGTCGCAGCGACGCCAAGGCCGCCCTCGTTTGGCAGTTTTTGCAGGAGCAGGCCGCGCGACACCCTGGTGTCTGCGGCGAGCCAGAGCTTGGTATCGAGCTGCTCGGAGCGCAGCATGTAGTTTTCAATCACCGCCGCGACCGAGTCGCCGTCCAGCGGGACAATGCCCTGGTATGGCTGTTGGCCCGGCATTTTATCCATCGGGTCGAGCGTGATCACGAAGCGACCGCGACCATGGATATTCACCAGTTGCGTGAGTCCCGCATCGTCCGGGATTTCCACCTCATGCCCCAGCTTTGCCGTCGCCCGCAGGCGCAGGTCCGAATCGCACTCGACCACCAGCAGTTTTACCGGACCGTCGCCATGCATTTGCATTACGATCATGCCGTTGAATTTCAGATTGGCGGATAGGAGTGCGGCAGCGGCCAGCATCTCGCCCAGCAGCGTCCTGACAGCAGCCGGGTAGTCGCGGCGCGCCTGCACCTGAGCCCAAGTGTCGGAAATCTCGACCAGCTCGCCGCGCACGGCGGAGTTTTCAAAAATAAAGCGTTGTAACGTATCCATCATGTTGAGCTTTGCAAAACAGAGTAGCGGCCAGCAAAGCCCGGCCCTCAGCCCTGACCCCCTCATTTGCATAGGAGAGGGGAATAATGAGACGGGAACGGTCGAGCCATCCCCTGAAAATCAGCGGTCGATCCGTTTCAGCTCACGCTTGAACAGTTGACCGCGCTTGACGTAATTCGCCGTATTGCCTTGCGTGCGGGCGATATCCTCTGCGCTCAAGGTACGCACCACCTTTGCCGGCGAACCGATAATCAGCGAGTTGTCCGGAAATTCCTTGCCTTCCGTGACCAGTGCGCCGGCGCCGACCAGACAGTTCTTGCCGATCTTCGCGCCGTTCAGGATGACCGCCTGAATGCCGATCAGCGAGCCCTCGCCGATTGTGCAGCCATGCAACATGGCCTGATGTCCGACGGTCACGTTCTTGCCGATGGTGAGCGGGTAACCCGGATCAGTATGCAGGACGCAAGCTTCCTGGACGTTGCTGTTTTCCCCCACAGTGATCAACTCATTGTCGCCGCGGATCGTCACGTTGAACCAGACGCTCGCATTCGCTTCGATTCGTACCTTGCCGATAACGTTCGCCGAATCGCTTACATAAGCGGAGGCATCGACTTCGGGGACCTGTTCGCCTAATTGGTAGATGGCCATGGATTTCCGTAAAATAATCTGATCGTGGTCGAAACCGCCATTTTACCGCCGCCGGCATGAACCCATCTTCAGATCCGAATTCCCTTGCCCAAATGACAGAGTTGCGCGGCGCTGCCTTGCACTGGCTCTGCGCGGCCGACCCGACAAGCAAGGCACAGGGCGTCCAAACCTTGCTGGAAGAATGGCACGGCGGCGCTGTGCGTCTTGATGCAAGCCGCACTCTGATCCCGCAGTATCCGGTACCGGGGCGTCCTGTCCGCCCGGAGCTTGTCCCGCCCCTGTCGGTCAAGCATCGCTCCATGCGTACGATCGAGGGCCGAGCGGCAATGGTCCATGCGCTGGCGCATATCGAGTTCAACGCAATCAATCTGGCGCTCGATGCCATCTGGCGATTCAACGGCATGCCGGCTGACTATTATGCTGACTGGTTGAAGGTGGCCGCAGAAGAGGCGGTGCATTTCTCCCTGTTGGCGGATCACTTGCGGGTTCTGGGCTACGCCTACGGAGATTTCCCGGCGCACAACAGCTTGTGGGACATGGCCGAAAAAACGAGCGGCGATGTGCTGGCGCGTATCGCACTGGTTCCGCGCACCATGGAAGCGCGCGGGCTTGACGCCTCGCCGCCGGTCCGGGCGAAGCTGGCGCAGGCCGGCGATCTTGCCGCTGCTGAAATTCTCGACATCATCCTGCGTGATGAAATCGGCCACGTCGCCATTGGCAATCGCTGGTTTGGCTGGCTATGCGCTTCGCGCGGGTTCGACCCGATCGCAAGCTATGCCGGACTTGCGGCGCAATACCGGGCACCGGCCTTGCGCGGGCCATTCAACCTGGAAGCGAGGAAGGCCGCTGGTTTCAGCGATGCAGAATTGAGTCTGCTGGGTTGATGATGTCCAGAGTGCGTATGATGGACGTGTCTCGTTACGAAATTTCCAGCGCGCAATGACTTTGGAACCTTCAGCCTTTGCAACCAGTCTTTATTCATGTGACATTTGTCTCTTGGCATTAATGAAGGGAATCGTTTCCAGCGAGGAATCGAGATGCGCCTCGCTCTAACGCAGCCAAGCGGTCGTGATCTGCATAGGGAAGGAGTGATACAGATGAAGAATCCAATGAAATCCGTGGCGACCTTGATGGCAATCGGGGTGCCGGTGCTCAGTCTATCCGCATGCCAGAAAAAAGAGGTTGCCGAGGAAAAAGGACCGGCCGAGAAAGCCGGCGAGCAAATCGATCAAGCGACTGCTCGCGCCGGAACTGAACTCAGCAAGGCAACCGAGAAAGCCGGACAAGCCATGCAGCAACTCGGGCAGAAGCTGCAAAGCGAAGCGCAGGACATGCAGAAGGCACAGGACGGACAGGATAAACAGAAGAAAGAATAGTCTTCTGTTCCGTCGCTCCAGCGAAACTTGCCGCCACCGGCCAAAGCAAGCCGGGACGGCGCCGCGTTGCCCACTGCGGTAACACCTCCCAATAACACTCGGATTCGCATCCCGGCATGAATGTGCCGGGCGCGTCTTCGCGCCTGATTTCGAAAGAGATGTCATGGAGAAAAAACGCATAACATTGGCGCTGCAAGGTGGCGGGTCGCACGGCGCATTCACCTGGGGTGTACTTGATCGCCTGCTGGAAGACGAGCGCATCGAAATCGAGGGTATCAGCGGGGCGAGCGCCGGTGCGATGAATGCCGTCGTTCTTGCACATGGGCTCACCACGGGCGGGCGGGTCGGCGCGCGGCAGGCGTTGAAGGAATTCTGGGGAAGCGTCGCCAGAAGCGCGCCTTTCAGCGCCAGCACGGAAAGCATTGCCGCGCCCGCCAGCCTCGCGGCGCAATCCGATATTCCCGCTGCCTACAAGGCGCTCATGCCCTTGCTGCGGTTTTTTTCGCCGTACCAGCTCAATCCTTTCGACATCAATCCGCTACGCGACATTCTCGCCAGACAAATCGATTTCGAACGACTGCGCGCGGAATGCAGGACGCGGCTATTCATTGCAACCACGCAGGTTAGCGCCGGTACCCTGAAACTGTTTCGCAACAAGCAACTGACGCTCGATGTGTTGCTGGCATCGGCGTGCCTGCCCCTGCTGCACAGGGCAGTGGAAATCGATGGCGAGGCTTATTGGGATGGCGGTCTGACCGCGAACCCGCCGCTGTTCCCGCTGGTGCACAAGTGCACGTCGCGCGACATCATGGTGGTATTGCTGCACCCGCAACCGCATAGCCGAACGCCGATCACGGCCGACGACATCTGGCACAGACTCACGGAAATGGGCTTCAGCTCGACCTTTTTTACCGAGCTGCAGGGATTGATGCTCGCGCAGCGCGAGGCCCGGCGCAGCTGGATTTCATTCGGCCGGCTGGAGCGCAGGCTGCGTCAGCTCAACATGCACAGGATCGAATCCCGGGAGCTGATGAGCCAGTTGGGTCGCCACAGCAAGCTCAACGCGCATCCGGCTTTCATCAATGGCTTGCATGACGAGGGCCGGGCGCGCGCCGGAGAATGGCTTGAGGAGAATTTCCAGCAACTCGGCGTGCGCTCTTCATTCAGGTTGGCACGCCTGTTCGGCTAAGGAAACTTACTGTCCGCTTGCCGACCGTTCTTGCTCCTTTAGTCGCAGGACACGTCGCTGGACCTTTCCGGTAGTTGTCATCGGCAATTCGGCGATGAATTCAATTTCCTTCGGATATTCGTAAGGCGCGAGCTTGCCGCGCACATGCGTTTGCAGCTCGGCGATCAGTTTCTCGTCGGCTTCCTTGCTGCGCTCGATATCCGGCGTGAGCACGACGAAGGCCTTGACGATGTTGCCGCGTTCAGGATCCGGCTTGGGCACGACGGCGACATTGGCGACGGCAGGGTGCTTGACCAGGCAGTTTTCAATCTCGGACGGACCAATGCGATAGCCGGCAGCCTTGAACATGTCGTCGGCACGACCCTGATACCAGAGATAGCCATCCTCGTCGACGGACGCCAGGTCGCCAGTGCGGCACCAGTCGCCGCTGTACTTGCCGCGCGTGGCTTCCGGGTTTTTCCAGTATTCGATGAAAAAGATCGGATCGGGATCGCCGTGAATGTCGGTACGGTTGAGGGCGACTTCGCCGGTCTCGCCGACTTTGACGGGCTTGCCTTCATCATCGATGACCGCCACGCGATGGCCGGGATAGGGGCGTCCCATGCTGCCAGGCTTCGCCGGCCAGCGTTGCGCACTGTTGCCGACGATGTAGTTCATCTCCGTCTGGCCGAACATTTCGTTGGGCGTGACGCCAAGCGCCGACTGGCACCAGTTGAATACCGTATCGCCAACCGCCTCGCCCGCGCTCATGATCGCGCGCAGCCTGAGTGCATACTTCTCGCGCGGCGCCGGGCAGGCTTTCATCATCATTTTCAGCGCGGTCGGAAACAGGAAGGTATTCGTCACGCCGTATTTCTCAAGGAGATAAAACGCGGTATCCGGCGAGAAGCGTCCCCGATAGCCGACGATCGACTTGCCGAAATACAGTGTCGGCAGCAGGACGTCCCACAATCCGCCGGTCCAGGCCCAGTCGGCTGGCGACCAGAACACGTCGCCATCCTGCGGGAACCAGTTTTGCGAGGCGACAAAACCGGTCAGGTTGCCGATGATGGCCGATTGCGGGATCAAGGCGCCTTTCGGTGCGCCTGTGGTGCCGCTGGTATAAATGAGGACGGCAGGGTCGGTGGCAAGCGTGCGCACCGGGTCGAAATCGGTGCCGGCGCGTGCGAGTTCATTGTGCCAGTCAAACGCATCCACTGCCTCGCAATCAATCGCGACGACGTGCTGCAATGCCGGGCAGCTGGCGCGGATTTCCTGCAGGTTCTGGTGGCCGGCCTGGTCCACGATGGCGACACCTGCTTCGCTGTTTTGCAGGCGGTATTCCAAGGCTTCAGGGCCAAACAGGATGGACAGCGGCATGGCGATTGCGCCAAGACGATAGCATGCCATATGGACAATCGCGGTTTCGGGGCGCTGCGGGAGCACGATGGCCACGCGATCGCCTTTTTTCACGCCGAGTGCGCGCAGCACATTGGCCAGCCGGTTTGCCTGTTCATGCAGCGCCGCGTAGGTCAGGGTAGAGGTCTCTCCCGACTCATCCTCGTGATAGATTGCGATACGTGCCGGGTCTGTCGCCCAGCGCGCGCAACAAACTTCAGCGATATTCAGTTCAGTGGGAACACTCCAGCGGAACTCGTTGTAAAGAACATCGTAGTCATCCGGCTGGGAAGTGCGTTCAGCAGAAGTCATGGCCTCTCCAGTATAATTATCGAACGGTCGTGCTATAAATCTGTCGCTTCTGAAGCTGCCTATTATGCCGATTTATTCGAAAACCTCCTTTGACCCGGCTTACCAGACATGAAATTTCCTCGTTCCGAATTCATCCCTGTTCGCGGGCTCCAGTACCATGTGCATCACTGGGGCAATGAAGATGCGCCCAAGTTGTTCATGGTGCACGGCTGGATGGATGTTTCCGCTTCCTTCCAGTTTGTGGTCGACTGCCTGAAGCGTGACTGGCACGTCATTGCGCCGGATTGGCGCGGTTTTGGTCTGACCAAGAATCCGGGTGTGGATTCCTACTGGTTCGCAGATTATCTCGGCGATCTGGATGCGATTCTCAACCACTATTCCCCGGATGCCCCGGTCGATTTGCTCGGTCACAGCATGGGCGGCAATGTGGTGTGCATCTATTCCGGCGTGCGTCCCGAACGCATCAGGAAGCTGATCAACCTAGAGGGATTCGGCTTGCCGTCCACGCATCCGGAGCAAGCTCCCAAACGGTACGCAAAATGGCTGGACGAGTTGCGCGATCCGCCCGGCATGCGCGCGTATCCGACTCAGGCCGAGGTTGCCGCACGACTCCAAAAAACCAATCCGCGCCTGACCAATGAGCGGGCGGCTTTCCTGGCCGGACATTGGTCCGCGCAGAATGCGCGCGGCGAATGGGAAATCCTGGGCGATCCCGCCCATAAGCTCAGCAGCCCGATTCTGTATCGCGTGGATGAAGTGCTGGCCTGCTGGCAGGCGATCACGGCGCCGGTTTTGTGGGTCGAAGCGGACGACACCGAAGCGTGGCGCTGGATGGGACCAAAGGAAAAGGCGCGTATCGAGATTGATCGCCGGATCAAGTTCATTCCGAATGTCACTACGGCGATGATCAATGATGCCGGACATATGCTGCATCATGACCAGCCGCAGGCGCTGGCGACCTTGATCGAGCAGTTTCTGGACTGACAGCGCAAGAGACGGCACCGCTTATGCAGGCGGTGCGCGGCAGGGAAGGGCTGGTCGGCGTACAATGATCGATGTCTCATTGCGGGCTTTGTACTCTTTCTTCATGCTGAACGTCGATCTTCATTGTCATTCCAGGGTTTCCGACGGTGCGCTTACGCCATCGGATGTTGCCGCTCGCGCCAAGGCCGGCGGTGTCGACGTCTGGGCGCTGACCGATCACGACGAAATAGATGGTATTCCGGAAGCGCGCGAGGCGGCAAAAGCGCTCGGCATGCACTATGTCACGGGTGTCGAGATCTCGGTCACCTGGGCTGCGCGCACCGTGCATATCGTCGGCCTGAGATTCGATGAAAAAAATCGGGATCTGGCCGCGGGTTTGAAGAACACGCGTTCAGGACGCGAGCGACGCGCTCGTGAAATGGCGGCCCAGCTTGCCGAAGCCGGAATTCCGCATGCATTTGAAGGCGCGCTCAAATACGTCGGCAACCCCGACCTGATCTCCCGCACGCATTTCGCACGCTACATCGTCGAGCTGGGCGTCTGCAAGGATGTCAGCGAAGTCTTCGGCAACTACCTGATCGACGGCAAGCCGGGCTTTGTGCCGCATCGCTGGGCCACACTGAAGAACGCGGTGGACTGGATTCGTGGGGCCGGCGGCATCGCGGTGGTCGCCCATCCCGGCCGTTACGACTTCGACGATCTGGAACTGGACGTATTTTTGTCGGAATTCAAGCGCCATGGCGGCGTCGGCGTGGAAGTGGTGACAGGCAGCCACACGGAAGAAGAATATGCACGCTTTGCCACAGTTGCAAAGAACTACAACTTGCTTGCGTCGCGGGGATCGGATTTCCATGGGCCTGGCGAATCACATACCGAACTCGGCGCGCTGCCGCCGTTGCCTGCCTCCGTCGTGCCGGTCTGGCACGACTGGCGCCTGTAAGGCCGGGAGCGGCTGGTAACGGCCCGTTTCTGCGGCTACCATCACGACATCTTGAATTTCTAGCAAACAACCCTATCTATGCATCGCTTGAACCAGGAGACCCTTGAATGAAGCGAATCATACTTTTTCTTGCCACCAATCTTGCCGTCATGGTGGTCATGTCGGTTGTACTTTCCTTGCTGGGCGTAAACCGCTATCTCACCGCGAACGGGCTGAACCTCGGAAACCTGATGGTGTATTCGCTGGTGGTCGGTTTCACCGGTGCCTTCATTTCGCTGCTGATGAGCAAACAGATGGCGAAATGGTCAACCGGCGCGCACGTCATCGACGCACCGTCTTCATCAACCGAATTATGGCTGGTTGATACCGTCAAAAAACTGGCGGAACGTGCCGGCATCGCCATGCCAGAAGTTGCCGTCTACGAAGGTGAGCCGAATGCCTTTGCTACCGGCGCGTTCAAGAATTCCGCGCTGGTTGCCGTGTCGACCGGTTTGCTGGAAGGCATGACGAGAGATGAGGTGGAAGCCGTCTTGGGCCATGAGATCGCCCACGTCGCCAATGGCGACATGGTGACGCTGACCCTGATCCAGGGCGTGGTCAATACCTTTGTAGTCTTTCTTGCGCGTGTCGTCGGTTACATGATCGACAAGGCGGTGTTCCGTAATAACGACGATCGCGGCCCCGGCATAGGCTATTTCGTCACCGTATTTGCCTGTGAGATTGTATTCGGTATCCTGGCTTCGATCATCGTCGCCTGGTTCTCGCGCTACAGGGAATTTCGCGCGGATGCCGGTTCGGCGAAATTGCTCGGCACTCCCCAACCCATGGTCAAGGCATTGGCGCGCCTGGGCGGGCTGGAACCGCCGGAGCACATGCCGGAGGCCTTCAAATCGTTCGGCATCAACGGCGGCGGATCGGGGTTTGGAGCCCTGTTCGCGACCCATCCGCCGATCGAGGAGCGGATCGCCGCATTGCGTGGCACGCGCTGATTAACAAAAAGAACCGTAACGGCGGACGTCAGCGGACTTCCGCCGTTCTTTTATGAGCCAATTTTTTCAAATTCATCCCGACAATCCGCAACTGCGGCTGATCAAGCAGGCGGCGCAAATCATTCACAGCGGGGGCATCGTCGCCGTGCCGACCGATTCCTGCTATGCCCTTGTTTGCCACCTGGACGACAAGTCCGCGGTCGAACGTATCCGGCGTATCCGCGGCATCGACGACAAGCATCACCTGACGCTGTTGTGCCGCGACCTGAGCGAGATTGCGCAGTACGCGCGCGTCGATAACCGCCAATACCGCCTGCTCAAGACGGCGACTCCCGGCCCCTACACGTTCATCCTGGAGGCCACCAAGGAGGTGCCGCGCCGCCTGAGCCATCCGTCACGCAAGACCATCGGCCTGCGGGTTCCGGAGAATCAGATTGTCCAGGCCTTGCTGGAAGATCTCGGCCAGCCGCTACTGGGTACGACGCTGATCCTGCCGGGCGAAAACGAGCCTCTGACCGACCCCGAGGAAGTGCGTGATCAACTTGCGCGCCAGGTTGAGCTGGTGATCGATGGTGGCGCCTGCAGTCTGGTGCCCACCACCGTGATCGATCTTACGGCGGACGAGCCGGTCCTGCTGCGGCAAGGAAGCGGCGATCCAGCTCCATTCGGGCTGTAGTTTTCCTTGCCGGTCGCCCCTGATGCTTTGAGTAGGCGGACCGACTGGCCCGGACCGGCCTGTTCGCCATCGCAAAACAAGCACACTTCAGGCTTTTCCCGATCGCATCATTGGCCGTGGTGGCCCTCTGTTAGAATCTCACCCCATGGATGACCTAATTCAAACGATAGCAGTGTACGCACTGCCAGTGCTCTTTGCGATTACGCTGCACGAAGCTGCTCATGCCTACGCGGCACGCTATTTCGGCGACTCGACCGCCTACCTGCAGGGGCGCATGAGCCTGAATCCGCTCAAGCATATTGACCCCTTCGGCACGATTGTCATTCCGATCTTGTTGTATGTCGCCACCTCCGGAGCCTTTCTGTTCGGCTATGCCAAACCGGTTCCTATCGATTACGGCAACTTGCGCAAGCCCAAGCGCGATATGGCGTGGGTCGCGCTGGCAGGACCCGCATCCAATTTTGTCATGGCCTTGATATGGATGATATTTGCGATCGTTCTTGCCGTCACCGGTGTCGAAGAGGAGTTCTTCAGCCGCATGGCCCAGGCGGGCGTGTTGAGCAATCTGGTCATGCTGGCATTTAACCTGTTCCCGATCCCACCACTTGACGGCGGTCGCGTGCTGACCAGCATATTGCCGCATCGCTATGCGTATAAATTCGCGCAGATCGAGCCCTACGGTTTTTTCATCGTGATGGCACTGGTCATGCTGAAGGTGTTGTATTTCTGGATGGTGCCCGTCATGACCATTGCCCACGCAGCGCTAAAACTGATTCTTTCCCCACTGACCATTTTTCTGAGCTGAACCTCTATGTATCCCGATCGTGTTGTTTCCGGCATGCGTCCGACTGGTGCAATGCACCTTGGCCATTATCACGGCGCCCTCAAGAACTGGATCAAGATGCAATCCGAATTGCCTTGCCTGTTCTTTGTCGCCGACTGGCACGCGTTAACCACACATTACGACGACCCCAGCATTATCGAAACGAGTGTGTGGGACATGGTGGTCGACTGGCTCGCCGCCGGCATCGACCCGGCGCAGGCAACGCTGTTCATCCAGTCGCGCGTGCCGGAACATGCGGAACTGCATCTGCTGCTGTCGATGGCAACGCCGCTCGGCTGGCTGGAACGCGTGCCGACCTACAAGGACCAGCAGGAGAAACTCGCCGACCGCGATCTCGCCACCTACGGCTTTCTCGGCTATCCGCTGCTGCAGGCGGCTGACGTGCTGATTTATCGCGCGAGTCTGGTTCCCGTCGGCGAGGACCAGATCCCGCACATCGAAATGATGCGCGAACTGGCACGCCGCTTTAATCACCTGTACGGCAAGGAAAAGGGCTTCGAGGAAAAGGCGCAGGAAGCAGTCAAGAAGCTCGGCAGCAAGCGCGCACGCATTTATACGGAGTTGCGCACCGAGTTCCAGCAGCAGGGTAACGCGGACGCCCTGGCGCAAGCCAAGGCCATGCTCGACGAAGCGCAGAACCTGTCGATGATCGATCGCGAGCGCCTGTTCGGCTACCTGGAAGGCAGTCGCAAGCTGATCCTGGTCGAACCGCAGGCGCGTCTGACGGAAGCATCGCGTCTGCCCGGCCTGGATGGCCAGAAAATGTCGAAGAGCTATGGCAATGCCATCACGCTGCGCGAAGACAAGGAATCGGTCACCAAGAAAATCCGCACCATGCCCACTGATCCCGCACGCGTACGTCGCACCGATCCGGGCGATCCGGAAAAGTGCCCGGTCTGGCAGTTGCATCAGGTCTACTCCGACGACGAGACGAAAGACTGGGTCGTGAAGGGCTGCAAATCGGCCGGCATCGGTTGCCTCGAATGCAAGCAGCCTGTGGTCGATGCAATCCTCAAGGAACAGGAACCCATGCGCGAGCGTGCGCAGAAGTACCTCGACGATCCGTCTCTGGTGCGCGCCATCGTCGCCGATGGCTGCGACAAGGCGCGCAAGCTGGCGCAGGAAACCATGCGCGACGTGCGCGAGGCGATGGGCCTCAACTACAGCTAATTTCGGAAGCGGGCGCCAATTGCAAAAAACATCGCCGCCGCACGCCTCGCCGGATCAGCCTTCGGCCTGGGTGATGCGCTTTGCGCCGCTGATCCCGGAGGGCGAGGTGCTCGATCTGGCATGCGGGGGCGGGCGGCATGCGCGCCTGCTGGCTGGCTTGGGGCATGCGGTGCTGGCGATTGATCGGGATCCCGTCGCTCTCAAGCACGCCGCAGGGCCGCACATTACGACACAGCAGCTCGACCTTGAAGACGCGGGTTTTGCGTGGCCGTTCGCCGAGGAGCGTTTCGCCGGCATTGTAGTCACCAACTACCTCCACCGCCCGCTCTTTCCGCATATTTTCCGCAGTCTGGCGCCGGGTGGAATGCTCATCTACGAAACCTTCGCGCAAGGGAATGAGCATTTTGGCAAGCCTTCCAATTCCATGTTCCTGTTACAGCAGGGAGAACTGCTCGAGTTTGTCGCTGCGGAGCAGCGCTGCGCCTTGCGCGTCCTGGCCTTTGAAGACGGTTACCTCGAAAATCCGAGGCCGGCGATGGTTCAGCGGATATGCGCCATACGGGCGGAATCGGCCGTCGCCTCGGAGCGTTTGCGCCTGAATTGAAAGGCATGATTGCCCCACGGGAGCAGGCTATCCGCTACAATCATCGTTTTACCCTTTACCGAATAACATCATGATTCAGGGCAGCATTGTCGCAATCGTCACCCCCATGCACGCAGACGGCAGTCTCGACTTGCCTGGTTTGCGCAAACTGATCGACTGGCACATCGCCGAAGGCACCGACGGCATCGTCATCGTCGGAACGACCGGTGAGTCGCCTACGGTCTCCGTGGAAGAGCACTGCGAGTTGATCAAGGTCGCCGTCGAGCATACCGCGAAGCGCATTCCCATCATTGCCGGCACCGGCGGGAATTCGACCACGGAAGCGATCGAACTTACGCAGTATGCGAAGAACGTCGGCGCTGATGCCTCGCTCCTGGTCGTGCCTTACTACAATCGCCCGACGCAGGAAGGCATGTATCAGCACTTCAAGAAGATCGCTGAATCAGTCGATCTGCCGGCGATTCTTTACAATGTCCCCGGCCGCACTGTCGCCGACATGTCGAACGAAACCATCCTGCGACTGGCGCAGGTGCGTGGCATCATTGGCGTCAAGGACGCAACCGGCAACATCGCGCGCGGCAGCGATCTGATCCGCCTCGCGCCGAAATCCTTCTCGGTTTTCTCGGGCGACGATCCGACCGCGATGGCACTGATGTTCTGTGGCGCAAAGGGGAACATCTCCGTGACCGCCAATGTTGCGCCGCGCGGCATGCATGCACTGTGTGTCGCCGCAATGAGCGGCAAGGTCGCCGAAGCGGTTGCCATCAACAACAAACTGCTGCCTTTGCATAACAAGCTCTTCGTCGAACCGAATCCGGTGCCCGTGAAGTGGGCCATGGCCGAAATGGGTCTGATCCCGTCGGGGATTCGATTGCCGCTGGTGTCGCTCGGTACGGATCTCCACGAGACCGTACGCGCCGCGTTGCGCGAGTCCGGTGTATTACAATAAGCGCCGCTCCTGGTCCGGTAGATAAACAGAACCCATCTCATTCAGCATCGACATGACTATTCGCAAGAACGCACACTTGGCTCAACGTGGACTTATTTATGCACTGGCGCTGGCCGGTCTCGCCGGCTGCGGCTCGATAGACTCGGTGCTGGAACCGGATCGCGTGGATTACAAGAGTGCAGGGAAAGCGCCTTCCCTGGAAGTGCCTCCCGATTTGACCCAGTTGCAGCGCGAGAACCGTTATGCGATTCCGGAAGTCCGGGGCACTGCGACCGCGTCCGGCTACAACCTGCAGCAAGGCGTCAAGCCGACTTCGACCGCGGTCGTTGCTCCCAACGCGAACGCCGACGTGCACATCGAGCGCGCCGGCAATCAGCGTTGGCTCGTGGTCAAGCAGAGTCCTGAAGTGCTGTGGCCGCAGATCAAGGATTTCTGGCAGGATTCCGGTTTCCTCCTGACCATGGAATCGCCGCAGACCGGCGTCATGGAAACCGACTGGGCCGAGAATCGCGCCAAGATTCCGCAAGACTTCATTCGTAACGCGCTGGGCAAGGCGCTCGACTCGATGTACTCGACCGGCGAGCGTGACAAGTTCCGTACGCGGCTTGAACGCACGGCCAACGGCGGAACCGAAATTTATATCAGCCACCGCGGCATGCAGGAAGTCCTGGTCGGTCAGCAAAAAGACAGCACCATGTGGACGCCGCGTCCTTCCGACCCGGAACTTGAAGCTGAATTCCTGTCGAAGCTGATGGCGCGCCTCGGCGTGGAAAGCGTGAGGGCCAAGGAAACTGTCGTCAATGCCGGTGTACAACCGCTGCGCGCCAAGCTGGTCAAGGGCAGCAAGGGCGAATACGTTGAAGTGGATGAAGGCTTCGACCGCGCATGGCGCCGAGTCGGCCTGGCACTGGACCGCGTCGGATTCACGGTGGAAGACCGTGACCGCGCCCAGGGCGTCTACTACGTGCGCTATGTCGACCCTGAGAAAGACAAGGCGAAGGCATCCGAAAAGGGATTCTTCTCGCGACTGTTCACATTCGGTAGCGACGACAAGGCGAAGTCCGCTCTGCGCTATCGTGTTTCGGTCAAGGGAACAGGCGCGGTCAGCCAGGTCGCTGTCCTCGATAGCGAAGGCCGTGAAGATACGTCGCAAACCGCTGACAAGATTCTCTCTTTGCTGAACGAGCAACTCAAATAACTGAAGACGATTGAAATTTGCAAGTCTAGGAAGCGGCAGCGAGGGAAATGCGCTGCTGATTTCCGCCACATCGGGCCTAACCCGCACGACAGTCATGCTGGATTGCGGGTTTGCCATCAAGGAAACCGAGCGCCGTTTGCAGAAGTTGGATATGCTGCCGGCCGATCTCGCCGGTATTGTCGTCACGCATGAACACCAGGATCATGTCGGCGGCGTATTCAAATTCGCTCGTCGCCACCGATTGCCCGTGTGGCTCAGCTTCGGCACCTTTCAGGCGGTGCAAAGGGCGTGTGAGGGCGTTGACCTGCATTTTTGCCGCGACAGCGAGCGCTTGTCCATCGGCGACCTTGAGCTGATCCCCTACACTGTTCCGCATGATGCACGGGAACCAATACAGTATGTTGCCGGCGACGGCCGTTACAAGCTCGGTGTGTTGACTGATGCCGGGCAGTCCACGCCGCATCTGGTCGACGCGCTCGGCAAATGTGATGCTCTGATGCTGGAATGTAATCATGATCGCCAGATGCTGGCGAATTCGGCTTATCCGCCATCGCTCAGGCAGCGAATCGGCGGTGCGTTCGGGCATTTGTCGAACGATACCAGCGCTGAAATTCTTGCTGCCATCGACAGAACCCGCTTGAAGACGGTTGTCGGCGCCCATTTAAGTCAGCAAAACAATACACCGGAGCTGGCGCGCGCGGCCTTATGCAGCGTAGTCGATGCAGCGCAAGTAAGGATCGCTTGTCAGGAAGAGGGATTTGATTGGATCGATTTAAATATGTGATCGCTTTCGCTCGCCGACCGGCCCGTCGAAACGAAAAAAAGCCGACCCGAGGGTCGGCTTTTGTACAAGCAATCGAAGATTACTTGGAAGCAGATGCGCTGGCAGCAGCAGCCGGAGCGGCTTCAGCGGAAGCAGCCGGAGCAGCAGCAGCCGGAGCAGCAGCGTCAGCGGAAGCAGCCGGGGCAGCAGCAGCCGGAGCGGCTTCAGCGGAAGCGGCCGGAGCAGCAGCAGCCGGAGCAGCAGGAGCTTCAGCAGCAGGAGCCGGTGCCGGAGCAGCAGCTTCTTCTTTTTTACCGCAAGCAGCCAGAGCAACAGCCAACAGGGAAGCGATCAGCAGAGTCTTTTTCATGGATTATTTCCTTCAAAGATTATTATCAAAAATCAAATCATGCGATGAATAATTACCGGTAATTATCGCTCTATAGGGGTTTTCGCAGGCTTTACGCATTAAATGCTGCATCGCCACACATTGAAAACTTCCTAACTCACAATTATAACGGGTTTTTTTACAACAAGACATATCGCTTTTTCTTTTTAGTAAGCGCTTTGTAAGCGGGCAACATGTTTAATTATTATTTTGTCCGAGCTCGATCCATCCGTCCTCGTACCAGGTGTGAAGGGCCTCCCGCACGTCTTGCGACACGGCGGCCACTTCGGTATTGCTGAGCTTGCGCGCGTTCGCGAGAGATGCGAGCGCTATCTTGTCTTCACGACGAACGGTGAATGATTCCCCGTTGATAAATACGTACTTGCCTCGATACAACATTCTTGTCTTTCGGGACAGGAAAACGCCTCGCTTGGAAGCGGCTTGTGCGAAGCGGTGCAAGGAGAGGGGCCGCGCCGGCGGCTCGAAAAAGACATTTGGTTTCGGTTCCGACAGATACTCTCCGAGAAAGATGGCGATGTCGCTTTCGTGGAAACGGATCTTGGCGATTTCATCTGTGACATGGTGCAGCATGGCGCTGCTGATTTCCGCAGGGTGTTTGCTTGGTGCCAAATCGGGGTCGGCGTAGCGGCCGGGCAGTTCAATCGAATCGGCCATGAATTGCAGGAAGGCCTCGCCAAGCTCTTGATAAGCGGGGGCACGAAAGCCGACCGAATAGGTCATGCATTCGCCGACGGCAATCCCGTCATGCGCATAGTGGGGCGGCAAATAAAGCATGTCGCCCGGTTCCAGCACGAACTCCTGCTCGGCCTGAAAATTCTTCAGGATTTTCAGCGGCATACCTTCCACAAGAGACAGATCCTTTTGCGCGCCGATGCACCAGCGTCGTTGCCCATGTGCCTGCAACAGGAACACATCATAGGAGTCGAAATGCGGACCCACGCCGCCAGTATCGGTGGCGTAGCTGATCATCAGGTCATCGAGCCGCGCATCCGGAATGAAACGGAATTGCTGCATGAGTGCATCTGCCGCGTCGTGATGCAAATTGACCCCTTGAACCAGCAGAGTCCAGGATTTTTTCCTGAACGAAGGAATCCTGTCGAACGGCCCCTTGTGCATTTCCCAGTGTGCGTCGAAGTGGGAAATCAGGCGCGACTCCACATCGTCCTGTGCGGCGAGTTCACAGAGTTCCTCCCGCGTCATGATCGGTTTGAAGCCGGGGAAAGCCTGGCGAATCAACAGAGGTTTCTTGTGCCAGTAGTCGCGCAGGAACTGTTGCGGCGAGAGGCCGCCGAGAAGCGAGGTGTTTTTCATAGATCCGGATTATATAGGCATGCCTATTGCTGAGAAGCCAAGGGCTTGTGCTGCCGGGTATAATCGCGTGAACATCTTTTTGAAAGGTTTGGCCATGAAGATTGCCAAGAATACGGTAGTGACAGTGCACTACAAATTGTCGGATGCGCAGGGCAATCTGATTGAGGAAAGCAGAGAGCCGATGGTCTATCTGCACGGTGGTTACGAGAATACCCTGCCGAAGATCGAAGAGGCTCTGGAAGGGAAGGATGCCGGTTATGAAACCACCATCCAGGTCGAACCTGATGATGCGTTCGGTGAATACGACCCGAGCCTGATCAAGATCGAGCCGCGCAATCGACTGCCGGAGCCGATTGAAGTCGGTATGCAGTTCGAGGGCACGCCGGATGGCGGAGAGGATGGCGACGAGCCGCTTATTTTCACGGTGACGGATATCGCGGACGACAAGGTTGTCCTGGATGGAAATCACCCTCTGGCCGGCATGGCGCTGCGCTTTACCCTGAATGTCGCAGAGGTGCGCACGGCTTCCGACGAGGAAATCGCACATCAGCATGTGCACGGCGAACACGGTCATCACCACGGCGACGTTGAGGATGACGAAGGCGATGAGGGCGATCAGTTCCGCAGTTATCCGCTGCAATAAGAACGAAGACCTCTCGTCTTGCGCGTAGTGCAGGTATTACAAAGCCTGAGTGAATACTACATGCAGACGTTAGGGGTTTCGGCTGCGGCAGGCGCCGGATGTCGGGCGCCTTGTCCCGCCATCATTCGTCGCTTCTAGGCTGCGGTACATAGTCTTTTCGCCGGTCTCAGTGATGATTGTTCCTTGCCTGTGCGGGCTCGACGGCCACAGAGAACAATGTAGGGGCGGATTGGTTGACGGAGAGTTTGACCCAGCCCGGCCCGACCGCCAGTTCGCCGAGCTTGCCTTGCCAGTTGATGCGCCTCGAAGAGGTGGGGGCAGCAGGTGCGCCGTGAATGACAAGGACTTTCCCCGTAAACTGCGCCGCGAGGCTGCCGATCTGGCGCCTCATCTCTGCAAATCCGTCACGCTTGCGCCCCGACACGCCCGGTTTGGCGAGCAGGTTGCCATCGCAGAACAGTACGATTCCATTGAGCTCGTCGCGTGCGGCATGCATGAAGATGCGTTGCAGCCAGTCGCGATTGGCCACCAGCCGATCTTCGAATTCGCCATTACGCCCTGCATCGAAGACAAAGTGGTTGTTGTTGGCAGGCAAGTTAAGGGTGGCAAACATGATGCCGCCGATTTCCCAGCGCGCATTTTCCGGGAAGTTGCGAAACTTGGCGGTTGTCGATTGGCGAATGACCGGAATCCGGCTTTCGCCTAACGAGAACTCGTCGCTGAAGAACAAATCGCGCAGGCGATTCAATTTCCCGTTCGCCACCGATCTGCCGTTTTCATTTTTGCACTCGGCCCAATCGCTTGCGGCGAGTGATACGATCAACCCGTTTTTTGCCGTTTGCAAAAGGGATTTTTTCTGACCGTACACTGTGTCGGTGCACGCCTCATCGACTGCCTTGATGCCATTGGCAACGACAAAGGCGAGGTTTTCGGCGTCGGTTGATTCAATCGCATTGCGCAATGCGGCGTCATCCGAGGATGGTTTGTGCGGATGTGAAATTACCGCGAAACTGAATTCCTCCGGATCGGCGGCGAATGCGCAAGCCTGCGCCAAGGCGGCGCATACCAACACGGACTGCAGCACGATTCTTCTCATTGTTGTTTGGCAGCCAGATTCTTCAACCGATACAGCACATCCAGCGCTTCACGCGGAGAAAGCGCGTCCGGATCGGTTTCGGCCAGCACTTCCATCACTGCTGTGACCTCGATCGAGTTCTCCGGTTCTGGTATATCGGGTGACTCTTGGATTTCCGCAATGCTGTTCGCAAACAAGTCGAATTGAGGCGTTGCCTGCACCGAGTGGGCTTCCAGCGCGGCCAGATGTTTGCGCGCTGCCCTGATGACCGGCTGCGGCACGCCTGCCAGCTGAGCGACCTGCAGGCCGTAACTCTGTGAGGCGGGGCCTGGCTGGACTGCGTGCAGGAAAACGATGCTGTCCTTGTGCTCAACGGCGGAAAGGTGAACATTCGCGGCCGCAGCATGGGTTTCGGGCAGCTGAGTGAGCTCGAAGTAATGCGTCGCGAACAGCGTGAAGCTGCGTGTCGTTTCGAGCAAATGCCGCGCGATCGCCCAGGCCAATGCCAATCCGTCAAAGGTCGACGTGCCGCGGCCCACTTCGTCCATCAGCACGAGCGAGTGCTCCGTGGCGCCATTCAGAATCGCTGCCGACTCGGTCATCTCCACCATGAAGGTCGAACGGCCGCCGGCCAGGTCATCGGCCGCGCCGATGCGGGTGAAGATGCGATCGATCGGTCCAATTGTTGCGCGGCTGGCCGGAACAAAACTGCCGACATAGGCGAGCAGCGTAATCAGCGCCACCTGACGCATGTAGGTCGATTTGCCGCCCATGTTCGGGCCGGTAATCAGGAGAAGCTTGCGCTCGCTGTGCAATTCGCAATCGTTGGCGATGAAGCGTTCAATCTGGTTTTCCACGACAGGATGGCGACCCTGTTCGATCTGAATGGTCGGTTCGTTGACAAGCTGCGGTGCGCACCAGTTGTTACGCATCGCATGATCGGCAAGTGCTACCAGCGTATCCAGCTCTGCCAATGCGTGTGCGATGCCTTGCAAGGTACCGATATGCGGCGCAAGGTCATTCAGCAGTTTTTCGTAAAGGTATTTTTCGCGCGCCAGTGCGCGCTCCTGCGCCGACAAAGCCTTGTCTTCGAAAGCCTTCAGCTCGGGCGTGATATAGCGTTCGGCATTCTTCAGGGTTTGCCGGCGGCGGTAATCGTCCGGGACCTTGTCCGTCTGCCCGTGCGTGACTTCGATATAGAAACCATGCACCTTGTTGAATTCCACCCGCAGGTTGGAGATGCCGGTGCGTGCCCGCTCGCGCGTTTCGAGGTCGACGAGGAACTGGCCGGCGTTTTCCGAGAGTGCGCGCAGTTCGTCAAGTTCAGCGTCGAATCCGCGTGCAATGACGCCACCATCCCGCACCATCGCCGCCGGCTCCAGGGAGATGCCGCGTTCGATCAGGTCTAGGCATTCCGACGGTGTCGCCAGCGCATCCTGAATCGATCTCAGCAAGGGCGCATCCGCGTCCTTGTTGCACATGGCAACATACGCACGCAGCGACGGCAATTGCTGCAATCCGCTGCGCAAGCCAGCCAGGTCGCGCGGGCGCGCGGAGAGCAGCGCGATGCGTGTGGTGATCCGTTCAATGTCGGGAACAGCCGCCAAGGTAGCTGACAGACCCGACGATGCGTCGGCGCGCATCAATGCATTGAGTGCTGCATGGCGCGACTTGGCGATTGTCTGATCACGTCTGGCGTGGTGCAACCAATGACGCAACAGGCGCGAACCCATCGCGGTCCGGCAGTGATCAAGCTGAGAGAACAGCGTCGGGGAGGCTGCGGAACCATCCTGCCCGCGTATCGTCTCGGTGAGTTCGAGGTTGCGGCGCGTCGGGGCGTCCAGGCCGATGAATTCGTTTTCCGATTCGACCGTCAGCGTCCGCACATGCTGCAGACCCTTGCCCTGGGTGGACTGTGCGTACCGGAGCAGTGCGCCCGCCGCGCCGACGGCGGCAGTCAAGCCGTCCGCGCCGAATCCCGAAAGCGTTGCCACGGCAAGCTGTTCCAGCAAGGCCTTTTTGCCCGAGGTCGAGTCGAAATGCCAGGAGGGTACGGAAGTGAATTTGCCCGCGATGCCCTGCATTGTGATGAGTCCGATCTCGTCGGCCAGCAGGATCTCCGCCGGCGCGACGCGCTCCAGTTCCTGTCGCAGGCGAACCTCGAAGGATTTTGCATCACCGGAAAATTCCATCATTCGCAGCGCGCCACTGGCCATGGACAGCCATGCCAATCCTGCTGTCACGGTCTTGCGTTGCGTCACGGTGCATAGCGCCAGCAGTGGCCGGTCCGATTTTTCGGGAAGCAGATCGGAATCGGTCAGAGTGCCGGGCGTGACAACGCGCACAACCTTTCTTTCTACCGGTCCCTTGCTGGTAGCAGGATCGCCGATTTGTTCGCAGATTGCGACCGATTCGCCAAGCTTGATCAGTTTCGCCAGGTATTGTTCGACCGAGTGGAAGGGTACGCCGGCCATCTTGATCGGCGATCCGTTGGAGGCGCCGCGCTGGGTCAGGGTAATCCCCAGCATGCGCGCGGCCCTTTCGGCGTCATCGAAAAACAGCTCGTAGAAATCGCCCATCCGGTAAAACACGAGTGTGTCCGGATGATCGGCTTTGATGCGCAGATACTGCTGCATCATGGGTGTGTGTTTTTCCAGGTCGTTCATGAAACGCAATGCTGAATCTGCTCAATGGTTAGAACACTATTGTTTCGATGCGGGCCGAAGTTCGGCGTGGCCTGCGAGCAATAAAACCAGCCATTTTACTCTGCGGCGAGGTCCGCTAGCGCGGGATTCGGCCGACGCGTTCACCTGTTCAAGCGGAAATACGTGTCGAGCAAGCTTGTCTTGAAGACGACGCCAAGCAGCACGGGATCGTTCAGGTCTTGCACCACCGGCAGGCGTTCGCCCTGGTGTGTCAGAAATCGCTGCAAAGCGTCGCTCAAGGACATGTCGGGCGTGATGACTGCCAGGAAATCGCGGCGCAGAAAATCCTGCGCTTGTCGTGAACTCGCTGCGGCGGCATCGGGCAATACCGGCGCCAGATCCTGAAGGGCGACCACGCCTTGATAGCGATTCGATGCATCGACGATATAAATGTATTTCACCGGGTATTGAAGAAACAGGCGGGTCAGCTCGTGGAGCGGTGCGTCAAGCGGCAGCACGGTTTCAGCCGGCTTGATGAAATCCAGCATTCGCGTCTCGCGCAGGCGCAGTCGTGCTTTCTCGGCTTTCTCGCGCTTGGTCGTGATTTCGTACATGCTGGTGCCTTCCATGCTGCGCGCAATGAAATACGAGACCACGCAGGACAGCATGAGCGGGAGCATGACCTGGTAGCTCAAGGTCATCTCGAAAATCATGAGAATCGCCATCAGTGGCGCGCTGGTTGCCGCGGCGAGAAAGGCTCCCATGCCGACCATCGCATAGGTGAACGGGGCGGAGACGGCGTGCGGCCACAATTCATGCATGCCCTGACCGAACAGGAATCCGAATGCGGCACCGACGAACAGGGTCGGTGTGAAAATGCCGCCAACCGCTCCCGAACCGACAGTTGCCGCGGTGGCAATGACCTTGAAAACCAGCACCAGCAACACAGCTTGCCAAGCCCAGGGTTCATGCAACAAGGAGTTCACGACGCTGTAGCCGTTGCCCCACACCTGGGGCACCCAGACAGAAAGAATGCCGACGATCAGTCCGCCGATGCCAAGCCGGAGCGGGAGTGGCAGCTTCGTTTTTTGAAACGTGCGCTTGATGAGATCGAGCAGGCGCAGAAATTGCGGCGCGAAGAAGCCGGCCAGAAGACCGAGGCCGACGAACAGGATCACTTCCATGTTCGCGATGGGCGGAAAAACCGGCATCTCGTAGGTCGGCTGATAGCCTGGAAAGCGTCGCATGGTGATGTTGGCGACGACCGACGCGACCATCACCGGCCCGAGGCTGTCCATGGCGATGACGCCTAACACGATTTCAGTAATGAAAAAGGCGCTGGCAATTGGCGCGTTGTAGGCCGCCGTAATACCGGCAGCGGCCCCGCAGGCGACCAGCAAGCGCAATCGTGAAGGATCAAGATGGGTGACGCGGCCGACCAGCGAAGCACTCAGAGCGGCAAGCTGCACCATCGAACCTTCGCGCCCGATCGAGCCGCCGGAGGCAATGGTGCAAAGGGATGACAGACTGCGCAGGATGGTCTGCGAAAACGACACATGCCCTTCACCCAGAGCGATCGATTCCATGTAGTCCGACCCGCCGTCGGATTTGCGTCGTTTCGCCAGCACGAGGAAGCCGCCGGCAACGAGACCGCCCAGCATTGGCAGCACGATGCGCGCCTGCCAGGGCATGGATTCCGCGATTTCGACGAATGAGCCGCTTCGTCCGAGAAACAGCCATTGGAGCCCGCGCAAGGCGTCACGAAAGACGATCGTCGCCAGTGCGCCGACGAAGCCGACAGCCGCCGCCCAAGGCAGCATCGACGGCGCTTCCGAGGCATCGAACAGGCGTTGAAGGCGGAGCTTTATTTTTAGAAGAAGGGCTAACACGATCGCAGTATCTTCGGTGAGGAGCGCATTACTGCCTCTCATCACACGGCATTTGTCCAAAAGCGTTTCGGTCAGGCTAGACGAGATTGATGACTAGTCCGCGAATGGTCGCGTAAAAAAAACTGCGTCAAATTAACGAGCGATGAGTGACGGCTTGCCAAATTGGCGCTTGCGCCGACATGTTATATCACACGTGGGGTTGTTCAGAAACCGGGAGGGCAATGCCGGGCGTCGGGGCGTACGCCTGCCCGATAGACGGGCTTGTCAGATAGGTAAAGGACATGTCCGGACAGTTGACGCCGGTCGAATGACGATTGGATTAAAGCATGCGGGCGGATCGACCGGCCTGGACCGGTCGATCCGATGCGATCAGGTGAGTTCCTTGCCGCGACCGCTGAAGCGCTGCCGTCCCGAGGGTACGCCGGAACGCGGTTTACTTGCGGGTTTCTGCGGTGCTCCGCTCTTTGGCGAGGATGCCGGCCGTGCATTGCCATTGGCAGGCTTGCTCTGTTTGGATTGAGTGCGGCCACCGGTATTTCCGCTGCGCAGCTGAATCGGCTGCGGGCGTGCGTTGGGGTCGGGTTCGAAGCCGGTGATCACCTCTTGCGGAATGCTGCGCTTGATGAGCTTTTCTATGCCCTTCAGCATATCGTGTTCATCGACGCAGACCAGCGATACTGCTTCGCCCGCCGCACCCGCGCGGCCGGTGCGGCCGATCCGGTGGACATAGTCTTCCGGGACGTTGGGCAGGTCATAGTTCACGACGTGAGGCAATTGGTCGATATCGATGCCGCGCGCCGCGATATCCGTCGCAACGAGCACTTGCAGGCTTCCATTCTTGAATTCCGCCAGCGCGCGGGTTCTCGCCGTCTGGCTCTTGTTGCCGTGGATTGCGAGCGCGGTAATTCCGTCCTTGCCCAGTTGTTCCACCAGCTTGTTCGCGCCATGCTTGGTGCGGGTAAATACCAGCACTTGCGACCACTGATGGGCTTTGATCAGATGGCTAAGCAGCGGGTGCTTGCGATTGCGGTCAACGGGATGCACTTTCTGTGCAATGACCTCGACGGTTGAATTGCGGCGTGCGACTTCAATCATGGCCGGCGCATTCAGCAGCCCGTCGGCAAGCGCCTTGATCTCGTCGGAGAAGGTGGCGGAGAACAGCAGGTTTTGCCTCTGCGGCGGAAGGGCTGCAAGCACGCGGCGAATGTCGCGGATGAATCCCATATCCAGCATGCGATCGGCTTCGTCGAGGACTAGTATCTCGATATGCGTAAGGTCTACGGTGCCTTGCTGCATGTGGTCCAGCAATCGGCCCGGAGTCGCCACCAGGATGTCGACTCCCTGGCTCAGCAGCTTGATCTGCGGATGAATGCCCACTCCGCCAAAGATGACGGTTGAGCTCAGCTTCAGGTATTTTCCGTAGACGCGAACGCTTTCCTCGACCTGCGCAGCAAGCTCGCGTGTCGGAGTCAGGATCAACGCTCGGATCGGCTTGCGGCCGTTGCCGGTGTGGCGTTTGTTACTGGCGAGACGTTGCAGGATAGGCAGTGTGAAGCCAGCGGTCTTTCCGGTCCCGGTCTGTGCGCCGGCCAGCAGATCGCCCCCGCGCAGCACGGCGGGAATCGCCTGAGATTGAATCGGGGTAGGAGTGCTGTAACCTTGTTCGGTAACGGCGCGGAGAATTTCATCGGACAAGCCGAGTTCAGTAAATGACATGACAACTTTATGAAAGTATCTGCCTGCCGCGTTTGAGGGCGCCAGTCGCGGGCAAATGGGAGGGCGGAAGATCTGGAAGGATGGAGGACTAGTCTCACCACCGTGCGGGCCGCATCATTGCGAGGCCCGCCTCGGTAACATCAATCAGATGGAATTATTTTGAAAACGGCGATAGCAGGTTGACCATTTGTGCGAAGATTTTCGGCGTACCTGCGATGACGTTCCCCTTGTACAGGTAGTCGGATTCACCCGAGAAATTGCCGACAATGCCACCGGATTCGGTAATCAGCAGTGAACCTGCGGCCATATCCCAGGTTTGCAAGCCTTTCTCAAAAAAGCCGTCGAGACGGCCGGCAGCGACATAGGCAAGATCCAGAGCCGCAGCGCCCGGGCGGCGCAGGCCGGCACATCTTTCTGTCATGATCTTGAACATCTTCATGTATTCGTCCAGACCCTCGGTGCCGCGGAACGGAAATCCGGTGCCGATCAGCGCATCGGCTATCTTGTCGCGGCGACTGACTCGGATACGCTTTTCATTCAGATAGGCGCCGGCGCCCTTGGTCGCAGTAAACAGGTCGTTGCGAGTCGGATCATACACGACAGCCTGGGTGATCTGGCCGCGCTGCTGCAGCGCGATCGATACGCAGTACTGGGGAAAGCCGTGAATGAAATTGGTGGTGCCGTCGATTGGATCAATGATCCAGACGTTATCGTTTTCGTCGTGCAGGTTGGAAGAGGCTCCGGATTCCTCCGCCAGGATCGCATGATCGGGATAAGCGGTTTTCAGGACTTCGATGATGGCCTGCTCAGCCGCCTGATCGACTTCGGTGACGAAATCGTTGTGGCTCTTTTGGGTGACTTTGACGCGGTCGATGTCAAAGGAAGCGCGGTTGATGATCGAAGCGGCGCGGCGCGCAGCCTTGACCGCCGTGTTCAGCATGGGATGCATAGGAGGTTCCGTTAAAATTGCGGTACCGTCGCATACCGCGTTCGGAACCGCATTGAATAAGATTAATGAGCGATGCGGCAACCCGGCTGAGAATCCGGAGCAATTCCGAACAATCCTGAACAAACGTTTACCGCGCAATGCCGCTATTTTAAATGAACCAGCCTCAAATCAGTACTTCTCTTTTCAAACGCCTGCGTTTCGTACTGGTTGATACGAGCCATCCTGGCAATATCGGCGCCGTGGCGCGTGCCATGAAGACGATGGGATTTTCACAACTTGTGCTGGTCAATCCCCGCTTTCCGGATGCGCTTGTGCATGAGGAGGCCATCGCCTTCGCGAGCGGCGCGCAGGATGTCCTGGTTGCGGCAAAAATCGTCGGTTCGATCGACGAAGCGCTGGCTGGATGCAACTTCGCCGCGGCCTTGAGCGCCCGCCTGAGGGAATACTCTCCGCCGGTAATCACGCCACGCAGCCTGGCCGCCCAACTGGTTGCAAGCGAGGGGTTGAACGCAGCGCTGGTGTTTGGCAGTGAGCGTTATGGTTTGCCTAATGACATCATCGAACAGTGCAGCGTCCTGATTAATATACCCGCGAACCCGGATTATTCGTCATTGAATCTGGCGCAGGCCGTGCAGCTGCTGGCCTATGAGGCGCGCCTTGCGAGCACGGGCGATGTCATTCCTGCAACTCCAATTGGATTTCAGGGCGAATCGGCCAGTCTTGTGCAAATCGATGGCATGTACGCACACCTGGAAGAGGCATTGGCGGCGATCGATTTTCTCGATCCGGCCAATCCGAAAAAGCTGATGCCGCGCCTCAAACGCTTGTTTTCCAGAACGCAACTGGAAACCGAGGAGGTCAATATCTTGCGCGGGATCGCGCGGCAGATTATGAAAAAGCTGAAATGACAAGCTGCCGGCGAAAAGCGTTTTGCAGTTGCCGTAAACTGGCTAGCGTCTGATAGCGGCAGTACCTTACGGCAGCACGGCTGGCTGGCAATCAGCCCCAAGCCCGCAATAACCCCACTGCGAGCCCCTCCAGGGCAAAATCTTGTGTCGAATCGACCCGAATTGGCTCAAAGTCCGGATTTTCAGGCAGGAGTTCAATGACCGACCCGGACTTCTTGTAGCGCTTGACGGTCACGTCATCACCCAGCCGGGCGACGACGATCTGTCCGTTCTTTGCGCTGTCTGACTTTTTCACTGCAAGCAGATCGCCGTCGAGAATGCCGACATCGCGCATGGAGAGGCCGCGTACCTTCAGCAGGTAATCCGGTTTGGCCAAAAACAGAGATGGATCGACGCTGTAGGTTGCTTCGATATGCTCCTGGGCGAGGATAGGTGAGCCGGCCGCGACGCGACCGACCAAAGGCAGGCTTAGCTGCATCAATGACGGATGGGGGAGTGCCATCTGTCGGGATCCTGACTTTCCCAATCCAGCATTCGCAACCGCTTCGCGCAACCTGATGCCGCGTGAGGTGCCTGGCGATATTTCAATTGCTCCCTTGCGTGCCAGTGCCTGCAAGTGTTCTTCCGCAGCATTGGCGGAACGAAATCCGAGCTCTGCGGCGATCTCGGCACGAGTGGGGGGGAAACCAGTATTTTCAATGGCTTCCCTGATCAGGTTCAGGATCTGTTCCTGGCGTGCAGTCAATTTGATCATGGCAGGTCGCGGGCGTCTGTGAGCGCTGTGCATAAAGACAGCCTGTATTTTTATACAGTCCTTATTGAAATGCAAGCGCAATTGGTGCATAAATTCGCAAAAAGACCCGGGATGAGACTTAAGAGCTTGAATGCATTGAATTTTTTTTGCATTCGGGTTATCATTTCGGGCTTTCCTCTTCCCACACTCGTCTTGACGCCGGGGTGGGCGTAACTATCGACCACAAGGAGATTACATGCGTCATTATGAAATCGTATTTATCGTGCATCCGGATCAGAGCGAGCAAGTGCCCGCAATGATCGAGCGCTACAAGGGCATCGTTACCGCCCGCAACGGCAAGGTTCACCGTGTCGAAGACTGGGGCCGCCGTCAAATGGCTTACATGATCCAGAAGCTGGCGAAAGCGCACTATGTCTGCATCAACATCGAGTGCGACAACGAAACCCTGGCTGAACTCGAAACCGGCTTCAAATTCAATGATGCCGTCCTGCGCCACCTCACCGTCAAGATGAAGAAGGCCGAGACCGCGCCGTCGCCGATGATGAAGGCAGTGCAGAAGGAAGATGCTGCCAAGAGCCAGCGCGCAGAGGCATCTGCTGCGTAATTGCAGTCGTCGAGGAGTGTGAACCAGCTTCAGTTAGTAGCCAGCATTGCCGAGCGCGACGTCATGCGTTATACCCCGGCAGGCATTCCGATTGTGTCCGCCAGACTGGCGCACGGTTCGGAGCAAATTGAAGCAGGTGTCCCGCGCCAGGTTGAGTTTGAAATTACCGCCATCGCTGCAGGCGAAATTTCAGGAAGATTCAACCAGGCAGAGCTGGGAGCAGTCTTTCGGTTCACCGGATTCCTGGCACGCAAGAACCGCAATAGCAAAAGCCTCGTGTTCCACGTTACGGATTTCGAGGCAACTACACCAGATCACTAGATACAGGAGCCAAACATGGCATTCGGTAAAAAATTTGACAAAAGCAAACTCAAGCAAAAGCGCCAGCAGCAAAACCCGCTGTTCAAGCGCAAGAAATTCTGCCGCTTCACGGCCGCCGGCGTTGAGCAAGTGGATTACAAGGACGTCGACACGCTGAAGGACTTCGTTCAGGAAAACGGCAAGATCATGCCGGCACGTCTGACCGGCACCAAGGCACACTATCAGCGTCAGGTCGACACAGCGATCAAGCGCGCACGTTACCTCGCGTTGCTGCCGTACACCGATCTGCACAACGCCTGATTGACGACTGAAGAATAGGAGAAAAACATGCAAGTCATTCTGTTGGAAAAAGTCGTTAACCTGGGCAACCTCGGGGAAGTCGTGAAAGTCAAGGACGGTTATGCACGTAACTTCCTGATCCCACAACGCAAGGCACGCCGTGCTACCGCCAATGCGGTTGCCGAATTCGAAGCAAAGCGCGCCGAACTGGAAAAGGCAGCAGGCGAAAAGCTGGCGGCTGCGCAAGCTCAAGGCGAGAAGCTGAACGGCATGACCGTTCAGATCGCACAGAAGGCTGGCGTTGACGGCCGTCTGTTTGGTTCCGTGACCAATGCCGATATCGCTGAAGCCGTGTCCAAGCAAGGCTTCCCGGTTGAGAAGGCGCAGATCCGCATGCCCCAAGGCCCGCTGAAGACGGTTGGCGATCATCCCATTTCCGTTGCGTTGCATACGGACGTTGTCGTGGAAATCACCGTTTCCGTTCTGGGCGAGCAAGCTTAAGAGCTGCAGTTCAAGCATAAAAAAGCCGGGATGCATTCCCGGCTTTTTTATTGGGCTCGCCAATGGTGTCTTGGTGCCGTCTTAGTGCCCAAGGCTTGCAACCACATTCTTCTTCGGTCTGGTAAGCCATACCAGTCCGGTCAGCAGGAAAAACGCGACCGCGCTATACAGGAAGAACTCATTGGTCGCGAGCATGTAACTCTGCGCATTGATCATGCGCTCGACAACCGCATACGCCTGATCTGTGGACAAACCGCCGGCGCGCAAGGTGCCGAGGTACTCCGAGCTGGCGGAGGAATAACGCGAGACGTTCTCGACCAGGCGAGCGTGGTGATCGATGGAGAGATGTTCCCACATGGTCACGCTGATCGCGGTTCCCATTGCCGCTCCAAGCGTGCGCAGAAAGTTCGACAGGCCGGTTGCGCCAGCCATATGATCCGGCGTGATATTGGACAGCATCAGCGCCTGTACCGGCAGGAAGAAGCACGACATGCCGATCCCCTGCACCAAACGCGGATTGACGATGTCCCAGAAGCCGACATCGAGCGACATCTGCGTATTCCAGAGCGACACCGCGCCCATCACGGTAAAGGCGAACGTTGCAAGCGCGCGCAAGTTGAGCCGTGCAATGTTGCGGGCGATGATGGGAGAAAGGATCAGCATGAAAATGCCGATGGGGGCCATCGCCAGCCCGGCCTGTGCGGACGTGTATCCCATCACCATTTGCAGCCAGAGGGGAAAGATCACGACGGAGCCGAAGTAAGTCATGAAGCCGACGGACAGCAGGATCACACCGTAGCGGAAGTTCTTGTCGCCGAACAGTTGCAGTTCGACGATGGGGTGCTCGGCAGTCAGCGCCCAGGCAATGAAAAACGTGAGAGCCACAACCGCGATCAAGCCAAGCGACGTGATGAACGACGATGCAAACCAGTCATAGTCTTTCCCGATTTCCAGCATCAGCTGCAGGCTGCCGACGCCGACCACCAGCAGCAGCAATCCGACAGTATCGAGCGGCACTTTGACGATGGGCGATTCGCGCTTGCGCATCAGCGTCCATATCGTGATGCCGCCAAACAGTCCGATCGGGATGTTGATAAGGAAGATCCACGACCAATGAAAATTGTCGCTGATATAACCACCCAAAAGAGGACCGGCAATCGGGGCCAGAATGATCGTCATTGCCCAAAGGCCCATCGCCGCGCCCCGTTTTTCAGGCGGGAAGTTCCGGACCAATAGCGTTTGCGACAAGGGCACCATCGGACCGGACACCAGGCCTTGCAGCAGGCGGAATATCACCAGCATCTGCAGGTTGACCGAAAATGCCGCCAATGCCGACATCAGCGTAAATGCCAGCACCGATATGGAGAACAGCTTCACTTCACCAATGCGCCTGGCGAGCCAGCCGGTCAGCGGCACGGCGATGGCGGCGGCAACCGAATAGGAACTGATGATCCATGTGCCCTGGCTGGGTGCCACGCCGAGCGCGCCGGCGATGGTTGGAATCGAGACATTGGCAATCGTAATGTCAAGAATCTCCATGAAGGTGGACAGCGCCGCCGCAATGGTCAGTAGCGCGAGCGCAGGACCTGTCAGCGGCGCGATTGCTGGAGGCGGCGCTGGCGGCCCGCCCGGGGAATGACCGGAGTTTGTTGGCGACGACATCCACGTTCCTTATTTCAGATTGGCGGCGACGATCGTGTCGATGCGCGCTTTCGCCTTGGCTTCGACCGCATCTGCGGCGGCGACATAAGCGGTCATCGCATTTGCCGTCCCCGTAGCGCTGCCGACTGGCGCTCCTTGCTGATCGTGCAAATCGACCTCGGCACGCATGGAAAGTCCGATACGCAACGGATGTTCAGCCAACTGCTTTGGATCAATCGAAATGCGTACCGGAACGCGCTGCACCACCTTGATCCAGTTGCCGGTTGCATTCTGCGCCGGCAGCAAGGCGAAGGCGGAGCCGGTACCGGCGGCGAGGCCAACGAGCTTGCCGTCATATTTGACCTTGCTGCCATACAGGTCAGATGTCAGCGTCACCGGTTGGCCGACGTGCATCTCGCGCAGTTGCGATTCCTTGAAATTGGCGTCGACCCAGAGCCGGTCGAGCGGCACGATTGCCATCAATGGCGCGCCGGGCGTGATACGCTGACCAACTTGCACGCTGCGCTTGGCAATCTCGCCCGAGACGGGTGCGTACAGTGTGGAGCGCGACTGTGCCAGCATGGCCTCATGCACGCGCGCGGCGGCGCGTTGCACGTTCGGATGACTGGCAACACTGGTTCCCTCCGTCAGTGCGCGGCCCGAGGCGAGCTGCTCCTTGGCGGCATCAAGCGCCGCCTGAGCGGCATTGACTGCGCTTTCGGCGTGGCGGATCTCTTCTCCCGAGACGGCTCCCGAGCCAGCCAGTGCCTTGCGGCGGTTGAGATCGTCTTTGGCTCTTGCCAGCTCCGCTTCGCGCACCAACAGATTGGCCTTCGATTGTGCCTGTGCCGCAAACAAGGTACGCACCTCACGCACCGTCTGCGCGAGCTGCGCTTCGGCCTGGGCCAGTGCGACGTCCGCATCCGCAGTGTCGAGGCTGATGAGGGGCTGCCCGGCCTTGACGATATTGGTGTCGTCAGCATGGATCTTGGTGACGGTGCCGGCGATTTGCGGAGTGACTTGTACGACATTGCCCTGCACGTAAGCGTTATCGGTGTCCTCGTAATAGCGCGAAACCAGCGTCCAGTAGCTGCCGTACGCGATCGCCGCAATGGCGAAGACGGCGGCGATTGTAAGAAGAATTCTCTTGCGCTTCGGCGAGCCCGAGGGCTGGGTGGGCGAGGTTGGCGGGGAAGCTTGGGCGTTGCTTGATGAATTGGGTACTGCGCTCATGATTTCTCCTGATTTCGTATCTCGTTGTTATTGCTTTTGCGACTGCTGCGCACTCGATAGCTGCGGCGCATGCGCATCGTCGGAAAAACCGCCGCCCAGTGCACGGATCAGGCCGATCTGCAGGTCGTCGCGTCGTGCACGAATGTTGGCGATCGCCCGGCGTTGGGTCAGCAATTGGGTTTCCACCGTCAGCACGGTCAGATAGGGAGACAAGCCGCCTTTGTATCTCAGCATGGCCAGGCGATGCGCCTCTTCGGCGGCTGCCAAGGCGTCCTGCGCCGCCGCTTCCTCGCGGCTCAAATCCGCCACACGTGTCAAGTGTTCCGCGACATCCTGGGCTGCGGTGATTACCGACTGGTTGTACTGCGCAACAGCAGCATCGATTTCGCTCGCCTTTGCCGCATAGTTCGCACGCAGGCGTCCGCCGTCGAAAATCGGCAAGCGGATGGCCGGGCCGACACTGTTGATCAGGCTGCCGCTCGTCAGAAGCTCGCCGAGTCCTATGGATTGAAAACCGATCAGTGCATTGAGATTGACGTTGGGGTAGAACTGCGCCTTCGCCGCTTCCGCTTCGCCGACCGCTGCGATGATGTGCGCTCTTTGCGCAGCGAGTTCAGGACGACGCCCGAGCAAATCGAGCGGCAGGGTGGCGGGAACCGTGACTGGTCCCGCTTTCAACGTCGGGCGCTTGATGGCATCTGCCGCGGCGGGCATGTCACCGGCCAGCGCGACAATTTGCAGCCGGGTGACCTTGATCGACGTGGCAAGCTGCTCAAGCTCGATGCGCAAAGCGGCTTCGTTGGTTTCTGCCTGTTTGACTTCGACCTGCGTGTCGAGGCCGTTCGCAACGCGCTGGTTGACCAGCCTGTGGATTGCGCGACGCTGTTCCTGCGTCGCGAGCAGGATATCCTGCAGTTCGTATTGTGCCGCCAGTTGCGCGTAGGCGCGTGCAACGGAACTTGTCAGCGCAAGGCGCGCCGCATCACGGTCGAAATTGGCCGACTTGAGTTGTGCTTGCGCCGAGCGGATCAATGCGTCGTTCTTGCCCCACAGGTCGAGATCGTAGCCGAAGTTCAAGGATGCCTGTCCCTGGCTGATGTACTCTCCGCCTTTGCCAAGCGGCGGGCGCGGGATCAGGTAGTTCTCGGATTGGCGGCCGTAGCCGAGGTCGACGCCAGCGTTGAGTTGCGGTGCGCCGCTGGACCGGGCGAGGTTGGCAGTGGCCTGCGCACGTGCGATACGCGCCTGTGCCACGGCGAGCGTCGGACTGCTGTCCAGTGCGTGCTGCATCAATCGATTCAGCTGCACATCGGCAAAGGCAGTCCACCAGTCGTCCTGCGGCCAGGCGTCGACGCTTTGCGCAACGGTTGCCCGGTCGCCCAATGCAAGGCGGTCGAGTGGCTTGACTTGCGGCGCCACTGGCTGGAATCCGGCACACGCTGTCAACAGCGAGATTGCAGCAAGGATGCTGAGCCGGGTATGTCGGCGTACGATGTTCGGACGAAGCTCACGGAGAAATCTGGTCATTTGTCTTCTTCTTTGATTTGGTGATGCAGTGGTTCAAGCTTGCTCAGGAATTGGCCACCATTCGGCGCAGGAAATCCTTGAACTGGGCGATTTCCGCCGCGGAGAAGCCGCGCAAATGGTGATTCATCGCATCGACAACCACCTGCGTCATCTGGTCCGCGAGCTGCACGCCCTTCACGGTCAACGCAACTTCAATCACGCGGCGATCTTCGCTGCTGCGTGTCCGTCGCACGAATCCTTTTTCTTCCAGCCGATCCAGCATGCGCGTCATCGCGCCGGTGTCGGTCATCAACTCACGCGCCAGATCGGCGGCGGTATTGGACAAGCCGTGGGCCAGTCTCAGGAAAATGCTGAGCTGGGCGTGTGTCATGTCGAACTCCGCGAGAGCACGATCCACTGTCAGGCTTAACTGGCTGCCGGCCCGCTTGAGCAGGTAACCGATGCTTTCACTCGGCGTGAAATTCTTCAGGGTGTATGGGTGAGACATGAGGAAAAACCAATGAGACAGGATGGCGAAATATAACTGCCTAGGCAGTCAATGTCAAGGCAGATAGTGCCATGTCAGCTAATTGGAAATATGAAAATAGTTTGTTTCAGGGCAATACCGAATATTCCCGGGTGTGCTGTGCTGCAGCGTAAGGTGAGCAGGTATAATGCGCGCCATGAATACCCGCTCCGATCCTCAACTGGATTCCCTTCGCGTTCCACCCCATTCCATTGAAGCAGAGCAGTCCGTATTGGGTGGTCTGCTGCTGGATAATTCCGCTTGGGACCGCATTGCGGACTTCGTCAGTGAAGACGATTTTTATCGCTATGACCATCGCGTTATTTTTCAGCACATCGTCAAGCTGATTAACGCTACCCGTCCTGCCGACGTCATCACTGTGTATGAGTCGTTGAGCACCAGCGCCAAGGCGGAAGAAGTCGGCGGTCTGGCTTATTTGAACGCACTGGCGCAGAACACGCCGTCGGCGGCAAATATTCGCCGCTATGCCGAGATCGTTCGTGATCGTGGCGTGCTGCGCAAATTGATCACGGTGTCGGATGAAATCTCGACCCAGGCACTCAATCCGCAAGGCAAGGAAGTCAAGCAGTTGCTGGATGAGGCAGAATCGAAGATCTTTGCGATTGCGGAAGAGGGCGCGCGCGGCGCCCAAGGCTGGCTGGCAATCCAGCCTTTGCTGACGCAAGTCGTCGAACGTATCGACGAGCTCTACAACCGCGACAATCAGAACGACATTACCGGCGTGCCGACCGGCTTCCTCGACCTGGACCGCATGACCTCCGGTCTGCAGCCGGGCGACCTCATCATCGTTGCCGGGCGACCGTCCATGGGCAAGACAGCGTTTTCCCTGAATATCGGTGAAAACGTCGCCATCGACAGCGGCTTGCCTGTTGCCGTTTTCTCGATGGAAATGGGCGGCACCCAGCTCGCGATGCGTATGCTGGGTTCGGTAGGCCGTCTTGATCAGAGCCGGCTGCGCGTCGGCAAGCTGAATGACGAAGACTGGCCGCGCCTCACGCATGCAATCCAGAAAATGAACGAGGCACAGCTCTATATCGACGAGACGCCGGCGCTGAGTCCGATCGAGTTGCGTGCGCGCGCACGGCGGCTGTCGCGCCAATGCGGCCGTCTTGGCCTGATCATCATCGACTATTTGCAGCTCATGTCCGGCAATGGATCGGGAGAAAACCGAGCGACCGAAATTTCCGAAATCTCGCGAAGCCTGAAAGGCCTGGCGAAAGAACTGAATTGCCCGGTAATCGCATTATCTCAGTTGAACCGTTCACTGGAGCAGCGTCCAAACAAGCGCCCGGTGATGTCCGATCTGCGCGAATCCGGTGCCATCGAGCAGGACGCCGACGTGATCCTGTTCATTTACCGCGACCAGGTGTACAACCCGGATTCGCCGGACAAAGGCACGGCGGAAATCATTATCGGTAAACAGCGTAACGGCCCGATCGGCACCGTACGCCTGACGTTCCTCGGCGAGTACACGAAGTTCGACAATTACACCGGTGGAAACGCGATTTTCGATAACGAGTAAGCGCGGTATGCTGCCGCCCGCCGATGAAAATCGGAACGATTGAATGCTTTAACCTTAAGAGAGAGCAATTATGTTTGGACGACTGATGCCCACCGAGGGAAAATTTTTTGATCTTTTCAATCAGCATGCCGATTTCTGCGTGAAAGGCGCCAAGGAAATGGTCGCCTTGATGACCAATTTCGATGACCTGGAACATCGCGTGCATGCTATCGAAACGGTCGAAAAGCTCGCTGACAAGGTGACTCACGCGACGCTGGAATTGCTGCACAAGACATTCATCACGCCGCTCGACCGTGACGATATCCACAAGCTGATTACCAGCATGGACGATATCCTTGATCTGCTGGAAGACGGTGGGCAAACAATTTCCCTGTACGACATCAAGGCGATCACGCCGGAAGCCAAGCGTCTGGCGGAGCTGTGCCTGGCATGCACCGAGAAGATGAAGACGGCAGTCGGCCTGTTGCACAGCATGGACAACGCGCATCAGATTCTCTCCATCTGCGAGGAAATCGATCGCCTCGAATCGGATGCGGATCACGTGATGCGCGCGGCGATGTCCAAGTTGTTCCGCGATGAGCCGGATGTCCGCACACTGATCAAGCTGAAGGCAATTTACGAGATTCTGGAAACCGTGACGGATCGTTGCGAAGATGTTGCCAATATCATCGAAGGCATCATCCTCGAAAATGCCTGATGCTGCTGGCACTGGCGTCGCTGCAGCAATCCGAAACGAATAAAACAAGAATTCTATGCACACCCTCCAGATCAGTATCTATGTCCTTGTCCTGTTGATAGGACTTGCCTTGCTGTTCGACTTCATGAACGGCTTTCACGACGCGGCCAATGCGATCGCGACAGTGGTTTCAACTGGCGTGCTCAAGCCGCAGGCCGCGGTAGCGATGGCGGCCGTGTTCAACGTGGTCGCCGTGTTCTTCTTTCAGCTCAAGGTGGCGAGCACGGTCGGCAAAGGCACGATCGAGCCGATCGTGGTTGACCATTACGTGGTATTCGGTGCCCTGGTCGGCGCCATCTTCTGGAACCTGCTGACCTGGTATTACGGGATTCCATCCTCGTCATCCCATGCATTGATCGGAGGTCTGGTTGGCGCGGCAGTTGCGAAGTCGGGTACCGGAGCTCTGATTTCCGGCGGCCTGATCAAGACTATCGCGTTCATCGTTCTGTCCCCGCTGCTAGGCTTCATTTTCGGGTCGATCATGATGGTGGTGGTGTCCTGGATCTTTGTCGGTGCGACACCGCGACGCGTGGACAAGTGGTTTCGGCGCATGCAGTTGTTTTCGGCATCGATGTACAGCCTTGGCCATGGCGGCAATGACGCGCAAAAAACCATGGGTATCATCTGGATGCTGTTGATCGCCTCCGGTTACCCTGGGGCGAAGGAGCACTTGCCTTGGTGGGTCGTCATCAGCTGCTATACCGCGATTGGTCTCGGCACGCTGTTCGGTGGCTGGCGCATTGTCAAGACCATGGGACAGAAGATCACGAAACTGAAACCGGTCGGCGGCTTCTGTGCCGAAACCGGCGGCGCGATCACGCTGTTTCTGGCGACGTGGCTTGGTGTTCCAGTCTCGACGACACACACGATTACCGGCGCTATCGTCGGTGTCGGCTCATCACGAAAGATGTCGGCGGTGCGCTGGGGTGTTGCTGGCAATATTGTCTGGGCATGGATACTGACCATCCCGGCTTCGGCCTTCGTTGCCGCAATTGCCTGGTGGATCGGAACGCAAGTCCTGTAATCAGCTACACATGAATGCAAAAAAGCCTGCATGGTATCCATGCAGGCTTTTTTGTTGGAGGCGAGGGTAGTGTTACAACACGTCGCTTGCGTGATCGGCCAGGCGCGAGCGTTCGCCGCGCGCCAGCGTGACATGTCCGCTATGTGCCCATCCCTTGAAGCGATCCACCACATAGGTCAATCCGCTTGAACCTTCAGTCAGGTAAGGCGTATCGATCTGCGCGATGTTGCCGAGGCAGACGATCTTGGTACCGGGACCGGCGCGCGTGACCAAGGTCTTGACTTGCTTCGGCGTCAGGTTCTGGGCTTCATCGATGATCAGGAACTTGTTGACGAAGGTGCGGCCGCGCATGAAGTTGAGCGACTTGATCTTGATGCGCGAACGGATCAGATCCTGTGTCGCGGCCCGTCCCCATTCGCCGGCATCCGAATCGGATTTGTTCAGCACTTCGAGATTGTCGTCGAATGCCCCCATCCATGGCGACATCTTCTCTTCCTCGGTGCCTGGCAGGAAGCCGATGTCTTCACCGACCGGAACCGTCACGCGGGTAACGATGATTTCATTGTAGAGCTTGGTTTCCAGTACTTGCGCAAGACCCGCAGCAAGGGCCAGGAGCGTTTTGCCGGTACCGGCTTGACCGAGCAGGGTGACGAAATCGCACTCCGGATTCATCAGCAGGTTGAGCGCGAAATTCTGTTCACGGTTGCGCGCGGTGATGCCCCACACGCTGTTCTTGCCATGCGTGTAGTCGCGCAGGGTTTGCAGCACGGCGGTCTTGCCGTTGATCTGCCTGACCTGACCGTAAAACGGGGCTTCGCCATTGTTCGGTTCCAGGAACACGAATTGGTTGACGAGGAAGGATGGCACAAGAGGACCGGTCAGGCGGTAGAAGGTATATCCGGTACCGTGCTTGTTTTCCTGCCAGGACTCCATGCCCTTGGCGTGCTTGTGCCAGAAGTCGTCCGGCAACTGCATGATGCCGGAATACAGCAGATCGGTGTCTTCCAGTACATGGTCGTTGAAATACTCTTCCGCAGGAAGTCCCATCGCACGCGCCTTGATGCGCATGTTGATGTCCTTCGAGACCAGCACGATGGGGCGATCCGGAAACTGTGCTTCGAGTGCACGCACGACACCGAGGATCTGGTTGTCTGCCTTGCCGATGGGGAGGCCTTCAGGCAGGGTCACGTTTTGCAGTTTGGTCTGGAAGAACAGGCGGCCTTTGGCATCCTTGTTGCCCAGTTTGGAAAGCGGAATGCCTTCCTCGATCGCATGCTCTTCCACGCCGGCCACCAGCGCGTCGAGCGAGCGCGACACCTGGCGTGCGTTGCGCGCGACTTCGGACATGCCTTTCTTGTGGTTGTCGAGTTCCTCCAGCGTCATCATCGGCAGGTAGACGTCGTGTTCCTCGAAACGGAACAAGGAGGTCGGATCGTGCATCAGCACGTTGGTATCCAGCACGAACATCTTGGTGACGCCGAGCCTGTCGCCGATGCGGCTGGCGCTTGACTTGATCAGACTTTCGACGGCCTTGGGTTTCGCTGTGCGTTTTGCTGCGGGAGCTTTTTCGGAGGTTTTGGCGCGCGCTTCTGGTGCGGATTCGGTGGTATGCGGTGCGGATTCAACCAGCATCATGACAGGTTTTACCGATTTCCCTTTCTCTGCCTTCGGATAGTCTTGCGGGGAGAGCAATGTTGCTGGTTTGGTCGGTAATTTGGGCAGTGGCATCAGGACCTCAATCTAAAAATGTGTTGAATTGACTACGCTCAGTGGGCCAAACGAACAGGAGGTGGGTTGGACGACGTGGGGAAAAGGCAATCGGAAAACACAAAAGCCGTTTGAGGGGGAGGTTCGACACCTCTTCCGCAAACGGCTTTCGGTAAGAAAATTCTATTAAATTCAATGTGTTCAGCTTTTGGATTCAGCGAACTCTATGCGAGGGTCTTTACGTACTCCAGAACTTCGTCAACGTGCCCAGGCACTTTCACTCCACGCCATTCTTTCACCAATTTCCCGGTTCCGTCAATCACAAATGTGCTGCGTTCAACGCCACGCACTTGCTTGCCGTACATGGATTTCATTTTCATCACGTTAAACATGTTGCAAAGTGTTTCGTCGGGATCGGAAATCAGGTCGAATGGCATCTCCAGTTTCGACTTGAAACCTTCATGCGAGCGAATGCTGTCGCGGCTGATGCCGAAAATCTCGGTATTGGCCTTGATGAATTCCGGATGCAGGTCCCTGAATTGCATGGACTCCGTCGTACAGCCTGGCGTGTTGTCCTTCGGGTAGAAATACAACACGACCGTCTTTCCCCTGTAATCGGATAGCTTGAAGGTCTGGTCGCCTGTCATCGCCGCGGAAAATTCGGGAACAATCAAGTTCAATGCAGATGGGCTTTCGGCCACGTTGGTCTCCTGGTCCAGGGTTGGTTGAGCCGGATGGCGATGAACGGTCGCTGCACGGCCGGCTATCGCAACCGCAGTCTCAATGTTAGCTAAAGTTTATTGAATTTGGAAAGTTTGCGCCGGCTGCAGGATCAGTTCACCGGAGCGCCCAGGCATCTCTCCCCAACTGACGGGATAGACGGGCAAAGCGGCGGTTTTCACTTTCTGGTGATAATCCCCCATCGATACCAGATCGTAGCCCTGGGCTCGCCATCCTGTCAGCAATTGCTCAAAGATGGGGGCAAGTTTTTGTCCTTCAAGTTCTGCATGCAAAGTGAACACGTGATCGCGCTGCGCTTCGGTAAGGCTGAGAAGTGCCGCGGCCGCGTTTGACTCCTCGACGACCTGGCCCTTGATCTGCCTGCCGAGCATTTCGTCCAGCGTTGGCAGGGTCGTGGGCAACTGAATGCAGGAAACCGTCTTACACGCCGCCTTGATGCGATAGGGCCCGGCGGTGGGGTCGGACAAGGTACCGTCATCATTCAAGCGTGCGCGGCCATCGGAGGCATAGTCAAACCCGAATGCATCAAGCAGCGCAAATGCACGATCGTTCATCTGCCAGCCCGCTGCGCCATGCGTGCACGGCGCCTCGCCGAAGACATCGCAAAAGCGGCCAAACGCCTGCCGCATCTGCGTCTCGGTCCACGCGGCATTCTGCTTGCGCACATTGTCCTGCCAGCGTACGTGGTCCCAGCAATGAATGCCGCATTCGAATCCGGCGGCTTTGACCGATCGCATTTCGGCGGCAGCGCTTTTGCCGATGTCCGGCGCAGGCAACAGGACGCCGTACATCAAGGTTTTCAGCCCGTAATGCTCGACGACCGAGGTGCGTGCGACTTTCTGGAAGAATCCCGGCCGAAAAGCGCGCCGCAAGGCCCAGCCGGTGTGATCTGGGCCAAGCGAGAAAAGGAATGTCGCGTTCGCACCGTGTTTTTGCAACAAACGAACCAGGTTCGGTACGCCTTCGCGTGTGCCGCGATAGGTGTCGACGTCAATTTTCAGTGTAAGGGACGGCATCAGTCCATCAAGGCCCGGGCCGATGCAACCTGGCCGCGATAGGCATCAAAGATGTGGCGCAGCGTATCTTGCATTGAGGTGGTCGGTTTCCAGTCGAGCTCGGCGCAGGTGTTCGTGATTTTCGGTACGCGGTTCTGCACGTCCTGATAGCCTTTTCCGTAGTATTCGGCGGATGTGGTTTCCACCAGCTGCACGTTCTTTGCGGAGTCCGCATATTCGGGGTATTCGGCGGCGAGTTTCAGCATCATCGCGGCCAGTTCCCGAATCGAAAAATTGTTCGCAGGATTACCGATGTTGTAGATCTTGCCGCTCGCAATGCCGTCGGAATTGGCGATGATGCGCATGAGTGCGTCGATACCATCATCGATATAGGTGAACGCGCGCTTCTGATGGCCGCCGTCCACCAGGGAGATATTTTCGCCGCGCACGATGTGTCCGAAGAACTGCGTGACCACGCGCGAGCTGCCTTCCTTCGCTGTGTGGATGGAATCAAGACCCGCGCCGATCCAGTTGAACGGACGGAACAGCGTGAAATTCAAGCCTTGTTCCATGCCGTAGCCCCAGATCACGCGATCCATCAACTGTTTCGCACAGGAGTAGATCCAGCGCGGCTTGTTGATCGGGCCGCAGATCAGCTCGGATTCATCCGGATCGAATTCCTCGTCATGGCACATGCCATACACTTCGGAGGTCGAAGGAAAGACCAGGTGCTTGTTGTACTTGACGGCGGAGCGGACGATAGGGAGATTGGCTTCGAAATCGAGTTCGAATACGCGCAACGGCTGCTTCACATAAGTCGATGGCGTTGCGATCGCGACCAGAGGCAGGATCACATCGCACTTTTTCACATGGTACTCGACCCACTCCTTGTTGATCGTGATGTCGCCCTCGAAGAAATGCATGCGGCTCTTGTATGCATCGTTCTGGAGCAGATCGCTGATGCGGTCGGTCATCATGTCCATGCCGAACACGTGCCAGTCGGTTGTTTCAAGAATACGCTTGGACAAATGATGTCCAATGAAGCCGTTGACGCCGAGGATGAGGATTTTTTTCATTGGTTTTTTTGTATGGCTGCGCCATCGGGCTCGGTTGAAGCCGATTTCAGCGCATGTTGTAGTTGTTGCGGCGACACGGGTCTGCCGCCTTCCAGTAACTCATGAATCAACAAGGCGCGGCCGTCGCCGCCAACGCCGTAAATGCAATCATCCACGACAGTCAGGCCTTGCGGCAGATGAAGATCGGACTGCCGGGCCATACGGGCCTTGCCGATGACAAAGCGTCGTTCGCCAATCGTGGTCCAGGCGCCAGGGTAAGGCGGAGCGACTGCGCGATGCAGGTTGTAGATGCTTTGCGCGGGTTGTGCCCAGTCGATGCGCCCGTCTTCCGGTTTCCGTCCTCCGAAATAACTGCCTTTGGCCAGATCGTTCGGCAGTCGTGGCGTTTGTCCAGCAAGCATGGTTGGCAAGACATTCCACAATGCCTGCTCGGCAGCGACAGTCACTTTGCCGAAGACTTCAAAGGCGGTGTCGTCCGGCAGGATCGGCACTGCGACCTGCGCCGCAATGGCACCGGCATCCGGCTTGACCGTCATTTCATGCAGCGTCGCGCCCGTTTCGCTCTCGCCATGCAATACAGCCCAGTTGACCGGCACGCGACCACGATATTTGGGGAGCAGCGAGCCGTGCATGTTGTAGGCGCCATGCTTTGCGATGGTCAGGAGGTCTGCCGGCAGCATGTGGCGGTAATAAAAACTGAAGAGGAAATCCGGTTGCGCCGCGCGCAATTTCTCCCGCAGTTCCGGTGTTGCCGGATCGTCCGGCGTGAGATAGGGTATGCCATGCTCGTCGCATAACGCGGCGACCGACTCGAACCAGATATTTTCGGATGCATTGTCGCGATGCGTAACGACAAACGCAACGTCCACACCGCGCGCGAGCAATACCTTGAGGCAGCGCACCCCGACGTTGTGATAGGCGAAGACGACGGCGCGTGCGCTACTCATTCGCGTGCATTCGAGATGGAGGACACGTTGCCGAAATCATCCTTCTGTTCAAGGATGGCCTGGACGACATAGCGAGGACGTCCGCGCACCTGCTGGTAAATCCGGCCGACATATTCGCCGACCAGTCCGATGCCGAACAGGATGACGCCCATCAGGAAGAAGTCGAGTGCAAACAGCGTGAAAACGCCTTGCACTTCAGAGCCGAGCAGGAAGCGCCGCACGATCAGCGCAACGAATAGCGCTCCGGACAGGAAGGATAGCGCGATGCCGAACAGGGAAAAGGCTTGCAGCGGCAGTAGCGAAAATCCGGTGATCAGATCGAAATTCAGCCGGATGAGGCTGTACAGGGAATACTTCGACTCTCCCGCGGCCCGTTCCTCATGCTCGACGATGATCTCGGTCGGCTTGCGGGCAAAGGTGTAGGCGAGTGCGGGAATGAAGGTGTTCACCTCGCTGCATTGATTGACCAGGTCGATGACGTTGCGGCCGTAGGCGCGCAGCATGTTGCCCTGATCGGTCATCTTGATATGGGTCAGCTTTTCGCGCAGGTGATTCATCGCACGCGAAGCATGCTTGCGCCAGGCGACGTCCTGCCGTTCGCGGCGGATCGAGCCGACGTAGTCGTAACCTTCACGCATCTTCGCGATCAGGTTGCCGATTTCTTCCGGAGGATTCTGCAGGTCGGCGTCCAGTGTGACGACGATATTGCCGCGTGTTGCCTGAAAGCCGGCGAGAATCGCCATATGCTGGCCGTAATTGCCATTGAATAGCATGACGCGCGTGACGTCCGGCCGCGCGCGGAACTGATCGGCAAGGAGCTGGGCCGAGCGGTCGCGGCTGCCGTCATTGACGAACAGGATTTCGTACGAGATGCCGAGTTTGTCGAGAGCCGGGTAGAGTCGCGCGAACAGTGTCGCCAACCCCGCTTCTTCGTTGTACACCGGAATGACGACGGAGAGTTCTGGTTTCATCAATCGCTGCATCTTATTCTTGTTGAAGAACTGATTTTACCGCGTTGACGACCCGATCTACATCGCCTTCCGTCATCGCATTAAACATCGGCAAGGTCACGATTTGACGGCCGATTCTCTCCGCAACGGGAAACATGCCTTCAGTAAAGCCGCGTGCACGATAAAGCTTGAACAGATGGATCGGCGGATAGTGGCAGCCGGTGCCGATCTTCAGCGCAGCCAATTGCGCCATGAAATCCGCGCGCTTGATGCGATCGGGAAGCACGATCTGGAACATATGCCAGTTGCTATGCTCGAAGTCGGCGACTGGAAGCTGTGCGCCATATTTCATTTCGAAATCAGGGCCGAAAGCGGCAAAATAGCGGCGCGCCAAGGCCTGTCGCCTCGCCGTGATCGCTTCGATCTGGGCGAACTGGCCGAGTCCGATGGTCGCGGCGATATCGGTCATGTTGAATTTGCCGCCGAGGACATCGACCTCGATACCGTCGAAGCCGGTGCGCGTGACCCCTTGCAGTCGATACTTTTCGGCCAGCGCCGCTTCTTCCGCATTGCTGAACACGAGGCATCCGCCTTCGGATGTCGTGATGTTTTTGTTCGCCTGAAAGCTGAACGAAACAAAATCGCCGAAGGCGCCGATGCGTCGACCGTGCCAGGATGTTCCCAATGCCTGGGCTGCATCTTCCACCACGCGCAGGCCGTGATTTCTGGCAATCGCGTAGAGGCGATCCATGTCGACCGGCAGTCCTGCCAGGTAGACCGGAATGATTGCCTTGGTCCGAGGTGTGATGGCGGTTTCAAGCCGGTTCAAATCGATATTGTGGGTAATCGGATCGATATCCGCGAAAACCGGTGTCGCGCCGACCTCGAGAATGACATTGGCTGTTGCGACCCAGGAAATGGGCGAGGTGATGACTTCATCGCCGGGCCCGATACCTGCGATGCGCAAGGCAATCTCCATGGTGCATGTGCCGGAGTTGAATGCACGCACCGGCCGGCCGCCGAAATATGCCGAAAGCTGTGTCTCGAACAGCTGGACCTTCGGACCGCTGGTGATCCAGCCGGAGCGCAGAACATCTGCCACTGCGGTGATCGTCGCTTCATCGATTGCCGGTCGCGTGAACGGGAGAAAGGGTTCGGTCATGAAAAATGAATCTTTTGTCTGTTGAAACGCATGCGGATCAACTGCGCGCGAGTAATGCCACGCCTATGATTATGATGCCGATCGCGAGCATGCGCTGCGTGGACACCGCTTCGCCAAGAAAATACCAGGCACCAATTGCATTGACGATGTAACCGAGCGAAAGCATGGGATACGCAATGGTGACGTCGACCCGCGACAGCCCGATTATCCAGACGACGACTGAAAGAACATAGCATGCCAGCCCGCCGACGATGGGCAGTTGCGTGGCGACCTTCACGCCGGTTGCAAACCAGTTCGCCGCAGTCAGGTGAATTTCCCCCACGGCGTTGGTCCCCGCCTTGAGAAGCAACTGCGCGGTCGCATTCAGGAGAATGCCGGTAAGTATGAATCCGAAGGTGGAGAGGTTCATGGAGCAGGTTTTTCCTGGGGCATATTGGTCACGACGACCCGCCTGGGATCCTCGGCGATCACGCGGATCGGCAGATTGTCGTTCTGCATCTTTGCAAGCATATCAGGCCGCACGATTGCCAGCGATTTTTTCCCGGCACGGGCGTCTGCCTTCCATTTTTCCGCAAAACCTTGATACGTCGGTATCCAGAGCTGCGGTTCCTGTTGCAATCCGAAGTCCATTTCATCCGCGTGCTCGACCAGGGTCAAGGTATGCCGGAGATAGAACGGGAGCGATTGCTCGTAAAGTCCTACGGCGTAGATCGGCGTTTCCGGCGTCAGCTCCGCCTTGATGGCTGCCAGATGTTCTATGCCCGCCTTGTAACGCCCCAGTGGCGCATGTCCGGCCATCAGCAGTTGCACGAGGAGAAAACTGGACACGGCCAGTGTGGCTATCGACCATTCCCTTTTCTGCTTTGCCCAGTTGATGGCCAGCAGCCCGCCAACCAGTCCGGTCAGTGCCGCGCCAATCATCCACGGCACATAGGCCTGAAACAGCGGGCGATCATAGGCCTCGGGCGCGAGTGAAGGAAAACGTGTGGCAAGCGCCAGTCCGATTGCGGACAGGAGAGCGAGCAGCCCCGCATTGACGGTCAAGGCTTTGCGCGAGGCTTCTTCGAGATGACACGCGATCAGAAGTGCCATTGCCGGAAAGATCGGCAGGATATAGGACACCAGCTTCGAGTTGGAAATGCTGAAAAAGAAGAAGATGAACACGCTCCAGATCAGCAACACGAGCTTCGGCTGGAAGCCCGGTGCGCGTTCGCGCCGCGCTTTCCACAAGCTCTGTGGCAGCATCGTGACCCACGGAATGCTGCCGAGCAAGACGACCGGGATGAAATAGTGCCAGGGACCGGTGCGGTGATGCACTTTGGTCGTGAAACGCGCAAAGTGTTCGTGCACAAAGAAGAAATACGGAAACTCCGGATTTTTCAGCGATACCAGAATGAACCATGGCGCCGTGATCGCCAGAAAAAGCGGGATGCCCGCAAGGAGATGCAGACGTTTCCAGATAGCCCAGTCGCGGGAGAGCAATGTGTAGAGCACCAGCACCGCGCCGGGCAGGACGACGCCGATCAGGCCCTTGGACAAGACAGCCAGCGCCATGCCGGCCCAGCAGGCGAACATCCAGCGGCGTCTCTCCTCGGGATTCGCATCCTTGCGCTGCGCCAGCAGAAGGCTGCACATGGAGAGATTCATCATGGCCGCCAGCCCCATGTCGAGCGTATTGAAGTGGCCGAGTCCTACCCACAGCAGACTGGAGCCAAGCACCAGGCCGGCATTGAAGCCGACGCGCGGCCCGAACAGCCGCCGCCCGGTATAGGCCGTCAGAAAAATGCCGAACAGCCCGCAGAGTCCGGTCCATAGCCTGGCTTGCCATTCACCCAGGCCGAATGCCTGAAAGCCGAGTGCCGTCATCCACGTCTGCAGAGGAGGCTTCTCGAAGTATTTGATGCCATTCAGGCGCGGAGTGATCCAGTCGCCTGTCGAGACCATCTCGCGGGCCATTTCGGCATAGCGGCCTTCATCGGTCGGCGTCAGCGGACGCACGTCGAGCATGAGGAACCAGATTGCACAAAAAAGCAGGAGCAGGGCCCAGACGGCCGGTTTCGGTCGGTGCAATTCGGTCATGAGGTGCGTTGCGCAGTGAAGATCAATCGAAAATGAGTGCGAGCGCGACGCGTCGGCCCTCAGTCATCAGGATGTTGTAGGTGCGGCAGGCGGCCTGGCTGTCCATGCATTCGACGCCGATCCGGCGCGCCGTGAGATTGGCGATCAGGCGAGGATGAATGAAGCGCTGCCGCTTGCCGGTACCGAGGATGACCACATCCGGGCTGGCCGCCTCGATCGGTGCGAAATTCTCGGGCGTCAATGCATCGAACGATGCCACTGGCCATGCTGCCGGGGCAACCTCAGGCATGACAACCAGGTTGTAGTCGAACCTTACTGCGTTGATTTCTACCGCGTTATCGAAATAGGCGGTAACGGTTTGGTAATGCTGGGTCGTGGTGGAATGCAGCTTCATGATCCTGTAGACATCCGAGAAAGCGTGAATTTCCGACAATCTGAAGAAAAAAGTTGGGGCATTGTAGCCTTTCCGATATTAAAAGGGCTTGTTTCAGATTGATAAAACGAGTTGCTTTCGGCAAAATGGGTATTTTGGCGGTGCAGCATTGCATCCCAATTCTTGCCTTTACTACAAGGAATTGCACGCGTGCGACCGATTCAGAAATCCAGAAAATTAGCAGACGTTTGTTATGACATTCGCGGCCCGGTGCTGGAAAAGGCCAAGCAGATGGAGGACGAAGGCCATCGGATCATCAAGCTGAATATCGGTAACCTGGCCGTGTTCGGCTTCGATGCCCCGGACGAGATCGTGCAGGACATGATTCTCAACATGCCGAACGCGGCCGGCTATACGGACTCCAAGGGCATGTTCGCGCCGCGCAAGGCTATCATGCATTACACCCAGGAAAAGAATATCGAGGGTGTCACCATCGACGATATTTATATCGGCAACGGCGCGTCCGAGCTGATCGTCATGGGCATGAATGCATTGCTGAATTCCGGTGACGAAGTGCTTGTGCCTGCGCCGGATTATCCCCTCTGGACGGCTGCGGTAAGCCTGTCCGGCGGTAAACCCGTGCATTATATTTGCGATGAAGAATCGGGCTGGTTGCCCGATATTGATGACATCAAGAAAAAGATCACGCCGAACACCAAGGCCATTGTGGTGATCAACCCGAACAATCCGACTGGCGCGCTGTATCCGGTGGAGTTGCTGCAGCAGATTGTCGAGGTTGCGCGCCAGCATCAGTTGATCGTGTTTGCTGACGAGATTTACGACAAGACCTTGTATGACGGCGAGACGCACACATCGATCGCATCGCTCGCGGACGATGTCCTGTTCCTGACGCTCAACGGCCTGTCGAAGAACTACCGTTCCTGCGGTTATCGTGCGGGATGGATGGTGGTGTCGGGCAACAAGAAGCCGGCGAAGGATTACATCGAAGGCTTGAACATGCTGGCGTCGATGCGCTTGTGCGCGAATGCCCCCGGCCAGTATGCGATCCAGACCGCGCTCGGCGGATACCAGAGCATCAACGATCTGGTGAGTCCGGGTGGGCGCCTGCTCAAGCAGCGCGACCTCGCGCATCGGCTATTGACCGAGATTCCCGGTGTCAGCTGTGTCAAGCCGAAGTCGGCGCTGTACATGTTTCCACGGCTCGATCCGAAGATCTATCCGATCGCGGACGACCAGCAGTTCGCCTACGAATTGCTGGCGGAAGAAAAGGTCCTGATCGTGCAGGGCACGGGCTTCAACTGGATTGCGCCGGATCACTTCCGTGTCGTGTTCCTGCCCAATTCGGATGATCTGACCGAGGCGATCGGCAGGATTGCCCGCTTCCTCGAGAGCTATCGCAAGCGGCGCGCGATCGCGTAAGCTTTCATCGTTCGACTGGTTTTTCCATTCCGGCGCGAGCCGGACCCCGGCAGCATTTTATTTTTCGAAAACTATGAAACCCATCAAAGTAGGCTTGTTAGGCATCGGTACCGTTGGTTCCGGCACGTTCAATGTATTGAAGCGCAACCAGGAAGAAATTACGCGTCGTGCTGGCCGCAGCATTCAGATCACGATGGTGGCCGACCTGAACACTGCGCGCGCGAAGGAATTGACCAACGGCGAATGCGAGGTGGTGAGCGATGCCAACCTGGTGGTGAACAACCCGGAAATCGACATCGTCATCGAGCTGATCGGCGGCTACGGAATTGCCAAGGAGCTGGTATTGAAAGCGATTGCCAACGGCAAGCATGTCGTGACCGCCAACAAGGCACTGCTGGCCACGCACGGTAATGAAATCTTCAAGGCCGCGCAGGACAAGGGTGTCATGGTCGCATTTGAAGCCGCAGTCGCTGGCGGGATTCCGATCATCAAGGCATTGCGCGAAGGCCTGACAGCGAATCGCATTCAATGGCTGGCCGGCATCATCAACGGCACTACCAACTTCATCCTGTCCGAGATGCGCGACAAGGGCCTCGATTTCGACGTCGTGCTGAAGGAGGCGCAGCGCCTCGGCTATGCGGAAGCCGATCCGACCTTCGACATCGAAGGCATCGACGCCGCGCACAAGGCGACCATCATGTCCGCGATCGCATTCGGTATTCCGGTGCAATTCGACAAGGCCTACGTGGAAGGCATCACCAAGCTGCAGGCGACCGATATTCGCTATGCTGAGCAACTCGGCTATCGCATCAAGCTATTGGGCATCACCAAGCGCACGCCAAAAGGCATCGAATTGCGCGTGCACCCGACCCTGATCCCGGCCAAGCGCCTGATTGCCAATGTGGAAGGTGCAATGAACGCCGTCGTGGTGCAGGGCGATGCCGTGGGCGCGACGCTGTATTACGGCAAGGGCGCCGGCTCGGAACCGACCGCGTCGGCCGTGATTGCGGATCTGGTCGACATCACGCGCCTGGCGACGGCCGATCCGGAACACCGCGTGCCGCATCTGGCGTTCCAGCCGAATGCCATGGACAACACGCCGATCCTGCCGATCTCGGAAGTCACCACCAGCTACTACCTGCGCATGCAGGTGGCAGACCAGCCGGGCGTGCTGGCCGATGTCACGCGCATCCTGGCGGATTCGACGATTTCCATCGATGCGATGCTGCAGAAGGAACCGGCCGAAGGCGAAACCAAGACCGACATCATCATGCTGACGCATCAGACGCAGGAAAAGAACATCGAAGCGGCGATTGCCAAGATCGAGGCACTGTCCACGGTGGTGGGCCAGGTAACCAGGATCCGACTCGAGGAACTGAGCTGAAACTGAGTTGATATTTCGTGGCGCCGGCAGATTCAGCCGGCGTGGCGCTGCACTTCAAGGCGTGCCGACCGTTCTGGTCCGCACGCTTTTTTCTTGTCTTGCCGGGGGGCAAAGTGGGTAAGGTTAGCGGTGGATCACCACCAGCAATGCTTTCGCCTCGCTCTTGCCGGCGTTCAGAATCGCGTGCGGCTTGTCGGCATGGTAGCGTGCGGTTCCGCCCGCTTTCAGCTTCTTCGTGACGCCATCCACTTCCACATCCACGGAACCGTTGAGCAGGGTCAGGTGCTCAATCGTGCCGGGATCATGCGGGCTCGATTTCAGCGCACCGTCCGGCGCGAGCGTCAACTCGTACCACTCGAACTTCCCGGCCAGGTCCATGGGACCCAGGATGCGCAAGACGTAGCCGGAATGGTTGCCGGGCAGCGTAGGTGTTTCATGCGGCTCGAGCAGGTGAATCGCTTCGGATTCCTGCGTGTTTGCAGCAAGCAACTCCTCGATGCCGATTCCCAGCGCATTGGCCAGCCGCCATGCAACGGCGATCGTCGGATTCGCCTTTTCCCGCTCGATTTGAGAAAGCATGGATTTCGACACGCCCGCCGCACGCGACAGGTCTTCCAGTGTCAAACCACGTTTCAAGCGGATTTTTTGCAGCGTGGCACCAACTTCCGGCGGCGAACTGGGGGCGAGGGCTTTTTTCATGAACAAGGCTTGCAATGTTTAATGAGAATGTTAATATTCGATATATCGAACCTAAGTTCTTTATAATGAATATGTGTGAAATTATTGAACTCCGATCGTACCAGAAGCATGGCAATAAAAGTAAGGATTCGCTGCTTGCGGCGCCATCCACACACGGGAGACAAGGATGACTGTGGTCAATGCAAAACAGGATTTTTACGAAGGGCTGACGCGCAACCTGGACAACCTGCGCGAACAAGGCTTGTACAAGCCCGAACGCGTGATTTCTTCCCGTCAGGGCGCCGAGGTGGTTTGCGACGATGGGCGAAAACTCATCAATCTGTGCGCCAATAACTATCTCGGGCTATCGGGCGACGAAGCGACCGTGCGCGCCGCGATTGCGGCAACCGAAAAATACGGCTACGGGCTGTCGTCGGTGCGTTTCATCTGCGGTACGCAAACCGTGCACAAGCAGCTGGAACTGGCTTTGTCGGAATTTCTCGGCATGGAAGACAGCATTCTGTATGCGGCGGCTTTCGATGCGAATGGCGGGCTGTTCGAGCCCTTGTTCGATGAGAAGGACGCGATCATTTCCGACGCATTGAACCACGCCTCCATCATCGACGGCATCCGGCTGTGCAAGGCCGCGCGCTATCGTTACGAGCACAATGACATGGCTGATCTCGAGAAGCAGTTGCAGGCGGCCGAGGGCAAACGCCACAAGATTATCGCCACCGACGGCGTGTTCTCGATGGACGGTACCATCGCGCAGCTGGACAGGATTTGCGACCTCGCTGACCGCTACGACGCACTGGTCATGATCGATGAATGCCATGCTACCGGCTTCATGGGCAAGACTGGACGCGGCACGCATGAACACCACGATGTGATGGGCCGTATCGACATTATCACCGGCACGCTTGGCAAGGCGCTCGGCGGCGCGATGGGCGGCTTCACCGCGGCACGGAGCGAGGTAGTGCAGACTTTGCGCCAGAAGTCGCGTCCCTATCTGTTTTCCAATTCACTGGCCCCGGCGATTGCCGGCGCCTCGCTGTCCGTGCTGGAACGGCTGTCGTCGTCGACGGAACTGCGCGACCGATTGCATGCGAACACCGCGTATTTCCGCAAGGCCATCAGCGAGCTTGGCTTCACCATCAAGCCGGGCACACACCCGGTCGTGCCCGTGATGCTGTTCGATGCGCCGCTCGCGCAGAAGTTTGCGCAGCGATTGTATGAACTCGGCGTATTGGTAACCGGCTTCTTTTACCCGGTGGTGCCCATGGGGCAGGCTCGTGTCCGGGTGCAATTGTCGGCGGCACACACCACGGAACAACTGGATCGCGCCCTGGCGGCGTTCAGGCTGGCGGGGCAGGAGCTCGGCCTTTTGAAGAATTGAAGGAGGGGCAGCATGGAACGGATTCTTGTCATTGGCGCCAACGGGCAAATCGGCAGCGAACTGGTCGAGGCGCTCGTCGCACGGCATGGCGCGGATAACGTCATCGCGGCGGATATCGGGCCGCGCAGCCTGTTTGGCGCGACCCGTTATGAGACGGTGGACGTGCTCGACACGAACCGGTTGGCCCAGGTGGTCGAGCATCATCGTGTTACGCAGGTCTATCAGCTGGCCGCGCTGCTGTCGGTGACCGGCGAGCAAGCACCGCTGAAGGCATGGACGCTGAACATGAACGGCTTGCTGAATATCCTGGAACTGGCGCGCGAACGCGGTGAGGCAGGCAAGCCGCTGAAAGTGTTCTGGCCGTCGTCGATCGCCGCCTTCGGTCCGCATACGCCGGCGGTCGATACGCCGCAATTGGCGGTCATGGATCCCACAACCATCTACGGCATCAGCAAGCAGGCCGGCGAACGTCTTTGCGAGTACTACTTCACCAGGTTCGGCGTGGACGTGCGCAGCATCCGTTATCCGGGCATCATCAGCTACAAATCCCCTCCGGGTGGCGGCACCACCGATTATGCGATTGCGATCTTTCACGCGGCGCGGGACGGCGAGCCGTACACCTGCTATCTCGGCCCGGAAACCACGCTGCCGATGATTTACATGCCCGATGCGATCCGAGCGACCATCGAACTGATGGATGCGCCGGCCGGGCAGATCCGGGTCCGTTCGGCTTACAACGTGGCCGGGTTGAGCTTCAATCCGCGGGATTTGGCCGAGGCCATCCGGCGGCGCGTGCCGCACTTTGAGATCCGCTATCAACCCGACCACCGTCAGGCGATTGCCGAAACCTGGCCGCACAGTCTCGACGACACCTACGCCCGCGCCGATTGGGGCTGGAAGGCGAAAATCGGGCTCGACGAACTGGTGGAAGACATGCTCAAGCATATTCCCGCAAGACGGCGCGCCGCGGCACGGGGAGAGCTGCATCACGCCGCTTGAGCAAATTGCCGATCCGAGGCAAGGCCGCTTTATAATGAGAGGTTAAACGTCTGTTCGTTCGGCGCGCTGGCGCGAGGGCGGCATGGTACTCACATTATTAAATTTTCAAGAATTTATGCAATACGTCTCTACACGCGGTCAAGCCCCGGCACAGTCGTTCTCCCAAATCCTGCTCGGCGGGCTCGCCCCCGACGGCGGCCTGTATCTGCCGGTCGAATATCCGAAGATCAGCGGCGCGGATCTCGACGCGTGGCGCAAGCTGTCGTACGCGGATCTGGCGGTGGAGGTATTGAAGAAATTCGCGACTGACATTCCGGAAGCGGATCTGAAGGCACTCGCGCACAAGACCTATACGGCCGATGTGTATCGCAACGTACGGGCAGGCGAAGACGCATCGCAGATCACGCCCCTGCGCGTGCTGGAAGAGAAGAACGGCAGCAAGCTGGTATTGCAGGCCTTGTCCAACGGTCCGACGCTGGCGTTCAAGGACATGGCAATGCAGCTGCTCGGCAATCTGTTCGAGTATGCATTGGCCAAACAGCATGCCGAACTGAACATCTTCGGCGCGACCTCGGGCGATACCGGCAGCGCCGCGGAATACGCAATGCGCGGCAAGAAGGGCATCCGGGTGTTCATGCTCTCGCCGCACAAGAAGATGAGCGCATTCCAGACTGCGCAGATGTTCAGCCTGCAGGATCCGAACATCTTCAACATCGCGGTGGAAGGCGTATTCGACGACTGCCAGGACATGGTGAAGGCAGTCTCGAACGATCTCGAATTCAAGACGCGCCAGAAGATCGGTACCGTCAATTCGATCAACTGGGCGCGCGTGGTGGCGCAGGTGGTCTACTACTTCCGCGGCTACCTGGCGGCGACGACCAGCAACGACCAGAAAGTCTCGTTCACCGTTCCGTCCGGCAATTTCGGCAATATCTGCGCCGGCCACATCGCGCGCATGATGGGTCTGCCGATCGACAAGCTGGTCGCCGCCACCAACGAGAACGATGTGCTCGACGAGTTCTTCCGCACCGGTGTGTACCGCGTGCGCAAATCGTCCGAGACTTATCACACCACCAGCCCGAGCATGGACATCAGCAAGGCATCCAACTTCGAGCGCTTCGTCTTTGATCTGCTCGGCCGCGATGCGGAGCGCGTGCGCGCCTTGTTCAAGAAGGTGGATACGCATGGCGGCTTCGACCTGTCCGGCAAGCCCGGCAGCGATGGCGACGAATTCAAGAAGGTCGCGCAATACGGTTTCTTGTCGGGCAAGTCGGTGCACCAGGATCGCGTCGCGACCATTCGCGACGTGCATGCGAAATACGGTGTGACGATCGATACCCACACCGCAGACGGCGTCAAGGTCGCGCGCGAGTACTTGACGCCCGGCGTGCCGATGATTGTGCTGGAGACCGCATTGCCGGCCAAGTTCAATGAAACGATACGCGAGGCGCTGGGCCGTGATGCCGAGCGTCCTGCCGGGTTCGAAAATATCGAGTCCCTGCCGCAACGCTTCGACGTGATGCCGGCCGATGTCGCAAAGGTGAAAGCCTTCATTGCGAAGCACACCGGTTTGTAATCAAGAGCTGTCATTGCAAACATGACTGAAAAGAAACCGATGTTGAGCGCCGCCGAGGCGCTCGATTTTCTTCTCTCCGCGGTTCGTCCGATCGCGGAAACGGAAACCCTGGCAACGCTGTCCTGCAACGGCCGGGTGCTCGCCGCCGCCCAGACATCGCAGTTGAGTGTCCCGCCGATGGACAATACGCAGATGGATGGCTATGCGGTACGTGCCGCCGACTGTGCGAGCGGCAGTGCCAGGCTGAAGGTATCGCAACGCATTCCTGCCGGGCATGTGGGGCAGCCCTTGCAGCCGGGGACCGCGGCGCGCATTTTCACTGGCGCGATGATTCCGCAGGGCGCGGATGCGGTGGTGATGCAGGAGCAATGCGAGCTGGAAAAAGCCGCGGATGGCGATCTGGTCACGATCAAGCATGCGCCGCAAGCCGGGGAATGGATACGCCGCGCCGGAGAGGACATCCGGGCCGGCAGCATCATTCTTGCAGCAGGGACGCGGCTGCGCGCGCAGGAACTCGGCATGGCGGCGTCAGTTGGCATTGCGACTCTGCCGGTGGTGCGCAAACCGCGCGTCGCGGTGTTCTTTACCGGCGACGAACTGGCGATGCCGGGCGAGCCCTTGAAGCCCAGCGCCATCTACAATTCCAATCGTTTCACCTTGCGCGGCCTGCTGGAAAACCTCGGCTGCGACATCACCGATTACGGCATCGTCCCGGATTCGTTGTCCGCCACGCGCGACACCTTGCGGCAGGCCGCAGCCGGCCATGACCTGATCATCACCTCGGGTGGCGTGTCGGTCGGCGAAGAGGATCACATCAAGCCGGCAGTCGAGGCGGAAGGGCGCCTGAACATGTGGCAGATTGCGATCAAGCCCGGCAAGCCGCTGGCGTTCGGCGAGGTCAACCGTGCCGAGTGCAATGAGCCCACGTTTTTCATCGGCCTGCCCGGCAATCCGGTTTCCAGCTTCGTCACCTTCCTCCTGTTTGTGCGCCCGTTCCTGCTGCGCCTGCAGGGCGTGACCGACGTCGCGCCGAGGACATTCAACATGCGTGCCGATTTCGCGGTGCCGAAAGCAGATCGCCGCAATGAATTCCTGCGTTCCCGCATGAATGCCTCGGGCGGCCTGGACCTGTTCAAGAACCAGAGCTCGGCGGTGCTGACGTCGACCGTTTGGGGTGACGGTCTGGTCGACAATCCTGCCGGCCAGACGATCGCGCCGGGCGATACGGTACGCTTCATTCCTTTCAGTGAATTGCTTTTTTAAGACGACATGAATATCCAGCTCCGCTTTTTTGCCAGTGTGCGTGAAGCCTTGGGGACGGCGCAGGAAACCGTCGCATTGCCGGACGATGTGCAGACGGTGGGCGACGTACGCAGCTACCTGCGTGCGCGTGGCGGCGTCTGGGCCGAAACCCTGGCCGAGGGACGCGCCTTGCGCATGGCTTATAACCAAGTGATGAGCGGTGCCGACACCCGCCTCGGCGAAGGTGGCGAAGTCGCCTTTTTCCCGCCGGTGACAGGTGGCTAGGACTATGCCGATCCGTGTTCAAACCCAGGACTTCGACCTCGGCAAGGAAGTTGCCGACCTTCGAGCCAACCAGCCGCAGATCGGCGCCGTGGTGGCGTTTGTCGGTACCGTGCGCGACATGAATGAAGGCACGGGCATCAGCGAGATGGAGCTGGAGCACTACCCGGGGATGACCGAGAAGGCCCTGGAAGACATCGTTGCGCAGGCGAGGGCGCGCTGGTCGCTGTTCGACGCGCTCGTGATCCATCGAGTCGGGCCGCTGAAGCCGCTGGACCAGATCGTACTGGTTGCAGTGACCTCGGCGCATCGCGGCGAAGCGTTTGCAGCCTGCGAATTCATCATGGACTACCTCAAGACGCAGGCGCCGTTCTGGAAGAAGGAGCAAACGCCGCAGGGCGCGCGCTGGGTGGATGCCCGCGTCACCGACGACAAGGCGATGGCCAAATGGGGCATCCAGTCGGATAACAGCGGCGACAAGGCATGAGCTGGCTGGCGGTCGGGCTCGGTGCGGCGATCGGCGCATGGCTGCGCTGGGGCTTGGGGCTGTGGCTGAATACAATTCACCACAAGTTGCCCTGGGGAACGCTGGCTGCCAACTTTAGCGGCGGCTACCTGATCGGCATCGCCGTCGGCTTCTTTGCCTCGCATCCCGAATTGTCGCCGGAATGGCGTCTGCTGACGGTGACCGGATTCCTGGGCGGGCTGACGACCTTTTCTTCTTTTTCCGCCGAAGCTATGGTGCTGTTGCAACGCGGAGACTATGGATGGGCGCTTTTTCATAGCGCCATGCATCTGATCGGCTCGATCGCTTTCTGTTTTGCCGGCTTCGCGTCCTATCGCGCGATCACCGGTTAGTTCAACACGCGTGCCGCGTTGCCACTCGGGGCAAGCATGCCGGGCATGGCGAGATCCAGATCCCATTCCGCGATTTTCACGGCATCCTTCAGCAAGGAGCAAAAGCCGTGCAGCACCGTCTGCGTAAAGGCTATCTCGAAGCCAAAACCTTCCGCGGGAGCCAGATTCATCCGGATCGGCTGGTCGGGATTGAGTGTGAAGTTGACCGTCGTGACGAGGATCGGCGTCTCCCCCAGCGGAAAACTTTCTATTGCTGACTCATAAGGGCTGCTGAAGCTGCCGCTGCCCCTGATTTCTTCCACGCTGGCAAAGTGGTCCATGCCGACGATATCGGCGCTCGCATGCGCGGCCAGCGGCTTGTCCAGGGCCACCTGTTTTTCCAGTGCATCAATAATGCTCGGCCACAGCTTCGCGACCATGCGCCGCGTCAGCCAGGCACGGACCTCCTGCAAGCCGTCGCCCTCGTCCTTGAACGAAGTCCGGCACAGGATGCGGTCTTCCTCGGCCACATAAGTCACTTGAATTTGATGCAATTCCATCCCAATCTGATTCTGAAGCGCGCAGAATCAAATGTCCTTTCTTGAAATGTTGTCTGTCGCCCTTACTTTGGTAGCAAATCGAATTTTGGAGAACAATCCATGCGTCTCGACAAACTGACAACCAAGTTGCAAGAAGCCCTTGCCGATGCCCAAAGCCAGGCAGTCGGCAATGATAACCAATACATTGAGCCGGCGCACGTCCTGATCGCCCTTCTGAACCAGGAGGACGGCAGCGCGCGTTCGCTGCTGCAACGCGCCGGCGTGAACGTCGGCGGCCTGCAGAACGGACTGAAGAGCGCACTGGAACGCCTGCCCAAGGTGTCCGGTACCGGCGGCGAAGTGCAGATCGGCCGCGAAACCGCGTCATTGCTGAATCTGGCCGACAAGGAAGCGCAGAAGCGCGGCGACCAGTTCATCGCCAGCGAAATGATCTTGCTTGCCCTGACCGAAGACAAGTCGGAGGCGGGTCGCCTGGCGCGCGACAACGGTTTGACGCGCAAGGCGCTCGAAGCCGCAATTACCGCCGTGCGTGGCGGCGGCAACGTCAATTCGCAGGATGCCGAAGGGCAGCGCGAAGCCCTGAAGAAATACACGCTCGATCTGACCGAACGCGCCCGCGCCGGCAAGCTGGACCCGGTGATCGGCCGTGACGATGAGATTCGCCGCGCGATCCAGGTCCTGCAACGCCGCACCAAGAACAATCCGGTGCTGATCGGCGAGCCGGGTGTGGGCAAGACCGCGATCGTGGAAGGACTGGCGCAGCGCATCGTCAATGGCGAAGTGCCCGACAGCCTGAAATCGAAACGCGTGTTGTCACTCGACATGGCCGCATTGCTGGCCGGTGCGAAATACCGTGGTGAATTCGAAGAGCGCTTGAAAGCAGTGCTCAAGGAAATCGCGCAGGATGAGGGGCAGACCATCGTCTTCATCGACGAGCTGCACACCATGGTCGGCGCAGGCAAGGCCGAGGGAGCGATCGACGCGGGCAACATGCTGAAGCCGGCACTCGCGCGCGGCGAGCTGCATTGCATCGGCGCGACCACCCTGGACGAATATCGCAAATACGTCGAGAAGGATGCGGCACTGGAGCGTCGTTTCCAGAAGATCCTGGTTGGCGAGCCGAGCGTGGAGGCGACCATCGCGATCCTGCGCGGCCTGCAGGAAAAATACGAAGTGCATCATGGCGTCGATATCACCGACCCGGCGATCGTCGCCGCGGCCGAGCTCTCGCATCGCTATATTACCGACCGCTTCCTGCCGGACAAGGCCATCGACCTGATCGATGAAGCCGCATCCAAGATCAAGATCGAGATCGACTCCAAGCCGGAAGTCATGGACAGGCTCGACCGCCGCCTGATCCAGTTGAAGATCGAGCGCGAGGCCGTGAAGAAGGAAAAGGACGAGGCGTCGCAGAAGCGCCTCGGCCTGATCGAGGAAGAGATCCACAAGCTGGAGCGCGAATACGCCGATCTGGAAGAAATCTGGAAAGCCGAGAAGGCGGCGGTGCAGGGCAGCCAGCAGATCAAGGAAGAAATCGAGAAGGTCAAGCTGCAGATGGAAGAAGCCAAGCGCAAGGGCGACTGGCAGAAGATGTCCGAACTGCAGTACGGCAAGCTGCCGCAGCTGGAAGCCCAGCTCAAGCAAGCCGACAAGGACGTTGGCGGCGAAGAAAAGAAGGGCGAGCGCAAGCTGGTGCGCACCCAGGTCGGTGCGGAAGAAATTGCCGAGGTGGTGTCGCGCGCAACCGGCATTCCGGTCTCCAAGATGATGCAGGGCGAGCGCGACAAGCTGCTGCATATGGAAGAGGAATTGCACAAGCGCGTGGTGGGCCAGGACGAGGCGATCGTTGCGGTGTCGGACGCCATCCGGCGTTCGCGTGCCGGCCTGTCGGACCCGAATCGTCCGTATGGCTCCTTCATGTTCCTCGGCCCAACCGGTGTCGGCAAGACCGAGCTGTGCAAGGCGCTGGCTTCCTTCCTGTTCGATACCGAAGAGGCTCTGATTCGCCTCGACATGAGCGAGTTCATGGAGAAGCATTCCGTCGCACGCCTGATCGGTGCGCCGCCGGGCTATGTCGGCTATGAAGAGGGCGGCTACCTGACCGAAGCGGTGCGGCGCAAGCCGTACAGCGTGATCCTGCTCGACGAGATCGAGAAGGCGCATGCCGACGTGTTCAACGTCCTGCTGCAAGTGCTGGACGATGGTCGCATGACCGACGGCCAGGGGCGCACGGTGGACTTCAAGAACACCGTGATCGTGATGACTTCCAATCTCGGTTCGCACAAGATCCAGTCGATGGAAGGTAGCGACCCGGCCTTGGTGAAGCTTGCGGTGATGGCGGAGGTGAAGAGCCATTTCCGTCCGGAGTTCGTCAACCGTGTCGACGAGATCGTCGTGTTCCATGCGCTCGACGAAAAGCATATCGGCTCGATCGCACGCATCCAGCTGCAAGTGCTGGAACAAAGGCTTGCCAAGATGGATATGCGCTTGCAAATCTCGGACGCGGCGCTGCAAAAGATCGCCGAGGCCGGCTTCGACCCGGTGTATGGCGCACGCCCCTTGAAGCGCGCGGTGCAACAGCAGATCGAGAACCCGCTGTCGAAGCTGATCCTCGAAGGCAAGTTCGCTCCGAAGGATGTCATTTCAGTGACGGTACGCGGCAACGAGCTGGCATTCGAAAAGGGCAAGGTCGCGTAATCTCGGAGAATGATTGCGGCATGAGGAAAGGCCACCTGCGGGTGGCCTTTCTTTTTTTGCGACAGTTACGCCAGCCTATTGGCAAAGAAAGTGGTCGGCGATTGTCCGAAGGTCTTCTTGAACATGGCGGAGAACGCGGACTGGCTGGCATAGCCAAGTTCGGCGGCGACATGCGACAAGGGCAGGCCGCGCGCGATGAGCGGCGCCGCGTGTGCGAGACGCACCTGCTGTCGCCACTGACTGAAACTCATGCCGAGTTCCCGTTCAAACAGGCGCGCCAGCGTCCGGCCGGAGGCGCCGACCTGTGCCGCCAGTTCATCCAGCGTGTGGGGTGAGGCCGGATCGGCAATCAGCAATTCGCACAATGCCTTCAAGCGCTTGTCGTCCGGCAGCGCAACCCGGATCGGTTGCGTTCGCGAGCGGGCCAGTTCATCGAGGATCAGCGAGGACAGCAAGGCTTCGCGCTCTTCGCCTGCATGCACCTGCGCGAAGGCAAGGATCAGTTCGCGCAGCAGCGACGACACCTCCAGGACTTCGCATTCTTCGCCTTTGAACGGGGAGGCATCGGCATGCACGTACAGCGCCCGCAGCTTTGCCTTTTCGAGAGTGGCAACTTCATGCAGCGACCTGGGCGGGATCCAGATCGCGCGCATCGGCGGCACGATCCAGGTGCTGTTGCCGACAGTGACGCGCACGACGCCGTCCAGCGCGTAGGTAACCTGTCCCCACGCATGACTGTGCGCGGCGAGCAGTTCCGATGCGTCGAGGTCGCGCGCTACCAGTCGCACCGGCCGCTTCGGCGTCGGCGCCGTGCCGGGGAGATGCAGACGGGTATGGGTGACAGGCAGCGTTGCCATGACTATACGAGGAATTCCGCTTTGGCTGATATTCGATAAAAATTGTCGTTCTATCTTAAAACAGACGCGCCTGTTTTGCATAGACTCATGTCATCCCAGAAACCAAAGAGAGTGTCATGACGACTGCCGCCGTTCCCAATTTCCGCCAGGATGCCCAGGTGATCGGCCTCGTCGGCCTCGCCCATGGCGTATCGCATTTTTTTCATTTGATCCTTGCGCCGCTGTTTCCCTGGCTGAAGGAGGCATTCAGTTTGTCGTATGCGGAGCTTGGCTTGCTGATGACGGTCTTCTTCGTTGTCTCCGGCGTCGGTCAGGCGCTTGCCGGTTTCGTGGTCGACCGTGTCGGCGCGCGCAATGTGCTGTTCGCGGGCGTCGGCTTGCTCGGGGTGTCGGCACTGGTACTGTCGCAAGCGTCGAATTACCCGATGCTGTTGGCAGGCTCCATGCTCGCCGGCCTGGGGAACAGCGTGTTTCACCCGTCCGACTACACGCTGTTGAACAAGCGCGTTTCGACGGCGCGACTCGGCCATGCTTTTTCCATGCACGGGATCACGGGCAATCTCGGCTGGGCTGCGGCGCCGGTATTCCTGACCGGCATCGCCGGATTCGCCGGCTGGCATGTGGCGCTGATGGCGGCGGCCTGTGTTCCGTTCGCCCTATTGCTGCTGCTGTTCGTCTACCGCGACGTATTGCGTACTGACGACATCAAGCCGACGGCATCGAAGCATGCAGAAGCGCCCGGCGGTCATGTGCTCGATTTCATGCGTCTGCCCGCGGTATGGATGTGCTTTGCATTTTTCCTGATTACCGCGATGGCGCTGGGCGGAATCCAGAGCTTCTCCTCGCCCAGCCTGCGCGCCTTGTACGGTATGTCGCTTGCTTCCGCCACCGCCGGCTATACGGCCTACATGCTGGCCTCGGCGGCGGGGATGATCTGGGGTGGATTCCTGGCGGCGAAGACCTCGCGGCACGAGCGCACCATTGCCTTCGCATTTACTGCGTCCGGCCTGTTTGCGGTGGTGATCGCGGCCGGCGTCGTGCCGCCCATGATGGCGGTTGTATTGATGGGTGCGGTCGGTTTCGGCGCAGGGATCGCGGGGCCGTCGCGCGACTTGCTGATCCGCGCCGCCTCGCCGAAGAACGCGACCGGCCGCGTGTACGGCGTGGTGTATTCCGGCCTCGATATCGGGCTGTCGATGGCGCCGCTGCTGTTCGGCGCATTGATGGATGCGAATCATCCCGCGTGGGTGTTCATCGGAATCGGTATCTTCCAGTGCATGGCCATCGTGACCGCGGTGGGCGTGGGCACCAATACCGCAAGAACGGCGGTCAAGACTTCACTCGCAGCCTGATCGCAAAAAATCATCCCAAAAGTCATCGCACGCCGCGGTGGCTTTTTTGTTGCCCGGCTCGCTTACAATTCTGTTTATTTGCTTTTCAATGACGGGAGAAGTCGATGAGTTTTGCAACATGTGACATTTGCGACGCCAACGAAGACAAGATCGCCGCCGGCACACTGGCCGTGCTGCCGCCGGTATTCCAGAAATTCGGCAAGCGCGCCGCGTTTTCCGGACAGGCCGCGACGCTGAAGGTATTTGAAGATAACGTGCTGGTGCGTTCCACGCTGGAGACGCCGGGCAATGGACGGGTGCTGGTGGTAGACGGCGGCGGCAGCCTGCGTTGCGCGCTGGTCGGAGGCAATCTCGGCGTGCTGGCGGAGAAAAACGGCTGGGTCGGCATCATCGTCAATGGCTGCATCCGCGATTCGGAGGAGATCAATGCCTGTGACATCGGCGTGCGCGCACTGGCAACCCATCCGCAACGCAGTATCCGCAAGGGTGTCGGCGAGCGCGATATCGCCGTATCGATCGCCGGCGTGACCGTCAGGCCGGGCAACTGGATTTACGCCGATGCGGACGGCGTGCTGGTTTCTGCAGAGGATCTGGCCTGAGCCGAGAGATAAATATCGCTTCAGGTATTCGCCCTCATCCACTTTTTCGCAGTCGCTGGCGCCGCAGATGCAGCAGCGTTCACCCTGTTCTGCTTACCGAAGGAATGGACTCTTACAGCAACTCGATGCTGCGCAGATTCAGATAGCAGCTTTCTCTCGTGGTGCTGACGAAGTCGGCCAGGAATGGCTTGGCCGACAGTTCGGGCAGGCAGGCCGCGTGCAGATGCCCGGTCAGGCCATTCGCGGTAATGCGCCTGGCCAGCACATAGTTGCGATCGAGGTAGTTCCGCGCGGCCCAAACGGGGAGGGTAGCGATGCCGCGCTTGCTGGCGACGAGCTGCAGCATCGCGACTGTCAATTCCGTCGTGCGTCGTTCCGCATTGACGCCGGCCGGCTTGAGTACCTGGCGCACGATATCGAGCATGTCGTCCGGCACCGGGTAGGTAATGAGCGTGTCGGTCGCGAAGTCTTCAGCGTTCAGATACTCGCGCGTGGCGAGCGCATGGTCCTTGGCCAGCAGCGCGATGATTTCAAAACGAAACAGCGGATGATAGTCCACCGCCTCATCCGGATCGACGTCGGACACAATGGCCACGTCCGCCCTGCGGCTGTATAGCAGACCCACCGGGTCGGCGTGAAAGCCTGACACGATATCCAGTTCCACCTCAGGCCAGCGACTGCGGAATACATCCATCGCGGGCATCAACCAGTCGAAACAGGTATGGCACTCGACGGCGATCCGCAATTGCCCCGCCACGCCTTGCGCCATGCGCACCACATCACGCTCCGCATTTTCCACCTGCGGCAGCACGGCATCCGCCAGTTTCAACAGCCGTTCGCCGGCCGGCGTAAAGCGGACCGGCACCGATTTGCGCTCGAACAGCGGCACGCCGTGGTGATCCTCCAGTTGCTTGAGCTGATGCGACAAGGCCGATTGCGTGACGTTGAGCAAGGTCGCTGCGCGCAGCAGGTTGCCCGCTTCGCGCAGCGCGACCAGGGTTTTCAGGTGTCGCAGTTCAAGGATGGATTGCATTATGAGTAAAATTCAAGATGATTCTTAAAATATATCGTTTGAATCATAAATGAGCCTGGGTGAAGATGGCAAGCCTCAAGACCACTTATTGGAGAGCATGTCATGGCAATGGCGCATACCCTGGGTTTCCCGCGCATCGGCGCGCAGCGCGAGCTGAAATTTGCCCTGGAATCGTTCTGGCGCGGCGAAACGGATGAAGCGGCCTTGCAGGAAGTCGGTCATGGTCTGCGCGAGCGCCATTGGACAACGCAAGCCAGGGCCGGGCTGGATTGGGTCAGCGTCGGCGATTTCGCATGGTACGACCAGGTTCTGAACACGCTGGCGCTGCTCGGTGCGATCCCGTCGCGTTTCGGGTTCGATCCGGCGCGCCTGAGCTTGTCCGACTATTTCACGATGGCGCGCGGCAGCAACAAACACTTCGCGATGGAAATGACGAAGTGGTTCGACACCAATTACCACTATCTGGTCCCGGAGTGGACGCCGGATCTGCGCTTTGACGGCGGCGTCGATTGGCTGTTCGATGAAATCGTCGAAGCGCGTGCGCAAGGGCATCGCGTCAAGCCCGTGCTGGTCGGGCCGCTGACGCTGCTATATCTCGGCAAGATCAAATCCGGGCTGACGCACAAGCTTGACCTGTTGCCGCGCGTGGTCGCCGCTTACCAGAAGGTTCTGCGTCGCTTGCAGAGCATCGGCGTGGAGTGGGTGCAGATTGATGAGCCCATTCTCGCGCTTGAACTGGATGCGTCATGGCGTCATGCGTTCGTGCCGACCTATGCGGCACTGAAAACCGCATCGCCCGCCTTGTTGCTTGCCACGTACTTCGACGATGTGAGCGAGCATTCAGAATTGTTGCGTGATCTGCCGGTCGACGGCGTTCACCTGGACTTGGTGCGCGCACCCGAGCAGTTGCAACGCTTTCTGACCGATTGGCCGTCGGACCGTGTGCTCTCTGCCGGGATTGTCGACGGACGCAATATATGGCGTACCGACCTCGACGCCGCACTGGCAAAGCTGGAGCCGCTGCGCAGCGCACTGGGCGAGCGTCTCTGGGTGGCGCCGAGCTGTTCGCTGCTGCATGTGCCGGTCGATCTGGCGCAGGAAACCGCGCTGGATGACGAACTCAAGGGCTGGCTGGCGTTCGCCACGCAAAAGCTCGATGAGGTCGTCGTCCTCAGGCGCGCACTGAATGAAGGCATCGAACCTGTCGAATCACAGTTCGCTGCTGCGCGCGCTGCGATTGCTACTCGCATGACATCGCCGAGGACTCGAAATGCGATTGTGCAAAAGCGCCTTGCTGCCGTGACAGACGCCGATGCGCAGCGCCAGTCCGCGTTCGGCACTCGCGCGTCGAAGCAGCAGGCAAGATGGAAGCTGCCGCTGTTTCCCACCACGACGATCGGCTCCTTTCCACAAACGAAGGAAATCCGGCAAGCGCGCGCCGCATATAAGCGTGGCGACATCGGACACCTCGATTACCTGAATCGCATGCGCGAAGAAATCCGCGTGGCGGTGCGGGAGCAGGAGGCACTCGGCCTCGACGTGCTGGTGCACGGCGAGCCTGAACGCAACGACATGGTCGAATATTTCGGCGAACAGTTGTGGGGCTTCGGCTTCACCGGCAACGGCTGGGTGCAGAGCTACGGTTCGCGCTGCGTGAAACCGCCTTTCATCTACGGCGACGTGTACCGGCCCGAGCCGATGACGGTCGGCTGGAGCCACTTCGCGCAGTCTCTCACCGAAAAGCCGATGAAGGGCATGCTGACCGGACCGGTCACGATGCTGCAATGGTCGTTCGTGCGCGATGACCAGCCGCGCGAAACGACGGCATTGCAGATTGCGCTGGCCTTGCGTGAGGAAGTATGCGACCTGGAGCAGGCCGGCATCGGCATGATCCAGATCGACGAACCGGCCTTCCGCGAAGGTCTGCCACTCAAGCAACGTGATTGGCCGCACTACCTCGAATGGGCGGTGCGGGCATTCAAGGTCAGCGCATCGGGCGTAACGGATGAAACGCAGATCCACACCCACATGTGCTATTCCGAGTTCAACGACATCCTTCCCTGGATTGCCGCGATGGACGCGGATGTGATCACCATCGAGACTTCACGCTCGGACATGGAGCTGCTCGAAGGTTTCGGCGAATTCGCCTATCCGAACGATATCGGTCCGGGCGTGTATGACATCCATTCGCCGCGCATTCCTCGCGCCAAGGAAATGATGCGGCTGTTGCAGAAGGCGAGGGAAGTCATTCCGGATGCGCGTCTGTGGGTCAACCCGGATTGTGGACTCAAGACGCGCGGCTGGCCTGAAACGCGCGAGGCTTTGTCGCGCATGGTCTGCGCCGCGCGGGAACTTCGGCAAATGGTTGACGCCGGACAGGGCGAAGCGCTTGCCGGATCGGCCTGAGCGCGCAATCAATGAGGATGCCGATGGTGAATATCCGGAAAGTGGGGATGGCTATGCACCAGCGGCTCGTGTTCATGCGGATGCGTGTGCGGCTCCGTGCCATCCCAAGTGAAGTCATGCGCATGCTGATGGTGCGCGTCGTGGCTGTGCGCATGCGTGTGCGACAAGCGCGTGTGGGTGTGCATGTGATTGTGGGTTTCGGTCAAATGCAACCAGATGCCGATCACCATCAGGGCAGCCGCCATCCAGAAAGTCGGTTCCGGCCGCTCGCCCAGCATCAGCATGGCAATCAACGCACCGGCAAATGGCGCGGTTGAAAAGTAAGCGCCGGTGCGTGCGGTGCCCAGATGGCGCAGCGCCAGCACGAACAGGACGAGGCTGAGCCCGTAGCCGGAAAAGCCGATCACGCCCGCGGCGGCAAACTCGACCGGCGCGGGAAAGGGTAATCCGAGCCATGCCAATGCGAATGACAGATTGACCGCTCCCGCGGCGAGTCCTTTCACCGCCGCGATCTGAACCGCATCGCTGGCCGACACCTTGCGCGTCAGGTTGTTGTCGATCGCCCAGCACAGGCAGGCTGCCACCACGCACAAGGCGCCCCAGGACACGTCAATCGATTGCCCGAACGCGCTTCCGCCGGTCAGCAGCGCGCCGGCGCAAATGATCATTATCATGCCTATGAAGATGCGCCGGTCGAAGTGTTCGCGAAAGACGAACCAGGCGAGCAATGCCGTGAACACGCCTTCCATGTTCAAGAGCAGCGAGGCCGACGCGCCGCTCACATAGCGGAGCCCCGTCATCAGCAGCACCGGACCGACTATGCCACCGGCAAATACCGCGCCCGCCAGCCAGGGCAAGTCGGCCGCCGTGAGCGAAGCGCCTGCTCCGCCAGCGCGCCGAAGCAGGCGGCGCACCATGAGCCACACGCTCAAGCCGATGCCGCTGCCGAGGTACAGTAGGGCGGCCAGCAAGACCGGCTCAATTTGCCCGATCATCAGCTTGGCAAAGGGGGTGCTGGCGCCAAACAGAAGCGCGGCCAGCAATGCGTAAGGAATGCCTGGGTTCATGGTGTAGGCGTGATGTGTCGTTCGGTCGGTTTCCATTGTATTCGCATCAAGAATCCGTGCCGTGCAGAAGACCTCCTGCGGTAGATGTGAGGGTGCAGACGCAGTTCCCTGTATGTCAGGGTCTTCTGGCACCGTCGGTGTTGAGAATTGCTGGTGAAGGGAGTCGGAATGTTGAAGCGGAGATGCAAATCAAAGGCCTCATTTGCCGAGCATTCGCTTAATCCAGGTCAAGTTTTCATATCGCGAAATTCGCGTTTCGTATCGCGAAAAACTCCGACGCAGAGCGTCACAATCTTGTTTCATTTTAAGAAAAAACGTTTCATATCGCAAAATACAACAATCAAGTAATTGAAAAATAAAGAATTAATTTTAGTTATATGTCTTATATAAGACCTTGTTGCCTCGCAAAAAAGCGCATATTATTCCTCCATCGAGTTTTCTTTTTCTTTTCACCGGTTTTACCAAGGAGAATAACCATGGCATCTCGCGAACAGCAAATTCAGGCATTGCTCAAGGACTGGGCTGAAAACCCGCGCTGGAAAGGCATCAAGCGTAACTACACCGCGGAAGACGTCGTCCGTCTGCGCGGATCCATGCCGATCGAGCACACGCTGGCCAAGCGCGGCGCAGAGAAGCTGTGGGAAAAAATCAACGGCGGCGCTAAGAAGGGCTATGTGAACGCCTTCGGTGCGATCAGCGCCGGTCAAGCGATGCAGCAGGCCAAGGCTGGCCTGGAAGCCGTGTACCTCTCCGGCTGGCAAGTCGCTGCCGACGGCAACACCTCCGAAACCATGTATCCCGACCAGTCGCTGTACGCATACGACTCCGTGCCGACCATGGTTCGCCGCATCAACAACACCTTCAAGCGCGCTGACGAAATTCAATGGTCGCGTGGCGTGAACCCGGGCGATGAAGGCTTCATCGACTACTTCCTGCCGATCGTTGCTGACGCTGAAGCCGGTTTCGGCGGCGTGCTGAACGCCTTCGAACTGATGAAGAACATGATCACCGCTGGCGCAGCCGGCGTGCACTTCGAAGACCAGCTGGCTGCAGTGAAGAAGTGCGGCCACATGGGCGGCAAGGTGCTGGTTCCGACGCAAGAGGCAATCGAGAAGCTGGTTGCTGCACGTTTCGCAGCCGACGTCATGGGCGTTCCGACCATCGTTCTGGCACGTACCGATGCTGAAGCAGCGAACCTGATCACGTCCGACCACGACGCCAACGACAAGCCGTTCCTGACCGGCGAGCGTACCCAGGAAGGCTTCTACCGCGTCAAGAACGGCCTGGAGCAAGCCATCAGCCGCGGCGTTGCCTACGCTCCGTACGCTGACCTGGTATGGTGCGAAACCGGCACGCCGGATCTGGGCTTTGCCCGCGAATTCGCGCAAGCCGTGCACGCTGCATGCCCGGGCAAGCTGCTGTCCTACAACTGCTCGCCGTCCTTCAACTGGAAGAAGAACCTGGACGACAAGACGATCGCTCAATTCCAGGACAAGCTGTCCGAACTGGGCTACAAGTATCAGTTCATCACGCTGGCAGGCATCCATATCAACTGGTTCAACACATTCCAGTTCGCGCACGCATACGCTCGCGGCGAAGGCATGAAGCACTACGTCAACATGGTGCAGGAGCCGGAATTCGCAGCACGCGAAAAGGGTTACACCTTCGTGTCGCACCAGCAGGAAGTTGGCGCTGGCTACTTCGACGAAGTGACCACCGTGATCCAAGGCGGTTCCTCGTCCGTGAAGGCGCTGACCGGTTCGACCGAAGAAGAGCAGTTCCACTGATCTGCCTGATCTCCCTGCGGGGCGGCCGCTTCGGCGGCCGGAATAAGCCTCGGGTGTGGCAAGGTTGTGCAAAGACCCCGTCTTTTTCGAAAGGCGGGGTCTTTTGTTTTGGATGTGCGATGTTCGCCTGCCGTGCCAGGCGTATCGCGAGATTGTCCGCCTGACTGCTTGACGAAGCAGACGCCAGGCCGGTCAGTGATTGTCGGTCCCGTCGAACGAATATCGCTTTTCGCGGAACAGGCGTAGGCAGGCGTCAACCGCCTGCGGGTCATACCAGCTGCCTCGATTGGTCTCGATCTCTTCCAGTGCGGCCTCGAGTCCGAGTCCCGGACGATACGGACGGTGCGAGGTCATCGCTTCCACCACATCGGCGACCGTCACGATGCGCGATTCGAGCAGAATCTCGTCGTCCTTCAGATGATTCGGATACCCCGAGCCGTCGAGGCGTTCATGATGCTCCAGGATGATGCGCGCGATCGGCCAGGGAAAGCGGACGTCCTTGACGATATCGTGTCCCGCCTGCGGGTGCGTCTTGATCAGCTCCAGCTCGATCGGGCTGATTTTCCCCGGCTTGTTCAGGATCTCCGACGGAACCTGGATCTTGCCGACATCATGAATCGACGCCGCGAGGTGCATGCCCTCGATCGTCGACTCGGGCAGGCCCATTTCGCGGCCGATGGCGCTTGCAAGCAGCGCCACCCGGCGCTGATGACCGGCAGTGTAGGGATCCCGAAATTCGAGTGTCGTGGCGATGGCCTGAATCGATTCCATCAGGCTCTGGCGCAGGATGGAGTCGTATTCCTGCTGCACTTTTGCCATGCGGTCACGATCTGCCCGCATGCGCAACGTCGTGATGCCAAAGGCGAGATCGTCGGCCATTTCCTGCAGCAATCTGACTTCGTCCGGGCTGAAGGCATCGGGCTCGCAGGCGTAAATCGTGAGCGAGCCGTGCACGCAGAAGGAGTCGCCGAGCGGGAAGGAAATGCTCGACTGGTAGCCGCGTTTCAATGCTTCCTCGCGCCAGGGTTTCATGAGCGGGTTGGTGGCGAAATTGTGATTCACCTGGGTGACGCCGGTTCGAATGGCGGCGCCGGTCGGACCGCGACCGTTCTCGCTGTCCGACCAGAAAATCCGGGACAGTGCCAGAAAGCCCTCGTCCCGCCCGAAGTGCGCCACAGGCTGAACTGTCTTCGGAGTGTCATGCAAGGCTTTTCCGACCCATGCCATGGGATATCCGCCGATCTCGACGATGACGCGGCAGACCGCATTCAGGAGCGTGGGTTCGTCCTGCGCATGGATCAGCATGTCGTTCACGGCGGAGAGTGTGCGCAGCGCCCGGTCGGCGCGCTCCAATGCGAGCTGATCTTCCTTGAGTCCCGTAATGTCGCGGCCGACACCCGACATCTTCAAGGGCTTGCCGCTGCTGTCGAAGCTGACGCTGCCGTTGACGCCGATCCAGTGAATGCTCTTATCCGGCCAGATTACCCGGAATTCGGCTGAATAATCTTCGTCGCCGTGAAGTGCGCGATCGATTTTATCGGCGAGCATGGTTCGGTCCTGCGGATGAACCAGCTGAAAGAATGTTGCGCGATTCGCTTCCGATTGATCCTTCGGCAATCCGAGCAGTGCAATGAAATCGCCGGAATATTTCACCTTGTCGCGTGTCACGTCCCAGGTCCAGGCACCCATATGCGCTGCGCTCATGGCTTGCGCCAGACGCTCTTCGCTAGTGAGCAGTTTTTCCTCCGCCGCCTTGCGTTGCGTGATGTCGTCGAGCGTCGCCACGACGCCTTCCAGCTTTCCGCTGGCATCGCGCAGCGGGGAGGCATTGACGGAAAGCAGGATGCGTTTTCCGTCGCGTCCTTCGATGGCCAATTCGCAGTCGTACACGGGGTGCTTGCTTGTCAGCGCCTTGTGGAAGGGCAGATCGTCGTCGGACAAAGTCTTGCCGCGCAAGTCCGTGATCCGCCAGCTTGCCGAGTTCCAGGGCAACTGCATCAACTCTTCCTTGCTGCACTTCAGGATCTGCTGCGCTTCGGCGTTGACAAATTTCATGCGCCCGTTGAGATCCCATACCGTGATGCCGATCGGGCTGGTCGCCGTGATGTTGGAGAGCAGCGCGTGCGCCTGTTCGAGGGCGCGTTCCGCCTTCTTGGTTTCGGTGACGTCGCGCGCGGCGATGAATATGCCGGCAATACGGCCCGCTTCGTCAAAGTGCACGCTGCCGTTGCAGAGCACATGCGTTGCCCTTCCGTCGATGTGACGGATTGCCAGCGCATAGTCGCGCGCCAGGCCACGCTCGAGCACGGCCTTGAATATCGCATGCGCCTTTTCCGGTTCGACGAAGTAAGTGCTGAAATCGCTTCCGATCAATCCCGCGCGATCGATGCCGGTCACTTCCTCCATGGCGTGATTGGCCCCGGTCACCTTGCCGCCCATGCCGACGGTGACCAATGGATCGAGGCTGGTTTCGATCAGGCCGTGCACATAGGCGGAAGCGGCGCGTGTCTTCGCTTCGGCCCGCACCAGCCGCTCGAACGGCTCGCGAACGCTGCTGATGAATACGGCGTGGTAGATGAAGCCGAACGACACCACGGTGTAGACATGGCCGAGGAGATTGAATACATCGGTCACATCGGCGTACAGGGTAAAACACAGCTCGCCGAGTATCGAGACAGCAGCGGCGGAGAAAAGGCTGGGGATGTTGTATGCCGGATCCTGTTGCGGTATCCGGAAAAACGCAATGGCGGCAACGGCGAAGAGGGCGACAAGAATGTATTCGGCACCGACTTTTATTTCTGTCAGGCCTTGTCCGGGGATAAAGGTGCGCGGAAGCAGATCGCGATGAAACAGGCCGACCCAGCCGATCAGCAGCGCCACGGCCAAGCCGCCGCCCAGCTGCATATAACGCACGGATGGCCGGGAAAACGGCTTCCATGGGCGGAACGCGACGTACAGGAGCAAGGCCGCAAACAGGGAACGTGCCGCGAGCCAGAAGTTGATCGCCTTTTCCGGATCTGCCGGTGTGACGAACTCGGGCATGCCGGCAAAGGACAGCATATGGAAGACATGAATAATGCCGGTGGCGAGCAAGCCGGTCGCAAGCAGAATCGTGTTGCCCGGCCGCTCGCGGCTGTAGGCATTCCACGCGACGCCAAACACCATGCCGCACACCACGATGGCGAACGTCTCGAGTAGGGTGTGCAGCCAGGCATAGTGGGATACGCCTGCGAATGCGTGTTGAGGCGGCGCTTGCCAGACGATGAGAAAAATGACTGCAAGGGCGAACAGAAAGATGGCCTGGCGCCGCTTGAGACGCTTCAATTCGGGAATACGCAGATGCGAGGGCTGAACGCTCGCGACCTTGCCCATTTGACCTAGGCCGGACAGCGGAATGGAAGAATTTTCTTGATTCATTGCGACGTAGATCCGCACGAATGCACGCTGGTCATGCAGTTCGCGCGCCGGCACGATCCTTTTTGATGTGTGCAGCGCTATATTGCTTAATAGTACTACTGTTTAATACCTGGCAGCGGCGTATGAGTTTTTCCAAATCAAGAAATATCCACGCATCGGCAAGAAACTGCCTTTCTTGCAATCATGCTGCCCGTTCCTACGATGCTGGCGTGCAAACCGCGCTGGCGTCGAAAGGATTCGCCCGAACAACATCCACCGCTCGTTGCGGCGCTTCATGACGGAATCTTGCAGCCCCGCGCAGTCGAAAAAGGTTTTCACAATTCTTGAATTTGGTTGATAATGTCATCCATTGTGCAAAAAAGTTGATGTTGTTAACCAAATGGCTGCCATGCTTTCAGACGAGGTGTTCGAGTCGATCCACACCATCATGCATCTCTATCGCTCGCGTCAGTACCGTGGTCTGCGCGATGGGCCTCACGACATCACGCACATGGAAAACAAGGTGCTGGGTTTCTTTGCAAGGCATCCCGGTGCTACCCAGAGCGACCTTGTCACGCACTCTGGGCGCGACAAGGCGCAGCTTGCGCGCCTGATTCGCGGCTTGCGCGACAAGGGATTGCTGGAGGCCCGCATCGATGAGGGCGACCGCCGCAGCACGCATCTGCAACTTACGCAGCAAGGGCGGGCCATTCACAGGAGTTTGCACAAACAGGGATCTCGCCTGTCCGGTGTCGCCGTGAAGGGTCTGAGCGCGGAGGAATGCGGGCAGCTTGTGTCCTTGCTTCAGCGGGTGCGCGCCAATCTTGAATCCGAGCCCGAATAGCGAACCGCCCGAGGAGCCACGTTTTGCCGTCCTGGATACTTACCGCCACGCTTGCCGGGCTTGCAATGCTCGGCGCATTCGCCATCGACACCTTCCTGCCGTCCTTTCCGGCGATTGCCGGCCAGTTTTCGGTCAGCCTCGCGGTCGTGCAGCAGACTTTGAGCGCGTACCTGCTCGCCTTTTCCGTCATGAGCCTGTTTTACGGAACGCTGTCCGATTCCTTCGGGCGCCGTCCGGTCGTCCTGGGGTCCTTGCTGCTCTTTACAGCAGCCTCCATCGGCGCCGCACTTGCCCCCAGTTTCGGATGGCTGTTGACCTTTCGCGTGCTGCAAGGATTGTCGGCCGGCGGCGGGCGCGTGGTCGGCCAGGCGATCATCCGAGATCATTTCACGGGCGCGGCGGCACAACGCCTGATGTCGCATGTCACGATGGTATTCGGACTGGCGCCGGCCATTGCGCCCGTGCTGGGGGGATATTTGCATGTCGCTTTCGGCTGGCGCTCGGTCTTCGTTTTCATGACCGTGTTCGGGCTGGCATTGCTCCTGGCGTGCTTCCGCTTCTTGCCGGAGAGCCTACCGCGGCAATCTCGTATTCGATTTCATCCGGTCACGCTGGCGACAAATTATTGGAACGCATTGCGGCATCCGCAATTCGTGGCCAGAACACTGGCCGTCGGACTCGCCTTCGGCGGAATGGGACTCTACATTGCCTCTGCGCCCAGTTTCATCATCGAGATCTTGCATCTACCCGAGACGGCGTTTGCCTGGCTGTTTTTGCCGATGATCGGAGGGATGGTGCTTGGTTCCGCGCTCAGCGGCAAGCTGGCGCATCGCATGCAGCAAAACGTCTTGCTGCGAATCGGATTTGCCTGCATGGGAGTTGCTGCCGCCGGCAATCTGGCCTACAACGCGCTTTTCGTTGCCAAGGTGCCTTGGGCCGTCCTGCCACTCATGCTCTACACGTTCGGATTGGGCCTGACCATGCCAGTGATGAGCCTCATGGCGCTTGACCTTTTTCCGAGAACGCGCGGACTGGCGGCATCCCTGATGAGCTTCGTGCAGATGCTGATTTTCTCTCTCGTGTCTGGCGTGGTTGCCCCGATGCTCTTTGATAGCGCAATTCAATTGGCGCAAGGCGTTCTTGCCTTTTTCATGCTCACTCTCGCTTGCTGGGCGATCGGTGCGCGAGTTCGTAAAGAAGGCGAAATGACGAAGCGGGAGAGCTGAAGTTGAAGCGCCCGCCAGTCTGCAACAAATGCATTGACCATGACAAGCTGGCGGTGGAATAGTGGTGCCGGCTGTTAAAATGGGCGCCCTCACCAATCATCACTGCCGGGCATCCCCATGTTGAGTTACCGCCACGCCTTCCATGCAGGCAATCATGCGGACGTGCTGAAACACGTCGTGCTTATCCAGTTGCTGCGCTACCTCGGACAGAAGGACGCGCCGTACATGTACATCGATACGCATGCGGGCGCCGGCGTCTATGCGCTCGACACCGGATACGCAGCCAAGAACACAGAATACGAATCCGGCATCAGCCGCTTGTGGGATCGCACCGACCTGCCGCCGGCCCTGGCAGAGTATGTCGGCTTGATCAAAGAGATGAACCCGAGCGGCAAGATGCGCTATTACCCGGGATCTCCTTACTGTGCGGACAAGGTTGCGCGCGAGCAGGACAGGATTCGCCTGTTCGAATTGCATCCGAGCGAGAGCAAAATTCTGGAAGAAAACTTCCGCAAAACGGAGTCCCATGCCGCTGCGCAAGGCCAGCGCGTGAACGCACGCGGCAAGCGGACAATGATTCAGAAAACGGACGGCTTCATCGGCCTGAAATCCTTGTTGCCGCCGCCCTCGCGTCGCGGGCTCGTCCTGATCGATCCGCCCTATGAAGTGAAGGATGACTACCGGCGTGTGAAAGACACGCTGGTGGATGCATTGGACCGCTTCCCGACAGGCACCTATGCGGTCTGGTACCCGGTGCTCAACCGTATGGAGTCGCGTCAGCTGCCCGACAAGCTCAAGCGTTTACCCGTCAAGGAATGGTTGAACGTCACCTTGTCCGTGAGCACGCCGTCACCCGATGGCTTCGGCTTGCACAGCAGCGGAATGTTCATCATCAACCCGCCCTGGACGCTGGAGCCGATGTTGCGCGAACTGATGCCGTATCTGGTGAAGGCGCTGGCACAAGACCCGGGCGCCGGGTTTACATTGGAAACCGGCACTGGTCTCGGCACCCAGGGCGGCGCGCGCCGCGGCTGATTGCTTGCTTATTCGTTGGAAAAATCGATCCCGCACAGGGCAAGACCTGTAACCATTTGAATCATTGAAACGATTTTCAATCATAAAGAGAGAAAATCAATTCAAGTCCGTCCGTGCTGTGCCGACCTCGTTTGAGCATGCGGCCCGCCGGAGCGGCGTTCAAGGAAAAAAGTACCGTGCCAATGGACGATTTCGTAGCCAATATTTCGCCGGAGATTTTCACACGCGCGCATCCCGGACGGGAGTTTTTCCTCGCGCGGCAGCCCATCCTCGATCGCGATCAAGAACTCATTGCGTACGAACTCCTGTTTCGCAGTGCCGCAGCAGGACCCGCCAACGTCACCGACGATGTTGCAGCGACAGCCACCGTTATCGCGCATGCTTCGGAACTCGGCATGGAGAACGTCATCGGCGTTTCCCGCGCTTTCATCAACGTGGACTCCGCGGTCCTGATGAGCGACTTCATCCAGTTTCTTCCACGCGAGCGCGTTGTGCTCGAGATCCTCGAGACCGTGAAGGTCACGGACCGGCTGGTCGGGCGTGTGCGGGAACTTGTTCGCGAGGGATACGTATTTGCGCTGGATGATGTGGTCGCCGATTCGGACGGCGTGCAGAAGCTCTTGCCCTTGGTCGAAGTGATCAAGGTGGATATCAAAGGAGTTGAGCAAGAGGGCTTGTCCCGACTGAGCGCCAGATTCAAGCAGGCAGAAAAGAAGTTGTTGGCAGAAAAAGTGGAGAATCTTGCGCAGTTCCAGATCTGCCTCGATCTCGGCTTCGATTATTTCCAGGGATATTACTTCGCCAAGCCCTTGGTGCTGACGGGCAAAAAGCTGTCGCCATCACAGATGACCATCATGCGATTGATGGCGCAAGTCATTTCCAATGCGGATAACGCCGAGCTTGAACGCAACATCAAGCGGGATGCTTCGCTTGGCCTGATGCTCCTGCGACTCGCTAATGCGGCGGAAGGACAACGCATCAATTCTCTGGGACAGGCACTGACGGTCCTGGGGCGGGCTCAGCTGCAGCGCTGGCTGCAGATCCTGCTCTATGCTGAATTCGGCAGGCCGCGAGGCGTGGTGTCGCCGCTGTTTGTCCTGGCAACGACACGCGGGAAGCTGCTTGAATTGATGGCAGAGAAAATCCGGCCGGGGGATCATGCGATGGCCGATACCGCATTTACGGTCGGCATCATGTCGCTGATGGATGCCTTGTTCGGACTGCCCATGGAACAAGCCCTGGCGCGCTTGCACGTAGCCGATGAAGTCAAGGATGCGCTCTTGTCGCGTAGCGGGATCTTCGGCGACATGCTCAAGCTGGTGGAATGCATCGAGCACATCGAGGAGGCCGGCGAACAGGCTCACGCATTGCTGCAAAAACTGCAACTGTCGAGCGAAGACCTGTACGAACTGCAGCTCGCCGCCTTTGAGTGGAGCAATGCGATTTCGCATAGCGCAAACTGATTGCCGTGAGCGTCTGTCTCGAACGCGCCGCACGGGGCTACAATAGCCAATTATGAGCAAAGCATTTGTCAAGGAATCGGACGACGATGATGACGTCGACGTCGGCTTGCCCGCCATACCGGCCGGCACGAAAAACTACATCACGCCGGCCGGCCACAAGCGCCTGAAGGACGAGTTGTTGCACCTGATCGACGTCGACCGGCCCGAGGTGGTCGGCATCGTGTCGTGGGCCGCCTCCAATGGCGATCGGTCGGAGAACGGCGACTACATTTACGGCAAGCGCCGCCTGCGCGAGATCGACCGCCGCATCCGCTTCCTGACCAAGCGCCTGGACAATGCCGAGGTGGTCGATCCGACCGTGCATCACGGCAGCGATCAGATCTTTTTCGGCGCGACCGTAACTTATGAGAATCAGGCAGGCGACGAATTTACCGTCACCATTGTCGGCATCGACGAACTCGACCCCCTCAATGGCAAAATCAGCTGGATTTCCCCCGTGGCGCGCGCCTTGATCAAGGCCAGAGAGGGCGACTCGGTGGTGCTGAAAACGCCTGCCGGTATCGATGAACTCACCATCCTCGAAGTCAGCTATCCGGCGTCATAAGCGATTGGTGGTTGATTTGATTCGTGCCAGGACAGGACGCGGACAGGTCGCACCTTTGTCACCGCTTGTCAAGGCGCCGTCATTTTCGCGGCACACAATGTGGCGAGACCGCATAGCTTAAAAGAACACAAACAATTTCATGACCATGATCTATTCCAGCCTGAACCATGTTCTGCGCGTTCCGCTTGCCGCGGAAGTGCATTCCCGCCCCTTTCTGAGCCTCGACGCGCCGGAGAGCCTGACGCATATGGCAGTCTATGCGCGCGATGACGCCAATCCGAATGTCTCCAACGCCGCGCGTCAGCACGTCTTGCTGTCCGCCTTATGCAAGCATTTCGGTGTCACGGCGCCCGGCGCCGATGCCAAGTACTTCTTTCACGACTTCGGTCGATTTCGTCTCAAGTGGGAGTGCCACACCGAATTCGCGACTTATACCTTCGCCGAGCGCCATGATGAAAGTCCGTCGCTTGCGGAAGCTTTTGAACGCGTGCCGCTGTTCCAAATTCCGCAGGAATGGCTGCTGGGCCTGCAAGGCAAGATCATGGTGGCTGCGCATGTCGTGCTGGACAAAACCCGAGGTTCGGCCGAAGCCTTCGCAAGCGGGCTGCGCCGCGTCTTCGAGGGCAATAATCTGGTTGGCAGCCAGGTCCTGCAAGGCGGCGAGATCTGGACCGATTTCCTGATCCAGTCGGACGGCTTCAGCCGCTTCGTGGTGCGCGACGTCGGCCTGCATGAACAGCAGGCCGGGCGCCTGGTGCAGCGTTTGCTGGAGATCGAAACCTACCGGATGATGGCATTGCTCGGCCTGCCGCATGCGCAGCGCGCGACACCTGTGCTGAACGCGATTGAAGGCGAACTGGCGACATTGACGGAAGCCATGGTCAATACGTCCAATGTTCCGCAGCTTTCGGATACCGACGATGAGCAGGCGCTGCTCGGCAACATCACCGGACTGGCGGCGCGGATCGAAAAGCTCTCGCTGAACAACAGCTATCGCTTCTCTGCTTCGCAGGCGTATTTCCGACTCGTCCATGCGCGTATCGAGGAGTTGCGCGAAACGCGCATCGAGGGATTTCCAACGGTAGAGGAGTTCATGGACCGGCGACTGACGCCGGCAATGAGCACGTGTGAGGCGACGGCACGCCGCCAGGAAGCGCTGGCCGAGCGGATCGCGCATACCAACGATTTGTTGCGCACACGCGTGGGCATCGTGCAGGAAAAGCAGAACCGGCAAATCCTGCAGTCGATGAATGCGCGCGCCGCCCAGCAACTGCGGCTGCAGCAGGCCGTGGAAGGTTTGTCGGTGGTGGCGATCTCGTACTATACGGCGGGCTTGTTCAGCTATATCGGCAAGGCGGCGAAGGCGGTGGGCTGGCCGGTCAATCCGGATGTGTCGACCGGGCTGCTGCTGCCGCTGATTGCAGCGGGCGTGTGGCTGGGCTTGCGCCGGATGCACAAGAGCATCCATGCGGCATAGATCGGTCTTAACTGAGCTCTAGGTTCGTTCGCGGAGAATGCGGGCGACGCCGCGGATTCTGCGTACGTTGCGCATCAGGCGGGCGAGATGGACGCGGTCCTCCACCTGGACCGTGAAGCGCAGCTGTTTCATCATTTGGTCACGGTCGTCGTCCATGCCGACGTAGGTGATGTTCGCATCCGATTCGCCGATTTCCGCCGCAACGCGCGCCAGTACGCCTTTTTCATTATCGACAAGCACCTTGATGCGGCAGTCGAAGCGGCGCGTCAGTTCCGTATCCCATACCAGTTCGATCCAGCGATCCGGCTCCTTCGCATGTTGGCGCTTGGCGACGTCGCAGTCGGTCGCATGCACGACGATGCCCTGGTCGCGCTTGAGCTGGCCGATGATGCTGTCGCCCGGAATCGGCTGGCAGCAGGCGGCCAATTGTACTGAAACGCCTTCGTTACCGTTGATCGCAACCGGATCGAGCTTGCCCGAGGATTTTTCGATCGCAGGCGGTTGCGGCGAATTGGGGTCGCTCTCCATCAGTCCGCGAATGTGGCGCGCAACCAGGGTCGCCATGCGCTTGCCGACGCCGATGTCGGCATAGAGTTCATCGAGCGATTTCGCGCTCGACTCGTTCCGCAGTTTTTCCAGCATCGTGTCCGGCAGTACCGGATCGATCTGCAGCGCCGTGAGCGCCTGGGCCAAGAGGCGCTTGCCGAGTTCGGTCGATTCGGCCAGGTTAATCGTGCGCAGATGATGCCGGATTGCGGAACGTGCCTTGCCGGTGCGAACGAACGTCAGCCAGTTGGGGTTGGGGCGCGAAGCGGGCGCCGTGATGATTTCCACGATGTCGCCGTTGCGCAATTCGGTGCGCAGCGCCGCCTGTTCATGATTGATGCGCGCGGCAATTGCCTGGTCGCCGATATCGGTGTGAATGGTGTAGGCGAAGTCCAGCACGGTCGCGCCGCGCGGCAAGGCAATGATTGTCGACTTCGGCGTAAACACGTAGACCGAATCCGGGAACAGGTCGACCTTCACATGCTCAAGGAATTCGGCCGAATCGCCTGTTTGCTTCTGGATATCGAGCAGCGATTGCAGCCATGCGTGCGTGCGTTGCTGCAGATCGGTCAGGCTGGCTTCCTCGTCCTTGTACAGCCAGTGCGCGGCGACGCCGGCTTCCGCGACGCGGTGCATTTCCTGAGTACGGATCTGGAATTCAACCGGTGTGCCGTACGGGCCGATCAAAGTCGTGTGCAGCGACTGATAGCCATTGAGTTTCGGAATGGCGATGTAATCCTTGAACTTGCCAGGCATTGGCTTGTACAGCGCGTGCAGCGTTCCCAGTGCGACATAGCAATTGGCGAAGCTGTCAACCACGATGCGGAAGCCGTAGACGTCGAGCACCTGGGAGAACGACAAGTGCTTGTTGCGCATCTTGCGGTAGATGCCGTACAGCGTCTTTTCCCGTCCGTACACTTGCGCCTGGATACCGGTCGCCACCAGCGTGTTCTTGACCGACTCCATGATCTTGCTGACCACTTCACGCCGGTTGCCGCGCGCGGCCTTGACCGCTTTCGACAGCGTTTTGTAGCGCAATGGGTACAGATGCGCGAATGCCAGGTCTTGCAGTTCGCGATAAATATTGTTCAGGCCGAGACGATGTGCGATCGGCACATAGACTTCCATCGTCTCGCGTGCGATGCGGCGCTTTTTCTCCGGGATCATGAAGCCGAGCGTGCGCATGTTGTGCAGGCGGTCGGCTAGCTTGACGAGGATGACGCGCACGTCGCGTGCCATGGCCAGCAGCATTTTGCGGAAGTTCTCCGCCTGGGCTTCGATCTGGCTCTGAAATTCGATCTTGTCCAGCTTGGACAGTCCGTCGACCAGTGTGGCGACCGGCGCGCCGAAGCGCTCGATCAATTCATCCTTCTTGACGTCCGTGTCTTCCATGACGTCGTGCAAGAGCGCGGCCATGATGGCCTGCGCGTCGAGCTTCCAGTCGGCACAGATTTCCGCGACGGCGATCGGATGCGAGATGTAGGGCTCGCCCGACTTGCGAATCTGACCCAGGTGGCGTTCATCCGAAAAGCGATACGCTTCCTTCACCTTCTTCATTTCCGAAGGCGTCAGATACTCGGCCAGCTTGTTGTTGAGATGGGTAACGGAAGCGACGCTTGCGTTCTGTCCCGCGTTGGGATCGGACTTCAAGGCTGGGTCGGCGTTCTTGGCGACCGGGCGATCGGGTGTCGCCCGGCTATTTGGAGCAGCTGATAGTGTTGAATCTGCAGGTGTCAGGTTCATACTTTAAGCATATCAGCCGCATGGCGTTTGGTGTGACTTAACTCGGGACTTTCTTCAGCATTTCGATCCCGACCTTGCCTGACGCGATTTCGCGCAAGGCGATGACCGTCGGTTTGTCCTTTGCGTCGACCTTGGGTGTGTGGCCTTGCAGCAGTTGACGGGCGCGGTAAGTCGCAGCGAGAGTCAGTTGGAAACGATTCGGAATTTGTTTGAGGCAATCTTCGATAGTGATGCGGGCCATGAATACTCCTAAAAATGCGGTATCAGCTCAAACTGGCATGAATGCCAAGCTGGGTGAACAGGGAAGCGTTGCGTGCAGCCTGTTGCGGGAACCGGCAACGGGTCGCTTTGACGATTGCGGTCAATTCGGACAAAGCGGTCGCAAACTCTTGATTAATAATAACATATTCGAACTCCGGAGCGTGCGCGATTTCGCCGCCCGCGGCCAGAATCCGGCGTGTAATCACATGCGGCTCGTCCTGTCCGCGCTTCTTCAAACGTTCTTCCAGCGCGGCGATCGACGGCGGCAGGATGAAGATGCCGACCGCATGCGGGAACTGCTTTTTCACCTGCTGAGCGCCTTGCCAGTCAATTTCGAGCAGAACGTCGGTCCCGGCCTTCATTTCTGCTTCGATCAGCAGCCGCGATGTTCCGTAATAGTTACCGTGGACTTCAGCGGATTCCAAAAATTCCCCGGCTTCGCGCCGTTTCAGAAAATCCTCGACCGTCGTGAAGTAGTACTCGCGGCCATGCTGCTCCGCCGGGCGCGGCGCGCGTGTCGTAAAGGAAATCGAGAGCTTGATCGTCGGTTCCTGCGCCAGCAGCGCGTTGACCAGGGTTGATTTGCCCGCGCCGGAGGGCGCGACCACCATGAACAGGCTTCCGGACGGGGGGGGCGATTCGGACATGAGATTCTCGGTCAAGGCTTACTCCAGATTCTGAACTTGTTCGCGCATCTGCTCGATCAACAGCTTCATTGCCATCGAGGCGTCGGACAGATCCTTGATTGCAGCCTTGGATCCAACCGTGTTGGCTTCGCGATTGAGCTCCTGCATCATGAAATCGAGACGCTTGCCGACCTGCCCGCCTTTCTTGAAGATCTGGCGGGTTTCGGTCAGATGCGCGGACAGGCGCGACAACTCTTCCGCCACGTCAATGCGAATGCCATACAGGGTTACTTCCTGACGAATACGTTCCAACGCGTCTTCCGAGGACACGCTTTGCGACGGGGTGGCGCCGTTCTGCGTGGCCAGGCCGAGCGCTTCCTTCATGCGTTCGGTCGCTTTCTGCTGGAATTGTGCGATCGCCTGGGGAATGAGCGGTGTGATGCGCTGCACGATGGCTTCCATGTCATCGATGCGAGTGAGCAGCATCGCTTGCAGCGCGGCGCCTTCGCGGGCACGGGTATCGACAAAAGCGTCGAGTGCTTCCGCCAGAACGGACTGGATATCGGCCTGCAGGGTTTCCTGGGTGATTTCCGGTTCTTCGATCACGCCGGGCCAGCGCAACAACTCATTGACCGACATGACCGGCGCGTTCGCAAAGACTTGGCGTACTTGATGTTGCATTTGCGACAATGTTGTCAACAGCGTCGCATTGAGGTTGAGCGCGCTTCCGGTGCCCGATTTGCGGCCGAAACTGAGGCGGCATTCGACTTTGCCGCGGTTGATCCGGCCCATGATGGCCTCGCGCAATGCCGGTTCGACGGCGCGCAACTCGTCATTGATACGAAATTGCAAATCCAGAAAGCGGGAATTGACGCTTTTCAGCTCCACGGTGAGGGTTCCGGCGGCAGTTTCGCGTGTGGCTACTGCGTATCCGGTCATGCTGCTAATAGTCAAAGTGCAGTCCTTTTGCTTTACAAATCACTGATTTCTCAAGACAATCAATCCGGAAAGAATGCTTATGGCATTCGCATGTACATATGGTAAGGACAAGATGGCTGCGCAAAACAATGCACCATTGCCGGACGGACTCGAAATTGCTGGATACCGCATTGTAAAGAAGATTGCGTCCGGCGGGTTCAGTATTGTCTATCTGGCTTACGACGAAGATGGCAACGCCGTCGCAATCAAGGAATATTTGCCCAGTTCGTTGGTATTGCGACAGCCAGGCGAGCTCGTCCCTGCGATTTCCTCGGAAAACCTGCCGGTTTTCCGCATCGGCCTGAAATGCTTCTTCGAGGAAGGCAGGGCGCTCGCGCGCATTTCCCACCCCAATGTGGTCAGCGTCATCAATTTCTTTCGCGCCAATGACACCGTGTACATGGTGATGGCCTATGAATCGGGACGTTCCTTGCAGGATCATATTCTGCGCCGGCGCGACAAGGGCGAGCGACCTTTGGTGTCGGAACGATTCATCCGCAAAATGTTCAATCAGGTGATGAACGGCCTGCGCGAAGTGCACGCAAACAAGCTGCTGCACCTGGATCTCAAGCCGGCAAACATCTATCTGCGCATGGACGGCACGCCCATCCTGCTCGATTTCGGTGCTGCGCGGCAGACCCTGAAAACCGACATGCCGAAGCTGTACCCGATGTACACGCCCGGCTTTGCGCCGCCCGAACTGTATGCCAAGAACGGCAGTCTCGGCCCCTGGACCGACATCTACAGCATCGGCGCATCGATGTTCGCCTGCATGGTCGGCGCGCCGCCGCAGCCGGCCGACCAGCGCAAGACCAACGACAAGATGGAGGATCACTTCCGCAAGCTCGAAGGCATGTATTCGCGTGAACTGATCCAGGTCATTCGCTGGGCGCTGCGCATCGAGCCGCTGGAGCGGCCGCAAAGCGTGTTCGCCTTGCAAAAGGCCTTGCGTGAGCCGGTGCCGGAGAAAAAGGAAGCGGACCTGATGGAGAAAATGAGCAGCAAGCTGCGCGGCCTGTTCAGCGGTCTCGGCAAGCATCCTCATGCCGGTACCACCACGATCCAAAACAACACACGCTAAGTCGACAAGCGCATGCGATTTTCTGTCTATCAAGAAAGCCATATCGGCGGCCGCAAGAACAACCAGGACCGCATGGGCTACTGTTTTACCCGCGATGCGCTGCTGCTGGTGCTGGCCGACGGCATGGGCGGCCATATTCAGGGCGAGATGGCCGCGACCATCGCCTTGCAGACCATCGGATCGCTGTTCCAGCAGAATGCCAATCCGTATGTAAAAAAACCGGAGAAGTTTCTCGAAGACAGTTTCTTTGCGGCACACCGCGAAATTCATCGCTATCGCGCGATCAACAACTTGCCTGAAACGCCGCGCACCACGATTGTTGCCTGCCTCATCCAGCACAACAATGCGTTCTGGGCGCATTGCGGCGATTCACGGCTGTACTGGATGCGACGCGGGCAGATTCTTGCGCGTACCCGCGATCATTCACGCATCGAAACCCTGATCGCGCAAGGCAAGGTCGATCCCTCCGAACGCGACACGCATCCGGAACGCAACAAGCTCTTCAACTGCTTGGGCGCGCCCAACATGCCCATCGTCGAACTGTCGCGCCGCGCGAGCCTGCAACCGGGCGATGTTCTGCTATTGTGCTCGGATGGCTTGTGGTCGGTACTGCCGGACCATGTGCTTGCAGAGAGCTTGGCCACCAATACCGTCGTGCGCGCGGTACCGGAATTGCTGGCGACCGCCACCGGCATCGCCGGCAAGAGCAGCGACAATGTCACCGCGCTGGCAATGATGTGGGAGGGCGCGACCACGCTGCAGGAATCGCCGAACACCATCATCACGCATACCCTGCCGATCGGCAGCGTTACCACAACCATCCAGGCGCCGCGCCACGCCGACCTGGAGGGCGCCGATGTCTTCAACGACATGGAAATCGAAAAAGCGATCGAAGAGATCCGTGGCGCCATCGAAAAGACTTCCCGCGTAACTTCCAAAAATTAAGGCATACCCATGTTGTTTGAAAACCGTCCGAGCGGACGCCCCGCCGATGCATTGCGTCCTGTCCGCCTGACCCGTCATTACACCAAGCACGCCGAAGGTTCCGTCCTGGTCGAGTTCGGCGACACCAAGGTGATCTGCACGGCAAGCATCGAAGAAAAAGTCCCGCCCTTCCTGAAAGGAAAAGGGCAGGGCTGGCTGACGGCGGAATACGGCATGCTGCCGCGCTCGACGCATTCGCGCATGGACCGCGAAGCCGCCAAAGGCAAGCAGTCCGGCCGCACGCAGGAAATTCAACGTCTGATCGGCCGCTCGCTGCGCGCCGCGTTCGACCTGGAAGCATTCGGCGAGCGTACGCTGCATCTGGATTGCGACGTGATCCAGGCCGATGGCGGCACGCGTACGGCGGCGATTACCGGCGCCATGGTGGCTGCGTACGATGCATTCAGCAAACTCGCGCAGAAGAATCTGATTACCGCGATTCCGTTGAAGCATTTCGTTGCGGCCATTTCGGTCGGTGTCTATCGCGGCATGCCGGTACTCGATCTCGATTACCTTGAAGATTCCGACTGCGATACCGACATGAATGTCGTGATGACCGATGCCGGCCATTTTGTCGAAGTGCAAGGCACGGCGGAAGGTGCGGCCTTCGACCGTGCAACGATGAACAGGCTGCTCGATCTCGCGCAGCAAGGTATCCTTGAGCTGATTTCACTACAGAAGACAAGCCTCGGGTTGCCTGCCTGATCATTGCCTACACGTTCAAGCCACGCGGCCCGGTGATCGACGGTCGCGTGTTTTCATTTTATGGTTCTCATGACGCAACGTCTCGTTCTCGCATCGAATAATGCCGGCAAGTTGAAGGAATTCGGTGAAATGCTCGCCCCGATCGGCTTTGAAGTGCATGCTCAAGGTGAATTCAACGTACCGGAGGCGGAAGAGCCGCATCCGACTTTTGTCGAAAATGCGCTTGCCAAGGCACGCCACGCCGCGCGCATCACCGGCCTGCCGTCCTTGGCGGATGACTCCGGCGTCTGCGCCAACGCGCTGGGCGGAGCGCCAGGCGTGTACTCCGCGCGCTACGCCGGCGAGCCGAAATCCGACGCGCGCAACAACCAGAAGCTGGTTGCGGACCTGGCCGCACATGCCGACAAGTCGGCCTATTATTACTGTGTACTGGTCTTCGTGCGCCATGCCGACGACCCGCAGCCCGTGATCGCCGAAGGGCGTTGGAATGGCGAGATTGTTGCGACGCCGCGCGGGCAAGGCGGCTTCGGTTACGACCCGCATTTCTTGCTGCCTGCACTCGGCAAGACCGCGGCCGAATTGTCGGCCGAGGAAAAGAATCGCTTGTCGCATCGAGGGCAGGCCCTGCGTGCATTGGTTGAGAAATTACGATGATTCCCATTAAGCCCGTTTCGTCGGGTGGCAAGACGGCGAGTACGCCGATTGAAACAGCAAACGCATTCCTGAAACCGGGCGCGCTGCATTTGACAGCGCTACCGCCGTTGTCGCTGTATGTGCATTTTCCCTGGTGCGTGCGGAAGTGCCCGTACTGTGATTTCAATTCACATGAAGCGAAAGGCGGGTTCCCCGAGGACGACTACCTTGCCGCGCTACGCGCCGACCTTGAACAGGCATTGCCGCTCATCTGGGGCCGCAAGATCTACACGATCTTCATCGGCGGTGGCACGCCCAGCCTGATGTCCGCGGCCGGCCTCGACAAGCTGCTCGCCGACATCCGCACGCTGCTGCCGCTCGACGGCGCGGCGGAAATCACGATGGAGGCCAATCCCGGCACCTTCGAGGCGGACAAGTTCAAGTCCTACCGCGACAGCGGCGTCAATCGCCTGTCGATCGGCATCCAGAGTTTCAACGCACGGCATCTGCAGGCGCTTGGCCGCATCCACGATGACAAGGAAGCCCGCAAGGCGATCGACATCGCGCAGGCGAATTTCGACAACTTCAATCTCGACCTGATGTATGCGCTGCCTTCGCAGACGCTGGAAGAGGCGCGCAGGGATGTGACGACGGCAATCGGTTTCGCTCCGCCGCACTTGTCGCTGTACCACTTGACGCTCGAGCCGAATACCTACTTCGCGAAGTATCCGCCGGTGGTGCCGGACGACGATGCCAGCGCCGAAATGCAGGACATGATTCAGGAACTGACCGGCGACGCCGGCTATCAGCACTACGAGGTTTCGGCTTATGCGCAGCCCAACCGGCAGGCACGCCACAATCTGAACTACTGGCAGTTTGGCGACTATCTCGGCATCGGTGCAGGGGCGCATTCCAAGATTTCATTCCCGCATCGGATCGTGCGGCAGATGCGTTACAAGCAGCCGAAATCCTACATGGAACAAGTGCAAGCCGGCCGGCCGGTGCAGGAAGAATTCGAAGTCGGCAGGAACGAGCTCGGCTTTGAGTTCATGCTCAATGCCCTGCGGCTGAATAACGGGTTTGAAACCCATCTGTTCGCGGAGCGCACCGGATTGACGATCAATGCGATTGAAAAAGCGCTCAACGCGGCTGAAGCCAAGGGGCTGCTGTACCGCGACCACAAGATCATCAAGCCGACCGAACTCGGACAGCGCTTCCTGAACGACCTGCAACAGTTGTTTCTGAATTAATTGCTATCGGCGTCAGAGAAATCGCGCGCGACTTAGGTATGACGCGCACTGCACAAAAATTGGCAGAGGACGAACGCTCTCGCATTCGAAGGTCGTACCGCCGCCACTTGTGTGATGGCTCCCATGACCGGAGGCGCGGCCGAGCGGTTTACGGCACTGATCCTGAAGGTCGCTCCCATTCCTGGAGCTCTTGATTCCATGCGGGCTCGAAGGGAGGAGCCTCCGTAGCAGGCGGATCATCTCCGCAACCAGGCATGGATAAAGTTTAGGAGACTTGGGTGAGTGGTTTAGCCGGCAGTCTTGAAAACTGCCGATGGGAAACCGTCCGTGAAATATGAGAAGCAATAAATTGGGTGAACTAATCCGAAGTTGCATGAGCTTGCAATTAATACGGAGGGTGTGAGATTCGAACTCACGGAGGACTCGCATCCTCGCCGGTTTTCAAGACCGGTGCCTTAAACCACTCGGCCAACCCTCCAACTTATAATTGTAGCCGAAAATTGTTCTTAGCTAGAAGCTATCCGCGCAAAGCCGGACTTCCCGTTTAGAAGCTGCTGATGGAGTACGCAATGCATTCTCGAATGCGGTTCTCTCACCTGCAAAGACAACCTGCGCAACTCCTCGTGCTAGGGCAGTACCTGCGCTGGAACACAGAACAGCACGAAGTCTCGTCTCATATACGCGGAGTATCACAAGGCGGGTATGGCGGGAAATTCGTCGAGGCACCAAATACTTCGCCGTCATCTATTTGATAGGGAAATGAATGCAGATATTCGTTACTGTCTCGTCGAAAAATCGAGGGCATGTCGAAGCGCTATTCGAACAATGCTTCACTTCGTGCGTAGTCTGCATTTGCTGTATCCGCATGCAGAAGGCGCCTGAGGTCGAACGAGGGGTAACGGGGAAAGCGTTTGGTTCCGCCGGCGTGCACTTGACGATATACCTGCTGTTCAGAGAAAGCATGGAGTGAAATCCGGGTCAGATCAAATCTCTCGCGTAGCGGCCTAGATACACGAGACGAACTGCGTGCCGCCAGTTTCCTGCACTGCTTCCATTACTCGTTCCAATCGTTGGCGTACCTCACTTGCCAACCCCGCGATTTCCAGTGAGTCGACCAGCTTCAACACGGCATCTGCATCCATGAATTCGACGTGTACTCGATCAGTGTCGTCTTGACGTACAACTACGTTACAAGGAAGAAGCAAGCCGATGGACGGGACGATTTTGATGGCCAGGTCAGCTAGTGGAGGATTGCATGCGCCCAGGATGCGATAGGGAGGAATGTCTTTATTAAGCTTCTTCTTTAACGCTGCAGCCACATCGATGTCGCTCAAAATACCGAATCCTTCCTCTTGAAGTGCCTTTGTCACCTTGTCGATTGCATCTGAGAATGAATTGTCGACCGTTTTTTCCGAAACCGTATCTAGTCGCCATCGCGGGTTCTCGATAATTTCGAAAATTGAAAAGGAATCCGCAGTCCCGCCCGGCAACCAGGCTGGAATGGTATGGAGAGGATGGCAATAAAGGACACCGGCATGCAAGTCGCCCTCACGACCACAGCCATCTTTTGGGTGAACGCACGAAGCTCGGGATGAATCATTGTTTCTTTCCTGATGGCGCCTAAGCAAATATCTTGAGGAAATCGCTGGCCAGATAATTGAGAAGGCGTTGGAGTGTGCGATACCAGAATTCCTGCGCAGGCCAATAGAAGTGGCAGCGCGGATTCCGCTAGAGCAAATTGTTGGATGTCGTGCCTGAAGGGGGGGGCTGCCCATCGTGTTATTTCGTGAATCTATTTTGTTATTTTTGTGACGTGCAGTAGAGTTCGCTACATGAATGTAAATACAAGGGCATGGCTACATCAAGCGGTTCATCGACCGCGAGTCGAAGTTCCTCTGGCTTGACAGTCCGGCCCATTGCCCACCGGATGCATTGGGCTTCGATTTCGACGGCGCGGCATTCACCCACGTCGGCGGCAAAGTCACATTCGAGGTGCTACTTGAGAGCTTCGACCTGGAGAAAGACCGTGGCTTGTCGCAAATCGCGGCGCTCGTCCATTTCCTTGATGTCGGTGGTGCCGCGCACCCGGAAGCCACCGGGTGCGAAGCCATTCTGGCAGGAACGCGGGAACGCTTACGGGACGACGATGAACTTCTTAGGGAGTTCAGTCATGTCCTGGATTCACTCCACCGCCATTACCGTAAGGAGCCGGCAACATGACTGATATTCATCAGCCTCCCCATTACAGCCTTTGGCAGATGGTGCTGTACATGCTGCGTCTCGGTGCGATGGGTTTTGGAGGCCCGGTAGCTCTGGTTGGCTACATGCATCGCGACCTGGTGGAAGACAGGAAGTGGATTACCGAAAGCGACTATAAGGAGGGGCTGGCGCTGGCTCAGATGGCGCCCGGCCCGCTAGCCGCGCAGCTCGGCATTTATCTCGGTTTCGTTCACTATCGCGTCCTCGGTGCGACGCTTGCAGGTCTCGCATTTGTATTGCCGTCATTCCTGATGGTGGTGGCGCTCGGCTGGGCCTATGCCCGGTTCGGTGGGCTGTCGTGGATGCAGGCAGTGTTTTATGGGGTCGGGGCGGCGGTCATCGGCATTATCGCGATGAGCGCGAAGAAGCTGACGCAGAAAAGTATTGGCAAGGATAAGCAGCTCTGGGCGATTTACCTGTTGCTGCTAGCTGTCACGGTTGTGACCGAGTCGGAAGTGGCCTGGCTGTTCATCGCGTCTGGCGTCGCCATATGGTTGCTGCGCGCTCCGCCGAAATGGTTGACAGGTGGCGACGTCCATGCCGCGGTGTTGGTGCAAACACCGATGACAGGTGCGTGGTTCGGGTCGATGGACGCGTCCTTGCTGACACAAATCGGACTGTTCTTCGGCAAGGCCGGCGCATTCGTCTTCGGCTCGGGGCTGGCCATTGTGCCGTTCCTGTATGGCGGGGTCGTGCAGCAGCACCACTGGCTCAATGAGAAACAATTCGTCGACGCTGTGGCGGTTGCGATGATTACTCCTGGGCCGGTGGTCATTACCGTCGGATTCATTGGCTACCTGATTGCTGGTCTTAATGGAGCCATCGTTGCAGCCTTGGCGACGTTTGTTCCCTGCTATTTGTTTACCATCATCCCGGCACCGTATTTCAAAAAATACGGCAAGTTGCCTGGGGTGGTGGCGTTTGTCGATGGTATAACCGCGGCTGCAATCGGTGCCATCACCGGCTCCGTCATAGTGCTAGCGCGACGTTCAATCGTCGACATCCCGACAGCCGTCATCGCGGTCGTCGTAGTGATTTTGCTGTGGCGCTTCAAAAAACTCCAAGAACCAGTGGTCATCGCGGCTTCGGCAGTTGCCGGATTAGTTCTGTATCCGGTCATGCACTCATGAAGAGACTCCGCCATGTTGAAACGTATAGCAATTTCCGCCGCCCTCGCCGCAGCAATCAGTGCTCCGGCGCCAGTATTGGATACTGCGCACATTGAAACAGGACGTCGGCATAAAAGGTAACTGCACCGTCTGAGGATACAGACAAATAGAACGGTGCAAGCGATTGACAAATCGTCGCACGGTCTTGGGTGACGTCGATGACTTGACGTTCCGGTCAACCGCCTGGGCAATCCGTTGCCCACTGGCTTGGCGTTCAATTGGGACGATATTGCGCTTGAATTCAGCCGTGCCGGCAGAATCGTTTGCAAACTTCATGGGCATCAAGTCCACCTCGCCGAAAACACGCTTGCCACCAATATGAATTCGCCATACATCTGCCTTTCGCTCAGTGGTTCCGCCTTGGTGAGTAGCGGCACTCTGCACGCAAGATATTGAGCTACAGAGGACTATCGCCTCAACGTACATCGCACGATTTCTTTGTGCTTGCGTTCATGGTGTCTGCATTCCTTTCCATGACACGTCAGGGAAGGAAGAAGTTGAGCGTCGGCGCAAATCAGAATCCAAGTTCCTTGCCAGCCCCAAGCAATGTAGCAACGCCAAGCAGAGCAAAGATGCCGGCGGCAATCGAGTGAACCAATTTCATTGGAATCTTGGACGCCAGCTTATCGCCAACGAATACAGCCGGCACGTCCGCGATGAGCATGCCGAGGGTGGTGCCGGCTACGACGAGCAGCGGATTCGAGTAATGGGCAGCCATCGCAACCGTTGCAATCTGGGTTTTGTCGCCCATTTCCGCGAGAAAAAAAGTGACAAGGGTGGCTCCGAAGACACCCAACTTTTTGGCGACCTGAGTTTCTTCTTCCTCGATTTTGTCCGGGATGAGCGTCCAAATGGCCATGCCGATGAAGGAAGCGCCAAGAATCCAGCGCAAAACTTCAGGACGGAGTGCCGCGGTAATCCACGCACCAAGGACGCCAGCGAGACCATGATTGACCAGCGTCGCGCACAGGATGCCGGCCACGATGGGAAGAGGCTTTTTGAAGCGGGCCGCAAGGATGAACGCGAGGAGCTGGGTCTTGTCGCCGATTTCTGCCAAGGCAACAACACCTGTTGAGATGAGGAGTGCTTCCATAGAATATCCCGAGCCGGTTCATAGACGATTGACCACAACGCGTCCCCGGCCAGTGTGGAGGCGAAGTGGTCAAAGGTCTTGCCAAGTCTGGAAACCGCTTGCGCCATGGCCGGTGGGCCAAGTATGTTGACGCAGGCCCCTTCAGAAGGTGAAGGGCGGCTACTCCCCAATGACGGCGCCGATTATACAGGCAATTTAAATACGCATCTATTGGGACTAAAGCAGTATCAATGATTGCCTTCTTCCTTTGGATAAGCTGTTCCAACGGGACATCAACAAATGTCCTGACCATTGCAGAAAGATAGTTCCGGCTCGGACGTCTTTCTCGACGATGAAGCATGGCTGAAAGATGAGGCTGCTTGCTCCAGGCTCTCGAGCGGCCAGCCGGATTCCGGCAGTTTGCCAATTCCGATAGCATTGTCGTAGCTATCATCGACAAGGTCGACCTTGCGGCCGTTGAGGAACCCGCGCGGCTCAGTCGTCATGGACGGCATGCCCGGCCTGCTCGACGTCTGTAATGATTTGGGCACTGCACAGACTGTCATTACACCGGACGGCATTCTCCTAGAGGGTGTTATGAACCTTGACCCAGCATGGCAGCGGCCTTACTGAGCATGAGACATGCGAAGGCGACGAAATGAAGTCCTGCCAGCGTGTCGGCAAGCCGCTCATAGTCGCGCGCCAGGCGGCGAAAGCGAGCCGCCC
>NZ_DATFAF010000063.1:0-6598 GCF_035254865.1 Noviherbaspirillum sp.
GGAGGCGGCATTGCGCGACGAATCGGTGGACCTGATTCTCGCGGTCGGCGCCAGCATGGGCGAATGGAACAGCGGCGGCTGGAGCGACAGCCTGCTGAACGAGCGCATGGTGCACATCGACGAATCGGAAGACCACCTCGCGCTGACCCCGATGGCGCGCTTTCATGTGCGTGGGCGCATTCTCTCGATTTTCAATCGCCTGCTAGAACGCATGAAGGACGTGAGCAAGCACGCTTCCTACGAAATCGAGCACGCGCGCGCCTCGCGCGATCTGGACACACGCGTATCCGACCCCGACCGCATGTTGTCGGACATGGACAAATACCTGAGCGACGCAACGCCGATCAAGCCGCAACGATTGATGCGCGAGCTTGGGCTGATGTTCCCGCCGACCACGCGCTTCCTTGCCGATACCGGCAACAGCGTCTCCTGGTCCACGCACTATCTGCACCCAAGAGACCGCCGTGTCGGTGAACGCCGGCTGGGCAGCGAACGCAAGCGAACGCTCGGACGTCGCAAGACCTCCGGCGGATGGCTGCGGGTGACGATGAATTACGCCCCGATGGGATGGGCGATCGGCGGCGCGGTCGGTACCGCCGCCGCCAATCCCGACGCGCCTGTCGTATGCATCACCGGGGACGGCAGCATGCTGATGAACGGGCAGGAAGTCTCGGTCGCCGTCGCGGAAAAGCTCGCCGTGGTTTTTGTCGTGCTCAACGACGGAGCGCTGGGCATGGTCAAGCACGGCCAGCGGCTGGCCAAGGCGGAGCAGATCGGATGCGATCTGCCGCCGACCGATTTTGCGGCGCTGGCGAGGGCGCTGGGGGCGGAAGGCTTCACGATTCGCTCGCCGGAAGATTTGATGAAACTCGATGTGGAAGCGATGTGCACGCGCGCGGGGCCGACCTTGCTGGATGTGTTGGTGGATCCGGAGGAGGTGCCGCCGATGACTGTGAGGATGCGCGTTCTAAGAGATTTACTTTAGGAAGAAACGATGAACCGGTTAAAAGAAAAAAACGTATTGATCACTGGCGGAACCAGCGGCATTGGGTTGGCGACGGCGAAATTATTCAAGGACGAGGGCGCGTCTCTGATTATTACGGGCAGAGATCCTGAGGGCTTGGCACGTGCACAACAGGAACTGGGAATTGAAACGCTCGCGATTTGCAGTGACGCAAGCGATATCTCCGCAATCGAGTCGCTGGTGGAACAAGTACGTGCGCGTTTCGGAACAATCGATGTGTTACTCCTGAATGCCGGCGCGGCGAAGGCGGCTCCCATTGAACATGTCTCCGAGTCGCTTTTTGACGAAATCATGAATACCAATTTCAAGGGGGTGTTCTTCACGATTCAAAAAGCATTGCCGCTGTTCAGTTCCAATGCGTCGATCATCGTCACGACCTCGATTACGAATCAATTGGGATCTCCCAACTTCAGCACATATGGCGCGAGCAAAGCCGCGCTGCGCTCTATCGTGAAGTCGCTAGCGCTGGAATTGATTGAGCGCGGCATAAGAGTGAACGCTATTAGCCCGGGGCCGATTGCCACTCCGATTTTTGATCGCTTCGGACTTCCTGCGGAAGTGGTCAAGGCCGTCAAAGGGGAGATTGAGCGCAAATCCCCCATCAAGCGATTTGGAACACCCGACGAAATTGCAAAGGTTGCGTTGTTTCTCGCTTCCGATGACTCCGCATATGTGGTCGGCGAAGAAATCGTGGTTGATGGCGGCATGAGTTTGTTATAGCGGGCGACTAAAGACAATGAGCGAAAAAGAAAACCCGAACGCCATTCGCAGTCGAATTTGGCGAGAAGAATCCGAGCCGGACAATCCATTTGCTACCAAGGCAGCCTATTGCCGAGGTTTTGATGTTTACGGTGAAATGGTGGGGCAAGCACGCTGGGTAGAGATGCTCTACTTGCTGTTTTTTGAGGAACCGCCAACGGCAGCGCAAGCGGATTTATTGGAGGCTTTGGCTGTTGCCCTTGCCAACCCAGGGCCGCGCGATGCTTCCATACATGCGGCAATGTGCGGCGGAGTCTGTGGCTCGACAGCTGCGTCTTCGTTAATGGCCGCGCTTGCTGTCGGCGCGGGGCAGTTGTCAGGGGGGCGGGAGATATTCCTTGCGATGGAAGGCTGGGCATCTTGTGGCACCGATCTTGACGCATGGAAGAATCGCTTCGACAACTTCCCGACGTCTGCAGGAAGTATTTGGCCAAAAGCTGATCACACCCCTGGCTTCGATCCGCACGGCGTCAGTACTGCTACAACAGTGACGCAAACTCTTTCCTGCCTGGTTCGATATCAGGCCGGACCGTTTCTGCCCTGGCTGAATGAGAACAGGGAAGCAATGGAAAAGCTTGCCGGAATTCCTCTGGCTCTATCGGGGGTTGCCGCAGCTGCATTCGCCGACCTTGGGTTCTCACCTGAACAGGCGGAAATGATTCACCTGTTGTTGCGGCTGCCCGGTGCTGCCGCTCACGCACTGGAACAGCGTCCGCTCGGCTACAAGAAATTCCCATTTGGGACAGTGGAGTTGGTTGATGAATCCGATTGGGGACAGCCATGAAGACAGGGGCGAAAGGGCCGGATCTGTTGCGTGAGAATGTCGGCGTGCTAAAAAGCCGCATGGGGGCTTTTTTCCCGGGGAGTCATGTGATCTTTCGAGGCCATGACCTGCATACAGAGCTCAAGGACATGGACTGGGTGGAGCTCTACATGTTTGGCATTACCGGGCGCCGCTTCTCCAGAGCGCAGTTGCGATTACTCCATTCGCTCTGGACCTATACCAGCTATCCGGATGTGCGACTTTGGAATAACAGAGTTGCGGCGCTTGCAGGTAGTGTGCGAAGTACAGGGAACCTTGGTGTGGCAGCCGCGTTGGCCGTCTCGGAAGCGTCGATTTATGGGCGCGGCATTGATATGCGTGCCATTGATTTCCTATTGCGTACGCGAAAGTGCTTGGCTGAAGGGGCTAATCTCGAGATGTGTATTCGTGAAGAACTGGATACACATCGAAGTATTGCCGGATATGGCAGGCCGCTGATTAACGGTGATGAGCGCAATCAGCATCTGCTTGCATTGAATAAGGAGCTTGGCCTTGGTGAGGGGCCATATCTTAAATTGGCGTTCGAGATCGAACAGTTCCTATTTGAAGGCCGCCTGCGAATGAAGATGAATTACGGCGGACTAGCGGCGGCACTGGTCGCTGATTTAGGGTTCTCGCCACGCGACTATTACCTCTTTTCGTTCCCGGCATTCCTGGCCGGGATGCAGCCATGTCTTATCGAAGCATCAGAGCACCCTGAAGGTACTTTATACCCGATTTCATGTAGTGATATCCTGTACGAAGGAAGACCGCGACGCCCTTGGCGGAGGAAGGGCAGGACTGATGAGGAGCAGACTTAGACCTGATTTCAGTTAGGCTGGTTGGCGCGATATTAAAGGGGAACTATTTATGCAACCGTTTCGACGTCGAGCGCTTTGTGCCGCGCTCGCTCTCTCGTTGGTCGACGTTGCTTCTGCCCAGACCTCGGATGAGGAGGATCTCGCTCTTGCATATGGCGATAAAGCGACAATCAGTATCGCAACTGGCAGCAAGCAATCTATCACGCGCGCACCCGCGGTGGCGACGGTCATTACCAGTCGGGATATTCAGGCCATGGGAGCTACTGACCTGGATCAGGCGCTCGAAAGCGTCCCTGGTTTACATGTGTCGGTTTATTCTCAGGCCTTTAATCCAATCTATAGCTTTCGCGGCATATTTACCGGTTATAACCCTCAGGTCTTGATGCTAGTTAACGGCATCCCGATTACAAACGTCTTTACTGGTAATCGCAGTCAAGTTTGGGGTGGTATGCCGCTCGAGAATGTGGCGCGTATCGAAATTATTCGTGGCCCAGGCTCCGCTCTTTACGGGGCGGATGCCTATTCGGGCGTGATAAACGTTATTACGAAGACCTCAGCCGATGTAAATGGCACCGAGTATGGTTTTCGAGCAGGCAGTTTCGATACACGTGATGCATGGATTCAGCATGGTGGCAATTTGGGACCAATGGAGGCCGCCTTCTACCTGCGTGTAGGTCACACTGATGGTCAGGACAGAGTCATTCAGCGCGATCTTCAATCATTGCTTGACCCTGTCTTTGGTACTAACGCGTCGCTTGCCCCAGGACGGGTCAATTCATTTCGTAATGCGATCGATGCTCGCGCCGACCTCTCTTTTGAGAAATGGCGTTTTCGCGCCACCTTCCAAGGGCGCGAAGTTGGTGCTGGCGCCGGCTTGGCAGAAAGTCTAGACCCAAATGGCCGAGCGCCAGCTTCACGTTTATATCTGGATTTCACCTATGAGAACGCAAACTGGGCACCGAACTGGGACGTATCAGCAGTCTTAGGCTATTACGACATCAAGGAACGGCCAGGAAATCCTGCGTATATGTTATTTCCGCCAGGAGCATTTGGCGGGGCATTCCCGAATGGAGTGTTTGGTAACCCCGGACATTCCGAGCGGCACACACATGTCAGTTGGTCGGCCTTCTATACTGGCATCAACGATCATCGAGTCAGAATCGGAGTTGGCGCCCGCGAGGAGGATTTATACGACACGAGTGAATTCAAGAACTTCAACTTGGTAACAGTTCCAGGTGCTGGTCCGGTGTTTCTCCCGTTGCCGAGCATCGTCGATGCCACTGGCAATCCCTCGTTCATCTACATGCAACCGCATAAGCGACATTTAGCTTATGTCGTCGCTCAAGACGAGTGGAACCTCGCAAAAGACTGGTCGCTTACAGCAGGCGTTCGCCACGACCGTTATTCGGATTTTGGAAGTACAACCAATCCACGTCTCGCTTTGGTATGGGACGCTGCGTACAATTTGACTGTGAAGGCGATGCATGGGCGCGCGTTCAGGGCACCGAATTTCACCGAGCTTTATAGCATCAACAATCCGGTAACAATCGGTAATGCCAGCCTCAAGCCTGAGACCATAGCAACCAACGAACTTGCGTTTTCCTGGCGGCCGGCATCGAGTCTGGAGACCAGCCTTAGCCTGTTTCAATACAAAATGAGGGACATCATTCGCTTTACAGCGAATGCTGATCCGACTACGGGCTCAACAGCGCAGAATACCGGTGACCAAACAGGACGCGGCCTCGAATTGGAGACAACCTGGGATGCGACGCGGAACCTGCGCTTGACAGGTAGTTACTCACTCCAGCATTCCACAGATGAGGCGACTGGGCAGGATGCGGGATTGGCTCCGCGCAAGCGTCTTTTCTTGCGAGCAGACTGGCGCTTGGCTCCGTCATGGCAATGGGGTACCACAATCAATCACGTTGCCGATCGTCGGCGTCAGCCAGGTGACAACCGTCCGCAGATTGCCGACTACACCACGGTCGACATGACATTGCAGCGAGAAAAACTTGCCGGCAATTGGGATTTCCGCGCGACGGTGCTTAACCTGTTTAATCGCGACGCGAGGGAGCCGAGCTTCGCGCCGGGGAATATTCCATTCGATTTGCCGTTGCCTGGTCGGGCCGTTTATTTCCAGGTTCAGCATAGCCTGTAGCGTTGATCTGAATGCGACTCGGGAAAGTGCAAGTCGTTACCGACCTCATTTCCGGCGCGTTGTAATTTAGCGTGGGGCGCTTCGTGCGCCACTCAGGAATCTTTCTCCAAAGCATCCATCTGCGCTATCCTTCGATACAGTCGGTAACTGTTTGTTTCAAAAAGGCATATGTTCGCTGGGAATGCTCAATGATGAGCTGCTTGCAGATTGGCGCGTTGCGTTTCGGGTTCGGCTTCTTGCTGCTGCTCGCGCTGGCTGCCGCCCATGCCGGCCAGGGAATGCTGTCTGCGAAGCCGGAGCCGCTTGCTCCGGCCAATCAAGCGAATCCGCCGTCAGTTCAGTTCGCGATTGAAAGCGGGCTTAAAGCCAGGCATCAAGACTTCAACCCGATTACCCTGGCCGAGTTGGGAGACCAGACGCGACGCGGCGACTTTGCTGCGACGGCGGGGGCGCTGGCTATTGTTTATCCTGATATCGGCGAACCGTATCGCAGCATCTTCGCCAGGATCATCGAGGGCATCGAAGACGGCGCGAAGTCCGCGGTGCGTCATTATCCGATCGGGCCGAACGTGGAATCTGCCGAACTCGGGGCGCAGCTGAAACGCAACGGCGCGAAAGTGGTGATTGCGCTGGGCCGACAGGGACTGAAGGCGGTGTCGGGGCTCGATCGCGATATTCCGGTCGTGGTCGGTGGTGTACTCGCGGTGCCGGAGAACGAAACGCGCAATCTGACCGGCGTGAGCCTGACGCCGGACCCGGCCTTGCTGTTCTCTCGCCTGAAAAACCTTCTGCCCGGCGTCAAGCGGGTGATCGTCATCTACAACCCGCAGAACAATGAATGGCTGATCAAGTTCGCCCGTGAAGCAGCAAAGGCGCAAGGCCTGGAGCTGGTGGCACACGAGGCGCGCGATCTTGCCAGTGCGGCGCGTCTGTATGAATCCGCCTTCGCTTACAGCGAAGCGCGGCGCGATGCCATCTGGTTGCCGCAGGACGCGACCACGGTCGATGAAACCATCATCCTGCCGCTCGTCCTG
>NZ_DATFAF010000064.1:0-42434 GCF_035254865.1 Noviherbaspirillum sp.
CTGCTTGCCGGTCTCGCGCTGCTTGATGTCGATCCAGCGGTGTCCCAGCCTGGGCATCTCCGCCGCGTAGCCCGGAAATTCGTTGCCGTGGTATTCGTCATGGCAGGCCAGCGCGCAACAGTTGCAGTTGAAGCACTTCGCAATGTCGATTACCAGATTCCATTTCTTCACAGTGCCGCCTCCTTTTCCGCAGCAGGCACGGGCTTCGGCCTCAGTTCGCCGCTGCCGTCCCACTTCTCGATCTCGACCAGGCAGGAATTGGCTGCGGTGCCGGTCACTTTCTTGGCGATGGAACGCTTCGGCGTCAGCTGGTTGACGCAGCCGCCGCGATCGACCGAGTAGCCGGGTTCGCCGACCGGGTCGTAGACCGCCGACGACTCATACGCATGCACCACGCCGCGCGGCAGGCGCTCGGTCACGTGCGCCGCGCAAATCACCGCGCCGCGATCGTTGTAGACACGCATCAGGTCGTGCATCCTGATGCCGCGCTGGGCCGCATCTTCCGCATTGATGCGCATCACCCAGTAGTAGTAACCGTCGACCTTCACGCGATGCTCTTCGATGTCATTGATCGCGCTTTCCTTGCCGTCGCTCATGGTGTGATAGCTGAAGCGCGAGTGCGGCGACAGCATCTGCAACGGGTAGCGCTTGTAGATCTCCGAGCGCGGGCCTTCCCAGGACGGCAGGTATTTCACGATGGGCGGACGTTCCGGGTCATCTGCATCAAAGCGCTTCAGGCTGGAGCATTCGAATTCGAACTTGCCCGACTGCGTCTGCAAGCCTTCGCCGAACTCCTCGGTATAGTCGCCCGGCAGCGGATGCGGCTCCGGCACATCCTTCTTGCGTCCTTCGTAGAACCAGCGCAGCGAGGGCGGATCGCGCCGGTCTTCGGGTGACGGCGGAACGACGTAGTAACCCTTCTTGAGGAATTCCTTCCACGAGATGTGCTTCGGCAGATCGGATGCGTCGAACATGCGCTTGACCCAGTCGATCTCGTTCATGCCCTCGCAGAAGTAGGTGCCCAGGCCGAGGCGCGATGCCAGTTCGGTGAAGATCTGGAAGTCCGACTTCGATTCGCCGAGCGGCTCGATGCACTTGTGCTGCATCAGGATCACGCGGTGGTTCATCTGCGTCTGGCCGTGCAAGGCGTAGCCGCCGGTGCCGCCAAATTCGCTGATGTCGCAGCGCTCGAAGGAGGTGCAGGCCGGCAGCAGGATGTCGGCGAACTTCGCCTCGCCTTCCAGCCAGATCGACTGGTTGACGACAAATTCCAGCTTGTCGGTGCGGTAGGCTTTGACGTAGCGGTTGGAGTCGTTCATCGTCCCGATCGACGCGCCGCCGTACTTGTACAGCATCTTGACCGGCGCATGGCCTGCCTTCGGATAGCTGAACTTCTGGAACTGGCCTTCAATGGTCTTGCCGTCCCATGGATAGCCTTCCGCCTTGCCTTCGAGGATGGCTTCCGGAATCTGCAGGCGCGGCACCTTCTGGCTCGGCGTATTCACCGAGGGCAGCTGCGGCATGCGCAGGTAGAGGCTGACGCCGAGCGCGGTGCCTTCCAGGTCGCCCGACATGCCGCCGTCGGAATAGCCCGGGAAGGAGAACGAGAGATCGACCGGCGTGCCCCACTGCAGCAAGCCGTAGTTGACGCCCGGACGACCCATGCCCTGCATCGCCATCAGGCAGGCGAGCGTGCGCGCCCACTGGATGCCGGTCGCGGAACGGCACGCGCCGCCGTGGCCGTTGCCCCAGCCGCCTGCGCCGAGGTAGGTTTTCTTGCGCGCCCACTGGCGGGCCAGCGCGCGCACATCGCGCGCCGGCACGCCGGATTCCGGCTCCTGCCATTCCGGCGTCTTCGGTATGCCGTCTTCCTTGCCGAGCAGGTAGTCGCGCCACTTCTCGAAACCGATGCTGCGGTCGGCCACGAATTTCTTGTCGTAGGTGCCTTCGGTGATCCACACGTAAGCGATCGCCATCGCCATCGCGGCGTCGGTGCCTGGCTTGGGAGCAATCCATTTCCCGCCGAGCAGCGCAGCGGTGTGGTTGTAGTAGGGATCGATGTGCACCAGCTCGATGCCGAGTTCATGCAGCCACTGGCGGCGCGAGGTGCCTTCGAAGGCGGAATAGGAGCCGCTGGTCGCTTCCGGGTCGGCCGACCAGAACACCACCATCTCCGCTTCCTTCATCAGGTCTTCGACCAGGCCGTAAGTCTCGGTCTGGCCAACGCGCATGCTGTAGCCGAAGTGGTGCATCGCGCCCCAGTACCAGCCTTCCCAGCTGTCCGGGTTGTGCACGACCTTGGTGGTGCCGATGGCGTTGAAGAACTTGTAGGCGGCACTGATGTAGTAACCGATGTTGCCCCAGGTATGATGCGAGCCGTGGTTGCCCATGATCGCGCCGGGACCATAGTCGCGCTTGACGCGCTTGATCTCGTTGGCCACGATGTCCAGCGCCTCTTCCCAACTGATGCGCACATAGCCGGAAATGCCGCGGTTCTCGCAGTTGCGCTCGCCGTTCGGGTCGAAGTCGACACGCTTCATCGGGTACAACAGGCGCGACTTGGAATAGATGGTCGACTTCGAGCACATGGTGTGAGGTGCGACAGTGGTCTGGCGCGGCGGTGTGAACCGCTTGCCGCGCGCTTCGATCGACCAGGTCGCCGCATCGTCGTCGCCGAACTCGAGCGGCGTCATGCGCAGAATCTTGCCATCCTTGACATACACGAACAGCGGTCCGCCGTTGGTATTGGTCACGTAGCGCTTGACGCCATTGCCGATGTCGGTGCCATGCTCCCAGTGCAGGGTCGGGATCATGTTCATGGTCTGGGTGAACCAGACCACCAGATCATCCGGACCTTCCGCCTTGAGCTGGAAATTCTTGATCGCTTCGACGCGCTCGACCTGATCGACATGCAGCGCGAACAGCTTCATGCCGAGCGCCGCGTTGGCGACCGTGATCGTGATATCGGGAGAGTCGTGCCATCCCCGCGATGAACTCACGTTGCCATTACGGAATGTGAAATGACGCGCAACGGCCTTGTCGGCGGTACACATCTGGACGGTGATGTTCTTTTCGGCAAGACGCTGCTTGAAATGCTTGTGCCGGCCAGCCATCAACCGCAACACGTGCTTCAGCCCAAAGAGCAGCGCCGAGAATTTAACCTCAGCTAAGGCCATGTAACTCCCCTCGTAAAAATCCGCAGCGTCACGCCAACGGACAGTCGTTTTATTTGCAGAGGAGAGTCTAGCCAGACCAGCAATCGCCAAGTGATTCAAACTAAGTGCACATTGATCACTTTTTCCCATCACGCGATTTTCGATTACCACCATGAACCTGTAGCGCTGCGCCGGCCTGAGCCGGCTGAAACTTGACCTAAGTCAATACAGTACTGTATGGCTCAGCGCGTGCACAGCAATTCGCGAAGCAATTTTTCGTGCGCGCGCGTTTTCTTGATGCATATCAAGAATCGGGAAAGAGAGCGCGGGAACTCCTTGGAGTCTTTGCAACATCACAGATGAAATGCGCCGAACGCCGGTGATTCGATCTTGCCCAAATCGACTCATCGGAATCGACGGCCGACAGGCGCCAGCCGCCGATCGACCGGCGGCACTATCGGTCACATCACCATGACTACTTTGAGGTTTTGCGCTTGCGGGCAGTGCCACTGGTGGCGGCGGTGCTGGCGGCCGCCGAGGATGATTTGGCCTTCGGCTTTGCTTTTGGCTTCTCCGCGGGAGAGCTCGCATGCGGCGCTTCCGCCGTCATCGCGTTGCCGACGGCCTGCGTGAATTGTTCCTGCAGCATGTTCCACCATGCCGCGGCATTGACCAGCGGCGCGGTCAGCGCCGCGGCATCCGTTTGATCCTTGCTGGTCGGTTCCGGAGCGCCGTGCAGTTTTTCGTGCTCATGGGCAGCGGTGCCTGTGCCATCGCCGTGCCCGTTATGGACCTGGGCCGCCGGCGCAGCGGGGGCGTTGTGCGCATGCGCGCCCGAGGTCATCCTGGCCGTGAAGCTCTCGCCCATCGTCTGCAGCGTCGACAGGGTGGCGGCCTGCACTTCCAGCGCCTGTATCGTGTTGCGCAGCATGCTCGTGTTGAGATTCAGCCAGGTTTCCACCGCCTTCAGGTCGGTGATCTTCTTCTGGATTTCTTCGACGGACAGGCTTGGCATGACCATGCCCGGAATATTCATGTTGGCCATGTTCATGCCCGGGACGCCCATGCTGCCCCACAGGTTCTTGACGAAATCAAGCGTGTCCGTCATCGCTCCCATTCCCGGGATGTTGGGCATTGTCGGCTTCACCATGATTTCTCTCCAAGTCTCGAAATATCGCTGAGAGTAGCAGATTAGGTGGAGTGGTCAAAATGATATAGGTTCCGCCTTGCGCTCCCACAAAAATGCGAGCGCACGAGACTGTATTGTTGAAGCTGCCGCGCAAGGCCGATGCATTGCCCTGAAACAACTATTTCATCCCTCTGCAATCGGCCGCCAGAGGTTGTTACACTAGCAGAATGGCTTTCATTCGTTCCCCCATGGCAGAACCGCAATCCGCCGACGCCCGATCCAGGCGCTGGGTTGTCATCCTGCTCGCTTCGCTGCTGCTGCATCTGCTGGCGTTCAATTGGGCCAATGGCCACATCGGCATGCCGTCCTGGCGCGACGAGACTCAGACCGTCATCACGACCGCGCTGCTGACCGAGCCGAAGAAGATCATTGCCCCGCCGTCAGCGGGGATCGCAAAACCGAAACTGAAACCGAAGCCGAAGCGCCGTCACCGCGCAGCGCCGCCACCAGTCCAGGAAGCGCAGTCCGTGCCGGCGCCGGTCGTAGTCGAGCCGACGGACATCCTGCCGGAGGCGGCCGGCGACGCCGTGGCGGCCGACACGCCGCAGACGCCGCCTCCCGAGGCGAGTATCGAACCGGCTCCGCCCGCCAATGAAACGCAGGCAGCCGCGCCCTACAAGATCGACCCGCCGCCTTCTGCCGAACTGACCTACGACGTGTTCGCGCTGCGGGACGAGCAGAAGTGGTACGGTAGCGGCGCATTCCGCTGGGAGTCGGCAGGCGGAAACTATCGCGTGACGGGCGAAGCCAGCATCTCGCTCTTTTTCAAGATCACGGTGCTGAACTTCAGCAGCGAAGGCATGATCAACGATACCGGCATCGCGCCGGTGTTGTACAGCGAGAAGCCGTGGCGCAAGTCCTTGACCAACACGCATTTCCAGCATGAGCAGCGCAAGATCAGTTTTTCCGCATCCGAGGCCGTCTACCCGTACAAGGGCGGCGAACAGGACCGTGCCAGCGTCATCTGGCAACTGGCCAGCATCGGACGCGGCGATCCCGGCCAGTTCCAGCCCGGCGCGGAGATGGACGTGGTGGTCGCCGGACCGCGCGACGCAGATACCTGGCGCATCCAGGTGATCGGCGAAGAGGAAATCGAGACGCCTTACGGCAAACTCGCCGCCTGGCACGTGGTACGCACGCCGCGTCCGGAATCGCACGACCAGAAAATCGATATCTGGCTGGCGTCGCAACGGGAATGGTATCCCGTCAAGGTACGCTACACCTATGCCAGCGGCGACTTCCTCGACATGGCCCTGTCGTCCCTCACACCGCTGGCGCACTGAAACTGCTTTTTACCTGAAAGATTCATGAAGCTTCCTCTCTTGCACAAAACCTTGGCCACGATTCTCGCTCTCGGCATTTCCGTTCCGCTGCTGGCAGCCGGAACCGCTGTCAAATACCACGTCAACATCCCGCCCTCGGTGGACCTGAGCTACAAGATCATGTCGCGGCAAAAAGGCTTTCCGGTCGAAGGTGAAGCGGTCGTCAAATGGGAGACGGCGGACAAGAAGTTTTCCGTCGCGAATGAGGCGCGCGCCATGCTGGTCGGGAAAATTCTCGATGCGCGCAGCGAAGGCGTCATCGACGACTACGGCCTGGCGCCGACCAGCTTTACAGAGAAACGCTTTCGCAAGGGCGCGACCACCACCTCGTTCGACCGCAGCGCCGGCGTGATCCGCTTTTCAGGCTCCGAGGACACTTACCCGCTCAGCGGCGGCGAGCAGGACCGCAGCAGCGCGGTCTGGCAACTGATCGCCATCGCGCGCGCCGCGCATGGAAAATTCAAGCCAGGATCGGAGTGGACCTTTTCGGTAGCCGGAAGGAACGATGCGCATGCATGGACCTTCAAGGTCTTGAAGCAGGAAAAGATCGCGACCGCGCTCGGCACGCTCAACACGCTGCATGTGACGCGAGTGCATGAGCCTGATTCCGGCGACCAGCAGATCGACATCTGGCTGGCGCCGCAGCAGGAATGGTATCCGGCGCGCATACGCTATTCAGAAAGCGACGGCGACTATATCGAACAGACGCTGGAAAGCATCAGCAAGAAGTCGTCCTGATACGGCGGATTCCCACCCTCGCGCGCACAGGCTACAATCCTTTGTCTCCCGGCATGGATGTGCCGCAATCTTGATATCCGGTATTCACATGACTTCTTCCAACGGCGCACTGGTGCTGTTCAGCGGCGGCCAGGACTCCACCACCTGCCTGGCATGGGCGCTAGCCCGCTATCCGCGCGTGGAAACCATCGGCTTCGACTACGGCCAGCGGCACGCGATCGAGCTGACCGTGCGCCCCACCCTACTGCAAAAGATGCGCGCCCTCTCGCCCGACTGGAATGCCAGGCTGGGCGACGACCACATGATCGACCTGTCCCTGCTGTCGACCATTTCCGACACGGCACTCACGCGCGATGTGGAAATTGCGATGCAGGACAACGGATTGCCGAACACCTTCGTGCCAGGACGTAACCTGCTGTTCATGACGGTCGCGGCCACCGTGGCCTACCGGCGCGGCCTGGATGTGCTGGTCGGCGGCATGTGCGAAACCGATTTCTCCGGCTATCCGGATTGCCGCGACGATACGATGAAAGCCCTGCAGGTTGCGCTCAATCTCGGCATGGCGACCCGCCTCAAGGTCGAGACCCCGCTGATGTGGATCGACAAGGCGTCCACCTGGCGGCTCGCGCAGGATCTGGGCGGACAGGCGCTGGTCGACCTGATCCGCAGCGACACGCATACCTGCTACCTTGGCGAGCGCGGCGCGCTGCACGACTGGGGCTATGGCTGCGGCAGCTGCCCGGCGTGCGAGTTGCGCGCACGCGGTTATCGTCAATTCGTCGGGAACTAGAGGAAACCATGTCCGTCCATTGCGCACCCGAGACTTACCAGCTCTTGCTCAAGCTCGATCTGTTTCGCGGCCTGGAGCAAGCGGAACTCGCGCGCTTGCTGGAGCAGGCCGAGCTGGTCGAATGCCGCGCGGGCGAGTATCCGATCCGCGAAGGCGAACAGGATCGCCACCTGTTTGTTCTGCTGTCGGGCAAGGCCGGCATCTACAAGCGCTCGTTCGGCGTGCAGAAACTGTTGCAGGAGCTCGGCCCGGGCGAGTGTTTCGGCGAAATGTCCCTGATCGAGTGCCGCAGCCGTTCCGCCTCTGTCAAGGCGATCAATCATTGCCGCGTGCTGCGGCTGGACGGCGACGACATCGCTGCGCTGCCCGACATTTCGTCCAAGCTGTTCCGCAATATCGCGGTGCTGCTGTCGCAGCGGCTGCGCCATGCCAACGAGATCATGACGCTGGGCTAGTGTAAGCAAACTCAAAGAATCGAGGAGTACGATGTCAGTATTGGCAAGCCTGCTTGCAAAATAGATATCTCTTTCTGAAGAATTCCATGCTGATCGCCGTACTCACCGACATCCACGCCAATCGCGAAGCGCTGGCCGCCTGCCTTGCTCATGCGGAGGAACGCAAGGCGCAACGCTACGCTTTCCTCGGCGACCTGGTCGGCTATGGTGCCGATCCGGGCTGGGTGGTCGACACCGTGATGGACTATGTCGAGCGCGGCGCCTTCGCGGTGCTCGGCAACCATGATGCCGCGGTTACGGCGGCGCCCGGCAAGCACATGAATCCACAGGCGCGCGAGGTAGTCGAATGGACCCGTGCGCAACTCAACGAGAAGCAATTGAAGTTTCTCGAATGGCTGCCCCTGACGCATGAATGGAACAACTGCCTGTTCGTGCATGCGACCGCGGCCGAACCGCGCAGCTGGGAATACGTGGCCGGCACGCTGGAAGCGATCAAGAGCATGTACGCGACGCGCTGCCGCATCACCTTTTGCGGCCACGTGCACGAACCCGCCCTGTACAACCTGTCGCCGACCGGCAAGGTCTCCTCCTTCGTCCCGACTGGCGACAGCAGCATTCCGCTCGGGACGCAGCGCCGCTGGCTGGTCATCCCCGGTTCGGTCGGGCAGCCGCGCGATGGCAATCCGGCCGCATGCTACGCCTTGTTCGACGACGTCACGCATGAACTGATCTACTTCCGCGTTCCCTACGATTACGAAACCACGGCCGCCAAGATTCGCGAGGCGGGTCTGCCGCAAAGCATCGGCAACCGGCTTGAGCACGGACGTTAGCCATGAGTCATAACCGTCTGGAAGCGGGGATGGTGATTGACGATTTCCGTCTGGAAGAAAGGCTGCACAAGGGCGGCATGGCCACGCTCTGGCGCGTGGTGCGCGTCGATGCCGACCAGGACGCGCCGTCCGAACCGCTGCTGATGAAGATTCCCATCCTCGGCGACCACAACGATCCGGCTGCGATCGTCGGTTTCGAGGTCGAGCAGATGATCATGCCCAAGCTCAAGGGCATTCACGTACCGCACTATGTGTCCGCCGGCGACTTCACCGGTCAGCCCTACATCGTGATGGAACTGATCTCCGGCAAATCGCTGCGCTCGCGCTTCGACGAGGCGCCCTTGCCGATCGAGGAGGTGGTGGACATCGGCATCAAGGTGGCCTCCGCCCTGCACGATCTGCATCGGCAAAACGTGATCCATCTCGACATCAAGCCGAGCAACATCATGTTCCGCGAGACCGGGGAAGCGATTCTCATCGATTACGGCCTGTCGCGCCACGACAAGCTGCCCGATTTGCTGGCCGAGGAATTCCGCCTGCCGATGGGGACCGGTCCCTACATTTCGCCCGAACAAGTGCTGCACATCCGCAACGACCCGCGCAGCGATTTGTTCGCGCTCGGTGTGCTGATGTATCACCTTGCGACCGGCGAGCGGCCGCACGGCAATCCGACCTCGGTGTCCGGCTTGCGCCGCCGCTTGTATCGCGACGCGACGCCGCCGCGCGCGTTCAACGACAAGATTCCGCTATGGTTGCAGGAAATCATTTTGCGCTGCCTGGAAGTCGATCCGGCCGCGCGTCATGACACTGCCGCGCAACTTGCCTTTGACCTGCAGAACCCCGATCAGGTGCAACTCACCGAGCGTGCCTACAAGCAGGCGCGCGATGGCTTCCTGACGGTAACGCGCCGCTGGCTCCATGCCATCGGCATGGAGCCGATGCCGCAACAATCCGCCTCGCAGCAACTCATGCGCGCGCCGATCATCATGGTGGCGATCGACCTCAACTACAATTCGGAAGCGCTGGCCGATGCGCTGCGCCTCGCAGCACGCCGCGTATTGCAGACCGAACCGGGCGCGCGACTCGCGTGCGTGACGGTGCAGAAAACCAATCGCATCGGCATGGACGAATTCGTCGACAAGCAAGGGCGCAATCTCCATGTGAAGCATCTGGTGGGCCTGAAACACTGGGCACGTCCGCTTGCCATCCCGCACGACAAGATTACCTTCCATGTGCTCGAAGCGCCCGATCCTGCAGCCGCGCTCGTCGATTACGCCAAGATCAATGACGTCGATCACATCGTGATCGGTTCACGCGGCAGCTCGGCGTTGCGCCGCTACCTCGGCAGCGTGTCATCGCAAGTCGTTGCGCAGGCGGATTGCACGGTGACCGTGGTCAAGAGCGCCGGCAGCAGCGCCAACGCGCCCGGCGCCTGAGGCCGGAGCCCGACGCACGCGACCGAGCAAGGCCAATGCATTTGGCACAGCCGCTCCGCTGGCGGTATTGTCGAAGACGCACCACACGGATTTGCCGGCCAGCGTATCGTGCTCGATGCCATCCGCAATCCGATCCAGTTCTTCCTCGGAATAGGCCGAATGATAGACATGCGGTGAACCATGCAGCCGAAGGTAGATCGTGCGTGCGGCATGCGCGCGTTCCGGCAGCGGAGCGACCGGCGGATCGGCAGTCACATAGGCAATATCATGCGCGGCCAGGGTCGCGGCGGCCGCATCGGAAAACCAGGTCGCATGACGCGGTTCGCACACGATCGACACCGGGGTCAGCTCGCGCAAGGCACGGAAGAAGCGCTCGGCCGTCGACGCTTCGTATTGCAATCGGGGCGGGAGCTGGACCAGCAGGCAGTCCAGCTTTTCGCCCAGGTGACTCACTTCACCGATGAACTTCCTCAACGCCTGCTCGACGTTTCGCAAGCGCAGTGCATGCGTGATTTCCTTCGGAATCTTTGCTGAAAAGCGAAATGCATCCGGCACGCTGTCGTGCCAGCGCGCATACGTCACCGGGCGATGCGGGCGGTAGAATGAAGTGTTGATCTCGACTGCAGGAAAGACGCTTGCATAGCGCTCCAGATGGCTGCCCTCTTCCGGAAAATATTCCTGCATCGCGCTCGACAAGTTCCATCCTGCGCAGCCGATATGCAGGCCGCCGGAAACTTCACCGGGCCAGGGTGACGCGCCGACTCCCGGCACAACATCTCCATCCATGCACCTGCTCCCATCGCGCGGTATGGCAAGGCGGACGCATTGCGCAGCGCATCAATTTCCCTCGGTTCAATTGGCTGTTAGACATTGTGCAGTGCGAATTGATCCCGGACGAAGCGAGGTGCAGAATAGGCTTTCCGCGTCTTTCAGCACGACGACGCGGCTGACCGAATCACTGTATTCCGGGAGCGCATTGACCAAGAACGTCCACCACAATGAACATTTTTTCATCAGGAACTTCGCTGTTAACAAATCATCAAACCAGCGCTCTGACGAAGCCTTCACTGTTTCTCTGATTCCTCGGACCTTGACCGAATCGATTTCAGACTTCATCAGAGCTTAGCGATTGATCCTTGACCAAGGTTCGAACAGGAGTCTTGAATGAACGTGCAAAGTGAAGACATTCAACAGCGGCTCGGTTTCATCGACCGCACCATTTATCACGCCATGCGCGCCTGCCACTCCGATAGCAGCGTGCCGGAAGAATTGAAAGATTATGTGCATCAGCTCGGCCAGCGTTCCAGCCAGGCACAACGCGCGCTGAAATCGCGGGACGCACGCGGTGTACGGCAAAGCGTCGACGATCTGGCGCGCATCAGCGACCAGGCGCAGAACAAGATCCATCCCGCGGACGGCATGAATTACGAGTTGAAGAGCGCGGTCATCCTCACGCATATCGAACTCTCGGCGCTGCGCTATCAGCTGCTGGATGCCTGATGCCGGCCTTGACGCCCTGCAATGACTCTGCGCGCCGCATGCTTGGGCACGGTGCGCACACGCTCACACATCGACTTTCAGCTCCGGCCAGATCCAGAGCCAGTTCTTCTTCGACAGCCTTCTTGAGAACTCCGCCGGCTTGTAGTGCTTCTGGTTGGGGGTGATCTTTTTCGCGAACAGGCTGTCGAGGCCGAACGGGCTGATGATCTCGATCCGCCCATCCGCATCGAGCCTCGCGCCGATGGCTGTTTCCAGCTCGACCCAATACCTCATGGCGTCCATGGTGGACTTGTAAGGCTGGTCGCCGTTACGTGTATGCATGCGTGCCTGATTGCGCACCGACCATGGCAGCTCCGTGTCGATTGCCGCAAGGCGCGCCTCGATCTCGCGCTCGTGTTCCTTGCTCGCGCGTTCGGGGTCGAAGTAGATCAGGTCGATATCGGTCAGCGGCGTTGGAATTTCGAAGCGGTGCAGCTTGTCCCAGGCAAGATTGCGCACGAAGCCGGCCGCGATGCACCAGTCGGGCAAGGCGAGATCGCGCGCGATGCGCAACGCACGCATGCGCAGCGGGTCGGAGGCGATCCATTCGCGAAGTATTTGCTGCTGCATTGGCTCGTCCGAAGTAATAAAAAAAAACGCCATCCCGCTTGGGTTCGGGATGGCGGTAGTGCCTAGTTAAACCGGTTCAGGCAACCTGCTGTGAAGTCTTCGCCGTTGCATTCGGTGCATTTGGCGCATCAAATGCAGTCAGCAATGCCGATTCCTTCTCCCTGGCTGCCTTCAGGTTCTTTTCCTTCACGTGACCGAAGCCGCGAATGTCTTCCGGAATGCTGGCGATCGCGACTGCCTTTGTGAGATTTCCTTCCGTCAGTTTCGGCAACAGCGCTTCCATTGTTTGCCGGTACTGCCCGATCAGCGCGCGCTCCGTCTTGCGCTCCGCGGTATGGCCGAAAATATCGAATGGACCGCCACGCAGGAACTTGAATTTCGCAAGCACGCCAAAGGCTTTCATCATCCAGGGACCGAACTCCTGCTTGATCAGGTGCCCGTTCGCATCGCGTTTCGCAAACAAAGGCGGCGCGAGATGGAACTTGAGCTTGTAGTCACCTTCGAACATGCCCTCGATCTTGGCCTTGAACGCCATGTCGGCATGCAGGCGCGCGACCTCATACTCGTCCTTGTAGGCCATCAGCTTGAACAGGTAGCGAGCGACGGCTTCGGTCAGACGCAAGGGTTTCTGATCGACCACGTCGCGTTCCGCGCTGCGCACCTTCTCGACGAAGTCGCGGTACTGCCGTGCGTAAGCAGCATTCTGATACTTCGCCAGATAATCGACGCGCAAGTCGATCATCGCATCGAGCGACGGTGCGCGCTTGAATTCGATCACTTGCGCGGCAGTATCGTTCATCTTCGCCAGGCGTTCGACCGCAGCCCAGTCGTGCGCGGCATTGCGGCCCCACACGAAGGCCTGCTTGTTGAATTCTACCGAGACGCCGTTCAGTTCGATCGCCTTCATCACCGCAGCTTCCGACAGCGGCACCCAGCCTTTCTGCCAGACATAGCCGAGCATGAACATGTTGGTTGCAATGTTGTCGCCCATCAGCGCGGTGGCAATCTTGCCCGCGTCGATGAAGTCCGCACGTCCGTCGCCGCAAGCCGTGCGGATGTCGTTCTCGGCCGCTGCACCGGGATGTTTCCAGTCCGGATTCTTCACGAAGGCAGCCGTCGGCGTACCGGTCGAATTGACGGCCGCGTAGGTACGCCCCTCGCCCATGCGCGACACGGCATCACGACTGGCGGTGACGATCAGGTCGCAGCCGATCACCAGATCGGCTGCACCGGTGCCGACGCGGGTCGAATGGATCTCATCCGGATGATCGGACAAGCGCACGTGTGACATCACCGGCCCGCCCTTTTGCGCGAGGCCGCTCATATCCAGCACGGAGCAACCCTTGCCTTCGGCGTGCGCTGCCATTGCCAGGATCTGGCCGATGGTGATCACGCCCGTGCCGCCAACGCCCGTCACCAGGATGCCGAAGGGTTTTTCCGTGGTCGGCAGCGCGGGATAAGGCAGGTTGCTGCCTTGCAGAATCGGCAGCTTCTTCGCGCCCGCGTCATCGCTGACGACGGCTTTCTTCGGCTTCTTCAACTGGCCGCCTTCGACCGTGACGAAGCTCGGGCAGAAGCCCTTGACGCAAGAGAAGTCCTTGTTGCACGAGGATTGATTGATCTGGCGCTTGCGCCCGAACTCGGTTTCCAGCGGCTCGACCGACAGGCAGTTCGATTGCACGCTGCAATCGCCGCAGCCCTCGCAAACGGCTTCGTTGATCACGGTGCGCTTGGCCGGGTCCGGATACTCGTTGCGCTTGCGGCGGCGCCTCTTTTCGGAAGCGCAGGTCTGGTCGTAAATGATCGCCGACACGCCCTTCACCTCGCGCAATTCCCTCTGCACCGTGTCGAGCTCATCCCGATGGCGGATCGTCACGCCCGGCGCCCAGTTCACGCCGGCCGGATATTTGCCCGGCTCGTCGGTCACCACCACGATCGGGTTCACGCCCTCGGCGGCGATCTGGCGTGAGATCATCGCCGGGTCGAGCGGGCCGTCAAACTGCTGGCCGCCGGTCATCGCCACCGCATCGTTGTACAGGATCTTGTAGGTCATGTTGACCTTGCCCGCAACGGCGGCGCGGATTGCCAGCAAGCCGGAATGGAAGTAAGTGCCGTCGCCCAGGTTGGCGAACACATGCTGCTCGTTGGTGAACGGCGCGTGGCCGACCCAGGTCACGCCCTCCGCCCCCATGTGCGTGAAGGTCGCCGTGCGGCGGTCCATCCACAGCACCATGTAATGGCAACCGATGCCGGCCAGCGCGCGGCTGCCTTCGGGCACATTGGTGGAGGTGTTGTGCGGGCATCCCGAGCAGAAATGCGGAATGCGGTCCTTGTTGGGATCGGGCTTGGCGCTGCCGACCTTGAGCACCGCTTCCTTTGCTTCCAGATAGGCGATGCGTTCCTTGACGCGCTGCTCGATCGGCTGGCCGGCGAAGTATTTCGAGATGCGGGTGGCGATGGCGCGTGCGATCTGTGCCGGGTTCAGTTCATAGGTCGCCGGCAGCAGCCAGTTGCCGTGGCCCTCGCGGTGGTTGCCGCTCCACTCGCCGGTATCGTCGAACTTGCCGACCACGCGCGGACGCACGTCGTCGCGCCAGTTGTAGAGTTCTTCCTTCAGTTGGTATTCGAGGATCTGGCGCTTCTCTTCCACCACGATGATTTCTTCCAGGCCCTGCGCGAAGGCGCGCACGCCCTCGGCCTCCAGCGGCCAGGTCATGCCGACCTTGTACAGGCGGATGCCGATGTCCCGCGCGGCCGCTTCGTCGATGCCGAGGTCATACAGGGCCTGACGCGTGTCGAGATAGGACTTGCCGGCGGTGATGATGCCGATGCGCGCACGCGGGCTGTCCCAGATGATCCGGTTGAGCTTGTTGGCGCGGACATAGGCCAGCGCGGCATACCACTTGTAGTGGTTCATGCGCGCTTCCTGCTCCAGCACCGCATCCGGGTAGCGGATGTTGAGGCCGCCGGGCGGCAATTCGAAATCGGTGGGCGATGCGATCTGCACGCGATCCGGATCGAGTTCGACCGAAGCACCGGACTCGACGAGGTCGGTGACGCATTTCATCGCCACCCATAAACCCGTGTAACGACTGATGGCCCAGCCATGCAGGCCGTAGTCGAGATATTCCTGCACCGTGGACGGATACAGCACCGGAATCCCGCAGGCTTTCAGGATGTGCTCGCTCTGATGCGCTGCGGTGGAAGATTTCGCCGCATGGTCGTCGCCGGCCAGCACCAGCACGCCGCCGTTCTTGTCGGTGCCGGCCATGTTGGCGTGCTTGAACACGTCGCCGCAGCGGTCCACGCCCGGCCCCTTGCCGTACCACATCGAAAACACGCCGTCGTACTTCGCTCCCGGAAACAGGTTGACCTGCTGCGTCCCCCATACGGCGGTCGCGGCCAGGTCTTCGTTCATGCCGGGATGGAACTTGACGTGATGAGCTTCGAGATATTTCTTCGCCTTCATCGCGGTCATGTCGACATTGCCGAGCGGAGATCCGCGATAGCCGGTGATGTAGCCGGCGGTATTCAATCCCGCCAGAACGTCGCGCTGGCGTTGCAGCATTGGCAAGCGGATCAGGGCTTGCGTGCCGGTCATGAAAGCGCGGCCGCGCTCCAGCGTGAACTTGTCGTCGAGGGAAATGTTTTCCAGCAGCTGACGCTGCCCGGAATTCAGGGGTGCATTCATTCGGTCTCCAGGCCAAAAATTGTGTTCTTGGGTGCGATGGTTTCGCTGTCAAACTGACCCGCCTTGTGGGCTTGCCGTTTTATCGTTTTGACACGTGCACATTAGCACAGCAGCGCATGTCACTCAATGCACACTGCAACAGCGGGGAGGTGTAACAAGGCGTAAATGCCTTGGTGAAATTGCAGCGGCGTACTTACAGTTAATCAGTCGGAAAAAGCGCTTCAGAGGGTAACATGCAATCCACTTTTCTGCTGATGGTCGGGGCAGCGGTATTCGGCGCCAGCATGGCAGTCGCGCAGTCGGCGAGCGAGCCGGCCGCTCCAAGCAAGCCGCACTTTCTCGCCAGGTTCGATGAACAGTTCAAGGCCGCGGACAAGGACGGCGACGGCGCGCTCTCCAGGACAGAGGCGGAAGCCGCACACTGGGGCCGCCTCACCGACAATTTCGATCGCCTCGATACCAACAAGGATGGCAAGGTGACGCGCGACGAAATCCGGGCGCTGATGCGCCAGCGGGTGTCGAGCTGAGACGCCTGCGTATCAGCGGTTCGGTGCAATATTGATCTCGCCCGGCAACAGACTGTTCGCCGGCAAAGCCTCCTCCATCCTGATCCTTTCATAAATCGGCGCGAAGTCCGGCGCGGTCACGTCGAACAGATGCTGGTAATCGCGGATCACGAAATAAGTTTCCTGGTACGAATCGATCTTGTACAGCGTGCGCATCGTGCGCTCCGCCTCCAGCGCAATGCGGCGCGGCTTCGGACTGGTCAGGCAATATTCGATCTCGCCGCCGGATGACAGGATGCCGGCGCCATACGCACGCAAGCCCTGCGGACTTTCAATCAGTCCGAACTCCACCGTGTACCAGTACAGGCGCGCCAGATACTTCAAGGCGTCAAGCCGCAATGCCTTCAAACCGCCCTTGCCGAACTGCTGCAGATGATCCGCAAAAATCGGATTGAACAGGAGCGGCACATGCCCGAAGAAGTCGTGGAAGATGTCCGGCTCGACGATGTAGTCGAATTCATGCGGTTCGCGCAGCCACACCGTCACCGGAAAGCGGCGCTCGGCGAGATGCTCGAAGAAAGTCAGATCGGGAATCAGGCCCGGCACCGCGACGAGCTGCCAGCCGGTCGCCTTGTGCAGCGCTTCGCTGGTGCGCTCCAGGCACGGGATTTCCGCCGATGCGTCGAGCTTGCCGAGGCTGTCGATGAACAGCTCGCAGGCGCGCCCGGGCAGCAGCTTCGCCTGGCGCTGATACAGCTTGCGCCACAGCGCCTGCTGCTCCGCCGTGTAGCCGCTGCTATCCTGCCTGACCACGTACTGCGCGTCGCACCGGCTGTAGTCGCCACGCAGGCTGGCGCCATCCGACTTCTCTTCCAGGGTCTTGAAGAAATCAGCCTGGTCGACCGTGGTGTTCATGCTCTGCTCCTTAGGCGGAAACGCTGTCGCTCTTCAGCACGCCGCGACGAATCTGATCGAGCTCGATCGACTCGAACAATGCGCGGAAATTGCCTTCGCCGAAGCCCTGGTCGCCCTTGCGCTGGATGATTTCGAAAAAGATCGGTCCAATGACGGTTTGCGTGAAGATCTGCAGCAGCAGCTCACGCCTTGTCGCATTGCTGTTGCCATCGATCAGGATGCGCAGGCGGCGCAAGTCGGCGACACGTTCGCCGTGCTGCGGCAGGCGCTTGTCGACCAGGTCGTAATAGGTCTCGATGGTGTCCTGGAACGCCACCTGCCTGGTCTTCATCGATTCCACCGTCGCGTAGATATCGTTGGTACCGAGCGCGATGTGCTGGATGCCCTCGCCGTGGTAGAGATCAAGATACTCGGCGATCTGCGATTTGTCGTCGGACGACTCATTGATCGGGATGCGGATCTTGCCGCAGGGTGAAGTCATGGCTTTCGACTTCAGGCCGGTCAGCTTGCCCTCGATATCGAAATAGCGGATCTCGCGGAAGTTGAACAGGCGCTCGTAGAATTCGGCCCATTCCTTCATGCGGCCACGATGCACGTTGTGCGTGAGATGATCGATATAGGTCAGGCCGTGGCCGACCGGATTGGCAGCGGCGCCGGGAATGGCAACGAAGTCGACGTCATAGATGCTGATATCGCCGATGGCGCCCGCAGCCACACCGTTCTCGCCTTCCTTGCCGCGCCAGCGGTCGACGAAATAGATCAGCGAATCCCCGATGCCCTTGATCGCGGGAATGTTCAGTTCCATCGGCCCGGTCTTGTTGTCGAAGCCCCAGGCGCCGAGCTCCAGCGCGCGCCGATAGGCATACGCGGCATCCTTCACGCGAAACGCGATCGCGCAGATTGACGGCCCGTGCTGGCGGGCGAAGCGTTGCGCGAACGAATCCTTTTCGGCATTGATGATGAAGTTGATGTCGCCCTGGCGGTACAGCGTCACATCCTTGTGGCGATGGCGGGCGATGGCGACAAATCCCATCTGCTCGAACAGCGCACCGAGCGCTTTGGGATCAGGGGCGGCATATTCGATGAATTCGAAGCCGTCCGTGCCCATGGGGTTGTCCCAGGGTTGGAATTCCATGCCTGTCTCCTTGTGTGATTTTGGCAAATATCTGCTTCAAGTATAGGCAAGGACATGCGGCATAAAATTTTAAAATGTGGGCACACATTCAAAATATTGGCAATAATATTGCCAATATTTTTTTGAAATTGGTGATCCATGTCAAAAATAAACCTGGACAAGACGGACCTGAAGATCCTGTCGATTCTGCAGTCCGACGGCCGGCTGACCAACCAGGAAGTGGCGGACCGGGTCAGCCTTTCGCCTTCGCCTTGCCTGCGACGCATCAAGAATCTGGAGGAATCGGGCGTCATTCGGCAGTATGTCGCCCTGCTCGATCCGGACAAGATCGGCCTCGGGCTGCTGGCCTATGTCAACGTGCGCCTGGAAAAACACAGCGATACGCCGACCGGGAGTGTGCGCTCCCCGCGCGCCGACTTTGCTGCCTCGGTAGACAACTGGCCGGAGGTCGTCGCCTGCTACGCGATGACCGGCGAGATGGATTATTTACTGCGCGTGCATGTGGAAGACATGGAACACTTCTCGCGCTTCATGATGGAAACCCTGCTCAAGCATCCTGCCGTGCTGGATGTGAAGTCGAGCTTTGCGTTGCAAAAGATCAAGGACACGACGGCGCTGCCGCTGGTTTGATACTGGTTTAGTCCACGGAAAGCGCGGAAACAGTTTCGTGATACCCCGCATGCATTGCATATCAACACCAGCGGACAGTCTTGCACGGATGTTCTTGTTTTCGTGTATTCCGTGTTTTCCGTGGACCAATCAATCAGCCCTTCTTCATCCCCGGCAATTTCCGCAATAATTTCGCGGCAGCCTTGGCGTTCGCTTTCATGGTGTAGTCGAAGGAGGCGAACTGCTCTTCCACCGCCTCGGCCAGCATGCTGCCGGGATTGGCCGGCGTGAGCTTCAGATAGGCATCCGCTTCGCCGTAGTCGCGATGAATTTCCATGCCCGCCTTGGCCGCGATGTGGATCATGGTCTGGTTCGACGACAGGCAGTGCATGTAGAGCGTGTCCACATCCTCGTTGCGGCAGTGGATGGCGCCGCGCTCGAACAGCTTGGAGCCGATCCCCATGCCGCGCGCCGTGGCCGAAACGGACACGCCGAATTCCGCGATGCGCGCTTTCAAGGTCGCTTCGCTCAGTGGCGGCAGCGCCTCGCGCGGCGCAAAAGCCAGATGTCCTACGCCCACCAGCCGAAGATTGTCGTCGTACACGCCAAACACCGTATCGCGCGAGAAGTCGAGCATTTGTACATAGCGCGTGATCAATTCATCCGGCAGCACCGTGCCGAAACGCAACAAGCGATCGCTCTCGTCCAGCGCGAGAAAGTGCATCAACAGGCGGCGCCGATCGCGCTCGGATAGCTCCTTGACGCGTATCGTCGGCTTGTCCGAACCGGACTGATCATCACTGTTCGGCGGAGGGGCGCTCAGGCCAGCCAAATCGGTCGTTTTCATAGTGCAATCCTGATAACTGTAAACAATTTGTGCAGCGCACAATGCCATTCTAAGCGAAACGGAAAAATGATGGGATAAGCGCCTTCATTAATGCGATTTGCTTGATGCAACTCAACGTAAGATGTCGTGTAAGTGATCTTGCCCGTTACGTAAAACCCACAATTGCGGCGCTGTTGGCAAGATTCAACAATGACCTCCCGCCTTCTCTGAAAAAGGATCTCACGATGGCTGCTGCTTTGCGTAAATTGATCGCATCCATGTTGTTTATCGGCACTGCGATCACGGCATCGGCCGAGACCGGTGTTACCGACTCCACCATTCTCATCGGCCAGACGGTTGGCCTGACCGGCACCGTGGCCGCCCCTGTCAAGGAGCTGAATGAAGGCGCCAATGCCTACTTCAACCTCATCAACAGGCAAGGCGGCGTGCATGGACGGAAAATCGAGATGCGCATGCTGGACGACAAGTTTGATCCTGCGCTGACACTCGCCAATGCGGACACCCTGATCAAGAAGGATCAGGTCTTCGCGCTGTTCGGCGGGCGCGGAACGCCGCACACCCAGGGCATCCTGCCGCTACTTGAGGCAAACAATGTGCCGCTGGTCGCGCCCAGCACCGGCGCCGCCGTTTTTCATGAGCCGGTGCAGCGCCTGCTGTTCAACATCCGTGCCAAGTACCAGGATGAAGTCATCCGCGCGGTCGAACATTTCGACACCATCGGCGTGAAGTCGATCAGCATCCTGCATGTGGACGACGCCTTCGGCCAGGACGGTCTGGCCGGCTTCAAGAAGGCCATGGAAGCACGCAAGCTGACGCCGGTCGCCATCACCAAGTTCGCGCGCGTCAATCCGGACTACAAGGCCACGGCAACGGAAGTCATCAAGCCCAATCCGGGCGCGCTGATCATCGTCAGCTCCGCCAAGAACACGGTGGAAGTCATCAAGGCCATCCGCGCGCAAGGCGGCCATATGCTGATCATGACGATGTCGAACAATTCCTCGGACGCCTTCGTCAAGGACCTCGGGCCGGCCGGCTATGGCGTGATCGTCTCGCAGATCACTCCCGCCCCGCATCTGCTGACGACGCCGCTCGGACAGGAATTCCACTCCGCCACCAAGAACACCAAGGTAACGATGTCCTATGCAGCGATGGAAGGCTTCGTCAACGCGAAGGTTTTTGTCGAGGGACTGCGCCGCGCCGGACGCAATCTGACACGCGAAGGTTTCATTCATGCGATGGAATCGATGCAGCGCGTCGACTTCGGCGGTCTGATGGTGACCTACGGCCCGCGTGACCACACCGGCAGTGAGTTCGTCGAGCTGACGATGATCGGCAAGGACGGCCGCTTCGTGCGCTGAGGCAGCCGGGCGCGTGCGCAATACCGTCGCGCATGCGCAGGTTATGGGAATGGATTTATCAGGCTGTTGAAAAACTACTGCGCGGACCGATTTTTGGGTCTGCGGTGCTCTGCGTACCGCTTGTACGCTTGCGCTCCTCGCCCCAAGTCTCGGCCCGCGCGCTACGTGTTTCAACAGCCTGTTATATCATCATCTGACGATATAAATTGATGATCGGAAGGCTTCCGCGCGCTTCATGCGGGCGGCAGGACTGCCTTCAGACCACCCAGAAATGAGCGCACGTGCATGCCGACCACCGTCTCGGCATCGAGCGGATTGGCATCGCGATAGATATGGCGGCGGATGGCCAGGTGCGACACCGCGCCGTGCAGGATCCAGCCGATTTCCTGCATGTATGCCGGATCTTCCGGCGGGCGCAGCTTCGCCTCGCGCGCGGCTTCTTCGACAATCATCTCCAATAGGTGCGTGACGATTCCCGCGATGTAAGTCGGCGCCATTCCCTCTTCGGACAGCGATGCATACAGGAAAAGGCGCAGCCAGCGTCGCGTCAGGATGCAGTCGTAATATTCCTTGTAAAACGCCATCAGGCGTTCCTCGATCGGCTTGCTGCGGTCCCTGAGCTGGACGAACCAGATTGCCTTGATCGGTCCCGCGATCTCCGTCTCGTAAACTGCATTCAGCAAGGCCGCCTTGTTGGGAAACAAGCTGTATAGCAGCCGCTGCGACACGCCGCACGCGTCAGCCAGGGCGCGCGTTTGCGCCGTGAGTCCGTACTCGGAAAAAAATTCGTAGGCCTTGGTCAGGATTTGTGCACGGCGTTCTGCCTGCGGCATGCGTGCAGTCGGGCGTCGGCCCTTGCCTTTCGGGGCCGCGGATTTTTTGTGCCGGCTTTCGGCTAGCAGGTCGGACTTTGCTTTCATCGTTGTTTTTTGGCTTGGCGCACAGGCCCGCCCATGTTTGTGGCAAAATATATCGTCAGTTGACGATATAAGAAATGGATCGAGGAAGTATTTTACCCAACTTCTTTGGTCGGGTATTCATTCAAGGGGAGAAAAAAGTGATTCTCGAAATGCGCACCTATCAGGTGCAGGCAGGCAAGGCGCCGGAGTTCCTGAAAATCTATCAGGAAAACGGTCTCCACATCATCACGCGTTACGCCAATCTGGTCGGCTGCTGGACCAAGGAATCCGGCACGCTGAACTCGATTGTCTTTCTATGGGGTTATGACGATTTCGGCCATCGCAGCACCCAACGCTCGCTGTTGGCGGCCGATAAGGAATGGCAAGCGTTCGTGCCTTCGATTCTCCCGTACCTGGTCCATCAGGAAAGCGTTTTCCTGAATCCGGTCAGTTTCTCGCCGATCAAGTAATCCCATGCCAGTCAGCGTCTTTGAAATCTTCAAAATCGGCATCGGGCCGTCGAGCTCGCATACCGTGGGCCCGATGTGCGCGGCCCGTCAATTCGCGCAGGATCTGGAAGCCGGCGGCCTTCTCGGCCAGGTCGGCAGCGTGACTGTCGACCTTTATGGCTCCCTTGCGTTGACCGGCACCGGACATGGGACCGACCGCGCGATCCTGCTCGGCCTCGCCGGCAAAGCGCCGGAGACCGTGGATGTCGACAGCATCGGCCCGACGCTGGCCGCGATCCGTCGATCGGGGACAATCTCGCTCCTCGGCAAGCACCTGATTCCCTTCTCGGAAACGTCGCATCTCTTGTTCCACATGGGGCGCACGCTGCCGCAGCATCCCAACGGAATGCGCTTTACCGCAAGCGATACGCATGGCCGGCTGCTGCTGCAGCAACTCCTGTTTTCCATCGGCGGCGGCTTTGTCGTGAGTGCCGACGAGATCGGCAAGCCCGTACAGTCATCGGTCGCCTGGCCGCACCCCTATCGTTCAGCGCAGGACATGCTGCGGATCGGGCGCGAACGGAACATGTCGATCGCAGCACTCGCTTTCGAAAACGAACAGGCACTGCGCAGCGAGCGTGACATCATCGTGGAAATCGACCGCATCCGGGCCACAATGCGCGCATGCATCGAACGCGGCCTGCAACAGGAAGGCACCCTGCCCGGCGGGCTCAATGTTCGCCGCCGCGCACGCCACCTGCATGAACGCCTGCTCGAAAAAAAGAATGGGCAACCCTTGCAAGAGCTGGATTGGGTAAATGCCTTCGCCGTCGCGGTCAATGAAGAGAACGCCGCAGGCGGCCGGGTCGTCACCGCACCGACCAATGGCGCAGCCGGCATCATTCCCGCAGTCCTGCGCTTCTATGAACAGTTCTGCGACAACGCGTCGACACAGGGCATGCGAGACTTCCTCCTGACCGCCGCGGCGATCGGCTCGCTATACAAGGAAAACGCCTCGATCTCGGGTGCTGAAGTCGGATGTCAGGGCGAGGTCGGCGTCGCGGCCTCCATGGCCGCGGCAGGTCTGGCCGCCGCCCTCGGCGGCACCAACGAACAGATCGAGAACGCCGCCGAGATCGGCATGGAACACAATCTCGGGCTCACCTGCGACCCGATCGGGGGCCTGGTGCAGATTCCCTGCATCGAGCGCAACGCGATGGGGGCGACCAAGGCGATCAATGCAGCGCGCCTGGCCCTCTGCGGCGACGGAACGCACCATGTATCGCTGGACAAGGTGATCGAGACGATGCGGCAGACCGGGGCGGATATGCATAGCAAGTACAAGGAGACTTCGCTGGGGGGGCTGGCAGTGAGTGTCGTGGCTTGTTGACGGATGACGGTGAAGCACTCGACTCTTCGGCGATTCCGTACCCCACCCAGGGGCTACGGAATTGAATCACCGAGGAGAGACACAGCCCGACTCCCCGATCGCCGCTGGCCCTTTCGCGTGCGCGACCCGCAAATCCTCCGACAGCACAATCCCGTTTTTCGCCGCCGTCATCTCCGCAAGAATCGAGATCGCAATCTCCGCAGGCGTCTTGCTGCCAATGTAAAGTCCAACCGGCCCTCGCAAGCGCGCAATCTGCTCATCATTCAGATCAAACAGCTTAAGCCGCTCGCGCCGTTTGGCGTTGTTGGCGCGCGACCCAATCGCGCCGACATAAAAGGCATCGGACTTCAAGGCCTCCATGAGCGCCAGGTCATCAAGCTTCGGATCATGCGTCAACGCCACCACGGCGCTGCGGCGATCCAGCTTCATTTCGATCACAACATCATCCGGCATGGCATGCCGCAATTCGACTCCCGGCACCTGCCAGCCATCGCGATATTCTTCGCGCGGATCGCACACCGTCACGGCGTAATCCATGCCAGCGGCAATCTGCGCGACAAAGCGCGATAACTGCCCTGCTCCAATGAGCACCAGGCGCCAGCGCGGCCCATGAATCGTCGTCAAGACATGCTCCGATGCGTGCATGCTCATGCCGGCACCCGCCGGTCCCAACACGACCCGCCCTGTTGCGAGATCGAGGCGGCGTGCTACCAATTCGCGGCGGGAAAGCCGCTGCAGCAATTCATCAATGCGGCTGTCTCCGCACAAGGGTTCAATCGCCAGTTGTATCGTGCCGCCGCACGGCAGACCGAAGCGATGTGCCTCGTCCGCCGTGATTCCGTAGGTGATCAACTCCGGACGCGCTCGGGTGATCCCCTCTTTGCGCACGCGCTCGATCAGATCGTCCTCGATGCATCCGCCCGACACCGATCCGACCACGCGGCCATCCTCGCATATCGCGAGCATCGCGCCTTCCGGCCGCGGACTCGAGCCCCAGCTCTTGATGACGGTCACGAGTTCACATTTGCGGCCTGCGTTGATCCAATCATCGCAGGCTTTCAATACTTCGAGATCGATACTGTCCACGGATGCCCCTTCGCTCTATGCGCGTGACAGATATTGCTCCACCAGGCGCACCCAGTAGGTCGCACCTATCGGCAGCAAGGCGTCGTTGAAATCATAACTCGGGTTGTGCAGGTTGCACGGACCCAGCCCGTGCCCCACCGAGCGATGGTCGCCTTCGCCGTTGCCGATGAACACATAGCAGCCCGGCTTTTCCTGCAGCATGAAAGCAAAGTCTTCCGCCCCCATTGTCGGCTCAACCGCTGGGTTGACATTCGCTTCGCCGACGATCGACTTCATGACGTCGACCGCGATGGCGGTTTCCTTCGCATGATTGATGAGGGCCGGATAAAGGCGCTCGAACTTGAATTCGATCTCCGCCTCAAAGGCGGCGGCCGTATGTTCCGCCATGATCCGCATGCGGGTTTCAATCAGGTCCAGCACCTCCGGCCGGAAGGTGCGCACGGTCCCGATCAGGCGTGCTGTGTCGGGAATCACATTGGTCGCGCTGCCGGAATGGATTTGCGTCACCGACAACACGCCGGCGTCGAGCGGGCTCTTGTTACGGCTGATGATGGTCTGCCAGCCCTGCGCGAGCTGCAAGGCAACCATGATCGGGTCTATGCCCTTGTGCGGCTGCGCGGCGTGCGCGCCCTTCCCCTTCACGATTACTTCGAACTCGTTCGATGAGGCCATCATCGGCCCCGGCGTGACGCCGAAGGCGCCGACCGCCTGCCCCGGCCAGTTATGCATGCCGAACACCGCGTCCATCGGGCATTGCGCAAACAGTCCGTCATCCATCATCCGTCTGGCGCCGGCGCCGACTTCCTCGGCCGGTTGAAAGATCAGGTAGACGGTGCCGTCGAAATGCCGGTAGCGCGACAGATACTGCGCTGCGCCCAGCAACATCGCCGTATGGCCATCGTGACCGCAGGCGTGCATCCTTCCGTCGTGCCTGGAAGTATGAGCGAAGGTATTCGCTTCCCGCATCGGCAGCGCATCCATATCGGCGCGCAAGCCGATCGCGCGCTGGCTGTTGCCGTTCCTGATGATGCCAACCACGCCGGTCTTGCCCATGCCGCGCACAATGGGGATGTTCCACTCGGTCAGTTTTCCGGCAACCAGATCGGCGGTTCGCTGCTCTTCGTAGCAAAGTTCGGGATGCGCATGAATGTCGCGCCGGATCTGTTGCAATTCGGGATGGAACTGGATGATCGGATCAATCAGGTTCACGCGTTTCTCCGGAGAGTGGGTAGTTGGCGAAAAAGGCGCACGAGGCGCCTTTTCTCAGGTGATGACGTCGAGCGCAGGTCAGAAGAAATGACGCAGGCCGACGTTGACGCCACGATCGCCGATGCCGGTATCGGAGCCATTGTTGACGGTGAATGTCGCGCCATTCTTGTTGCTGATGCGCGAATAAACCGTGTAGACATCGGTGCGCTTGGACAAGGCATAGAAGTAGCCGAGCGCGAACTGGTTGGCATCATGGTTGGCGGCGGTCCGGTCATCCTTGCGGATATAGGATGCGCGCACCGTGCTGGCGCCGAACGGCACCGTTGCGCCGATCAGGTAGTCGCGATTGTCTGTGGAACCCTTGGCGGCCGGGCCGTCGTTGTCGCTGTAGGCAAGGTGCAACTTTGCGACGCCGAAGTCATATGTGCCCGCGAGCATGGTGTTCCTTGTGCTGGCGATGGTCGACGGATTGCCGTTGCGATTGTGGTAGGCAAGACGTACATTCACCGGACCAGCCACATAGCCGATGGAACTCCCCAGCTGGCGGCCGGCAGAGTTGTCGCCTGCGACTTCGCCAAGGCCATACAGGACGTCGGCGGTAAAGCCGTTGAAGGTCGGCGTGGTGTATTTGATGGCATTATTGACGCGCACGCCATCCGGATCGATGAGGTTATGCGCCTGACCGGAAAAACCGACATTGAACGGATCGGCCACTTGCGCGATCGCAAGGAAGCGCGGGCTGTACTGGCGCCCCAGCGTCAGTGCGCCCGAATTGCCCTTCAGGCCAACGAATGCCTGGCGCCCGTACATGAGCCCGCCCTGGCTCAACGCACCAGTGTCGGCGGTGAAGCCGGACTCCAGCACGAAGTTTGCCGACATGCCGCCGCCGAGATCTTCGGTACCGCGAAAGCCGATGCGCGAACCAAACGGATTGGACAGCTTGGTGGCTGAGCCGGCCGCGCCGCCGCCCTGGAAGTCCAGTGCGAGATCCATGATGCCGTAGACAGCAACATTGGTCTGCGCCGAAGCGGCTCCAGCGAATGCACCCAGCACAGCAAGCGCAAGTAGCGATTTTTTCATTAGTCTCTCCTGAGGAAGCAGTATTTTTGAGTATCGATTTGTTTGACGGTGACGTCGTGTTGCCTGCCGAACCGTCAGGTCGGCATTTGCTGCAAATCTCTTATCGCGCCAGTGCCACGAAGTAGCCAAAACCGAAGCCGATGGCGCAGGTAAAGACGGCCATCCATGCGGGGACAGCGCTGTATATCGAAGACAGCGCGGATGAAGGAACCGGTGCCATGGCCGTGGTTGCGGCGGCTGCGCTCGCCCTCGGCGCCGCTGCCGGCGCAAGTGGAGCCGACACGGCTTCCGCCGGCATGCCCGCGCCGTCGAAGTGACGGGCGAATGCCGTGAAGAAGTCGTCCGCGTTCTTCTTTGCAACGGTTTGCACGAGACGGCTGCCGACGCTTGCCAGCTTGCCGCCGATGTCCGCCTCCGCCACGTATTTCAGCGTCGTGGCGTCGCCATTGCCGGCGAGCGAAACGCGCGCAGTCATCTTCGCGAAGCCGGCCGCGCCGCCCTGCCCTTGACCGGTCAATGTGTAGCCATTCGGCGCGTCAAGCTCGGACAACAGCACGCTGCCCCGGAAGGTTGCGGAGATCGGCCCGACCCTCGTACCCACGATGGCGGCAAACTCCGTGTCAGAAACCTTGTCGAGCTGCTTGCAGCCGGCAATGCACGTCTGCAGCACGGCCGGATCGTTCAACGCATCCCATACCTGCTGCTGCCTGGCCGGAATGCTGTATTCACCTGAAAAATCCATCGCCATGCTTATTTCTCGTAGTGTTTGAAGAGCGCCTGCGTGCCGTTGCGGCCGTAACCTTGCGCTGCGAGTTGTTCGTAGAGTTTGCGGGCCAGCGAGACGCCCGGCAGATCGAGCTGCATGCAATGCGCCTCGGCCAGGGCGATGCCCAGATCCTTGATGAAGTGCTCGATGAAGAAACCCGGCGCGAAGTCGCCCTTGATGATGCGAGTGCCAAGCACGTTCAGCTGGAAGCCAGAAGCCGCGCCGCCGCCGATGGACTTGAGCACGGTGTCGAGATCGAGGCCGGCGCGCTTGCCGTAGGCCAGCCCTTCGCATACGCCCATGATGGTCGAGGCAATCACGATCTGATTGCACATCTTGGTGTGCTGGCCGGCGCCGGCACCACCCTGCAGGACGATGCTCGTGCCCATGCGCTGCAGCACCGGCAAAGCCTTTTCAAAGGCCGCAGGGTCGCCGCCTACCATGATGGCAAGCTTAGCGTCGCGCGCGCCGACGTCTCCGCCGGATACGGGCGCATCGATGGCATAGCACTTCTTCTTGTCCGCTTCGGCTGCGATGCGCTCGGCCAATGCCGGACTGGAAGTCGTCATGTCGATCAGGACCGCACCCCGGTTGGCGCGTGCCACGATACCGTTTTCGCCCAGGTAGATCTGTTCGACGTCATGCGGAAATCCCACCATCGTGATCACGATGTCCGATGCCGCAGCGACGTCGCCGGGCGTATCGCACCAGGTGGCGCCCCTGGCGACCAGCTCATCCGCCTTGTCGCGGGAGCGGTTGTAGACGTTGAGCCGGTAGCCCGCGGTCAAGATATGCCCCGCCATGCTGCGGCCCATGATGCCAAGGCCGATGAAGCCGATGCGGGTGCTCGTGTTTGCACTCATTTGTGATTCCTCTCCTATTTGTCGCGCAGCAGTTCACGCAGATACATCGGGGTAAGTGGCTGCCTGTCGACGACGACGCCAAACGGTGCAAGCGCATCATTGACGGCATTGGCCAGCGCACCGATCGCGCCCATCACGCCACCCTCGGCCATTCCTTTGATGCCGGCGGGCGTGGCGCGGCTCGGCGTGTGCATCGGCAGGATGTCGAAATGGGGAAGCTCGTGCGCCGTGGCGACCAGATAATCGGCCAGCGTGCCGGACAGGTTCTGCCCGCCTTCGTCGTAATGCACATGCTCGTAGAGCGCGCCGGACAAGCCCATGGCGATTGCGCCATGCTGTTGCCCCTCGACGACGACGGGACTCAGCACGGTGCCGCAGTCTTCCGCAACCAGGTAGCGCATAAAGCGGATCGCACCTGTTGCGACATCCACCTCCACTTCGCACATATGTGTCGAGTTGGAATATGTCATCGGCGGCGGATCGTAGGTCTTGTGGAACTCAAGGCCCGGACTCATTCCCTCAGGCAGTGCCAGGGGGTCGAGATAGGCTGTACGCGCAATGTCGGCAAGCGTCAGTCGGGTATCGCTCCATTCGCCGCCCTCGGCACGCTGAACACGGCCACCCACCATCCGCAGCGAAGCGCTATCCGGGAGTTCGAGGAGCATTGCGGCGATGGCAAGCACCTTGGCGCACGCCTCTTGCGCGCAGAGGTACAGCGTACCGCCGCCTGCGGTGCCGCCGCGCGCGCCGCGGCTGCCCATGCCGTAAGGAGCCACATCGGTATGGCCAAGATGCAGATGTACCTGCTGCGGCGGAACGCCCAGGCCTTCGGCGGCGGCCTGTGTCAATGAAGTCTCGTAGCCCTGCCCGGTTGCGCCAAGCCCGACGGACACATTCACAGCCCCCGACGGTTCGATGCGCAACCATGCGGCCTCGTGGCCGGAACCGGCGATGCCGGCCGACTTGTAGAAACGCGAACCGTAGGTGGTGGATTCGACCACCGTGCACATGCCGAGGCCGAGGTAACGCCCCTCTGCCCGCGCGCGCTGCTGCCGGTCGCGAAATTCCTGGTAGCCGATCTTTGCCAGTGCCGCTTCAAAGGTTTCGTGCGGCGTGATGTCTGCGAGCACCTCGCCCGTCGCCATCGTGTATGGCAGGTCTTCCGGATGGAGCATGTTGATCCGGCGCACTTCCGCCGGGTCGAGCCCGAGTTCGCGCGCGATCGCATCCATCGTGCCATCCATTACCCAGCTGGTAATCGCCATGGGCGCGCGCATGGGGCCGTTGCCAACCTTGTTGGTCAACACCACCTTCACGTCGAACGAGTAGTCCTGCACCTTGTATGGCCCGGTCAGAATCATGGCGACCACACGCGCCAGATAGTTGCCGGGATAGAAGCTGTAGGCACCGAAGTCCTCAATGATTTCCAGCTCGAGGCCGAGCAAGCGGCCGTTGGCGTCGACGGCCGCCCGCGTACGGCAAAAATCTTCCCGCGATTGCGAGGATGCCAGCAGGTTTTCCATCCGGTCCTCGCGCCAGCGCACCGGCCGCTTCATATGGCGCGCAATGGCGGCAACGCTCAGTTCTTCGCGATACAACGCGATTTTCTGGCCGAAGCCGCCGCCCACATCCGGCGAAATCACGGTGACCTGCGATTCGGTCAGCCGCATGCGTGCTGCCAGCGTGGTGCGGTAAGGATGCGGTACCTGCGTGCCGACATGAAACGTGAGATGCTGACGTCCCTCATCCCACACGGCGATGCAGCCGCGTGTCTCGATCGGCAGATGCGTCTGTCGATGTTGCGAGAAGGTGCTTTCGATTACGCGAAAGGCTTCGCGCTTGCGGAACTCGACATCGCCATGTTCCGAACGCTGGTGTGACAGCAGGTTTGACGGCAGGCTCTCATCGACTTTCGGCGAACCGGCGTCGAGCGCGCGCCACATGGTGGCGACTGCTTCGAGCACCTCGTATTCGACGACCACTTTTTCGATCGCGTCCTCCGCGAGATAGCGATCGGTCGCGATGATGCAGGCCACAGGATCGCCCTGGAAGCACACCTTGGCGACGGGCAGCGTATCCATTTCCACCGGCTGGAGGCCATCTATCGGTGGCGCCATGCGCAACTTCGTTGTCCACTGTGCAAGGTCATGACCGGTGAAAACCGCAAGGATGCCGGGCATCTGCAGTGCGGCCTCGACGTTGACCGAGAGAATCCGTGCGTGCGCGTGCGGAGAGCGTACAAAGCACGCGTGCAGCGCGCCCGGCACATCGATGTCGTCGATGTAGCGGCCATGGCCGGTTAGCAGCCGCCGGTCTTCGCGGCGCGGCACATGCTTGCCGATGGACTGAAAATCAGCGCTTGTCATGCCCGCCGCCATTCTTGATTTGCTCCGCTGCCTTCCTGATCGCCTTGACGATGTTGTGATAGCCGGTGCAGCGGCAGAGGTTGCCGGAGAGCGCCTCGCGAATTTCTTCTTCGCTCGGGTCGGGATTATTCTTGAGGAATGCCTCGAAGGTCATCACAATGCCCGGCGTGCAGAAGCCGCATTGCAAACCGTGCTCTTCGTGCATTGCCTGCTGCAGCGGCGACAGCTTGTCATCGTGCGCCACCGACTCGATGGTTGAAATCTCATGTCCTTCCATCTGCACCGCGAAACTAAGGCAGGAACGCGTTGCCTTGCCATCGACCAGCACCGTACAGGCGCCGCACACGCCATGCTCGCAGCCGACATGCGTGCCGGTGAGATGGCAGTCCTCACGCAGCGCATCCGATAGCAGCTTGCGCGCCTCGACCCGAATGTCGTGGTTGATGCCGTTGACTGTCAGTGTGACGGGGAGTTTGTCCATCATGCTTGTCCTTCTGCGCGTCCAATGGCGCTCTCGATGGCGCGTTTGACCAGGGTCGCCGTGATCTCCCTGCGAAATTCGGCAGGAATGCGCGCATCGTCTTCCGGCGCGATGGCGCCACGCACGGCCTGGGCAAGCTCGTCGATCCACCCGGCATCGGCGACACGGCCCGAAAATTGGCGCGCGACCGCCTCGTACGCGACCGGGACAGGCCCGGCCCCGGCGATGCCAATCCGCAGCCGCGCCGCGCGACCTGCCTGCAAGGCAACGGTGATGGCGACAGCGACAATGGCGAAGTCGCCGTGTCGCCGGTTGAACAATTGAAACGATGCGCCTTCAACCGACGTCGCCGCAGGGAAGCGCACCGAGAGAATGATTTCATCCGGCTCCAGCGCGGTTGCCATGACCGACAAAAAGAATTCGGATGCGGGTATCGTGCGCTGTCCACGAATGCTGACCACCTTGATCTGCGCACCGAGGGTCACGGCGACCAGTGCGAGTTGCGCTGCCGGATCGGCATGGGCAAGGCTGCCGCCCAGCGTGCCGCGCTGGCGGATCGCGTAGTGTCCGATGGTTTGCGCAGCCTGCGCCAGCAAAGGACAACGGTGCTTCACCACTGCCGAATCTTCAATCTGATGATGACGGGTGAGCGCACCGATTTCGAGTGCATCGCCGGCGTCGCGGATGTAAGCCAGCTCGGTGAGATCGTTCAAGTCGACCAGATCGGACGGCGTCGCAAGACGCATGTTCATCATCGGGCCGAGACTCTGCCCGCCCGCGATCACCTTGGCATTTTCGCCGCCATGCGCGAGCTGTTCGAGCGCCTCTTCGAGCGAACTCGGACGGTGATAGGAAAAGGCTGCCGGCTTCATGGCTTGCCTTTACCAGACCAGGGTATGACCGCTCTGCTTGTCGAACAGATGCAGGCGATTCAGGTTCAGTGCGAGACTAAGGTTCTCGCCGTCCTTGTGCTGGACTTCCTTTCCGACCCGGAAGAACAGCTTCACGCCTTCGGCTTCAAGCTCCAGGAACTGGTCGGAGCCGACCGGCAAGACGGAAATGATCTTGCCCTGCACGCACTCGCGCGCGCGCTGCTCGGCGTGGGCATCGACATCCTCGGCGCGAATCCCCAGCACGACGGCGCGACCGGAGTCGCCCGCTACCTTTTGCGCAATGTGCGGCGGCAGGATGATTTCAAGCTGGCCGCGCTTGAACAGCACGGCGTCGCCGGCCACCACGATATTCCCTTCGAGGAAATTGATGGGTGGGTTGCCGAGGAAGGATGCGACGAACATATTGCTCGGTCGCTCGTAGATGGCGTCCGGCGTGCCGATCTGCTGTACCACGCCACTGCGCATGACGACGATGCGATCGGCGAGCGTCAATGCTTCGGCCTGGTCGTGCGTCACATACACGAACGTGGTCTGCATCGCCTGGTGCAATTGCTTGATCTCGGCGCGCATGGAAATGCGCAATGCGGCATCGAGGTTCGACAACGGCTCATCCATCAGGAATGCGAGCGGTTGACGCACCATCGCGCGGCCGAGCGCGACGCGCTGGCGCTGACCGCCGGAAAGCTGGTCAGGGCGACGTTCCAGTAGCGGTTCGATTTCAAGTCGGCGCGCGGCGTCGCGCACGCGCTGGTCGATCTCGTCGCTCGGGTGCTTGCGCATGCGCAGGCCGAAAGCGATGTTCTCGTACACCGTCTTGTGCGGATACAAGGCGTAGCTCTGGAACACCATCGCCACGTCGCGCCTGTGCGGCGGGACGGTATTCATCACCTCATTGTCGAAGTACAGGTTGCCTTCGGTGACGTCCTCCAGGCCGGCGATCATGTTGAGCGTGGTCGATTTGCCGCAGCCAGACGGCCCGAGCAGGACGAGGAACTCCTTGTCTGCGATGTCGAGGTTCAGGTTGTCGAGCGCGACGTATCCGTTCGGATAACGTTTCCCGACGTTTTCGAATTTAATGCGTGCCACTGGATTTTCTCCTTAGCCTTTTACCGCGCCGGCAGTCAGGCCGGAGACGATGTAGCGTTCGAACATGATGGCGATGATCACCGGCGGAATGATCGCCAGCACGCCCGCTGCGTTGATGAATGAAAAACTGATCGTGAAGTCGGACGTGAACGACGCGACCACGATCGGCATGGTTTGCGAGGCCGGCGTTTGCGTAAACATCAGCGCCAGCAGGAATTCGTTCCAGCTCGTGAGGAAGGTGAACAACACGACCGCGACCAGCGAGGGCAGCGCGAGCGGAAGGAACACCAGCGTCAGCGTCTGGAATCGTGAACAACCGTCCACCCGCGCCGCCTTGTCGAGTTCATCCGGCAGCGACTCGAAGTAGCCGAGCAGGATGAAGATGCTGAAAGGAACGGTGATCGCGAGATAGGTGATGATGAGCGACAGCAGGTTATCCAGCAGGCCCAGCTTTTGCACGAACAGGAAGAACGGCACGACGAGTGCGATGTCCGGGATCACGCGCGTGGTGAGCATGAAGTAGATCGACGTCGATCGCCCGATGAAGCGGATCTTGGCCATCGCATACGCTGCCGGCACACTGACCAGCAGGTTGAGAATGACGACGGCGATCGCCACGATGAAGCTGTTCCACATGGACGGGAGCAAGTTCTTCGCGGTGGACGGAATGAAGCCGCCGGTTGCCGTATCTCCTTCCTTGCGCGTCTCGTAGGTGACGACATTTTCCTTGGCCTTGAAGATGGCGTTGAAGTTGTCCATCGTCGGCGCGTGCGGCACCCAGTGCGGCGGCACGGAGGTGATTTCCGCTTCGGACTGGAACGAGGACGAGACGAGCCAGCCGATCGGTGCCAGCACGTAGACGATGAACAGCACGGAGGCTATGAATAGCAGGGTGCGCCTGCCGAGGTGAGCGATATTCATGTTCAGAGCTTCTTACCCATGCTGCGGATGATGAAAAAGGCCAGCACGAAGGTGACGATCGCCATGATGTAAGCGAGCGCCGCGCCGGTGCCGAATGCCAGCTTGCGGAAGGTCTCCACGTACACTTCCCATGCGACCACATGCGACGCGTCGGCCGGACCGCCTTCGGTCAGGATGAAGAACAGGTCGAAGTGGCGAATTGCCATCATCGTTTCGTAAATCATGACCAGCAGGAAGCCGGGCTTGAGCGAAGGCAGCGTGATATGAATGAAGCGTTGCCACACGTTGGCGCCGTCGACCTTGGCGGCGCTGTACAAGTCCGGCCGCACCGATTTCAAGGTGACCAGCAGGAGAATGGTGGCGAGCGGCACTTCCTTCCACACGAAGGCGTTTGTGATAAGCAGCAATGTCTTGTCGACATCGCCGAGCAGCACGATGTATTTCTGGATGAAGCCGAGTTGCAGCAGCAGTCCATTGAGCGCGCCGTAGCTGGAGTCGTAGATCCATTTCCACATCAGTCCGTTGGCCACATAGGGAATGGCCCAGGGGACCAGCAGAACGGCGGACAAGATGCGGCGGCCGCGGAATTCTTCGTTCAACAGAATGGCCATCAGCATGGCGATGAGCATGATGCACGCGACCGATGCCACGGTGAACGAGGTGGTGCGCCACACCGAGGTCCAGAACATCGGATCCTGGAACAGGTGCACATAATTGTCGAACCAGACGAAGGGCGCCCGGTGCGGACGCGACAGCTTCAGGTCGAACAGGCTGATCCAGAACGAGTAAAGAATCGGGAAGACGGCAACGACGCTCAGCACAAGTATCATCGGCGCGATGAAGATCATCGCGCTCTTCTGGTCGTAGGCGCTCGATGGATAGCGAAAGGCGCTGCGCGGCCCACTGCTTTTAATTTTCATCGGTTCGGTCTTTCAAGGAGTGGTGCGATGCTGGGCATCGCTCCGTCTCGGCATGAGCAGGGCCAATCAGGGCGCCCATGCGGCGCCCTGATTGCCTGCGGTGTTTACCCCTTGGGGAGGGTTCGTCTTAGCTCTGCTTCTTGAGCTGGTTCCAGGTCTGGGCGGACTTCTTCAGCGCGTCGGCAACTGAAGTCTTGCCGAGGACGGCCGACTGCCATGCCATCCCGTTGACCTCGTCCCACTCGCCGAACCAGCGGGTCACAACGTCTTTCTTCTTGACCAGCTGCTGCTGCTTCTCGTACATCGCGATATCCGAGTACTTCTGGTATGAAGCGCGGATGTCGGGATCCTTGAAGAGCTCCTTCGCGCCGAAGCCGGAACCGACATCGGTGAAGAGCATTTTCTGGAACTGGTACTTGCCGTCCGCCTTGCCGCCAAACCATTCGATAAGCTTCGCCGCATTCGCCGCGCGGGACTTGTCGGCCGCCGCCTGCGCAGTCATGCCATGGAAACGCATCCATCCAACCGTAGCGTGCGAACCTTGCGGACCGGCAGGCATCATGGCCTGTTGGACGCGGCCGGCGATCTGCGACTGTTTCGGATCGTTGAGAGTACGGATGCGATAGCGGCTCAGCAAGGCGAACGCATGGTTGCCGGCGCCGAAGGCTTTCAAACCGTTCAGCTCGCCTGTTTCCACGCACGCCGGGGAAATGATCTTGTGCTTGTTGACGGCATCGGCAATCCACTGCAAGGCCTGCTGTGCGCCCTTCTTCGGGTCATCCATCAAGGCATTGCCGTTGTCGTCCGTGAAGCGTCCGCCGTGCGAATACACCATGGCGGAAAGGAATTCGATCAGCCAGCTTTCGCGCGCCATCGACAGCATCATCGGGTACTCGCAGATGCCGGCCTTCTTGATTTGGAGCGACTGCGCCACCAACTCTTCCCAGGTGCTCGGCGACGCCTTGATGCCGGCCTTCTTCAGCTTTTCCTCGTCGTAGAAGAAGGCCATGTAATCGGAATAGTAGGTGAGGCCGTACTGCTTACCGTTGTATTGCATCGACTTGGTGCAGAAGTCGTCGGTCTCGGCGTTGTACTTCATCAGCTCCGGGAAGTTGTTCACCGGCGCGATCCAGCCTGCGTCCGCCCACTCGGGAAGCCAGCTGTCGGAAACCCACAGCACGTCAAGCGGTGCCCTCCCGACAAACTTGGTCACCATGGTGTCGCGATACTGCGCCCATGGTGCATTGTTGTAGATGCTCTTGATCCCGGTCTTGGCTTCGAATGCGGTCAGATGGCTTTTCACCGCATCGACCGCCGCCGACCAGGTGTAGAAGTTGATCGCATCGGCAGCGTGCGCGTTGCCCGCCAGCGAAAAGATGCCCGTTCCTGCGAGGCCGGCTGCCGCCGACATCTTCAGGAAATCGCGCCTGCTTGAATAATTGTTGCTCATTGCTCCTCCGTTATTGTTGGCTGCGCTTTTTGGGCCCGCAGCACCGCATAAAACCCTGTGCACCGTTATTTTTTTATTTCGCGGATTATTGCCGGAAATATTTATATCGTCAAGTGACGATATAAATATTTTTATCGGGAGCGATTTGAGCCTACTGATTACGGCAATTCACTGCTATCGGTCTACACAAGGCCCTGCAGAGCAAACAATATGGTCAAACTTTTATCGTCGTACGACGATAAAAATGACAAAATAGAAATGCGGCCAACGACCTCGACGTGGCCGTCAGCGTGTATCCGCAGGGGAGAAAGAAAAGTGCTGGCGCTACGCCGGCGGTCATCGCAACGGGTGCCCCGCGTTGCTTTCCGGGCTGTGAGCGGGCGATGATGCGGAGGCGGAATATGGGCATCCGGCAGGCCGCCTCAATCCGCCGCTCGGATGGGAATGTCGAAATCCGGCCGACGACATAACCGGATTTCGCATGGCAGACGCGTATCAGATGCCAGGCAGCGTCTTCGTCTGTCCTTCCCAATGCGGCGGTTCCCGCGTCAGCAGATCGCGCGCAAACTGCTCCGCCGGCACTGGCTTGCTCAGGTAATAGCCCTGCAGAAGATCGCAGCGCTGCTCGCGCAGGAAGCGCAACTGCGCTTCGGTCTCCACGCCTTCGGCCACCACTTCAAGTCGCAGGCTGTGGGCCAGCGCAATGATGCCGGTCACGATCGACGCGTCATCCGGGTCGTCCGGCACGTCGCGCACGAAGGAGCGGTCGATCTTGATGATGTCGACCGGGAAGCGCTTCAGGTAGGACAAGGATGAATAGCCGGTGCCGAAGTCGTCGATCGATAGCCGCACACCCAGGCTACGCAAGCGATGCAATGCCTCCAGCGTATCCTGCGCATGCTCCATCAAGGTGCTCTCGGTGATTTCCAGCTCCAGCAGATTGGGCGGCAACCCGGTATCTTCCAGCGCGCGTTCCACGATTTCCGCGAAGTTCTTTTGCAGCAGCTGCTTGACCGACAGGTTGACCGCCACCCGCATGGTCCGCCCCGCCTGGTTCCAGCGCTGCATCTGCGCACAGGCAGTCCGCAACACCCATTCGCCGATCGGATTGATCAGACCGGTTTCCTCGGCCAGCGGAATGAACTCCACCGGCGACACCATGCCGCGCGTGGAATGATGCCAGCGCACCAGCGCTTCCACGCCGATGATCATGCCACTGTCGACACGCGCCTGCGGCTGATAGTGCACATCGAGTTCGTTGCGCTCGATCGCGCGGCGCAAGTCGTTCTCCATGCGCACATGCTCGGAAATCGAACGCTCCATCGACGGCTCGAAGAACTGGAAGCCGCTGTTGGTTTTCTTCGCGCGATACATGGCGGTGTCGGCGTGCTTGAGCAAGGTGCCGACATCGGTGCCGTCGTGCGGGTAGATCGAAATGCCGACGCTGGTGGTGACAAAGATATCGTGGCCGTCGATCTGGAACGGCGTCGCCAGCGAGCGGCAGATATTCTGCGCCGCGGCGACGGCCGCGTTGGGACCGACGACTTCGGCCAGCACCACGGTGAACTCGTCGCCACCGAGGCGCGCCACGCAATCGGCATTGCGCACGCTGCGGCGGATGCGTTGCGCCACCGCCACCAGCAACTTGTCGCCGATATCATGACCGAGCGTGTCGTTGACGTTCTTGAAGCGATCGAGGTCGAGGAACAGCACGGCGATCGACTCGCCCGCGACACGCGCCTGTTCGATACGTCGTCCCAGCTGGTCGATGAACAGCGCGCGGTTCGGCAGACCGGTCAGCAAGTCGTTGTAGGCCAGGTGACGAATGCGTTTCTCGGCCTGATTGGCTTCGATGATGCGCCGCACGCGCTGCGACAAGACGGCGAAGTGAATCGGTTTCGGAATGTAATCGCTGGCGCCCGCGGCGAACGCGCGCTCCACCGAGGTGTTGTCTTCCAGCGCGGTAATCATCAGCACCGGAATGGCCCGTCCGTTGGGTAATTCCTGCACGCGGGCGCAAGCGGTAAAGCCGTCCATCACCGGCATCACCGCATCCATCAGAATCACGTCCGGCTGCAGGCGCTTGAGCATCAGCAAGGCCTGCGCGCCGTCGGCGGCCTCTTCGACCTGGAAGCCATCGCGTTGCAGGGTGTGACGCAAGGAGCTGCGCGTGCTGCGATCGTCGTCGACGATCAGCACCTGCGCCACATCCTCGCCCCGGCGGAGGCCCAAGCGGTCCTCGACATAGGCTTCCGTGCCAAGCACCGTCGCCACGGCGTCGAACGCCTGCCGCAGGCGGGGCAGCAGCGGACGAATATCGGCCACCCGATGTTCGATGGCCAGGTCCTCCGCTTCCTTCGCCAGTTGCGCCAGCACGATCGCGCCCAGGTTGCCGCTGCTGCCCTTGACCGAGTGAGCCATGGCGCGCGCTGCATCCGCATTACCTTCCTGTACTGCCTGCTCCAGTTGCGTCAGGTAGTCGGGCGTATCTTCCAGGAAGGGCGTGATCGTTTGCCGAAGTGCCGGTCCGAGTATTTCGCGCAACTTGTCGAACACGAGCTGGTCAATCGGATTGCTATCGAGATCGTTGACGCTGACTTCCGGCAGCTCCGATCGTCCGCCATGCTCGTGCCGCGACAGCCAGCGTTCCAGCTTGAAGCGCAGTTCGACCAGGGTGATCGGTTTCGCCAGATAGTCATCCATGCCGGCGGCAAGGCATTTTTCCGCATCGCCCTGCTGCGTATTGGCGGTCATCGCCACAATGGGCGTGCGCCTTCCGAGCGGTTCCTCGAAATTGCGGATATGCGCCGTCGCCTCGTAGCCGTCCATCTCCGGCATGCTGCAGTCCATCAGGATCAGGTCGAAGCGGCCTCGGCGCGCCGCCTCGACTGCCTCGCGTCCATTGGAGGCGAACTCGCACTCGCAGCCGTTCATCGTCAGCATGCCGGCAGCGACCATCTGATTGGTGCGATTGTCCTCGGCGACAAGTACCCGGAACTCCTTGGCGACGCGATGCCTTGCGGGCGGCTGCGAGGGCGGAAACAGCGACACGCCGATCGCCTGTTCGCCCGGGAGCAAGCGGCGCACCGCCTCCATCAGGCGATCGCGGCGCAAGGGCTTGCCGAGATACATGTCGGCCCCCAGCGAACTGCTACCCATCGGCGACGTATAGCGATCCAGCACCAGCATGCGCGGAACTGTCATCTGGACTTCGACACGAATTCGGCGCACCAGATCGCTGCCGCGCTCGTCGATCGCGTCCACGTCCATGATCAGGAGGTCATAGGGGGCACGGGCATGTTCGCCTCGCACCAGCTCGGCCAGCGCCTCGGCGCCGTTGGTCACGACATGGCAACGCATGCCCGCGGAGGCCAGCGTCTGCTCGATGAACGCCCGCACGATTTCACTTTCGTCGACGGCCAGCACGCGCTTGCCGAACAATGTGCGATCGTCGGCCGACAGCGCTTGCGTATCGCTTTGCCTGCAGCTCGCGGTGAACCAGAAGGTGCTGCCCCTGCCCTTTTGGCTGCTCACGCCGAGCTCGCCCTTCATCAGTGCAACGAGCTGCTTGCAGATCGCCAGGCCAAGCCCGGTGCCGCCGTATTTGCGCGTGGTCGAACGGTCCGCCTGCGCGAACGAGTCAAAGATATGCTTGACGGCGTCCTCGTTCATGCCGATGCCGGTATCGACCACATCGAAACGCAGCCCGAAGTCGTTCTCCTCGACCCAGGAAATCCGCACCCCGACCTCGCCGTGCTCGGTGAATTTGACCGCATTGCCGATCAGGTTCAGCAGCACCTGGCGCAGACGCAACGAATCTCCCCGCACCCGCTCCGGTACGCCGGGCGCCATCAGGTAGCCGATCTCCAGTCCCTTTTGCTGCGCCTGCTTGGCGAGCAGCTCGATCACTTCTTCCACCAGTTTGCGCAGATCGAAGTCGATCTCGTCCAGCTCCAGCTTGCCGGCCTCCATCTTGGAGAAATCGAGAATGTCGTTGATCAGCTCGATCAGTGCGCGCGATGAATTCCACGCCACATCGACGCATTCCTGCTGGCGCTTGGTGAGCTGCATTTCCTTGAGCACGTCGAGCATGCCGACCACGCCATTGAGCGGCGTGCGCACTTCATGACTGACCGTCGCCGCGAATTGCGTCTTCATCAAGGCGGTATGCAATGCCTCGTCGCGTGATTGCTTCAACTCGGCTTCGCGCTCTTCCAGCACGCCCATCATCTTGTTGAACGCATGCGCCATTTCCACAATGTCGCGCGGTCCGTTCGGTACGGCACGCATGCCGGACTCGCCCGCTTCGGCGCGCCCCATCAGCTTGGACAAAGCCTGCAACGGTTGCAGCATGCGACGCGCAAGCAGCCGCATGATCCCCAGCAGAACCGCCGCGAACGACAGCGTGACGGCCAGATTGCCGATCAACAGTGACGCGATCAGCTTGTTCAGTGTTCCCTTGCCGATCGTCACATGGACATAGCCGAGCAATTGCGGCTGTCGCTCCTGCATCTCGAACGGCGACGGGTCTGCCTGCCCACCATACACGGGTGCGCTGAAATACCATTCGTTGTCGGTTTGCTGTTCCAGCGTTGCGCGCGAAACCGGCTGGCCGGTAATGCGGCTTTGCGGCGGCAGGTCGACACCGGCCTTCGCCTGCGACAACAGCACCTTGTGCGCCGCATCGGTAATTTCCACCTGCAGCACATCGGGAAATGCAAGCGTCGTGGCGACACCTTCACGCACGTTCTCGGGCGAGCGGTAAAGCAGCGCAAGAATGCTCTGTCGCGCCAGGTTCTCGGCGATGCGCTGCCCCTGCTCGACCAGGTAGCCTTCCATCCGGCGCCCTGCCTCCCAGGAGTTCATCAATGAAGAAAACAAGGCCAGTCCGAGAATGGCGGCGGTGACCGTGATGGTCAGCTGGCTTCGGAAGCCGGTACGGCTCAGTGAGTCGCGGAACATAGGGCGACACTCACTGCAGGCCAAGGCGTGCGCGGGCGCGTCGCCATGTTGAACGGACCATCAAGCCATCGGCCAGAAAGCAGGTGTTCCAGTCTTGTGCGAGTCTATACATCAAGGCTCCGGGAAAATGAAATCGAAATTGCGTTGTTCTTGATAACCGATGCTCAAGCCGATATGGCTGGCGGTGCGCAGATTCACCGCGGTCTGCACCTCGCGCAAGGGCTGTACGCCGCGGCGACGTGAATCGCCCGCCATGGCGGCAAGCGCGGAACTGGCCAATGTGCGGCCGAGTTCCAGATTGTTGGGATAGAGCGCGAACAACGCGCCTTTTTTCACATGCAGGAAGCTGCTGGAAAACACCGGCACGTTGCGGTTCCAGGATTCCTTCAGGACGAGCGGCAGGATGATGGTTTCATCGACCGTGGTCGCGTCCTGCGGCAACCAGATGGCATCGCGCCGCGCTTCGCTGTAAGCGAAGGCGGATTCATACAGACGCGCCGCACTGGCAAGATCGCGCGCCTCGTGTGC
>NZ_DATFAF010000065.1:0-19695 GCF_035254865.1 Noviherbaspirillum sp.
GCCGGCCACGCCGCGCACGTCCGCCTGGCCGCCCAGCTTGCCGTCGGTGCCCACCTCGCGCGCTACCCGCGTCACCTCGGAGGCGAAGGACCGCAGCTGGTCCACCATGGTGTTGATCACGTCCTTGATCTGGAGGATCTCGCCGCGTGCGGCGACCGTGATGTTCTGCGTCAGATCGCCGGTGGCGATGGCGGTCGCCACCTTGGAGACGTCCCGCAGCTGCACCGTCAGGTTGGAGGCCATCGAGTTCACCGAGTCGGTGAGGTCCTTCCAGGTACCGGCCACACCCTTCACGTCGGCCTGGCCGCCGAGCTTTCCCTCGGTGCCCACCTCGCGCGCCACGCGCGTCACCTCGGCTGCGAAGGAGCGGAGCTGATCCACCATCGTGTTGATGGTGTTCTTGAGCTCGAGGATCTCGCCCTTCACGTCCACGGTGATCTTTTTCGACAAATCGCCGCGCGCCACCGCCGTTGTCACTTCCGCGATGTTACGCACCTGGCCTGTCAGGTTCGAGGCCATGAAATTCACGTTGTCGGTCAAGTCCTTCCAGGTGCCGCCCACGCCCTTCACCTGCGCCTGTCCGCCCAGCTTGCCCTCGGTACCCACTTCGCGTGCCACGCGCGTCACTTCCGACGCGAAGGAAGAAAGCTGGTCCACCATGGTATTGATGGTGTTTTTCAACTCGAGAATTTCGCCCTTCACGTCGACCGTGATTTTCTTCGACAAGTCGCCGGTTGCCACGGCGGTCGTCACGTCCGCGATATTGCGCACCTGTGAGGTCAGGTTGCCTGCCATCGAGTTCACCGAGTCGGTCAGGTCCTTCCACGTGCCCGCCACGCCCTTCACCTGCGCCTGCCCGCCCAGCTTGCCTTCGGTACCCACTTCGCGCGCCACGCGCGTCACTTCCGACGCGAACGAGGAAAGCTGGTCCACCATCACGTTGATGGTGTCCTTGAGCTGCAGGATCTCGCCTTTTGCATCCGCTGTGATCTTCTTGGACAGATCGCCATTGGCCACCGCCGTTGTCACTTCCGCGATGTTACGCACCTGGCCCGTCAGGTTCGATGCCATGAAGTTCACGTTGTCCGTTAAGTCCTTCCAGGTGCCGCCCACGCCGGGAACATAGGCCTGTCCGCCCAGCTTGCCTTCCGTACCCACTTCGCGCGCCACGCGCGTCACTTCCGATGCGAAGGACCGCAACTGGTCCACCATGGTGTTGATCGTGTCCTTCAGCTGCAGAATTTCGCCGCGCACGTCCACCGTGATCTTTTTCGACAAGTCGCCATTCGCCACCGCAGTCGTCACGTCCGCGATGTTGCGCACCTGCGATGTCAGGTTGCCCGCCATCGAATTCACCGAGTCGGTCAGATCCTTCCACGTACCCGCCACGCCCGGCACGTTCGCCTGTCCGCCCAGCTTGCCCTCGGTGCCCACTTCACGCGCCACGCGCGTCACTTCCGACGCGAAGGAAGAAAGCTGATCCACCATCGTATTGGCAGTCGCCGCCGCGCGCAGGAACTGCCCCTTGAGCGGGCGTCCGTCCACATCCAGCGCCATGGTCTGGGACAGGTCGCCCTTCGCGACCGCACCGATCACGCGCGCCATTTCGGTTGTCGGCCGTACCAGGTCGTCGATCAAGGTGTTGACGGACTTGACGATAGTCGACCAGCCGCCTGCCACGCTGGGAACCGCTGCGCGTTGCGTCAGCCGCCCCTCGCGGCCCACGACACGGCTGACCTCGGTGATTTCTTCGGTCAACTGCTCGTTGGTTTCCATGATGTCGTTCAGCGTATCGGCGATCTTGCCCGCGAGTCCGGTCCAATCAGATGGCAGACGAACGGTAAAATCGCCTTTTTTCAGCGCTGTCAGTACGCCAAGCAACAGCTTTGCGTCCACTTCATCGTGCAGGCTCATCGTCAAATCCATGTGTTCGTCTCCATTTTTTTATTCTGGCACAATCTTTTAGAACTCATTTCATAAATAGGCGAGCCCTCCTATTTATGAAATGAGTTCTAGTCGTGGTCAGGTAGTACGCGGTTATTGAGTTCGTCGCGAAAAAAACGAATGCTGCCGCGCCGCTTCTTCTTCGCCTTGTACATCGCTATGTCGGCGTTCTGCAGCAATGCCTGGGCATTGTCTCCATCGCGCGGATAGAGACCGATGCCAATACTGGTCGACACGGAAATCCGGTGTTCCCCGATCTCCCTTATCTCGGTGATCTCGTGCGCAATTTTCTGCGCGACAAGGCCGGCGTGGGAAGCGTCCGGCAAACTTTCCAGCAGCACCACGAACTCGTCGCCGCCGAGGCGTGCCACCATGTCGGATTCACGCAGGCAGGATGCGATGGAGCTGGCAGCCCGTATCAGCAATTCGTCTCCCGCTTCATGGCCGAGCGTATCGTTGATTTCCTTGAACTTGTCGAGATCGAGAAACAGCACTGCCAGGCATTCGCCATGACGCGCCGCGTGCGCAACCGCGTGTGTCAGGCGCTCGATCAGCGAGCGCCGGTTGGGAAGTCGCGTCAGGGCGTCGCGGGTCGCGAGTTCATGCGCGCGCTGTTCCGCCCGCCTGCGTTCGATGACTTCAGCTTCCAGTGCGGCGTTGATGCGTTTGAGTTCCCGCATCTGTTGCACGCGCAGATCCCGATTCAGCATTTCAAGCGCCTGCGTCTTGAACTGCAATTCCAGTCTGGTCTTCGCCATTTCGACAAACACCGACACCTTGGTTTGCAGCACCTGCGGAATGACCGGGGCCAGAAGATAATCGACCGCGCCGCTCTGGTAAGCCCTCAGGCGGTGAAATTCGTCGCCCGAGTAGGCCGTCGTGAAAATGATGGGGACCGATGCCGAGCGCGGATGTGAATGAATTGCTTCCGCCGTTTCAAAACCATCCATGCCCGGCATCTTCACGTCCAGCAGGATGACGGCAAATTCATGCTGCAGCACCTCGCGCAGCGCCTCCTCCCCCGAATGGACGCACACCATCTGATAACCGTCCCGGTCCGCACCGTCCGCGAGCAGGGATTGCAGGGCCAACAGGGTGGCGGGATCGTCATTGACGACAAGGACTTTTGGCGTAAGCACGTCGCGTAGTCGGGATGATTAAACGAAATTGCGGCGAGAAATAAGTCGCCAAGCAGGTGCGGATCTCGAAAGTTCCCCGCGAGAAACAAGGAAATCATTGTGTTCCGAAACAGCCGAGGTAAGCAATTGCTAGAGTCCGCATTCTCAAGAGGATGTGAATCACCGTTGAGAAATGTCAAACCAGCGACCATGGCGCATCGGAAGCGTGATGAGGATTTGGCAACTCCTGTGCGAACAGCGAACGCGCCCTGCATGACGTGCCGAACGAAGGCCTGTCGCCGGGCAGTCGCTCAGGTCAGCTCATTCAGCTTGGCCGGAAACTCTTTTTCTTTCCTGCGCCTGGATACATCCGGCGACTTGACCGATGCTGTGATTTGCCTCGCGCCATCTGTAGCTCGCCTTTCCATGAACGGGTACTCGCCCTCGACAAAGCCGCCATCCAGCCCGCCGCCCGGCGCATCGCCTCCAAGTGGAATCGAAATCTTGATGGACGTGCCTTTGTCCTGCGCGGTATCGAGCACGAATTCGCCGCCCAGCGCGCTGACGCGCTCCTTGATGCCAACCAGTCCGAAGGAGTTGGCCTTTCTCCGGCATCCGGGGAAGATGCCGACTCCATTATCAGTGACGGTCATGATCAGGCGCTTATCCTGGGCATGAAGCTCGATGGTCGCCTTGCTTGCCCTGGCATGGCGGAACACGTTGTTGAGGGACTCCTGCAAGATGCGGAACAGCGCGGTCGCGCGGTTATCATCGACCATCAATTCCTTATCCGGCATCACCAGTTCACAGGTAATGCCGGTGCGCCGCTGGAATTCCTTTACCTGCCACTCGATCGCCGCGCTCAAGCCGAGATCGAGCACGGTGGGCCGCAAATTGTTGATGATGGCGCGCATGGCTTTCATGGTGGTGTCGATATGATCGAGCACCGCGTGCACCTTCTGGTTGAGCTTGGGGTGCGTGGAACCTGTGCGCGCATGCAGCATGGCGATGTCGATACGCAACGCAAGCAGGTTCTGCCCCAGTTCATCATGAATCTCGCGTGCAATGCGCTTGCGCTCGTCCTCCTTGATGCGTTCCTGATAGCTGGCAAGCTGGCGCAATTCTTCCTGCGACTGGCGCAATGCTTCTTCGGCTTGCTTGCGCTCATTGATATGCAGGAGATCCTGCTTGCGCTGTTCCTGCAGCGTCGCATTCAAGCGTTCGAGTTCCAGCGTCTGTCGCTTCAATTGCAGATTTTTCTTCGCAAGGTCGACAAATACCGCCACCTTGGTTTGCAGTATCTGCGGAATGATCGGCGTGAACAGGTAGTCGACCGCCCCGCGCTGATAGCCCTTGAGACGGTGCATCTCGTCAGCAAAATGTGCGGTGACGAAAATGATGGGAACGGATGCCGAGCGCGGATGCGAGTGGATGGCTTCAGCGGTTTCAAAGCCGTCCATCTTCGGCATGCTGACATCGAGCAGAATAACCGCGAAGTCGTATCTCAATACCCAGCGCAATGCCTCTTCGCCGGAGCGCGCGGTAATGACCTCGAAATCGCCGCGACCTGACAAAAGACTCTCCAGCGCGAGAAGATTGGCCGGGTCGTCGTTAACAAGCAGAACTCTTGGCGTAAACATGGGCGGGATTACTCATTGAAGAACGCAAGCCCCTGTCATGTCGGCATCAGCTACGTCAAGCTGCACGCCGTCCCCGAGGCCGTCGTTCCAGGACTGTTAATACGAGCCGTTCATCTATTTCCGCGCGCTCGCGCCAACTTTCATGTCGCTGCGGCATGCTGATTTGCAAACATGCCGTGGATCAGTTCAAACCCCAATGTAGCATAGAACAATAAAAACGGCTGCGCCAAGGAGCGCAGCCGGGAAATATACAACGTTGATTTCCAGTTAGACAGAAACCACCTGTCACCTTTCATGTGAAACCGCTCGTCAGCCCTGGTGCGCGGGTGCCGGCTTCAATGCTTGCGGCTTCGAAATTTCCAGCCACCTGCGTACGCGACCTGCATCGGCGAGACGCGAATCCTTGCCCTTCGAATCGAGGAACACCATGACCACGCGGCGGCCATTGACCGTCGTCTGCATGAGCAGGCATCGCCCCGCTTCCGCGATGTAGCCGGTCTTTTGCAAACCGATCTCCCAGCCCGGATTCATGACCAGGCGGTTCGAATTGATATATTGCAGTTGACGATGCCCGCCGGTATCGACCACATAACGCGTATCGGTTGAATACTCGCGTATGATCGGATGCTGATAGGCCGCTACAACCAGCTTCGACAAATCGCGTGCGCTGGACACGTTCTGGCTCGACAAACCGGTCGAATCCACATAGCGCGTGTCGAGCATGCCCAAGGCTTTTGCTTTCGCATTCATCGCGGCAACGAATGCCGGCAGGCCGCCCGGATAATTTCGCCCAAGAGCCGACGCCGCGCGATTTTCAGAGCTCATCAGTGCGATATGTAGCATGTTCGAGCGCGTCATCTTTGAGCCGACTCGCAGGCGCGAAGTGCTGTTCCTTTCCCGGTCGATGTCGTCCGAAGTCACTTCCAGCACTTCATCCATGTTCTGATGCGCTTCCACCACGATCGTCGCGGTCATGAGTTTTGTCAGCGATGCGATCGGGAGCGCGACAGCGGCATTCTTTTCGAACAAGACTTGTGAGGTAGCCTGGTCGATAACGACCGCGGCATTGGATCTGAGCGCAAGCGGATCGTGCGTCAAGTTCAGTCCGGCAAGGTCGCCCGCCGTTATCACGGGCGGCGCGGCATGAACTTCAGTCGAGGGGGAGTAGGCAACGTGCTGGTATCCGGACTTGTGATCGCCGTGAGCCGTTTTGGCGGCTTTCGAACTTCCGGAGGAGATCCTGGCGCTCGCATGGCGCACGTGTCCGGCTTTGTGCTTTGCGTGCGACTTCTTGGCGGAGTGCTTCTTCGATGATGCCTTGGTGGCGGAACTGGTCGCAGCCTGCGCTGCAGGGGCAGCAACAACCAACGCAATGACGGAAACGGCTATCCCTAGCGCGGACTTGATCATCGGCACTCCTCCCACATTCTTGCAAAACGATTATATCTTGCAGTCTAGCAAAATAATGAAATTCAGCAAGTGAATTAGAGAGTTAGCGCTGGAAATTAAACGATTTTCTTATTGTCGGTTGAGGGTTCGCAAAGCCGTTTCCGGACTTCAGGCAATGATCGTCAAAAAATATGTTTAATTTGCAACAATCGCCCTGCGATCGACCGTGGTCACGCCCTCAAGAAAAATTAGTCCATGAATTTTGCAAATTCCGAAACCGACACGCGTTCCGTCACCAGGGTGTTTTCAATCTTGCTCTCATCCGCGAATCCGAGAGACATCCCGCACACCACCATTTCATTCGCCGGGATTTGCAGGACGTCGCGAACGATCCGGTGGAACTGCGCGAACGCCGCTTGCGGACAGGTGTCCAGGCCGCGTGCACGCGCGGCGAGCATGACGTTTTGCAGGAACATTCCGTAATCCAGCCAAGAGCCTTGCTCCAGGACGCGGTCAATCGTAAAGATGATACCCACGGGCGCACCGAAAAAACGGTAATTGCGCCCCAGCTGCGCATGCATGCCGGCCTTGTTTTCACGCGTGATCCCGAGCAGAGAGTAGAGATCCCAGCCCACCTTGCGGCGACGCTCGAGGAAAGGCGTCGTCCATCGACTCGGATAGTAGTGGTACTCCTCCGTGTGCTGACGACCGATCTCGGGATCGTTGTACGCGCGCAGTATTTCCGAAGACAGCTTTTCCTTGGTCCCGCCGGTCAGCACATACGCCTTCCACGGCTGGGTATTGGTGCCGGAGGGCGCGCGTGCGGCAATTTCCAGAATGGCCTCGACATCTTCACGCGCTACCGGGGTGGGCAAAAAGGCGCGAAGCGAACGGCGCGACGCGATGACAGCATCCACAACTTTCTGCTCGGGCGTCTCGATCATGACTGCGGCACTTCGATCGTTTGCAACAGACTCCGCATGTCGTCCGGAATCGCACCCGGCTTGCGCGAGTCACGGTCAACGTAGACATGGACGAAATGTCCCTGCGCGGAAGCGTTCTCTTCGCCGCCGCGAAAAATGCCGACCTCGTAACGCACGCTCGACTTGCCCAGCTTTGTGACGCGTAGTCCCGCCGTCACGCGCTCGGGAAACGCCACTGACGCGAAGTAATTGCATTGCGTTTCAATGACCAGTCCGATCACCGGGCTGCGTTCAATGTCGAGCACATTGTTAACAATCAAGAACTGGTTCACGACTGTATCGAACCAGCTGTAATACACCACGTTATTGACATGTCCATACGCGTCGTTGTCCATCCAGCGCGTCGTAATCGCATGAAAATATTTAAAGTCGCTTCGACTCTTCGCCTGCGGTCGCATGAATCACCTTCTCACCACCAAAGCCACACCGATAACGGCCAGCGCCATGCCCAGCATGCCGGCAACGCTGAATGCCTCCCCAAACATGACCCACGCCATCACTGCCGTGGTGGGCGGAGTCAAGTACAACAAACTTGTGACCTGGGTCGCGGCGCTCTTGCGAATCAGCGCAAACAGCAGAAAGATCGCACCGATCGACAATGCCAGGATCGCCCACAGCAAGGCCCCGATGAAACGCGGTGTCCACTGCACCGTCGCCAGGGCAGGCGTCAGGTGTTCGAATGCGATCGCGAAAGGCAGCACGACGACAATCGACGCCGCAAACTGGATGATAGTGCCGGTGCGCAGATCAAAGCTTGCGCAATAGCGCTTCTGATACAGCGTGCCGATCGTGATCGACAGCAGGGCAAACACACATAGCGCAATGCTCTGCCATGACAGGCCAACCAGTGAAATCTTGTTGGCGACAACCAGCCCGACACCGCACAGACCAAAAATCAGTCCGATCCATTGACGCCGACGTACCGACTCGCCGAGAAACGGCGCCGCAAAGGCCGTCAGAATCGGCTGCAAGCCGACGATCAAGGCAGACAAGCCGGCGGGCATGCCGAGCTTGATTGCGCACCACACGCCGGCCAGGTAACCCGCTTGCACCAGTACCCCGGCGATTGCGATGCGCCAGATGCGTCCGAAGGGCCACGGAGCGCGCATCACCAATACGATGGGCAAGAGCACCACGAGCACGCCGGCGAAACGCAGCAGCAAGAAAGTCAGCGGCGGCGCATAAGGCAGCCCGAATTTCGCGACGATGAAGCCGGTGCTCCAGATGAGCACGAAAAGAAAAGGCATTGCCGCGGTCCATCGGGCCGGAACGTTCCGCTGAATGCGGGAGGCGGATGATACGGTCGTCATTGAGTTGCAATCGCAGACTTGCGAAAAGTGGTGTGAGAAGCGATGGTAATAGTCTGCACGTGTACCGCGACAGTATCATGGATGTTCTTGCCATAGCCGCCTGCCATGGCAAGCGCGACTGGAATGTCGCGTTCGCACGCGCGATCGAGCACCATGCGGTCGCGCGCGGCCAAGCCGTCGAATGTGAGCTTGAGCCGACCCAGACGGTCGCCTTCGTGCGGATCCGCGCCGGCAAGATAAATCAGGAGTTCCGGCGAGAAGCGCGCAAACATCCCGTCGAGCGCGGCATGCAGCGCGCTCAGATAATCCGCATCGCCCACTCCGTCGGCCAGTGCAACGTCCAGATCGCTGCGTTCCTTCTTGAACGGGTAGTTGTTTTCCGCGTGCAGCGACAAGGTGAATATCGAGTCGTCCTGCGCCAGGATCGCAGCCGTGCCATTTCCCTGGTGGACATCCAGATCGACGATCGCCACCTTCCGGACGCGTCGTTCGGCCTGCATCAGGCGCGCGGCAATCGCCGCATCATTGAACACGCAAAATCCCTCGCCGTGATCGGAATACGCATGATGCGTCCCGCCCGCGAGGTTGGCCGCCACTCCGCACTCCAGCGCTGCACGGCACGCTGCAATGGTGGCGCCGGCGGAGCGGCGCGAGCGTTCGACCATCTGGGGGGACCAGGGAAAGCCGATTGCCTTCTGCTCCGCCGGAGTGAGTTCGCCGCGCGATACGCGCTCTATGTAGGACGGATGATGCGCAAGCGCCAACACGCCATCGCTCGTAAATGGCGCCTCATGAAACGCAATTTGCGGAACGGTGGCAAGCACGGCTTCACGCACCATGCTGTATTTCTGCATCGGGAAGCGATGGCCCTCGGGAAGCGGCAAGACGAAATGATCGCTATAGAAGGCTTGCACGAGTTGACGTATACGTAAAGTAGAGGGGGCGAGTTTAGCATGCACCGAATTTTTCGACCTGGCGGTCTGGCGTTGCAAAACCGCCAGGAAAAAGTTACCCCATACCAATTTTTTGATCTGAATGCGATCTTTTTTGTGCTACGCAACAATATTTGTTGACACGATAAGATTTCGCCGTAAAATATGCATTGTTGCGTCGCACAAAATATCTTGCGATGCCTATTGCAGAATTATCCGGCCAATAACCTTTTCCCGAAGGAGATCAACATGTTCACGATTCCCGAGCAATTTTCCGCTGCGTCGAAAGCCAACCTCGAAGCCCAGTTGGCACTCCTCACCAACTTGACCAACAAGACGTTTGAGGGTGTCGAGAAAATGCTTGATCTGAATCTGAACGTCGCCCGCGCGTCGCTGGAAGAATCCAGTGCTGCAGCGAAGCAATTCCTCTCCGCCAAGGATCCGCAAGAGTGGATAGCAGTCGCTGCTGCACAAGCACAACCGAACGCGGAAAAAGCGCTTTCCTATGGCCGTCATCTGGCCACCATCGCTTCCGGCGTACAAGCCGAGTTCAACAAGGCCACCGAGGCGCAGATCGCCGAAACCAGCCGCAAAATGCTTGAGCTGGTTGAAGAAGTGACCAAGAATGCCCCGGCCGGCACGGAGAACGCAGTTGCGCTGTTGAAGTCCGCCATCGGCAACGCCAACGCCGGCTACGAGCAGCTGAGCAAATCCACGAAACAAGCGGTGGAAGTACTGGAATCCAACCTGAACAACGCCGTCGGCCAGTTCGCGCAAGCAGCTCCGAAAGCAGCTTCCCGCGCCAGCAAGAAGTAATTTCCGATTCCCGGCGCCCTTGATCGATGCCGGGAATCTGCAGTTCTAGCAGCGATCTCCTCGGTACCTCACGCACCTCCTCCAACCTGGTACCGCTTCGAATGCCTCGGTTTTCCGAGGCATTTTTTTATCCGTACCGGTCGTTCCTCATCGCGGCCGACGCCAGCAGCGCGCATGCTGCTGCTCAGATGCGCTGAAATTCGGCCTTGAATGCATCCAGGCCATTCAACATCTTTTCAAATGCGGCATTGACTTGTAACGGCTCACCCTTCACGCCGAGCTCGATATGTCTGCGGACAGTGGCGCTGCCCACGCTCGGAAGGCTGAACACTTTGACTTGCGGGAATTCCGCCTCGATGGTTTCCATCAAGGGCGTCAAGGTTGATTCCGCGATTTCGTAAACGAGTACCGCCTTCTCCAGCCGCGCCACACGCTGGAACAAATGCGGGTATTGCGTATCGAGAACCCACTCGATCATCGGCCAGGCCATTTCCGGAAATCCCGGAACGAAATAGTGTGCTCCGCCGCCATGACGTACGGAGAATCCCGGAATCTTGTTGTACGGATTGGGGATGATTTCGGCGCCTTGCGGGAACTCCCCCATCTTCAGACGATGCGCCATCTCCGGCTTGCTGAAGTCAGGCTCCTTGCCCGCTTCACGCGCCATGTCCGCAATGCGTTCCTGAATTCTCTCCTTTGCTTCCGGATGCAGCACCAGCGGAACGTCCAGCGCCGCTGCCGCGCATTGGCGCGTATGGTCGTCCGGCGTGGCGCCAATGCCGCCGCAAGAAAACACGATGTCGTTGCTTGAAAAGGTGCGCTGAAGGACCGAGGTGATCCGTTCCCGATCGTCGCCGATATATTCCGCCCACGACAATTGCAGGCCGCGCGCATTCAGCAGTTCGACCACTTTGGGAAAATGTTTGTCGGTCCTTTTGCCTGACAGGATTTCGTCGCCGATGATGATGAGCCCGATAGCCATAGGAATGAATGCGATTGAAAAAATCGCATTATGCCTCAGGCGACGCATTCCTTCCGCGCTACTACCTCAATTGATGTCCTTGATCGGCTGCGAAGCGTCGACGCGCGTCGCTTTCAGAGCGCGGTACTGCGCGAGTGCTTCGAGACAGTAGTACTGGAACCACAAGCCGGTAAACACGAACACCAGTACATACAACCAGATGGCGCCAGCGGCCAGCACGGGAAAGAAGATGACTGACAGCGCACCACCCAGCCAAAGCAAGGTCGGCGCCGCGCCCATCGCGCCGGTAATTGCGCCGATCACGAACAAGGGCCATCGATGGATGTACAGGATCTCCTTGCATTCCTGCGCGCTCGCGTGCTCGGCGAGTGCGTCGTAGGCCATCACGCGATAGGTCAGCCATCCCCAGAGTGCAGGCTGCACCACGAAGGTCAGTGGTGGAAATATCGACAGCGGCAAAGTGATCAGCCATAACACGGCAAACACAATGAACGATGAAATCGCAATCCAGACGCTACCCCACACGCTGCCGCCCTTGCGGCGCTCAAGATCCGGGTAATGCCGGGTTCCCACATGCCGGACGATCATCGGCATTGCCATCATTCCGACGAAAATCAGTGCGGTCAGGATCATCAGCGGCAACAGCACCCACATCGCAATCAGCGGAACCAGCACGGTCTTGATGGCCCCCAGCCCGAACCAGCCAAGCACATCGCCCGCGACGCTGAAGCCGCCATGGTCGGCGAAGTATGCATGCAGCCAATCGATCATGGGCTGCAGCCCGAGCCACAGCAATACGCCCCACAGTACGACGGACAACACAAATGGCAGCACCGTCAGCAACAGCATGCGGAAATGCAGTTGGGACAATACCGCCCGCCCAAAGGCAATCAATACAGGACGCATCAGGAAACCTTTCTCTTTGCGAAGTTCAACATGCGCGGCAGGTCGGTTCAACCCAAGAATCGGACGCTGCTCATTCATCGCCCATTCGTCACGCATGATTGCGCCGGCGTGGATGATCCGCTTCGAGGCAGCCTTCGTCAAGCGAGTATCCGTGCCCGGCGCCGGCATCGCATCTCGGAATCCCATGCAGGCCATGCTGTCAAAGCGCTACGGCGAAGGCTCGTGACAATGGAATTCGGCAACACTTGCCTACGCCTGCCTTGTTATGGCGTTGGCACGCATCCTACCTGCTAGAATTTCTTTCTTTTTCAACGAAACAACAAAGGAAAACCATGTCCACCATCATGACCGCCTCCGGCCTGCAATATGAAGACACCACGATCGGCTCCGGCGACGAAGCCAAGGCGGGTCAGCACGTCACCGTGCATTACACCGGATGGTTGCAAAATCCCGACGGCAGCGCCGGCCGCAAGTTCGACTCGAGCAAGGATCGCAACGATCCCTTCGATTTTCCGCTCGGCGCCGGCCATGTGATCAAGGGATGGGACGAAGGCGTTCAGGGCATGAAAGTCGGCGGCGTGCGCAAGCTGATCATTCCTTCTTCGCTCGGTTATGGCGCGCGCGGCGCCGGCGGCGTGATTCCGCCAAATGCAACATTGATTTTCGAAGTGGAACTTTTGGGCGTGTAATGACTCTTTCTCGCGAGCATTAAATGTCCTGAAGCCGGTGCGTGGATGAAGGCAGCCCTCATCTGAATTGCCTGGCTGGCTATGCGATAGCCACCAGCGACGTGACAAACAGCTTTCACCACTCAGCGGTCGCAGCGCGATCGCTCACCGGATTCGGAGTTCATGCATTCGAAAATATTTCTTGTCGGCGCTTGTGCAGCGCTTCTGCTTTTGGTCAGCGGATGTACGGTGATCACCGTCGCCACCACCGCGGCATCGATTGCCGGCACCGCGGTGAGTGTCGGCGTGACGGCGGGATCCGCGGCAGTCAGCGCGACTACCGCGGTTGCCAGGGGAGCGGTAAACGTCGGCAGTGCCGTCGTCGGTGGCACGAGCGAGGATTAATCAGCGAAGAACCGTGGGCTTGCGCGGGCTACCATTCCGACATCAACGCAAGCAGCACCAGCTTTTCGAATTCCGGCGCAAAACGTTGAATGATTGCATGCGGGTCGCTAGCGATCGCATCGTCGGTAACCAGGCCAAACTGCACGCATCCGTTGTAGCTCAGAATGGATACGCCCAGACCGATATCACCTGATTGCGGCACCCAGAACATGATCTGGTCCAGCTGGCTGCCGGCAAGGTATAGCGGTGTCTGCGGCCCCGGCACATTGCTCATGACCGCGGTCGCCTTCTTTGCAAAATAATTCTGGATTTCGTTTTGCATCTGCTTGGGCGTCGCACCCAATACGCCAAGCACCGCCATCGCGACCAATGCCTGGTATCCGCCTTTCAGCTCATCCATGCGGTGCCGCACTTCGTTCAGGCGTTCGATCGGATCTTCCATGCCGATCGGCAAAACCAGCGGCACCAAACCGAACGCATTGCCGAGTTTGTGTTCATCGCCTGCCTTGCGCAGATTCACAGGCACCATCGCGCGCAAGTCGGTTTTTCCCGGCACAGAGTCGCCCTTGGAACGCAGATACGCGCCGATCGCGCCGGCGACGCTGGCCATCAAGATGTCGTTCACCGATCCGCCGAGCGCTTTGCCGATCACCTTGATCTCATTTAATGGCACCGGCTCGCTCCAGGCGACATGCTTGGCTCCCTTCGGTTTGCCTTTCAAGCGCGTGCGGGAATCATCCGGCATGGCCAGCAGCTTGATCGCATCGATGGTCAAACGGCCGGCCTTGTTGCCCATGTCCGACAGACGGCCCATCAGCTTGTTCGAATCGGCCAGCATCCACATGTATTTGCTCCACATGCTGGCCGACAAGTTGATCGCATTGACCATGCTCTTGGTCACCGGCTGCATGAGGTGCATCCAGGGATTGTCTTCCTCATCAAGGCTGACCGCGCTATGCGTCGCATGACGGTCGGCGGCATCCGGTGCCTGGTCGAACATCGACAGCAACACGCCGACCAATGCAATTCCGTCGGCAATGCAGTGATGAATGCGAATGACGATAGCCTGCCTGGTCTTGCTGTCCTCGCCGATACAGTTGTCGATCAAATGCATCTGCCACAAAGGTCTGGCGAGGCTGAGGGGTGTTGCCGACAGCCGGCTCACCATCTGCTCCAGCAACGCCTTGTTGTTCGAACCGGTCGATCGCAAGCGGTAGTGCAGGATGTGATGATCAAGATCGACCTGCTGCTCCTCCCACCACGCACCGCCGGTCATGTCACGCACCACCTTGCTGCGAAAACGGCTGTAGGAGAGCAGCCGCGTCTGAACGATGTCCCGGAATCGGCACGTGTCCATGGGCTTGTCGAACATCAGCACAGCAACAATCATCATCAGATTGCTGTCCGAATCCATCCGCAACCATGCGGTATCGACAGTAGACATCTTTTCCCGGCGCAGCGCCGGCACAGCTTCAGACAACATCGAGCACCCCCTCTAGAGCTTTTCTTTTTTGGCAGATTTTTCTATGTTATGTTGTTCCGCACTCTCGGCGCTTTTAGATAACGCAAGAGACACGACACTAACACCGTTTTATTTACATCCACAAGGAGAACGTGATGAGCCTGCAGGCCCTCTTCGACAAGGCGGTAGCCGAATCCAAAAATTTGCCAGAACGCCCTGACAACATGACGCTGTTGAAAATCTACGCCTTGTTCAAGCAAGCCAGTACGGGCGATGTCGAAGGCAAGCGCCCCGGCTTTACCGACATGGTCGGCCGCGCCAAGTACGATGCATGGGACGGGCTCAAGGGTACGTCGAAGGAAGAGGCGATGCAGCAGTATATCGACCTGATCGCGGAGCTGAAGGGGTGAAATCTTCAGCGCGTAGATGACGCATGATGAGCGATGCAGGCGCGCACCTGCATCACGAGACCTCAGGCCTTCCCGCTGAAGACCTTCTTCATCTTTGCTGATACTTTTTCTTCGATCGCCGGCGCGAATGCCTTCAATAGAAAGCCCAGCTGGATTTCGATTGTCGCCTCCTGGGACGAGATCGTCAGCGATCCCGACACCCCGCTACGCCTGAAGATCAGCACGTCGCCCTCCCACTCGGAAGCCATGTCGTATTCCTTGGCCAATTGATCGGCCACTTTTTGCGCCGCGGCTTTTGCTTTCTTGTGGGGTAATTTATGCGGGTGGGTGATGTTGATATCGGCCATGCCCTATCCTCTTGACGGAACCTAGTTAAGGATATTCGGAGGAGCGCAGCCAGTCAACGCGGCGATCGGTTTATCCGTCGGCCGCGTTGTTCGCCGGCGCACCGGCAAGTCCGCCCTAGTGTTTGATTCCCGAGGTCGGCGCTGCTTGCACGGAGGTGTCCAGCGCCGAGACCGTCTTCGCCTCATGCGCAGGTTGCACCGCGCCGCGCAGCTGTGAACCCGGATGCCAATGCCATACCGTCAGCAGAACGAAGAAACCGACCACATAAGCCAGCAGAACGTGCCAGCCATGCTTGAGCCAGAGAGTTACCGATTTTGATTCCGGGTACATGTTGGACAACGCGACTCCCGCGGAGGAGCCGAACCAGATCATCGAACCGCCAAAGCCGACAGCATAGGCCAGGAAACCCCAGTCGAAACCACCTTGCTTCAATGCCAGTGCGGTCAAGGGTATGTTGTCGAATACCGCAGACACAAAACCCAGCGCCAACGCGCTCATCCAGGAAGCTTCGGGCAGTTTTTCGACCGGCATCATCGATGCGCACCAGACCAGCGACAACAGAAAAATCGAGCCGCGCAAGGCGCCCGGCAACTCGTTCCAGTCGGGGCGGCGCAGCGGCGCGCTCAGCAAGATCGCGACCCAGACCGCGAGGCCGAGGAACGGGAACGCATCGGACCATTCATTGAATTTCAGATTCAGCAACAGGTTGGCGCAGATCGCAGCAACAAGAATGAAGGCAACAATCGCCACGCGGGTCCAGTCAACGCGCGCGCCTTTCTGCGCATCCTTCGTGATCGGTGAATAAGCATGCTGCTGCAGCGATGCCGGAATGGCGGTGATCAGCAGGGCAACGGTCGCCGCGATATAGGCTTCGAACACTTCGCCTGGTGTAACACCGGCAATCCACATCATCGTCGTGGTCGTGTCGCCGACCACGCTGCCGGCTCCGCCGGCGTTCGACGCTGCGACAATACCCGCAAGGTAACCGATGTGCACCTTGCCGCGGAACACGGTATGTGCGACCGCGCCGCCGATCATGGCCGCCGCGATGTTATCCAGAAAGGATGAAATGACAAACACGAGGACCAGCAATACAAAGCCGCCCTTCCAGTCGTCCGGCATGTAGTTCGGCAAAACAGCGGGAATCTCGCTGCGCTCGAAATGCTTGGCAAGAAGCGCGAAGCCCAACAGCAATGCGAGCAGATTGCCGAGGATGACCCATTCATGCCCGAAGTGCGCCACCAGCCCGCCGACGCCAGTGCCTTCGCCGAATGGCGAAAACACGATCTTGTAGACGGAAATGATCAGCGCACCCGTCACTGCAGTCACCATCGTGTTGACGTGCACGAATGCAATGAAGAACAGGACCGCCGCGAACAGAATGAATTCCACCGGAATGTTCGCGACGACAGGCCCCGAAAACCCTCCCGCGGCGAACGCGACAGACGGACAGGCAAGCTGGGCAAGCAGCAGAACGCAAAAGGCTGACAACGCAGTGAAATGTCGCAAGACCGGTCTCCTTGGAGTCATTGGAATATTTATTTTGAGAAATGACAATTTTAGCGGGAATGCCTTTGGGCGCAATCAGCAATAACGCGTACATGCGGCCAGCGCAGCACCGACTCCGCGCCAAGGGTCCAGAAACCCGTCTTATCCCCCCACAAGTCACCGGACCGGCTTTGCCGCTCAGGCGGCGCTTACGACGATGACGTGAACGCGATAAGGACCATGCGCGCCCAGGACGATGGTCTGTTCGATATCGCCGGTACGGGACGGCCCGGAAATGAAGTTGACCGCACGCGGCAATTCACCGTGTTCGTTGCGAGCCAGGGCAAATGCGTCCTCCATGGCTCCGACGATGCGGGACGCAGCGACGATCGCAATATGCGTCTCCGGCAGGAGGCTGGCGGATGAATAGGTGTCAGGCCCGGACAGCACCATCAGGCTGCCCGTTTCCGCAACTGCGCAGAAGGCACCGGTGATGCCGACCAGGTCTTCGTTGCGCGGCGCGCGAAATTCCACCTGCACCCCGGCCTCGCCCCACGCAAAACCGTCGAGGGTTTTCCATGCAATCGCCTGCTTCGCCACGCCGATACTGTCCAGATAGCGTGCGACTGCCGCCGGCACCTCATTGAGAGAGTTCACTTCATCAACCGTGTCTGACATACGGAGCGCCTGCTGCTTGAATCGTTCGATCAGATCGGAGCCGATCGCGGGCCGCGGACCTTGCGAATGCGCGGCGAGGTAGTCGCGGACGGCATCACGCTCGGCTTGTGTCGGCTCGACAGGTCGATTCTGCGCCTGGCGAATCCGGCTGAAAATGGCTTTGCGCGCTGCTGAAGTGTCCATGAATGCCCCCTTGATGACAGGTTTGAGAGTCTACCCCAATCGCACCGGCATCATGTGCGCTTTCCGCTTGATTTAATTTCAAATGGCTACAGCAAATAATTCAACTGTATCGAGGTCTCGATTTCCATTTTTTCTATTGAGCTTGTAGGAGGATTGCCGCCTTGCGACGAATAACACGATGCGGAATTGTCATAGCTGCAAATAAAGCGCAATGAACAGGACCCTGCAGGCAACCAATAACCCTTTTCGCCTTGGTTGCTTCCCGAATTCGCCACATTTGCTTATTCATATTCTGTCTAAGTTCGGTTTGTTAGAAACACCCGATTGTCTTAAAATACAAGGCTTTGCAGCGGGTTGTGTGTGCAGGGCATGGTTATGTCCCTATCGTCCCCGTCCTTCACCCCGACTTCAAATCAGACCAGTTTCAAAAAATTTACAGATAGGACTGTTATGACACACGTTGTGACCGAATCCTGCATCCGCTGCCGTTACACCGACTGCGTGGATGTATGCCCGGTAGACTGCTTTCGCGAAGGCCCGAACTTTCTTACGATCGACCCCGATGAATGCATTGACTGCGCCGTATGCGTAGCCGAATGCCCGGTCAATGCCATCTTCGCTGAAGAAGATGTGCCGGCAGACCAGCAGCAATTCATCAAGCTCAATGCCGAGCTCGCCCGCAAGTGGCCGTCGATTACCAAGACGAAGGATCCGCTACCGGACGCCGACGACTGGAAGGACGTCAAGGACAAGATGCAGCACCTGGTCAAATAGCTGTTTGCCGTTCCGGGCTTGCAGCAGACAGGCTCAGAATAACAACAGGGCAAAGCCCACAGGCCGATCGCCGTCGAAAAGGAGCGCCGGCATTTTGTGGAAACCTTGAAATGAAACAGGAACTGAATAGTCGTATGGAAACCAGCAACGGCATCAACGCATCCACCCAAGTCCCCGATACCGCGAACAACGCAGGTAAAGGGCCGATCGAGACCGATGCGGTGATTGTCGGCGCCGGGCCGGTGGGCCTGTTCCAGGTATTTGAACTGGGACTGCTGGAGATCAAGGCACATGTGATCGATTCCCTGGCTGCAGTCGGCGGGCAATGCGTTGAGCTGTATCCGGACAAACCCATTTACGACATTCCGGCTGTGCCCATGTGCACAGGTCAGGAGCTAACCGACAACCTGCTCAAGCAGATCGAGCCGTTCGGCCCGACTTTCCACTTGAACCAGGAAGTAACCCTGGTTGAAAAGCGCGACGACGGCCGCTTCAATCTCGAAACCTCGGCCGGCACCCGCTTCATCACCAAGACCATTTTCATTGCCGCCGGCGTCGGCTCGTTCCAACCGCGCACCCTCAAGGTCGATGGCATCGAACAGTTCGAGGGCAAGCAGCTGTTCTACCGCGTCAAGGATCCGTCCCGTTTCCACGGCAAGAATCTCGTCATCTGCGGCGGCGGCGATTCGGCACTTGACTGGACGCTGGACCTCGTCGGCAAGGCGGAATCGATCGTCCTGCTGCACCGACGCGAAGAATTCCGCGCTGCGCCTTCATCCGTCGCAAAGATGAAGGAATTGTGCGAAAACTTTGAAATGCAATTCCTGGTCGGTCAGGTGACCGGCTTCGAATCGAAGGACGACAAGCTTACCGAGATCAAGGTGACCGGCTCCGACGGCGTGACCCGCCGCCTGCCGGTGGACGATCTGCTGGTCTTCTTCGGCCTGTCCCCGAAACTCGGCCCGATCGCCGAGTGGGGCCTTGAGATCGAACGCAAGCAGCTGAAGGTCGATACCGAAAAGTTTGAAACCAGCGTCCCTGGCATTTTCGCCGTCGGCGATATCAACACCTATCCCGGCAAGAAAAAGCTGATCCTGTCCGGCTTCCATGAAGCCGCCCTGGCCGCGTTCGGCGCTGCGCCGTACATCTTTCCGGAAAAGAAAATCCATATGCAATACACCACGACCTCGCCGAAGTTGCACAAGATTCTCGGCGTGGAAAGTCCGGTGTTCGATTAAGCGCTTCACAGAAAGTCAAAA
>NZ_DATFAF010000066.1:0-8210 GCF_035254865.1 Noviherbaspirillum sp.
GAAATGGTGATGCCGGGTGACAACGTTTCGATCACGGTCAAGCTGATCAACCCGATCGCGATGGAAGAAGGCCTGCGCTTCGCCATTCGCGAAGGCGGTCGTACCGTCGGCGCCGGCGTCGTTGCCAAGATCATTGAGTAAGTCATGAGTCGTCGCGCTGCGATCGTCGGGCACTTGTCCGGCATCGCAGCGTTGTCAATTCAGGCAAAGTTTTAAGCGTAGGGGTATAGCTCAACTGGCAGAGCGTCGGTCTCCAAAACCGAAGGTTGGGGGTTCGATTCCCTCTGCCCCTGCCACCTATCAAGGTGCAGGGCACCGAAAGAAACTGGTATGTCTAACCACCCCGTAGAAACCGTCAGCGCTTCAGGCGACAAGATTAAGGTCGCTTTGGCTATTGGTGCAGTGATCGCGGGTGTTGTCGGTTTTTATTTTCTGTCAGATAAGTCTGCCGTAGTACGCGCTGCCGCACTGGTCGTCGGCCTGTTGGTGGCAATCGCCGTTGCATGGACTTCGCAGCCCGGACGTGATTTTCTCGGCTTTGCCAAAGAATCCGTGCGCGAGGCGAAAAAAGTTGTCTGGCCGACCCGCAAGGAAGCGATGCAAATCACGGCGGTGGTGTTCGGCTTCGTGCTGATCATGGCGCTTTTCCTGTGGGGTACCGACAAGATTCTTGAATTCGTGTTGTACGACCTGATCCTGGGCTGGAAAAAATAATGAGCGAGAACATGCAAGATAGCGCGGCAGCCCAAGCGGGCGGCAACAAGCGCTGGTATGTGGTGCACGCTTACTCCGGCATGGAGAAGAGTGTGCAACGTGCATTGACGGAGCGCATTGAGCGTGCCGGCATGCAGGACAAGTTTGGCAAGATCCTGGTGCCGACAGAAGAAGTTATCGAAGTCAAGAACGGTCAGAAGTCAGTTACCGAACGTCGTTTCTTCCCGGGCTATGTCCTGGTTGAGATGGAAATGACCGACGAAACCTGGCACCTGGTAAAGAACACCAGCAAGGTCACCGGTTTCATTGGAGGCAAATCCAATAAGCCGACGCCGATTCCTCCGCATGAAGTCGACAAGATCTTGCATCAGATGCAAGAAGGCGTCGAGAAGCCACGGCCCAAGGTCTTGTACGAAGTCGGCGAGCTGGTTCGCATCAAGGACGGTCCTTTCACTGACTTCAACGGCAATGTTGAAGAAGTCAATTACGAGAAGTCGCGTGTGCGCGTCTCGGTCACGATTTTTGGCCGCGCCACGCCGGTCGAATTGGAGTTCGGACAGGTCGAAAAAGTTTAACCTGCCGTTCTAAAAAGATTTGTTTTGAAAAAACGCCGTTTTGGAGCGTCGTCAGCAGAATCGCTTGCGAAATCCGGAAAAGCAGCAAAGAGGAGCTCCAGTAGCTGGCTGAACAGCTAGCGAACAGGCGCTAACACTCAATTAACGTAGGAGCCGTCATGGCAAAGAAAATTATCGGTTTTATCAAGCTGCAAGTGCCAGCTGGTAAAGCAAATCCGTCTCCCCCGATTGGCCCGGCGCTCGGTCAACGCGGTCTGAACATCATGGAATTCTGCAAGGCATTCAACGCCCAGACGCAAGGTGTCGAGCCGGGCCTGCCAATTCCGGTCGTGATTACCGCATTTGCGGACAAGTCTTTCACGTTCGTGATGAAGACGCCGCCCGCAACGATCCTGATCAAGAAGGCTGCTGGCATTCAAAAGGGTTCGGCCAAGCCGCATACCGACAAGGTCGGCAAGATCACCCGCAAGCAAGCTGAAGAAATCGCGACGACAAAAATGCCGGATCTCACGGCAGCTGACATGGATGCCGCCGTGCGTACGATCGCCGGCTCTGCTCGCTCCATGGGCATCACGGTGGAGGGTCTGTAATGGCTAAGTTATCCAAGCGCCTGAAGGCATTGAAGGCAAAAGTTGATCGCACCAAGGCTTACCCGTTCGACAACGCGATTGCCTTGATCAAGGAATGCGCAACGGCCAAGTTCAACGAGTCGATTGACGTTGCCGTGCAACTCGGCGTCGATGCGAAAAAGTCGGATCAAGTTGTTCGCGGTTCCGTCGTGCTGCCTGCGGGCACCGGCAAGACCGTTCGCGTCGCCGTGTTTGCATCCGGCGACAAGGCTGAGGCAGCCAAGGCAGCCGGCGCCGATGTGGTTGGCATGGAAGATCTGGCCGAGCGAATCAAGGCTGGCGACATGCCGTTCGATATCGTGATCGCTTCGCCGGACACCATGCGTATCGTCGGTACGCTCGGTCAGATCCTCGGCCCACGCGGCATGATGCCGAATCCGAAAGTCGGCACTGTGACGCCGGACGTCGCGACCGCTGTCAAGAACGCCAAGGCTGGCCAGGTTCAATATCGTACGGACAAGGCAGGCATTATTCACGCAACCATTGGCCGCAAGTCGTTCAGTGATGCTGATCTGAAGTCCAACCTGTTGGCACTGATCGAAGCCCTGAACAAGGCCAAGCCGGCAACCAGCAAAGGTGTTTACCTGCGCAGAGTGGCCATCTCCTCGACGATGGGCGCTGGCGTGCGCGTCGACCAGGCAAGCCTGGCTGCGTGATGTATTGAATAAAGCCCTCGTGCTGCCATGGCGCACGAGGCGAATCTTTGGGCTGGACCCCCTTGAGCAGAATTGAAGAGGGTCCGGATTATCAAAGACCGTTGGGCGGCGTGCATGAACGATGTGCACAAAGTTAAACGTTGAACGAGCGATCGTCAGCACCCAACGCAGATGGTGTACCCGAACAAGTTTTGTAGTCTCAACGCTAGTCCGCTGGCACTGAACTCCTAAACTTCGGACGCCGTGTTCGAACCGATGTGAGGCATCCGCCGAACATCATTTTTGGAGGTTGATCTTGAGTCTCAATCTGAATGACAAAAAGGCCGTCGTCGCCGAAGTCTCCGCAAAAGTAGCAACTGCGCAGACGATCGTCGTGGCCGAATACCGTGGCATCCAGGTTGGTCACTTGACGCAACTGCGCGCCAAAGCGCGTTCCCAGGGCGTATACATGCGCGTGTTGAAAAACACGTTGGCACGTCGCGCTGTCGAAGGAACGCCGTTTGCCGGCCTCGCCTCCGAAATGACCGGCCCGTTGATCTACTCGATCTCCGAGGACGCCGTTGCTGCCGCCAAAGTCGTTCACGACTTTGCCAAAGGCAACGACAAGCTGGTTGTTAAGGCAGGTAACTACGCAGGCAAGCAGCTGGATAAAGCCGGCGTTGCTGCGTTGGCAAGCATCCCGAGCCGTGAAGTCCTCATCTCCCAGTTGCTGGGTGTGATGCAGGCTCCGGTCTCCGGCTTTGCCCGTGCTTTGGCTGCTCTCGCAGCGAAGAAGGAAGCCGAAAGCGCCTGATCGCTTTCAGCATTCTTCCGCGTCAGTACCGATCAGATGTAATAACCGAATAAATTTAGGAGTTTCAAATGGCAATTAGCAAAGACGATATCCTTGAAGCAGTAGGTCAGATGTCCGTGATGGAACTGAATGACCTGGTCAAGGCTTTTGAAGAGAAGTTTGGCGTTTCCGCAGCGGCAATGGCAGTTGCAGGTCCGGCTGGCGGCGGCGCTGCTGCTCCGGCTGCTGAAGAGCAGACCGAGTTCACGGTTGTTCTGTCCGAAGTTGGCGCAAACAAGGTTGGTGTGATTAAGGCAGTTCGCGAAATCACCGGCCTGGGCCTGAAGGAAGCCAAGGACTTGGTTGATGGCGCACCGAAGCCCGTCAAGGAAGGCATCGCCAAGGCAGATGCAGAAGCAGCCAAGAAGAAGCTGGAAGAAGCTGGCGCAAAAGCCGAACTCAAGTAATTTCGGCTTGCCAGGGCGAACTGAACATCGCCGGAGTCAAAGCTCGGAACTCTCTCGCAAGAGGGGGTTCGGCTTTGGCTCCTTTGTCGTTTTCGTTTTTTGAAGAGCCTTTTCCCGTGTCAAGCGATGGGATCAGGCAGTACCAGTCTAATTAAGCCCGAAGGGCAGAGACTTGAGGTTTCGCAGAGAGCAAGAGGTGACGTCGATGGTCGCCAGCGAGTCCTGAATTCTCAATCCTTCCTGTCACTCACGGAGTGTCCATGCACTACTCATTTACTGAGAAGAAGCGCATTCGCAAGTCGTTCGCGAAACGCGCTAACGTTCACAACGTTCCGTTCCTGCTGGCGACCCAGCTCGAGTCGTACACGAGCTTCCTGCAGGCCGATAAAGCTCCATCGCAACGCAAGAACGAGGGTCTGCAATCGGCCTTCACGTCAATTTTCCCAATCGTATCTCACAATGGTTTCGCGCGGCTAGAGTTTCTGTCGTATGTGTTGGGTGATCCGCCATTCGACGTCAAGGAATGCCAACAGCGCGGCTTGACGTTCGCATCACCATTGCGCGCAAAAGTGCGTCTGGTCATTCTGGACAAGGAATCGCCGACCAAGCCGGTCGTCAAGGAGATGAAAGAGCAGGAAGTCTACATGGGCGAACTGCCGCTCATGACGACGACCGGCTCGTTTGTGATCAACGGCACCGAGCGCGTGATCGTATCGCAGCTGCACCGTTCGCCGGGTGTGTTCTTCGAACACGACCGCGGCAAGACGCATTCGTCCGGCAAACTGCTGTTCTCGGCCCGCATCATTCCGTATCGTGGCTCGTGGCTTGACTTTGAATTCGACCCGAAGGATATCTTGTTCTTCCGCGTCGACCGTCGCCGCAAGATGCCGGTCACGATTCTGCTGAAAGCGATCGGCATGACGCCGGAACAGATCCTGGCGAACTTCTTCGTGTTCGACAATTTCACGCTACGCGCCGATGGCGGCGAGATGGAATTCGTCGCCGAGCGCTTGCGTGGTGAAGTTGCGCGTTTTGACATTGCCGACAAGTCGGGCAAAGTCATCGTCGCCAAAGACAAGCGGATCAACGCCAAACATGTGCGCGAAATCGACGCTGCCGGCATCAAGCACATTTCCGTGCCGGAAGACTACCTGCTTGGCCGCGTGCTCGCGAAGAACATCGTTGACGCCGAAACCGGCGAAGTCATAGCAAGCGCAAACGACGAGTTGACGGAAGAAACCTTGGCGCGCCTGCGCGAAGCCGGCGTGAGCGACATTCAGACCTTGTACACCAACGATCTGGACCAGGGCGCCTATATTTCGCAAACGCTGCGTATGGACGACACGGCCGACCAGATGGCCGCACGTGTTGCTATCTATCGAATGATGCGTCCTGGCGAGCCGCCGACCGAAGAATCCGTTGAGGCATTGTTCAACGGCTTGTTCTACAGCGAAGAGCGCTACGACCTGTCGGCAGTGGGCCGCATGAAATTCAACCGTCGTATTGGCCGCGACGAGCTGACCGGCGCGATGACTTTGTCGAACGAAGACATCCTCGCCGTCATCAAGATTCTGGTCGAACTGCGCAATGGCCGCGGCGAAGTGGACGATATTGACCACCTGGGCAATCGTCGCGTGCGCTGTGTTGGCGAATTGGCGGAAAATCAATTCCGTGCCGGCCTGGTGCGCGTTGAGCGCGCAGTCAAAGAGCGTCTGGGTCAAGCCGAAGCCGACAACCTGATGCCGCATGACCTGATCAACTCGAAGCCGATCTCTGCTGCGATTCGCGAGTTCTTCGGCTCATCGCAACTCTCGCAGTTCATGGACCAGACCAACCCGCTGTCGGAAATTACCCACAAGCGCCGCGTATCGGCGCTTGGCCCGGGTGGTTTGACCCGTGAGCGCGCAGGCTTTGAAGTGCGCGACGTGCATCCGACCCATTACGGACGTGTGTGCCCGATCGAGACGCCGGAAGGTCCGAACATCGGCCTGATCAACTCGCTGGCCTTGTATGCTCGCCTGAACGAATATGGCTTCCTCGAGACACCGTATCGCAAAGTCGACGACAGTGGTGTTACCAACCAGATCGACTACCTGTCCGCCATCGAAGAAGGCCGTTATGTGATCGCTCAGGCGAACGCGACAATCGATGCCGACGGCAAACTGTCCGACGAACTGGTATCCGCGCGTCAGGCCGGTGAGACCATCCTGGTGTCGCCGGAACGGGTGCAGTACATGGACGTGGCCCCGGGCCAGGTTGTGTCGGTGGCGGCGTCTCTGATTCCGTTCCTTGAGCACGACGATGCGAACCGCGCATTGATGGGTGCCAACATGCAGCGCCAGGCGGTACCCTGCTTGCGTCCTGAGAAGGCATTCGTCGGTACGGGCATTGAGCGCACCGTCGCAGTCGACTCCGGCACCACTGTGCAGGCGCTGCGTGGCGGTGTGGTTGACTATGTCGATGCCGGCCGTATCGTGATCCGCGTCAACGACGATGAAGCGGCTGCCGGCGAAGTCGGTGTGGACATCTACAACCTGATCAAGTACACCCGCTCCAACCAGAACACCAACATCAACCAGCGCCCGATCGTGAAGGTCGGCGATCGTGTTGCCAAGCACGACGTGATCGCGGACGGTGCGTCGACCGATCTCGGCGAACTCGCACTCGGCCAGAACATGCTGGTCGCGTTCATGCCGTGGAACGGTTATAACTTCGAGGACTCGATCCTGATTTCGGAGCGCGTGGTTGCGGACGACCGTTACACCTCGATCCACATCGAAGAGTTGTCGGTTGTTGCTCGTGACACCAAGCTCGGCGCGGAAGAAATCACCCGCGACATTTCGAACCTGGCAGAAAACCAGCTGGCGCGTCTGGACGAATCCGGCATCGTCTACATCGGTGCGGAAGTCGAAGCCGGCGACGTGCTGGTCGGCAAGGTGACGCCGAAGGGCGAAACCCAGCTGACGCCGGAAGAGAAGCTGCTGCGTGCGATCTTCGGTGAAAAAGCTTCCGACGTGAAGGACACCTCGTTGCGCGTACCGTCCGGCATGGTCGGTACCGTGATCGATGTGCAAGTGTTCACGCGCGAAGGCATCCCGCGCGACAAGCGTGCGCAGCAGATCATCGACGATGAACTGAAACGCTATCGTCTCGACCTGAACGACCAGTTGCGTATCGTGGAAGGCGACGCCTTCCAGCGTCTGGAGAAGATGTTGATCGGCAAGGTCGTCAACGGCGGTCCGAAGAAATTGGCCAAGGGCGTCAAGATCACCAAGGAATACCTGGACGATCTGGACAAGTACCACTGGTTCGACATTCGCCCGGCCGAGGACGACGTCGCTGCAGCGCTCGAAGCGATCAAGGAATCGATCGCCGAGAAGCGCCACCAGTTCGACCTCGCATTCGAAGAGAAGCGCAAGAAGCTCACCCAAGGCGACGAACTGCCGCCGGGCGTGCAGAAGATGGTCAAGGTCTACCTCGCGGTCAAGCGTCGCCTGCAGCCTGGTGACAAGATGGCGGGCCGCCACGGCAATAAAGGTGTGGTTTCGCGCATCGTTCCGGTAGAAGACATGCCGTACATGGCAGACGGCACGCCGGCTGACATCGTGCTGAATCCGCTGGGCGTTCCGTCCCGTATGAACGTCGGTCAGGTGCTCGAAGTGCACTTGGGCTGGGCCTCGAAGGGCCTGGGCCTACGCATCGGTGAAATGCTGAAAGCGCAAGCCAAGGCCGCTGAACTGCGCAAGTTCCTGACCACGATCTACAACGAGTCTGGCAAGCCGGAAGAACTCGACAACTTCACCGACGACGAAATTCTGCAACTTGCGAGCAACCTGAAGCACGGCGTGCCGTTCGCGACTCCGGTTTTTGACGGCGCGCACGAGGACGAAATCCACCGCATGCTTGACCTCGCGTATCCGGACGATGTTGCCAAGCAGCTTGGCATGACGCCGTCCAAGAACCAGGTCACGATGTACGACGGCCGTACCGGTGAAGCTTTCGAGCGCCCGGTCACGGTCGGCTACATGCACGTGCTGAAGCTGCACCACCTGGTCGACGACAAGATGCATGCACGTTCCACCGGTCCATACTCGCTCGTCACCCAGCAGCCGCTGGGCGGCAAGGCGCAGTTCGGCGGCCAGCGGTTCGGCGAGATGGAAGTCTGGGCGCTCGAGGCGTACGGCGCCGCTTACACGCTGCAGGAGCTCCTCACCGTCAAGTCCGACGACGTCGAGGGACGCTCCAAGGTCTACGAGGCGATCGTCAAGGGCGAGGTCCCGGACGAGCCGGGCCTGCCCGAGTCCTTCAACGTCCTCGTGCGCGAGCTGCAGTCCCTCTGCCTCGACGTCGAGCTCCTGAAGGTCTGAGGAGAAGAAGAAAAAACCATGGACACCTTC
>NZ_DATFAF010000067.1:0-39542 GCF_035254865.1 Noviherbaspirillum sp.
ATTGTCAATAGAAGTGAGCAGGTTTTAGGAGGGGGCGGCAGCGTGACGCGAGGCTTCTTGCTTATACGGCTCGTGTGATTAGCTATTAATGAAAGACGCTTTTATGGCAACAGGTACCGTCAAGTGGTTCAACGATTCCAAAGGCTTCGGATTTATCACTCCGGATGACGGCGGTGAAGATTTGTTCGCCCATTTTTCCGCAATCCAGATGCAAGGCTTCAAGACACTAAAAGAAGGTCAAAAGGTCTCATTCGAAGTCACGCAAGGCCCCAAAGGCAAGCAAGCTTCCAATATTCAGTCGCCCTAATCACATCGATTAGCAAGAGTACCAAAAACCCCGCATACGCGGGGTTTTTTTTCGCCTCTTCGCCCTCAAGCGATCCGTTCGTTGCGTATCTGCACTGCCACACCGGACCGTGATAACTTTACAAGCCGCTTGTAGTAATCGCCATCCCGCGCAAGCCCTTCGTCGCCGCAAATGATCGACGCGCGCAAAAATAGCTGTAAAGTAATGCTTCATGAAGCTCCGGCAAAAAATTCTACTGCTCGCAATCACACCGCTTATTGTTGCGCTGTTTTCGATTGCGCTCGCGGTACGCTATCAGGCCACGCTGCTGGCACATCAACAGCGCGCCTCGGTCGAGGCAGCTTACCTGGCAAGCAAGGAAGCGGAGCTCAAGCACTTTGTTGTGCTTGCAACCCGTTCCATCGAGCATCTTTACCAATCGGGCCGGCATGACGAGGCGACGCTGAATGAAGCGAAAGCGATTCTGGCGACGCTTGATTACGGCGACGACGGCTATTTCTTTCTCTACGATCTTGACGGTCGCAACCTCATGCATCCTCGCAAGCCGGAGCTGGTTGGGCGCAATCTCTGGAATCTTCGCGATCCAAGCGGCAGCCCGACGATACAACGACTGATTGCACAAGCAAAGGCGGGTGGCGGATTCGTGCGTTACTTATGGGAGAAGCCGTCGTCGGGCAAGATGGCGCCCAAGCTGGGCTACGTGATCGAGCTTGACCGATGGGGCTGGATGCTCGGAACCGGGCTGTATCTGGACGATGTTGATGCCGCGCTCGCAAAGATCGATACACAGATTTCGGGAAACATCGACAACACGATGATCTGGATTACCGGTATCGCCATCGCCAGTGCACTCGCCATTGGACTTTCCGGCCTCGCCTTGAATATCAGCGAAAACCGGGTTGCCGATGCCAAGCTGCGCGTACTGGCACAGCGTGTGGTGCGATCACAAGAAGAGGAACGTGCGCGTCTTTCACGCGATTTGCATGATGGAATTAGTCAGTGGCTAGTCTCGATCAAATTGCAGATAGAGTCGGGAATTGCCAAATTGATCGCCAATTCGGCGCAGCCCGAACTGGCCAGATCATCCTTCGACCGCGCGGCCGGACAACTCAACGATGTGCTGGGTGAGGTCAGGCGCATCTCGCACGACCTCAGGCCTGCCTTGCTTGATGATCTCGGACTGGCGGCAGCACTCGATCACCTCGTTCAGGAGTTCAGCGAACACACCGCGATCACGACTCGATTCAATTCGGACGGATCGGTTGACGGGCTGAGCGACGTGGCGAATACAGTACTATTCCGTATCGCTCAGGAAGCGCTGACCAACATCAAACGGCATGCAAACGCAAAGAACGTCAACGTTCGCCTGATCGGCAACAAGTCCAACGTCGCGCTCATTATTTCCGACGATGGCATCGGCTTCGACGTCGCCGGCGTCGCGCAGCATCCCAAGCGTGGCATCGGATTGCGCAACATGCATGAGAGGGTTGATGCCGTGGGAGGCACCTTGAATCTGGCCTCATCAGCCGAAGGCACCCGAGTAACCGCAAGCTTGTATCGAATATAAATCAAAAAATGCTTAGTCAACCGTATGTCCACATCCTGCTGGTCGATGATCATCCCCTGGTTCGGGATGGATTGCGCGCTCGCCTTGAAACCATACCGCATTTCACAATCGTGGCCGAAGCTGGCAATGCAGATGAGGCATTACAGCACGCTGCGACCGAGATGATCGACATCGCATTGATGGACATTAATCTTTCGGGGATGAACGGCATTGAGCTTACCGGCCGCTTCAACACGCTCTACCCCGAGATCGCGGTATTGATGCTCAGCATGCATGACAAGGCGGAATACGTTATGCAGGCAATCCAGGCTGGGGCGCGCGGCTATGTGCTGAAAGATGCCCCTGCAATGGATATCATCACAGCCATCGATACCGTCATGTCTGGTGGAATCTATTACAGCGCAGGGCTAGCAAAGCAACTGTCCCGACCTATGCCCCCTGCTTTGCTGCTCACCCCCCGCGAGCGCGAGGTGTTGAAATGCATTGCAACGGGCAAATCGAACAAGCATATTGCGCGCGACATGAATCTGAGCGTGCGCACGGTGGAAACGCATCGTCTCAACATCAAGCGCAAACTGGGCATCGAAGGCCAAGCCGATCTCATTCGTTTCGCCTTGGAACAAACCCAGATTAAGTAACAGGATAAAAAAATGGCCGGATCGCTCCGGCCATTTGGTTCTTCCATCGAACGAATTACATGTTCGAAATCATGACGTCGCCGAAACCGGAGCACGACACTTGTGTCGCGCCTTCCATCAAGCGCGCGAAGTCGTAGGTCACTTTCTTCGATGTGATCGATTTTTCCATCGACGAGACGATCAAGTCGGCGGCCTCGACCCAGCCCATGTGACGCAGCATCATTTCTGCGGACAGGATCAACGAGCCAGGATTCACGTAATCCTTGCCGGCGTACTTCGGTGCAGTACCGTGAGTCGCTTCGAACATCGCGACGGAGTCGGAAAGGTTGGCACCAGGGGCAATACCGATACCACCGACTTGTGCAGCCAGCGCGTCGGAAATGTAGTCGCCATTCAGGTTCAGCGTGGCAATCACGCTGTATTCGTTCGGACGCAGCAGGATCTGCTGCAGGAATGCGTCAGCGATCGAATCCTTAACCGTGATTTCCTTGCCAGTCTTCGGATTCTTGAACTTGCACCACGGGCCGCCGTCGATCAGTTGCGCGCCGAATTCCTTCTGTGCCAGTGCGTAGGCCCAATCGCGGAAGCCGCCTTCGGTGTACTTCATGATGTTGCCCTTGTGGACAATGGTCACCGACGGTTTATCGTTGTCGATCGCGTACTGGATCGCCTTGCGTACCAGACGCTCCGTGCCCTCACGCGATACCGGCTTGATGCCGATACCGGACGACCCCGGAAAGCGAATCTTCTTGACACCCATTTCCTTGATCAGGAAGTCGATTACCTTCTTGGCGCCTTCGGTGCCTTCCTGCCATTCGATGCCGGCGTAAATGTCTTCCGAGTTCTCGCGGAAGATCACCATGTCAGTCTTTTCCGGCTCGCGTACCGGCGAAGGCACGCCCTTGAAGTAGCGGACCGGCCGCAAGCAGACGTACAAATCGAGTTCCTGACGCAGCGCCACATTAAGAGAGCGGATGCCGCCGCCCACCGGGGTGGTCAACGGGCCTTTGATGGAAACAACATAATCCTTCAATACCTTCAGCGTCTCGTCGGGCAACCACACATCCGGGCCGTAGACTTTGGTCGACTTCTCACCTGCGAAAATTTCCATCCAGCTGATCTTGCGCTTGCCGCCATATGCCTTGGCAACGGCTGCGTCAACGACTTTGATCATGACCGGCGTAATATCGACACCAGTGCCGTCACCTTCCAGATAAGGAATGATCGGGTTGTCGGGAACATTCAACGAGAAATCGGCATTGACGGTGATCTTGTTGCCTTCGGCAGGCACTTTGATATGTTGATACATCGTAGGCTCCGGGGGTTGAGGAGGAAAAGAAGGCGGTTGTACTTTAAATTTTTGTTTTAAAGTCGATTCTCAGTCTTATATAAGACACAAGACAGCATTTCGTATTATGCACTACTATTTTACTGGATGCCATAACTTTTGCCATTGGCAATATTTTTATCAAGTTGTCAATCGTTGGATTTTCCCTTGGCCGCGCTGCACGGAACATGTTCCTCGCATCCGAAAAACCGATGGATGCCCGCGCGGATCTACAGGGTAGTTCCTAATGCGCCAATATACAAAGCGTAAAATACTCCCGCACTTTTTTCCGGGATCGCCAGCGCATGTCACTCATTCTCTTCAACAAACCCTTTCAGGTGATGTGCCAGTTTTCGCCACATCCGACCCGGGAGACACTCGCCAATTATCTGGATATCCCTGGGATTTATCCGGCAGGCAGGCTCGACGCGGACAGCGAAGGCTTGCTGCTGCTCACTGACGACGGAAAACTTCAGCATCGAATCAGCCATCCTGACAGCAAACAGCCGAAAACCTATATCGCACAAGTGGAGGGCGTTCCGGATGCCGCAGCATTGCGGCGTTTGCGGGGGCAATTGGATCTGGGCGATTTCGTGACTCGGCCCTGCGAGGCAAGACAAATCGAACCGCCGGCCTGGCTATGGGAACGTGACCCGCCGATACGGGAGCGTGAAAACAAGCCGACCAGTTGGCTAGCGATCACTCTGTCAGAGGGGAAAAACCGACAGGTTCGCCGCATGACCGCAGCGGTTGGCCTGCCGACCTTAAGACTGATCAGAATTGCGATCGGGCCCTTCTCTCTGGCAACGCATCCGCTCTGGCCTGGGGAATGGCGCGAGATCTCAACCGCGGAGCTGGGAAAAGGGAACGCTGACTGGAGTCGCGCAGCAAACAACTGACATAGCCATGGGTTGTGACTTTCGGGCCTGTTGAAAATTTCCTGGAGAACTCTGTCAACCGATAATCTTGCATTTCGTTATTTACATTGATTCGACAGAATCACCGTTTTTATCAACATGCCAATTTGAAGGACATAAAATGAAAAACCTGATCGCCGCTCTGATCGCTGGTCTGTTCGCCGCTTCCGCTTTCGCTGCTGATCCCGCTCCTGCTTCCGCTCCGGCTGCTGCATCGGCTGAGGCATCCGCTCCGAAAGCCAAGAAAGTCAAAAAGGCAAAGAAAGCCAAGAAAGCAAAGAAAGCAGCTGCAGCTCCGGCCGCTTCGAACTAATTCACGTTTTCGTGAAAGAAAAAAGGCAGGCTTGTCCTGCCTTTTTTATTGCAATTTCGCGGCCTCATAACGAGGGCAATGCAAAGCCCGGCCGTACAACAGTGCGCGATGCGTTTTGCATTGTTATCGGATAAGCTTCTGAAGTGTTTTAATTTGTCGCCAACTCCAAATGATTTCCAAAACACTCTTTTCGGTTTCGGCCTTGCTGGCCGGCGCTCTTGTCACTGCCAGCCCGTCTGCGATAAGCCAGCAGGCGATGAAATTTCCGGTAATTTCATTGAACGCGGGAATTCACCTGATCAAGGCAGAAGTCGCTGCAAGGGATGCAGAACGTCAGCAAGGTTTGATGTTCCGGGAGAAACTGGGGCCGAACGAGGGAATGGTGTTCTTGTTCGAAGCACCGGCTGGCGTATGCATGTGGATGAAAAATACCTTGATTCCACTGTCGGTAGCTTTTATCGACGACAGTGGCAAGATCGTCAACATCGAGGACATGCAACCGCAAACCACCGATTCGCATTGCGCAAAAAAACCGGTTCGCTATGCTTTGGAAATGAATCTCGGGTGGTTCAAGCAGAAGAACATCAAGCCTGGCAGCGTAATCGACGGGCTCCCTCGCTGAGCCCGCAGAACCGACAAGGCGCGGCGACAGGTGCGGGTCAAATAAATGCGCCCGCCCACTCATTCAGTGCACAAACGACAAAAACCCGCGTGACATCGTCACCCGGGTTTTTTAATTCGCTTCCTGAGGCGAACAGCCCTCAGGACAATGCCGCTCAGGACAACTGCTGATTACGCAGCCAGTGCCTTCAGGGCAGCAGCCAGACGGCTCTTGTGGCGAGCAGCCTTGTTCTTGTGAATAATTTTCTTGTCGGCAATACGGTCGATCGTCGAAATAGAAGCCTGGAATACTTGCGCCGCTGCTGCCTTGTCGCCGGCTTCGATTGCCTTGCGAACGGCCTTGACTGCCGTGCGCAGCGTCGAACGCTGGCTGGAGTTGTGTGCGTTTTGCTTGACTGCTTGACGAGCACGTTTGCGCGCTTGTGCGGTATTTGCCATGAATAGTTCCTAAAACGAAATCGGATTGCGTTCGCGGTTTGCGAGACGGAATTCTGTAAAGCTGCGGATTATAGCGTTTTTTTGGGAAATGAGCAATTGGACGTTTCAATCGCCACTATTCCGCGATCAGCTGCCCCGAAAAACGGACAAGGAAGGGCGTGCCGGTTCGTCATGAAGCGATTTTCCGCCGGAAATAAACGCTTACACAAACGCGCCTATTTATGCACCGGGTTACCGAACCTCAGCAGCTATAATTGCCCACCATGAATCTGCATAAAACGCTTGCCACCATCTCTGGCATGACCATGCTGTCGCGGGTGACGGGCCTGGCGCGAGAACTTCTTATTGCGCGCGCATTCGGCGCATCAGCCTACACCGACGCATTCAACGTCGCCTTCCGCATTCCGAACCTGCTGCGCCGCCTGTTTGCGGAGGGCGCATTTTCCCAGGCCTTCGTCCCTATCCTTGCCGAGTACAAGAATCAGAAAGGGGAAACCGCGACCAAGGATCTGATCGATCATGTCGCGACCGTGTTGATGTGGGCATTGGTCCTCACCTGCATTATCGGGATCGTAGCCGCACCGGTCGTTGTGTATTTCATTGCTACTGGCCTGAAATCGGACGCAGACGCATTTACGAGTTCTGTCGTCATGACGCGCATCATGTTCCCGTACATCGGATTCATGGCATTTGTCGCACTCGCCGGCGGTATTCTGAATACATGGCGGCAATTCCAGATTCCGGCTTTTACTCCGGTACTGCTGAACATTTCATTCATCGCCGCATCCCTGTTTCTGGCGCCTCATCTCGCGCAGCCGGTTTACGCATTGGCATTTGCAGTTGTGCTGGGCGGAGTTCTGCAAGTGGGAATTCAGGCTCCAGCCTTGCTCAGGATTGGGATGCTGCCACGTATCGGCCTCAATCCGACGTTCGCCCTGAAGGATCCCGGCGTGCAGCGCGTGCTGCGGCAAATGGTACCTGCCATTGTTGCCGTCTCTGTCGCCCAAATCAGCATCATCATCAACACCAATATCGCTTCGCACCTTGCCAGCGGCAGCGTTTCCTGGCTCACCTATGCTGACCGACTGATGGAATTTCCCACAGCCTTGCTCGGCGTGGCGCTGGGGACGATTCTCCTTCCCAACCTGTCGAAGGCGCATGCGGACAGCGATCATGCGGAATATTCTTCTTTGCTTGACTGGGGCCTTCGCCTGACTTTTCTTATGGCGCTTCCCTCTGCCGTCGGACTTGCCACCCTGTCTGAACCGCTCACCACAACCCTGTTCCACTACGGTAAGTTCGACACGCAGGCGGTCGTCATGACCAGCCGGGCACTCGTGGCCTATGGCGTCGGATTGATTGGATTGATCGTCGTCAAGATTCTGGCACCGGGTTTCTACGCAAAGCAGGACATCAGAACGCCGGTGAAGATCGGCATCGTCGTTCTGATTGCGACGCAGTTGATGAATCTGATGTTCGTGCCGACATTGGGTCACGCCGGGCTCGCACTGTCGGTCGGCCTGGGTGCCTGCTTGAACGCGGTGTTTCTGTACCGGGGATTGCGCAAGCGGGGAATTTATATGCCCCATCAAGGCTGGGGCATCTTTCTCGCCAAGCTGGCAGGTGCACTGTTCTTGCTGGCGGGCGTCGCCCTTTGGATTGCCGGACACTTCGACTGGGTGGCTTTGCGTGCCAATCCCCTTCATCGCGTCGGCGCGCTGGCGCTGGTCATGCTTGCATGCGGAGTAACATACTTCGGCGCACTTTTTATCATGGGCTTCCGACTGCGTGATTTCAAACGCGTGTCGGCCTGATTCTGTTATCTAAAATCGCCTGCGATTTCCATCCCGGCCTTTAATTGACGGCACGATGGTTTATGATGGCTATTGTATGGTGATCAAATCTCTCGATTACTTTGCGTCGCTGGTTCAACAGGACGACTCCATTCCGCTTTTCGAGGCGGCATTGGCTATCGCACAGGACGTCGATCCGCAGCTCGATCTGGAAGCAACACAAGTAGAGGTCGACACGCTTGCAGCGAAACTGCAGCGACGGCTTCCATCGGACGCCTCCAGCGTGCAGAAGCTGCGCATGCTGAATCACTTCTTTTACCGCGAACTCGGCTTCGGCGGCAACATCAACGATTATTACGACCCGGATAACAGTTACCTGCACCGGGTAATCCGCACGCGCCGCGGCATTCCCATTTCACTGGCAGTGCTGTACATGGAGTTGGCACAGCAGATCGGCTTGACCATGAAAGGCATTTCCTTTCCGGGCCATTTCCTGATGAAGCTGTCGGTGCAGTCCGGGGATATCGTGCTCGACCCCTTCAATGGTGCGAGCTTGTCGCGCGAAGATCTGGAAGAGCGGCTGGAACCCTACTTTGAGCAGCAAAGCTATCCCGGAGCGATTCCGCTTTCCTATTATTTGCACGCAGCCCATCCGCGTGAAATCCTGGTGCGCATGCTGCGCAATTTGAAGACCCTGTTTGTCGAGCACATGCGATGGCAACGGGTGCTGGGCGTACAACAGCGTCTGCTGATTTTGCTGCCCGACGAGATCACCGAACGCCGCGACCGAGGGCTGGCCTATGCCAATCTTGAATGCCCGCAGGCGGCGCTCGACGATCTGGAAGCTTATCTGGCGGAGCGGCCGTACGCGCCCGACGCCGAACTGTTACGCAGCAAATTACCCGAATTACGCGATGCTAGCAGACGCATGAACTGACTGACCCCGCGACCAAGCCAAGACATCACCCCTTCGCCTTGGCTTCAATCGCCTCCCATTTCTCGAGGCTTTCCATCAGCAGTTCGTCAATCTCGGCAAATCGCTGGTTGAGTCGCTGCACCTCCTCGGGTCGCTGACGATACAGGTCCGGGTCGGCCAGCTGTTCGGAGATGGCTTTTTGTTCGACCTCCAGGGAGGCAATCATGCCCGGCAGGCTTTCCAGCTCTCGCTGCTCCTTGTAACTCAACTTCTTCGCCTTTGCCGCGATGGGTGCAGCCTCCTTGGCGGCTTGTTTGCTTTCCGCTTTCGGGGCCGGCTTCGACGGTGATTGCGCTGTCGATGCGCGTACGCGTTCCCAATCGCTATAGCCACCGATGTACTCACGCCACAGACCGTCGCCTTCCGCGACGATCACCTGGGTGACGACGTTGTCGAGGAACATTCGATCATGGCTGACGAGGAAGACTGTGCCGCTATAGTCTTCGAGAAGCTCTTCCAGCAACTCAAGCGTATCGATGTCCAGGTCGTTGGTCGGCTCATCCAGCACCAGCACGTTGGCCGGCTTGGCAAACAGCCGAGCAAGCAGCAGGCGGTTGCGCTCGCCACCCGAGAGCGATTTGACGGGCGATCTTGCGCGTTCCGGCGCAAACAGAAAATCGCCGAGATACGTCATCACGTGCTTGCGCTGCCCATTGATCTCGACCCAGTCGCTGCCGGGCGAAATGGTATCGGCCAGGCTGGCTTCCTCATTCAATTGCGCGCGCATCTGGTCGAAGTAGGCAATCTGCAAGCGAGCTCCCTGCTTGACCGTGCCGGCATCGGGTTGTTCCTCGCCCAGAATGAGCTTCAGCAGCGTCGTCTTGCCCGCTCCGTTCGGCCCGATCAGGCCGACCTTGTCGCCGCGCAGGATGGTCGCACTAAACCCACGCACGATGACTTTGTCGCCGTAACGTTTTTCGATGTCGGTCAACTCCGCAACGATCTTGCCTGAGCGCTCGCCGGCCGAGACATCGAGCTTGACCTGCCCTTGTTGATCTCGTCGCGCGTTGCGAGTGCGGCGCAACTCTTCCAGGCGCCGGACGCGCCCTTCGTTGCGCGTCCGGCGTGCCTCCACGCCCTTGCGGATCCAGACTTCTTCCTGCGCAAGAAATTTGTCAAATTTCGCGTTTTCAATCGCTTCGACTTCAAGCTGTTCCGCCTTGCGTGCCTGATAGGCGCTGAAATTACCGGGAAACGAAAGCAGTCTGCCGCGATCAAGTTCGACGATGCGTGTCGCCACGTTATCGAGGAATGAACGGTCATGGGTGATGAAAAGAATGCTTCCCTTGTAGTCGCGCAGGAGGCCCTCAAGCCAGAGGATGGACGTAAAATCGAGGTGATTGGTCGGTTCGTCGAGCAACAGCACATCAGGCGCACTGACCAGCGCACACGCCAGCGCCACGCGCTTTTGCGTGCCGCCCGACAAGGTTCCCATCAGCGCGGCCTTGTCCAGATTGAGGCGCGCCAGAATGGTTTCCACCCGATTGGACAGATTCCATGCATCGGCAGCATCCAGTTTTGCCTGAACGGCATGCATGCGATCCATCACGGCATCATCATTCTCGCCGCCCAGACGCTCCGTCAGCGTGTTGTATTCGGACAGCAAGCCCTGCAAATCTCCCATGCCAGCGGCGACCGCATCAAATACGCTGAGGTCGGGAGCGAACTGCGGCTCCTGTTCGACATAAGCAATCTTCAGCCCTTGCTGCATCACGAGCAAGCCGTCATCCAGCTTGGAAATACCTGCAATTATTTTCAGCAAGGACGACTTGCCGGTGCCGTTGCGCCCGATTAACCCGACCCGCTCCGCCGGCTCAAGAGAAAACTCCGCGTGATCGAGCAATGCGACATGCCCAAAGGCGAGCTGAGCGTTAGAAAGTGAAATGACTGCCATAAACAAAATCGCTTCCATGCAGGAAGCGCGGACCCGAAGAAGGAAATGAAGCACGCATTGTACCGATAGCGGCAAACAGAAAGTTATTTATGCAACGGTCTCGGCTATAATCTCGGGCGTGGTGAAAAATACTTTCGCCGCTTCTCAGCGTCTCGCCGTAGTTCAATGGATAGAACGAGTGCCTCCTAAGCGCTAGATACAGGTTCGATTCCTGTCGGCGGGACCAGTTTTAGCCAATAAAATCAAGATATTACAGTAAAGTGGCGCTATGAACGGGACATAACTGGGACAAATTCAGTTATGCTCGTGCCCGCTGCAAAATTTCCACTTCCGTCTTTTCCCTTTGCATCTGCAACAGCTTGTCAAAAACCCAGCTCGGGCGGGCTAGAAATAAAAAGCTTTCCTGCGAAAGCTCATTCCTTTCCTATACTGATAGTGGAAGGAATTTGTTTCATGAACTCCGCATTCAAGACAGCGGTTATACCGCTTGCCATGTCAATGTTGCTTGAAGGCTGCGCAGTGTATGAGCCAGCTTACAGCGCCTATCCTTACTCCCAGTCCACTCCGGTGTACGTCGAGCAGGGCTATGGCTATTACTACCCGCCAGCCCCTGTGTATGTTCTGCCGCCTCCCGTGTATGTCGGGCCGCCGATTAGGCTCGAATTCGATTTTGGATATTGGAGCGGCCGAGACTGGCATGACGGCCATAATTGGGGAGGCGGGCACCGGTTTGGCGGTGGACGCGGACGGGGCGGCTTTCACCACCATCGGTTATAAAAAACCCTCCACTGTGGGAGGGTTAAATTCATTGGACGATAGCTCTTAGGCTGCTTTTTTGTGCTGTTCTTCTGCGGATTTGGAAGATTCAATTTCTTGCGCTTCTGCTGCCTTCTCGTTCGCTAGTTGCACGGCGATTCGCTTGTATTCCGCCTCTGCGAAGCGCTTGAGCGCATCACGCATAAGAGGCTGATAACCCATCTTGTGAAACTTGGCGATAAACTTGAAGTCTTCAATCAGCTCTTTGTTCAGGCGAATCGAAATTGCTTGCAAGCCAAGCGCATCATCAACTTGTTGCTCTATTTCCTTCGGGGCGCGCTTCACATGCGCTGCATCTCGGCCGAGGATTCCTGATTCCCAGGCTTCAACGGTTCCTTCGATTTTCGCAGTGTCGCTCATAATTTTCTCCATGTACTTTCTCTATTTGCCTTCGGTTTCGTAAATAGCAATCTCGGTTTCGTTTGGCTCGTAGGCTGTTTTCAGAAAGATTTTTCCATCTCGGTAAACATAAACAATTTTCAACAAACGACCACGATTGGTCTCGGCAATAAACCAAAAGGTTGGCGGATCCGTCCTGTTATCCTCCCTGTCATCGATCAAGTTTACCCCGCATTTGTTATCAAAACACTGGTCAACTTCCTCCACTGTCACAGCATGTTTGCTGTCTAGTTTTTCGTCTATGCGGGTTGTGACTATTATTGTTCTCATCGGTTCCTTCTTTGTATATACAAAATATAGGCCGATCGTTATGAAATATCAATTGAATTGGATAATTCGACGTGAAATTTACTAGTGCTTTCGCTCTATTACCAGATAGAAATGATGCGGAATGAGATTATATCTGTATATACGGAGATGTGTGGGATTTCTTAAGGCTGACGTTCCAATTCCGATCCAAAGACGCCCTTAGCGTCCATATTCAGGACACCAAGGGGCCAAGAGGCTACCTCCATGCACACCGCCTGCGCTCCAGCAGATCGTCTCAATTGCGTCTGGAACTTCTCCGCCAGTCTGGAACTTCTCCGCCACTCTGAGAGCCGCACTCATACCTATACCGCTTATGCCCATTCATCAGGCAATAACGGCCGTCTTGCGGGGCGGCATCATACGTTGAATCACTTGTTTCTGGCTTTTAAATGCAAGTCACTCATATGAGAGGCTTTTCATTTTCAACCACATCAATTCCCATTTATTGCCTTTTTACCATCAATCAGATATAACCGCTCCTGTCGAAACAGCAGAGCAGTTCATGGATTTTGTTGCGTACGAGGCTTTCAAGAAAAGCAGAGAAAAGGATTTTGAAAGCATTGCTTCCAGGACGCATGGCGCACTTGAGGTCGAGGACCTTCACACCGAAGCATGGCTGGCAGCCGAATACCACGCAGTAAAGCGCGGATGTCCGATCGACTGGCGCGACCCGCAAGACCAGAAACTTATCCTGTCCATCCTGACGGTGACCCACGTCTGGAGACCAAGAAAAGACCGAAAGCGCACCCTCAGCGCCGATGCCTTTAAAGAGGACCATGAAGGTAATGGTATCTCCCTGATCGATCTGCTGGACGCCAAGGAGGCCCCCGACCCATTGGAATTATTGGAAAAGCGGGAGGACGAAGAAAAAGAGCGAATTCAGCGCGCGCAAGAAGACGCCCTGCTGGAGACATATTCGCAGTCGGTCGCCTACAACGTCGCGCTCTGGCACTTCGATAATATCTGTTCGAAATTAGCCGCGTACCTGGCGATCGATCACGGTACGCTTCGCCACAGAATTGAGTCTGCGGCGAAGCTCCTGAAAGTACAACCATCGCTGTTTGACCGCATCGAGCGGATCACATCGTCATTCTGGCCGAGACAAGGCCGCGTACTTATCAGGCCAATCGCCCAGCATCTGGTTGGGTCGCAATGGCGATGGGACTTCTAGAGTCCGCTGTAATGGTCAGAGATTGCAGCATCACGGAGCCATGCCATTGTCATTGACAAACTTCTGACACGCTCGCCCGGTGGCTGCCGTCTTCTCGGTTTCCTCGATCAGCGATTTAACAGCTCTGTCCACTTCTTCAGGAAGTACCCGGCTTCCGGGATCGGCACCATTGCCGCCGCTGGCGCTACCGGTTTCGGCTTGTCCGGGAGTGCCACCACAGAAGGCGGGGCCGACGCGCAGCCGAGGAGCAGCAGCGATAGCAGCGTGCAGGCGAGCAATTTCAGATTCATACGATTTTTGCAGCAAGCGATTGTTTTCACGGTTCTTCTCCCTTTCGACTTCGTTTTCCTGTGTACGCTTCAGGACTGCGGCTTTCTCGTCTGCCTGCCGCTCTGCATCCTGGCGCTTCCATTCGGCATTCAGTCGCCAGCCATTTGCCGTCCACCCGATGGTAGTTCCACATGCGAAAGATGCAAATATCGCTATGACAAGTGTGAGCAGGCGGAATTTGTCGGGGATGAGGTCGAGCGGGTTCATAGGAACTCTTTCAGTCCGACGAGCGAGAGCGCCCATTCGCGCACCATTCCGCGCGAGATGCTGAACTGCCCCCTCTTGTCTTCTGGGAAGGCGAAGGAGTCGATAAGAATGAGTGTGGCCACGGGCCATAGAAGAAGGAAACGGATCATGCCAGCACCTCCAGCGCCTTCCGGTACAGCGCCAGGCGATCCGCCATGCCATTTGTCCCGCCGTTGATTCGCTTCGTGATCACGCCGAAGCTGGGGGCGCCATCATCTGCCAATTCATTGAGCCGGCGAGACTTCCAAAACCGTGCCGCAGATCGGCAGGCATTGGCCGGCTGTTCAAGCAGCTCAGGCTGCGCGATCAGATCCAGCCCAAGCGCTGCCCCGCACTCGGCGTAATTTCTGCGTCCGGTAATGAGCGACGGGCATCTGGTCGAGGGTGTTCACTGGAAATGGTCGCCGGACAATCGCCGGCATTTCAATCTCGAAGAGTACGACAAATGGGTAGCAAGCAGCAGCTCGAAGGGGTCTACGCGCGGGAGGCGTCCATCCAAATCAGCTTCCAATGGGAAGGACGACGCCACAAGGAACGAGTCTGCCTCAATCCCACCGCCGCCAATCTCCGCGCTGCGGCCCGTCTGAGGGATGAGATTGTTTCATCCATCAGGCTAGGGAAGTTCACACTCGACGACTACGCGCTGCACTTCCCCGATTCGGCATGGCTAAAGAAGCGCCTTAATCCGCCTGGAGCGAACCCAACAGCGCTGCCCGGCGGCCGCGCGCTCAGAGATGTTATGGAAACGTGGTTCACGATTGCCAAGGGGGAGCTCGAAGACACGACACTGAAGGAATACCGCAACACGATGAGCCGGTATTTCCTGACGGTGCTTGGCGACAAGGACATCGCTCGCATCACCTACGAAGACGTTGCGTTGCTGCTGGCCAGCCACAAGATCGCGAACGCGAAGACGTTCAATAACGCAATGACGCCGCTGCGACGCATATTTGCGTACGCCAGGAAGACGCGCAAGGTATCCGTCGACATTACGTCCGACATCGAATCTCGAAAGGTACAGTCCGCGGCGCCGGACCCGCTGGAACTTGATGAAATCGAGCTGGTGCTGGATTGTCTGCGCAGGAAGCCGGACGATCGCTGGCTGAACTATTTCGAGTTCGCGTTCTTCACCGGCATGCGACCGTCCGAGCTGATCGCCCTGAAATGGGAAAACGTGGATTTCCGTCGTACCAAGGTGCGGGTCGATTCGGCCAGGGTGCGCGCCATCGACAAGCAGACGAAAACCAAGCGTTCGCGCGACGTTGACCTGCAAACCCGTGCACTTGCCGCCCTGACTCGCCAGAAGAAACACACCTTCATGGCGAACGATTACGTGTTCACTAATCCGGAAACCGGTGCTCGATTCTTCGACACACAGCCGCCCGATGTCTTCCATGCAGCTCTGAAGGCGCAGGGGATCCGCCGGCGCGATGCGCGGCAGACACGCCATACCTTTGCCACGATGTGCCTGCATGCACAGATGAATCCGGCCTATGTGTCGCGACAGATGGGTCACGTCGATCCGCAGATGTTCTTTCGGGTCTATTCCAAGTGGATGGACGGCGAAGCCAGCGACCGGGAGAAGTCGAAACTCGACGCACTGTTTGCGCTGGTCAAGAGCGCATCCGACGGCTGAATTGGGACAAATTTTGGGACAAAGTACGCAAATTAGTATGAGTTTATTGTAGCTAAGTTGTTGATTATTAACAAAGCTGTTTACGCTAATTCGCGCTGAAACAGATTCGATTCCTGTCGGCGACCAGTTTCAGCCTTGGCAATTCCGGTCACATCTCGATTCTCTCCCACTGATCCAGCACAATCGTCATTGCCGTCGCGCGCAATGATGAAGCTCAATGTCTGTGCATTCGTGGGTAGTAGTATGGCTTGAGACAATTCTCACCAAAGTTACCAATGTCGACAATAGATAATCGAAATATCCCTCTTCCCGAGGCTACTGACGCCACTGCTCCGGAGCAGGATTCCATCAAGGATGAAACCGATATCCCCGAAATTTCTTCGGAAGTTGCAAGAAGGGTTCATCTGCTAGGCAAGTTGATCATTCCACCTTCTCGCCCCTGACGCCACGGTTCAGAAACGTCGATTCGGAATTTACCCACATAAACTGTGGTCAATTCTGTGGATAAGATTTGGTATCGATACCTATGTTCATGATCCGTAAGGGAATTCTTTCACTGATGAAAATCAAGGCAGCGTGTTTGCGGACGCCTTGCCTTGTTATGTCACCACGGAGGATGTGATGAACAGATATCCGAAAAGCTTTGCAGGCGTGTCTTTGCTTGCCTGCTTGATGCTCGCCGCACCCGTGAATGCCGCGCAACGCCACTCGAGCAAAGCCGACGCGCAACAAACGACCGAAGACGTGACTGCGCAATCCCGCTACAAAACGGCCAAGAAAGAGGCCAATGCGGCGTACAAGGAAGCGCTGGCCGATTGCAAGAAAATGCGCGGCGCCGAGCGCACGACATGCATGAAGGAAGCCAAGGCCAATCTTCAGAATGACTTGGCCGAAGCGAAAAAGACGATGAGCAGCGGCGAGTAGCCTTGGTAATATTTCCCGTCCGATGCAGCGACGGTGGACAAGGGGCCGCGACCCGCATATATTGCGATTTCCGATTACATTGCTCGCAGGAAACCCGACGAGTATTTTCCCAAGGAGATCGCATGAAACTGGTCCGCTATGGCCGTCCCGGCAAGGAAAAACCCGGCTTGATTGATCGCGATGGAAAGTTACGCGACTTGTCTGCCATCGTCCCCGACATCGGGCCCGATCAATTGTCGGTCAAGGCCTTGGCGAAGCTCGCAAAACTCGACATTGCCAAACTTCCGCTGGTTCGCGGCACGCCCCGCTGGGGTGTGCCAATCGCAGGGGTGGGGAAGTTCATCGGGATTGGCCTGAACTACTCGGACCACGCTGCCGAGGCGGGCATGCCTCTGCCGAAAGAGCCTATCGTGTTCATGAAGGCCACGACCTCGCTTTCCGGCGCAAATGATCCTGTCATGCTCCCTAAGGGCTCGAAAAAATCCGACTGGGAAGTCGAACTCGGCGTCGTGATTGGTACGGTGGCACGCTCGGTATCGGAGAAGGATGCATTGAATCATGTGGCGGGTTATTGCGTCGTCAATGATGTGTCCGAGCGCGAATATCAGTTGGAACGCGGGCCGCAATGGGACAAGGGTAAAGGTTGCGATACCTTCGGGCCGGTCGGTCCCTGGCTGGTGACGCGCGACGAGGTTCCGAATCCGCAGCGGCTTGATCTCTGGCTGGACCTTAACGGCGAACGCGTACAGACCGGCAATACGAAGACGATGGTTTTTTCCGTCGCGAAGATCGTCAGCTACGTCAGCCGTTTCATGACGCTGATGCCTGGCGACATTATCGCCACCGGTACTCCGCCGGGCGTGGGCATGGGAATGAAGCCGCAACGCTTCTTGAAGCGCGGCGACTCGCTGTCGCTCGGCATCACCGGCCTGGGCGAACAACATCAAGCGGTGATCGCCCATCAGGCAAGTTGACACACGTCGGCTGTGGTCAAATTTGTCTGAAACGCACGGCATCATCGACACCGGGAAGAATTAGAAACATCGATCTAATTCTTCCGAATCATTTCCCTCCCCGCTTCTCATCCTCCAAATCGCCTGCCGAAAGCGGGTTTGGGACCGAACTGCAGCACCAGTGGTGCTTCGGCGGACGTGAAAAACGGGAACGTTCAACGCCTTTACTCCTGAACCGGTAGTACGGGCGGCACCAATATCTTTGACGCCCTCGATTCGCTGCTTGTGGTCGGCGACTGGACCATCCTCCTGCGTGGCGGCGGCAGTAACGACGGCATGGTACCGGTATGCAGCGCGCTTCGGCCAGGTGATCGGGACCTATGGCTGGAATCACGTCGATGAGATCAACCACCTGGCGTTTGATGGATCGAGACTACCATCCGACATGCAGCGGAATCCGGCTGAGCGCGGCGACCACAAGTGCGCTCGTCTTCGCGCTGCTTGCAATCTATTCCGGCAAACCGGATGAAAAATCCGAGCCGACGGCGAATCGCATTGTCGAAACAGTGCTCCCTGGCCGATTCGGTCCCGACGCCTGGACGGAACCGGGACCCGAGAAGAATGTCATCGTGCACGAAGCTGTGGACGCGGATACCGAGGCACCTGACGAACTAGCCGTCACGGGCGATCGGCATCTTGTGATCAACAAGGCACTCAGAGATATCGCGGATTATTTTTTACTTGGCGGCCATCCGGGCGAACGCGATCTGCATGTGGCGAAGTTGCTCGCCCACTTGAAATTCCGTTTGCCTTCACCGGCATTTGAAGAGGCGGCGCGGATTGCCCGGAACTATGTCATCTACCTCGACGCGCATGACATGCTTCTTGCGCACGATCCGGTTTCGCGCCTTTCACCGGACAGCCCCGCCCTGCCGCCGGATGTTGATCGGATCAACTCGTGGCTGGCGCAACGAGCGCGATGGCGATAGGAACTGCTCGGGATCGAGATCGCGGCAGTATGCTTCGGCGATGAAGACGCGAACGATCGCCAGGCACTGGCAGCACTGCGGGCACGTGCTAACGGGAGAGTGCCCGAAACTGCAATCGTCGACCAGACGCATGTCGCTGACAATCTGCAGGCCCTGCGCGACCAAGGGGCTTCGATGGAAACGCAACGCGCCTACGTGGCGAGCCGCTTCGGAGAAGAAGCGGCAGTACGCTTTGACGCGATCGAGGGCAAGGAGCAGACGTGGGAAAACCGCTATGCCGAATATCGACGCGCGGCGGAAAGCATTCTTCGCCAGCCGGGCCTTGAATCGACGGAACGCATGCGCCAGATTGAAGTGCTAGGAGAAAACGCCTTTACAGCGGAAAACGAGCGTGTGCGCGCCCGCAACCTGGATACCTTGCCGGCGCAGCAACTCTACGCTCTTATTCTGCATCCGGCTGATTCGCCGGCGCGGCCTTGGCGAAGGCATCGAGCGCGAGACAGGCTTCATTGATGCGCATAATGGTTGGCATGCCCGAGAAATCGCAGTCGACGCGTCGAGCGTTCGCAATCTGAGGGATGAGGCAACAATCGGCCAGCGTTGGCGCATCGCCATAGCAAAATCGTCCCACGCGCTTGTCTCTCGCCAAGGTAGCTTCGATCGCTGTCAGCCCTTGTTCGCACCAATGGCGATACCACGCGTTCTTGTCGTCGTCACTGATTTTCAGATCTCGCATCAGATAGCGCAATACACGCAGATTGTTCAGCGGGTGAATGTCGCAGGCAATGGACAAGGCGATGCCCCGCACAAAGGCACGATCGACCGGATTCTGCGGCAGCAGGGGCGGCGCGGGATGCGTCTCATCGAGATATTCAATGATGGCCAGCGACTGTGTCAGCACCGCCGCGCCTTCTTGCGCATCATCGATCAGCGCGGGCACGAGCGCATCCGGATTGAGCTTGCGGTACTCGGCGGCGAACTGTGCGCCACCGTTCCTGATCAAATCAATCGGCACCGTTTCAAACGCCAGTCCTTTCAAATGCAAGGCAATGCGCACCCGGTAGGATGCCGAACTGCGGAAATAACTGTAGAGCTTCACGATGCGACTCTCCTCGATGGCCTTGCTACACGATCTTCACCCGCAAGTCACCGACCTTGGCGATCGACGCTTCCAGCAAGTCGCCTTGCTTCACGGCGGCAACGCCTTCCGGCGTACCGGTAAAGATCAGGTCGCCAGGCTGCAAAGCGTAGTACTTCGACAAATGCTCGATGGTTTCCGCGACATTCCAGATCAGCTTTTCAATATTGCTTTTCTGACGCGATGCGCCGTTGACGTCAAGTCGAATTTCTCCCTGCGTAATGACGCCAGTCTCGGCGATCGGATGAATCGCAGAGATCGGCGCAGAGAAATCGAATCCCTTGCCGGTACACCATGGCCGGCCCAGCTTCTTCGCCTCGCCCTGGAGGTCGCGCCGGGTCATGTCGAGGCCGACGGCATAGCCCCAGATATGCTGCACGGCATCGGCCGCCGCAATATTCTTGCCGCCCTTGCCGATAGCCACCACCAGCTCGACCTCGTGATGCAGGTCATTTGTCATGCTGGGGTAGGGCATTTCTCCGATCATTCCGTGCGCAACCGGCAAAACCGCATCTGCCGGCTTCATGAAAAAGAAAGGCGCCTCGCGGCCGGTAGCGCCCATCTCTTTTGCATGTTCAACGTAGTTACGGCCGACACAGTAGATGCGATGAACCGGGAACAAGGCGTCACTACCGGAGACAGGAACGGCGGCAGTTTGAGGCGGGAAGGCAAATGTCATATTGGGCTCCTTGGTTATCCGAATGCGCTCCAGCGGCAATCATGTCGGCAGGATCACTGCAGACCGGCGCGGCAGGTTGCGAGCTCATCGCCTTGCGGGCGCGTGCCATGCGGAGTGCGAGGTTGATTATGCCATTGCCTGCGTGAACGCGCGCATCACGCCTCGGCGCTCCGCACAAAACAAAACCGCCTTGTCTGCAAAGCGGACAAGGCGGTTATTGATCAATCGCGTTGGCGTGCCGATTGTGAGTCAGCCCTCGCCGAGATAGGCTTCCTTCACCTTCGGGTCGTCCAGCATGCTCTTCGCTTCGCCGCTCATCGTGATCAGGCCGGAATCCATCACGTAGCCGCGATGCGCAGCCTGCAGCGCCAGTTTCGCATTCTGCTCGACCAGCAGGATGGTCACGCCTTGCGCCGAGACCGTACGTACCACTTCGAAGATCTTCTCCACCATGATCGGCGACAAGCCCATCGATGGTTCATCAAGCAGCAGAAGTTTCGGATGGCTCATCAGCGCGCGGGCCATCGCGAGCATCTGCTGCTCGCCGCCCGACAAGGTGCCCGCCAGCTGCGAGGACCTTTCTTTCAGGCGCGGGAACACGCCGAACCATTTGTCAACGTCAGCCTGGACACCATCCTTGTCATTGCGGATGTAGGCACCCATCAACAGGTTTTCCAGAATCGTCATGCGGGTGAAGACACCGCGGCCTTCCGGCACCATGGCCAGATGTCTTTTCACCAGTTCAAACGAGTTTGTGCCGTTGATGGATTGGCCGCTGTAATGGATCTGCCCTTCCACCTTGCAGCCTGGCAGCGTGCCGGTGATTGCCTTCAGGGTGGTGGTCTTGCCCGCGCCGTTGGCGCCGATCAGCGTCACCAGCTCGCCTTTGTTGACTTCGAGGTCAATGCCCTTGACCGCTTGAATTCCGCCGTAGGCGATCTTCAGGCCACTGACCTTCAGAATATTTTCATTCATTAATGAGACCCTCCCAAATATGCCTCGATCACGGCCGGGTTCTTTTGCACCTCGGCCGGCACGCCTTCAGCGATCGGTTTGCCGTAATCCAGAACCGTCAGGCGGTCGCAGAGTCCCATCACCAGTTTCACGTCGTGTTCAATCAAGAGAATCGTCTTGCCTTCCGCTTTGATCTTCACCAGCAATTCGCGCAGCGCGAGCTTTTCAGTCGCATTCATGCCTGCCGCAGGCTCGTCCAGAGCCAGCAACTGCGGATCGGTAGCCAGCGCGCGCGCAATTTCCAGGCGGCGCTGATCGCCGTAGGACAGATGGCGCGATGTGCGATTGGCAAAGTGCGCGATGCCGACGAACTCGAGCAATTCCAGCGCGCGGCGGCGGATTGCTGCTTCTTCCTCGCGGGCCGCCTTGTGATGCAGCACCGCACCAAGGACGCCCTGACGCGTGCGCACGTGGCGTCCAACCATCACGTTCTCCAGCGCAGACATTTCGCCAAACAGGCGGATGTTTTGGAAAGTGCGGGCGATGCCTGCCTTGGCCACTTCGTGCGGCGCCGACGGCGAATAGGGTTTTCCTCCCAGTTCAAAAGAACCGGTGTCCGGCTGATACAAACCGGTGATGACATTGAAGAAGGTCGTCTTGCCGGCACCGTTCGGTCCGATCAGGCCGTAGATCTGGCCGCGCATGATCTTGACGCTTACATCCGAGAGCGCTTGCAGGCCGCCGAAGCGCTTGTTGACACCCGCGATATTCAGAATGATTTGTTCACTCATGGAATTTCCTTATGCCGCCAGCGCAGCAGGTTCTTTGTCATCGAGACGCTTGGGCGAGTTCGCATCCATCCTGTCTTCATGGCGCGGCGACGGCCAGATGCCTGCCGGGCGGTACAACATGATGACGACCATAGCCAGGCCGTACAGCAACTGGCGCAGCACTTCCGCTTCGATCAGCACAGTGCCGAACAACTGACGCTGCACTGGCTCGACCACGTGACGCAGCACTTCCGGCAACGCCGCCAGAATTACGCCGCCAAGCACGACGCCGGGAATGTGCCCGATACCGCCGAGCACCACCATCGCGAGAACGGCGATCGACTCCATCAGGGAGAAGGATTCCGGCGACACGAAGCCCTGGAAGGCGGCGAACATCGCACCCGATACGCCGCCAAAGGACGCACCCATGGCGAATGCCAGCAGTTTGATGTTGCGGGTATTGATGCCCATCGCTTTCGCAGCGATCTCGTCTTCGCGAATCGCCACCCACGCGCGGCCGAGACGGGAATGCTGCAGGCGGATCGAGACGAAAATGATCGCAATGCACAGCGCCAGGAACAGGAAGTAGTAGGCATTCACCGAGGGCATCGAGAATGAACCGATGTGTACTGTGGCATTCGAACCGGCCTCACCCGCGAGCGACACGCCGAATATCCGGATCGGATCGATCAGGTTGATGCCCTGCGGGCCGTTCGTGATATTGATCGGCGCATTCAGGTTGTTCATGAAAATGCGGATGATTTCACCGAAGCCGAGCGTCACGATCGCCAGATAGTCGCCGCGCAGCTTGAGTGTCGGGGCGCCGAGCAAGGCACCGAAAAAACCTGCCAACGCCGCACCGAGCGGAACGATCAGCCATACCGACAAGTGAATGCCGTTCGCAGCCACCTCGTCGCCGACCATCCATCGCAACGACTCGCCAACCGCCGGATACTGGTTCACGATCGATTCCAGCACGGTGGCAAATTGCGGCGAGGCCAGCAGGCCAGTCATGTACGCGCCCAGCGCATAGAAGGCGATGTAACCCAGATCGAGCAGGCCGGCAAAGCCGACCACGATATTCAGGCCCAGCGCCAGCATGATGTACAGGAGCGCCAGATCCATGATACGGACCCAGGAATTACCAAAGTTGGCAGCGATAAAGGGAAACGTCGCCAGCACAATCACCAGAATGGCAAAACTCGTGTATGCCTTGCGCGGGCTGTGTTTAACGTCGAATAGTGTAGACATGAGATTCCCCTTTACGCACGATCCGCCACACGCTCACCCATGATGCCGGATGGACGCAATGTGAGAACGATGATGAGCACGATGAACGCGAAAATATCCTGGTACTGGCTGCCGAGGAAGTCGCCCGTCAGATCGCCGATATAACCGGCACCGAGACTTTCGATCAGGCCGAGCAGGATGCCGCCGACCATCGCGCCGTAGATATTGCCGATGCCACCCAGCACAGCGGCCGAGAATGCTTTCAGGCCGGGCACGAAGCCCATGGCGAACTGTGCGGAAGAGTAGTTCGCGCCCCACATCACGCCTGCGACCGCTGCCAGCGCTGCGCCCATGGCGAATGTCAGAACAACCACCTTGTTGGCATCCACTCCCATCAAGCCGGCGACGCGCGGATTTTCTGCCGTAGCACGCATGGCGCGGCCCATCTTCGTTCTTTCAACCAGCAGGACCAGGCTGACCATTGCGGCGACTGCGAGCACCAGCAACATGACTTGCGTCTGCGAGATCAGCGCACCCATGATCTCGAACGATTCGGAAGGCATGACTTGGGGGAAAGGAATCGGGCTGCGTCCCCATATCATCATGGCAAATGTCTGCAACAGGATCGACACGCCGATTGCGGTAATCAGCGGCGCCAGACGCGGCGCATTGCGCAGACGGCGGTAGGCGACGCGCTCGATGATGATATTGACGATGATGCAGACGGGTATCGCTCCGACAATCGCGATGCCGAGCTTGACGATACCCGGGAGGTTCGGAGCGACCGACTGCACGATTTTGAGGATGGTGACGCCGACCATCGCGCCTATCATCAGCACATCGCCGTGCGCAAAGTTGATCAGGTTAAGTACGCCATAGACCATGGTGTACCCCAACGCGACCAGTGCATACATGCTTCCCAGCACCAGACCGTTGATGATTTGTTGGATAAATGTATCCATATTTGCCTACTCTCTAAAAAGATCGTTCAAGTCGTTTTGCAACTTCATCGCTGCACAAGAGAAGGCATGAAATATCGGAAAAGCCCGAGCACTTCATGGCAGCCTTTTGTGCGATTGCAGCAAAATCATTTCTGATAACAAAAACGGCACCCCCGGGATTATTGCCATGTGGGTGCCGCCTGATGTCGGTGATGGTTATCTGAAAAGACTTGCCTCGACAATGCGAGTCGCGATGGCGTGATCAATGCGCATGATAGTGTCTCCTTTTCCCGTCTTCGGTAAAAACTTTCTTATAGTTTGGTGTTGCCTTGTGAGCCCACGGAACCGGGCGGCATTATACCGAACCTATTCCGTAAAGAAACCCTCATCCGGTATGCGCCCGTTGTATTTCGGAACACGCGTCCGCAAGAATTCGTTGTCTGTCTGCTTCGGATTTGCATGAACCATACCCGAGTTTTTAAAAAGACAAGAACGTTTACTTTATATTCAAAATAGAAAAAAATTCCTGACTATTTTTCGCGTGTAGAGAGAGCGAAGACTGAATAACGGATTTCATTGTCACGACGACATCGATGCAGCCCGGCAGGTGTGAAATCCCCGTTCGACATTGCACTGCGAGCCAGCGAGCTTGCAGGCAGCATCATAACGATGAACGCAAAAAACAATCGATGGAAAAAAACAGGGTGATCTGAATTTAATTCCGGATGCCTCGCAATCGACATCTGGCTGCATGATTATTGGCCGCGCGATGCCGACAAACCCTTTGGCATCGGGAAGGTGACGTGTTCTTCGACGCCAGGCAGCGGCCGCACGCTTTTGGCACCGAGCTCGCGCAAACGCTCGATCACTGCCTGCACCAGCACCTCGGGCGCGGAAGCGCCGGCAGTGACGCCGATGCGATTGCGTCCCTCGAGCCAGAGCGGGTCGATTTGCGACGCATCGTCAACCATGTGTGCAGTCGCACCTTTTTTCCGTGCCACTTCGCGCAGGCGATTGGAATTGGAGCTGTTCGGACTGCCGACCACGATCACCAGATCGACCTGCGGCGCCATGAATTTCACGGCTTCCTGTCGATTGGTTGTGGCATAGCAGATATCGCCTTTCTTGGGCTCCGCAATGCTGGGAAACCGGCGCTTGAGCGCAGCGATGACGTCGGCCGTATCGTCCACCGACAGCGTGGTCTGCGAAACAAAGGCGAGCATCTCCGGATTCGATACTTTCAGGGATTCGACGTCGGCCACCGTTTCGACCAGATACATGCCCTCTTCCGACTGCCCCATCGTGCCCTCCACCTCCGGATGCCCGTGGTGTCCGATCATGATGATTTCGCGTCCTTCGCGCCGCATCTTCGAGACCTCGACGTGAACCTTGGTCACCAGCGGACAGGTGGCGTCGAACACGCGCAGGCCACGCGCAAGCGCCTCGGCCTGGACCGCCTTGGATACGCCATGCGCGGAGAAAATGACGGTATTGCCGGCCGGGACATCGGCCAGTTCCTCGATGAAGACCGCGCCTTTGCGACGCAGGTCGTCCACCACATAGGCATTATGCACAATTTCGTGGCGAACGTAGATCGGCGCACCAAACTCATGCAGCGCACGCTCGACGATTTCAATAGCACGATCAACGCCCGCGCAAAAACCGCGCGGCTGTGCAAGCAGGACTTCCTTTTCCATTCTCTATCCTTGGTGCCGGATGGCGCCTTACAGTATTCCGATGATCTTCACTTCGAACTTCAGGGATTGGCCGGCCAGCGGATGGTTGAAGTCGAACAGAATACTGGTCGCATCAAAGGCGCGTACCACCCCGGTAAATCGGTCGCCGCTGGGCGCGGAAAACTCGACCAGATCTCCGATCGTGTATTCGTCATCGTCGGTCGAATTGTCGCCCAGCGCGCTACGCGAAACGCGCTGGATCAAGTCAGGGTTGCGCGGACCAAACCCCTGCTCCGGTTGCAGCTCGAATGTCTGATGCGCGCCTTCAGGCAAGCCCATCAGGCGCTCTTCCAGAAATGGCGCCAGTTGGCCCGTCCCGAGCTGCAGCGTCGCCGGTTTTTCATTGAATGTGCTGACGATATCGCCGCCGTCAATCGATGCAAGGCGATAGTGCAAGGTCAGATACGCGGTAGGTGTAACTACAGGGGAGGTCGGGTTGGACATGACATCTTCGAGTGAGGTGATAACTCGATATTGTAAGCGAGCTTGCTCGGTGCGAAATGCTTTTCGGCTTCCCACGCACTGCACTTGCAGGCTTGCACCCGGCCTGGAAATTCTCCTTTCGGGGAGCTTCGAGATTGCAATAATTGCAATTTTGTTACGTATAATTGCATTTTTTTCTACGCGTCGTACGGAACAGCCATGGCAATCAATCACTGGCCGGAAGACCAGCGCCCGCGGGAGCGCTTGATCAAGCACGGGCCGCACATGCTCTCCGATGCGGAATTGCTCGCCGTATTCCTGCGCGTCGGGGTTGCTGGAAAGAGTGCAGTTGATCTGGGGCGCGACATGATTGGCCATTTCGGATCCCTGAACGGCATGTTTACAGCTTCGCTGGATGATTTCTCGAAGTTGCACGGACTCGGCCCCGCCAAATATGCCCAACTCCAGGCAGTCATGGAGCTAGCACGTCGCTCGTTGACCGAAGAGCTGCGCATGGGAGAGGTACTCAGTTCGCCGCAAGCGGTCAGGCAGTATTTGCAACTGATGCTGGCAAACAAACCGTATGAATCCTTCGCCGTTCTATTCCTTGACGTGAAGAATCGCCTACTGGCTGCAGAAGAACTGTTTCGCGGGACGTTGACGCAAACCAGCGTCTACCCGCGTGAAGTCGTGAAAGCCGCGCTGGCCCATAATGCCGCAAGCATCATCCTTGCCCACAATCACCCTTCGGGCACGCCAGAACCGAGCATGGCAGACAGGACATTGACGGAGGCACTCAAACAGGCTCTCGCGCTAGTGGATATCCGGGTGCTCGATCATTTCATCGTTGCCGGGAAGCAGGTTTACTCGTTCGCCGTGCATGGAGAGATATGAAGGCGTCGCAAAATACGATTGTTAAATCGTGTAAATATTTAAAGACACAATTGTTTTTCGCAAGTCATTGAAAATTCACATTTTTTTCGCTATACTCTCGCTTTTCCGAATTTGGAATCTTTTTAAGGAGTTAGCCATGGCACGTGTTTGCCAAGTCACCGGGAAGGGGCCGATGGTCGGCAACAACGTTTCCCATGCCAACAACAAGACCAAGCGTCGCTTTTTGCCGAACCTGCAAAATCGCCGCATCTTCGTTGAATCCGAAAATCGCTGGGTTTCCCTGCGCGTGTCCAACGCCGGTCTGCGCGTGATCGACAAGATCGGCATCGATGCAGTGCTCGCCGATATGCGTGCTCGCGGCGAAAAAGTCTAAGCGGCCCAAGCGGCATTTATTAGGAAAATATCATGGCAAAATCTAACCGCGACAAAATCAAGCTGGAATCGACCGCAGGTACCGGTCACTTCTACACCACCACGAAAAACAAGCGCACCATGCCGGAAAAAATGGCGATCATGAAGTTTGATCCGAAGGCACGCAAGCACGTGGAATACAAGGAAACCAAGATCAAGTAAGCAAGCGATCTGTTTCACAAACAGTTTCACAAACAAAAAGCCCCGCACTGCGGGGCTTTTTGTTTGCTCCTATGGCGAGCAGGCATAAAGCGAGTCAACAAGAAAACGCGGCCTGGAAATCCGGCCGCGCTTTTTCATCTCATATTGCAACCCAAGCCGATGAATCAGGCATAGCTGCGCAAACGTTGCGAAAACTCCTGTAGTGCCTTGATGCCAGAAGCCTCAGCTCGCACACACCAGTCCTGCAACTGATGCAGCAATTGCTCACGGCTGGAATTCGAACGCTCCCAGATCGCGCCCAACTCCACCCGCATTTCATGCATGGTCTGCAGCGCCTTGCTGTGCACGAACAATTCGCTCAGTTGCTGCTTTTGCGGCGCTTCAAGCTTTGCCGGTTCGCGCTGCAACAGCTTCTTCGACGTCTTCAAAAACTTCGCTTCGAACTTGGCCTTGTCCGCCAGATGCGCCACTTCCTCCCGCCAAGCCCGCTTGACCGACTTCGCATACTTGGCCATGACGTCGTAACGGTTGGCGATCACGGATTGCAAGGTATCAAAGTCGGCAACCATTTTTGCGCGATTGAATTTCGGCGCCGGTGCGACTTTCTTGACCTTGGCCAGACCGAGCGTTTCCAGAATGCGGATATACATCCAGCCGATATCGAACTCGTACCACTTCGACGACAGCTTGGCAGAGGTACCGAAGGTGTGATGGTTGTTGTGAAGCTCTTCGCCACCGATGATGATGCCGATCGGGAAAATATTGGTCGATGCATCGACACAATCATAATTGCGATAGCCCCAGTAGTGCCCGATGCCATTGATGATCCCGGCCGCACTAACAGGAATCCACAGCATCTGGACCGCCCAGACGCTCAGGCCAACGACGCCAAATAACAGCACATCAATAATCAGCATCAAACCGACGCCCTGCCAGCTGTATTTGGTGTAGAGATTATGCTCAATCCAGTCGTCCGGAGTGCCATGACCATACTTCTCCATGGTTTCACGGTTCTTGGATTCGGCACGGTAAAGCTCTGCGCCTTCCAGCAGCACCTTCTTGATGCCGCGGGTAACCGGGCTGTGCGGATCTTCCTCGGTTTCGCATTTGGCGTGATGCTTGCGATGGATCGCAGCCCATTCCTTGGTTACCATGCCGGTCGTCAACCACAGCCAGAAACGGAAGAAGTGACTGGGTATGGCGTGCAAATCGAGTGCCCGATGCGCCTGGCAGCGGTGCAGGAAGATCGTGACGCTCGCGATCGTGATATGCGTCACGATGAGCGTATAGGCAAGCACTTCCCAGCCGCTTGCGCCAGACAAGCCGTTGGACAAGAAATTCAGTACTGCGTCAAACATGGTATTTTCAATCATTCAAACTCCGGATAGATTGCATCCTCGGAACCCCATGAGAGTCCCGCTGTCGGCCAAAATCTGACCGTCGGAATGCATTTTGGCCCGATTGTACGCTTTTTATGGTATCTAGGTGGCGCGCACTGCTTGTGAAGTTCGAGTTTCGCTTGCCGGCAGATGATCGATGAGTCTGACTTCGCGCTGCGGATAAGGCACCTGGATTTGATTCTCTTGCAACATCTTCCAGACTGCCCGGTTCACATCTGACAATACATTCGCGCGCCCGTTCTCTAGATCGGCAATCCAGAATCCGAGTTCCAGTTCCAGCCCGTCAGCCTCGAACTTGATCAAATACGCCTGCGGTGCCGGGTTGGAAGAAACTCGCGGAATGCCAGCCGCCACCTGTTCCAGCAATCGCAACACGAGATCAATATCAGTTTGATAACCCACCGTCACCCGCGTGAACAGCCTCAAAGCCCGATCCGTCAGAGAATAGTTCAGCACTGGCCCTGACAGCAGCATTTCATTGGGAATCACGGTTTCCACGCCGTCCGGTCCACGCACCACCGTGTAGCGCGTGTTGATTTGCGTGATCTGACCGGAGTACTTGTCGATCATCACCACATCTCCGATCGCGAGACTGCGCTCCAGGAGGATCACGAAGCCAGATACATAACTGCTGACAATTTTCTGCAAGCCCAATCCAAGGCCGACGCCCAACGCGCCACCAAAGACCGACAGCACCGTGAGATCGATGCCGACAAGCGACAGGCTGATCAACACGGCAAAAAGAATGAGTACGGCACGGCCCATGCGCGCCATCACGACTCGAAGCGAGGAATGCACGCTGTCCATGCGCATCAGTCGCTCTTCGAGAGTGGCGCTGGCCCAGAGCGCAATCATCAAGGTGACAAGCACGGAAATCGCGGCCTGCAGGGCAGTCAACAGAGATACCTTGTTGCGTCCGATCGGCAGCACCGTCTGTTCCAGGTACTGCACCAGGTCGGGCCACCAGCCCGTGATGTATAGTGCGACGCCGCTCCACACCAGGATCGCAAATACCTTTTCGAATATGGACAGGAAAATACCTGCCTTGCCGCCACGCGCAAATACGCGGTGCAAGACATAGAAGCTCAACCGGATCAATGCAAAAGAACCGACCAAAGGCATTGCCACCTTGAGCAAATTGACGCGCTGCCACTGCCCCAACAGCGGTGTGGCGATGGCGATCATTGCCAGCGCAATCAGGGGCGACAGGACGCGTGAAAAGCTCTCCACCCCAAGACGAACGACCCGCAACTGCGTGTCGTGCGCAGTAATTCTCTGCCGCACCAGGCGTGCCACCGCCCAGCCGATGACGAGACAGAACACCAGTGTGACGACCTGCCCGAGCAGGCCGGGATCCTGAAGATCATCCCAGAGGTCGAACAGAAGGTTGGAAAGCGCGTTTTGTCTCATCGTTTGTATGGCGTTGCGTCCTGTCTGTGCCGCTCCCAATTTTGTGCATAACGTGCTGCAAGCACGGGGTTTTTCCGGGCGATCAGTACATTTTCGGCATTCTTGTGCTGCGCAGTCCAGGTGAAATTGAAGCTGCCTGTGATAACCGTCGCATTCGGCCCTTCCGGATCGATCACGATCACCTTGTTATGCGCATTCTGGTATTTCGTCTCCAGCCACACTGGAATGCCTGCTTCCGCGAGAATGGGCGCAGCGGCGGAAGACGCTGTCCGTTCCAGTTGATCCGCATCGACCAGGACGCGCACATCAATTCCGCGGCGATGCGCCGAGACAAGAGTAGTTGCGATTTTTTTACTGGTCAATAGATAGGCTTGCACCAGGACCTGCTTGCGCGCACCGTCGATGGTGTTCACCACCAGGCCTTCGATGTCATCCCAGGGCGTGAATGCCGCCTGCCAGGTACCCTGCGCCTGAAATACCGGCACGTCGGTGCAGCACGCCGTTGCGGCCGCGGAAGCGAGCAGGATAATGGCGCCGACGGCGTGAACCAGTCGCCTCATTTCTTGCGCTCGAATACGGCGGCGAAGAAACCATCGGTTTGGTGAAGATGCGGCATCAGTTTCAGGTAGTCCTGCATCTCGAGCGGAATTTTCTGCTCGAGCAAAACGTCTTTCATCGGGACGAGAGAAAAATCTTCGTGCGTGGCGAGAAACTGCGTGGCGATAGCCTCGTTTTCCTCGTCCAGCAGACTGCACGTTGCATAAACCAGCCTTCCGCCCGGCTTCACCAGGCGCGCTGCACTTGCCAGAATGGCTGTCTGCTTTGCATTCAGTTCGACTACCGACTCGGGCGTTTGACGCCATTTCATGTCAGGATTGCGCCGCAGCGTTCCCAGGCCGCTGCAGGGCGCATCGACCAGCACGCGGTCGATCTTCGCCATGAGTCGCTTTACCTTGGCGTCATTTTCATGGGCAATCAGGACCGGATGCACGTTCGACAAGCCGCTGCGCGCAAGACGCGGTTTCAGCTTGCTCAGCCGCTTTTCGGAAACGTCGAAAGCATACAGGCGGCCGGTATTGCGCATTGCGGCACCGAGCGCAAGCGTTTTGCCGCCGGCGCCCGCGCAGAAGTCAACGACCATCTCGCCGCGCTTGGCGCCGACGATTTGTGCAAGCACTTGACTGCCTTCGTCCTGTACTTCGATGGCTCCCGACTGGAAAAGCGGAAGATTCTGCAATGCCGGCTTTTTCAGGATGCGAATCCCGAGCGGCGCATACGGCGTGGGTTCGCACTGAATCGGCGCCGTTGCCAGTTCAGCGATCACTTCTTCTCGCTTGGCCTTGATCGCGTTGACGCGCAAATCGAGCGGCGCGGGCCGGTTGAGTGCCTCCGCCAGTTGCAGAGTCGCAGCTTCGCCATCGCGAGCAACCAGCTTCTCGAAAAGCCAAGTCGGCAAATTGACCTGCAATACGATCGGCAAAGAATGACGGTCGATCTGTGCGATCCGATGCAACCATTCACTCTCGTCCGGCGACAAACCTGCCAACGCATCGGCGCCGACTGCGTCTGCCAGGCCGAGCAAGATCAGACGGCGCATTGCCGGGCCGTGACCGGATTCTGAAAAACTGGCATAGGCGAGCTTGTTGCGCAATACGGCGTAGATACCTTCCGCCACCGCATTTCGCTCGCGGGAACCGAGTTTGGGATGTTCGCGGAAGTAGCGCGACAGGATAACGTCAGCGGGACCGGTAAAGCGCAAAACCTCGCGCAATACCTCTTCGGCATGGCTGACGACTGCGGGATGCAATCTCATTGGATTCTTTCAGGTGTTCGCGATGTGCGGACTGTCTTCTGCAATACGGACCAGACCGTTATCGATGCTCAAGCGGCCTTCGACGAACCAGCGCACGGCGCGTGGATAAATAACATGCTCCTGGGTCAGTACGCGCTCGGCAAGCGCATGCTCGTCGTCATTGGACAGAACCGGGACCGCGGCTTGCGCGACGATAGGGCCATGATCGAGCTCGGCGGTGACGAAATGCACGGTTGCGCCGTGCACCTTGACGCCGGCCGCCAGTGCCTGGCTGTGCGTGGCCAGACCGGGAAAACTGGGCAGCAAGGAGGGATGAATGTTGAGCATTCGCCCGGCATAGTGTTCAACGAATAGCGGCGTCAGAATGCGCATGAAGCCGGCCAGTACAACGAGGTCGGGCGAAAAACGATCGATCGCTACGTGCAACGCGGCGTCGAATGCTTCGCGACTCGGAAAATCCTTGCTGATCACGACATCCGTGGGGATGCCGTGCTCGGCGGCAAAGCGCAAGCCTTCAGCGTCAGCACGATTGCTGATGACAGCGGCAATCTTGCAGGGCCATTTTTCTGCCTGAGCGGCACGGACAATGGCTTGCATGTTGCTGCCGCGCCCGGAAATCAGAATGACGATCTTTTTCATGGCGCGCATTTTACCGCACGCATCCTTCCGGGGACGAAATAAAAAGCCGGCGCGGACGCCGGCTCATTGCATGACTGTCAAGTGTGGACTATTGGAATGAATAGAACACGCGAAATGCGACGTTCTTGTCCGCCCAAAAGTCCGCCGCATCGCGAAAGACGTCCAGCAAGGTTTCGCGTGCTTCCTTGTCGAATTTTTGCGTATTGGGCAACTGTTCGAGAACGACGAGAAAGCCCGGTTGCGGTCCAGCCTTGTAGGGCAGATCCGTCAGGCAGTCGCTCAAGGCGTCGAAATTCTTGCCAAAATGCTTGGGAAAATGGAATGCGTTGGCGATGCAGCCGAGCACTTGCTGCTTGGTGGTCGCTTCAGCGCAATAGGCATAGAGAAAATGCTGGCCGAGGCGGGCCGCCTCTTCCTGAAGATCGGTCACCCTGAACGCGCGAATGGATTGCACCAAGTTCGGCGGCACGGTTTTAAACAGGCTCATGTCTTCCTCCGCTCGTGCAATAAGCGTTGCGGGTTCGCTGTGCAGTGACTCGATTCGCATTTCGTTACTCTTTGATGCGCTTGAAAGTCGCATAATGGTCATCGGTATAATAATATTCGCCGGACGAGGTCGGATCGCCACCGGCGATGATACGCCGCGCGCCCCGGTTGCGGGCGCCGGGTGTTCTTACCGTAAATTCGTGATAATACCCGCGCTTTTGCTTGGGTAAAACCCCTTCATAATTGCCGAAAACCACACCGTCCTTGGCATAGGGGAAGGGGCCGCCTTTTTTGATGAGCGCCAGCGTCTTTTGGGCTTCCCTGGGCAGATCCTCAACGGCGATGACTTCCAACCGGTTCGTAGCTTTTGCCAGAACATTCAGTGCAAGCAACAAGGCCGCGAAAAAAAAGACCCAATTTTTCAGGAACTTAGCATTCACCGTCTTGACCTTGCCGATTTAGTTGAAAAATTAACAAGTGCGATGATCGCAATACCGTAGGGTAACTGGTTGTGATGAACGAAGCAACCCTGTCAACCGGTGGTCGGACTCTAGACCGTCTTGTTTCGACAGTCTAAAGATTGCCTTTTATGTAATTTTGTTCCGGATGCCGCCGATATTCCTGTCTCTGAGAATGGCATCGATGTCACACGGCTTGCCACCTGCCTCCCGCCCTCCTCAGAGCGATTACAAATTGTTGCAATACTTACTTGCAAATGAACAATTGCGGGTAGGCGCGCGCATCGTCTTTGGCGTTTAATGTAGAGGAGGACATCAAGGAGAAAGTTATGACTCACCCTGCTATTTTTTCAGGCCTTCGACTCGTTGCCGCAGTCGCACTGGTCGCGGCGGCACCGCTTGCCATGGCACACGGCGATTCAAATGTCAGCTGGTCGGTCACGCTCGGCTCACCGGGTGTATATGCTTATGCTCCGCCACCGCCGGTTGTGTATGTGCAGCCGCAACCAGTATACGTGCGTCCGGCCCCGGTTTACGTGCAGCCTGCAACGGTAATCCAGTACGGTCAGCCCTACTATGTGGAAGGCTATCGCCGCGGCGGGCCACCGGGCCATTGGAGGCACCGTCATCATCGGGACTGGCGATAAGCAGTCCGGCGTTCCGAGGTCTTTCAGAACGCCAGGGCGGCCGGATCGCATTCCTGGCCGCCAATTCCCTCCACCAATTCCCGTCAGCTGAAACAGTCAACCAGCCTTGAGTATTTGTTCCGGGCATGCGCGCGCTTTTTCGTCCACACCGAAAAACGCAAGAACATCGGCGCGCCGCGCGAGCGCATCTTTGTGTCCCAGCTCGATCAATTCGCAGGTGTAGCTCGATTCAAAGAGCAGGTACGACGCGAGCGCGCCGCCACGCGCTTCCATGGCGCCAATTGCTCCCAACAGCATCCTGACCGGTGCCGGAAGACTGTGCACATGGCGACTGGCCGTCTCATCCAGCCTTTCCGATGGCGCGATGATCAATAGATCGATCGGTCGCAAGGGCGTTCTGGCCCGTTGCTCTTCCGTCAAGACCGACAAGGTGAGATTGATTCTGGACATGCGCTCGATATCGACGGCAAGGCTGTCGAGGAAAATGCTCGACATCGCGTGGCCGGCGATCTGTGCCAGCGTCGGATATGGCGCGAATTCCGAGGTTTCGCTCCATTGCTCATTGAGTCGACCTGCGCCGATTACCAGCACCTTGTCCGCACCGAGATGGATCGCCGGCGAGATCGGCGCAATCTGCCGCATCGAACCGTCGCCGAAGTATTCGCGCCGGCCGTCGCAATAGATTGGCGTGGCCGGGAAAATGAGCGGAATGGCGGAGGATGCGAGCAAGTGTTCCACACCGATTTGTCCACGCAACGCGATCCTCTGCGACCGCACCCACGGGTCGATCTGGGCTTCGGTCTGGAAAAAGGTGATGTGCCGGCCCGCGCTGTAGGACGATGCCGTTATCGCCAGCGCATGCAGTGAACCATCAAGTAATGCCGCATCCAGGCGCGGAAAGTTCAGCATGCGGTTGAGAAGCGTCACCAGCGGCGTATTGTCGAGCAGCGCATTCGGCGGATTGGCTTTCCACTTGCGCAGCAGCCAGCCGAAGGACAGCAGGGAAAGCCAGCGTGCGCCGGAGCGCAGGACGCCGAGCGAATCGGCGCGATAGACCTGCTCGGCAGTGATGTGCTCCCACACCTGAAGAACTTTTTGCAGGCCTTCGTCGAAATTGTCAGCATGACATGCCAGGGCCGTCGCATTGATGGCACCAGCGGAGGTGCCGCAGATGATGTCGTACGGGCTGCGCTTCTGTTCGTAGCCGGCCTCGCGCAGGATCGACGATACACCGCGCAGCACCCCTACCTGGTATGCTGCCCGCGCGCCTCCTCCTGTCAGGACCAAGCCTGTTTTTTTTCTGCCTTGCATACTAGGAGATTAGCAGGGCGATTGCGATTTGGGGAGGAAAGTCGGCGCAGGCCACACGCAAAAAAACAACGCCGAGCGAACCCGGCGTGTCGGCATGAGCCGAAGACGGCCTGTTCAGTCGCCCATCACTATGCCTTCACGGCGCGGATCGGCGCCGCCGAACCACATTTCTTCGCCATGGATAGTCATGCGCATGATGCCTTGCAGGCCCGAGGTCTGTTCCATCACACGAACGTTGTGCCCTTTGGCTTTCAGTTTTTCGATGACCGAGTCGGGGATGCGGCCCTGCTCAAGCTCGGTAGGACCGTTGCGGCTGCCGAAGTTGGGCAGGCTGATCGCTTGCTGTACATTCAAGCCCCAGTCCAGGGTGCCGACCAGGACCTTGGCGACGTAGTTGATGATCGCCGATCCGCCTGGCGAGCCGGTCGACAGGACCAGCTTCCCGGTTCGCTTGTCGAACACCAGCGTCGGTGACATCGAACTGCGCGGACGCTTTCCGGCTTGCACGCGATTGGCGATGGGACCGTTGGCATCGGCCGAGTCGAACGAAAAGTCAGTCAACTGGTTATTGAGCAGGAACCCGCGCACCATCTGGCGTGAACCGAACGCGTCTTCGATGGTCGTTGTCATGGAGACGGCATTGCCGTTCGCATCGACGATCGAGATATGCGAGGTGGACGGCAATTCAGGCGATGTGTCCTGCCCGCGAGCGAGCGCCGTCGCCGGCGGCACACCGAACTTTGCCAATCCCATCGACTTGTCCGTGATGAGGGCTGCGCGTTCGGCGAGGTATTTCTTGTCGAGCATTGCCTTGGTGCTGTTGCCGGGCAGCGGCACGAAATCCGTGTCCGCTACATACCGCCCGCGGTCGGCATAGGCAAGGCGGCCAACTTCCGAAAACAGATGGATGCCTTCGACGCTCGGCAGGCCATCCTTGGGCGCATAGGGACGAATGTCCTTGGCTTCCAGCATACCCAGCATCTGGGCGATTGCGATGCCGCCGGATGACGGCGGCGGCATGCCGCACACCGTCCACGCCTTGTAGTCAGTACACACCGGCTCGCGCACCTTGGCCTGATAGGCCGCGATATCCGCTGCGCTCAAACCACCTGGATTGGTGGGATGGCCTTTGACTTTCGCTTCGATGTCGCGCGCGACTTGTCCCTTGTAGAAGGCATCGGCGCCGCCGAGCGCCACCTCGCGCAGTACTTTCGCCAGTTCCGGGTTTTTGAGCAAGTGGCCGGCAGGCCACGGATTGCCCTGCTTGTCGTAGAAATAAGCCGCCGCAACGGGATCTTTTTTCAGATGCTGCTCAGTCTTCAACATCGTGGCCAGACGTGGACTGACAGCGAAGCCGTTTTCTGCCAAATGGATCGCGGGAGCAAACAGCGATGCCCACGGCAATCTGCCGTACTGCCTGTGCGCCAACTCCAGCATGCGCAATACGCCCGGCGCGCCGACCGAGCGCCCTCCGACCACACTCTCGTAGAATGGAAGCGCCTTTCCTTCGGCATTCTGAAACAGTCTTTCCGTGGCTGCGGCTGGGGCGGTCTCGCGGCCGTCGAAGGCCTTGACCGTCTTGCCGTCAAAGTACATCAGGAATGCCCCGCCGCCGATACCCGAAGATTGCGGCTCGACCAGGTTCAGCACCATCTGCACCGCAATCGCCGCATCGATTGCCGATCCGCCTGCACGCAAGACCTGGTAACCGGCATCGGTTGCGAGGGGATTGGCTGCGGCGACCATGAACTTCCTGGCAGTCCAGCCTGCTTTCTCGGTATAGCCGCTGGAGCGCTCCGGCGCCTGCAGGCCTGTCGCGGGAGCCGACTGCGGGGGAGGCGCGCTGGTCGCGCATGCGGCCAGCAGGATTGCTGCAAGTGAGATCCCAATTGTTCTTGCTCTGATCATTTCCTGCTCCAAAAAGAAAAAGACAAGCGGAAAGCTTGTCTTAGTCTATGGGATTTCCGGTCAGCGCACTTGAGCTTGGTCACTCCGGTGCGCCCTGCTCGCGCGCAGCGGGATTCCGGCCTTACTTCGGCTGCATGCGAATCGCGCCGTCGAGACGAATGGTTTCGCCGTTAAGCATGACGTTTTCGATGATGGTCTTGGCGAGGTTGGCGTACTCTGCCGGTTTGCCGAGGCGCGGAGGAAACGGCACCATGCGGCCAAGCGCGTCCTGCACTTCCTGCGGCATGCCTAGCAGCATCGGTGTTTCGAAAATGCCCGGCGCGATAGTCATCACGCGAATGCCGCTGCGCGAGAGGTCGCGCGCCATGGGCAGCGTCAGGCCAACTACTGCGGCCTTCGATGCACCGTAGGCTGCCTGGCCGATCTGTCCATCGTAGGCAGCAACCGAAGCGGTGTTGATGATGACGCCACGCTCGCCATCAGCGCTCGCTTCCGTCTTTGCCATCGCATCGGCGGCCAGGCGCGCCATGTTAAACGTGCCGACCAGGTTGATGTTGACCGTACGCTGAAACACATCCAGGGGATGCGGTCCATCCTTGCCGACGGTTTTTACAGCCGGCGCAACACCGGCGCAGTTTACCAGGCCGCGCAGGCTGCCCATTGCAGTCGCGGTGTCCACCACGGCCTTGGCGTCGACTTCCGAGGTAACGTCGCACTTGACGAACCTGCCCTTCAATTCATTCGCCAGCTTCTCGCCAGGCTCGACCTGCACGTCGGCCAGCACGACCTTGCCGCCATTCTCAACGATCATGCGCGCGGTTGCCGCGCCTAGCCCGGATGCGCCGCCGGTAATGATGAACACATTGTTCTGGATCTGCATGCTGCCCCTCTCTTCTTGAAGAATGAAAATATTGCGTGACAGTGACGTTTACGTAAACGTAAGACAGCGACATTGTAGCGAATTTTTCAAGCCTGAAAAGAAAAAAGGCAGCCGAAGCTGCCTTTCTTGAAGCCCTGCCCTGGCTTACGGCTTTGAGGCCGGAGCAGTTGCAGCGGGAGCAGCATCGGTCGACGCTGCTGGTGCTACTGCTGCCGGTGCGGACGTTGTCGCTGCCGGTGCAGTCACTGCCGGCGGCGTCGCTTCATGCGCGACCGGTGCCGAGCCGCCGACCACTGGCAGCAGCGGCACGATCAGCAGTGCCACGATGTTGATGATCTTGATGAGCGGATTGACCGCGGGACCCGCGGTATCCTTGTACGGATCGCCCACGGTGTCGCCGGTCACGGCCGCCTTGTGGGTGTCGGAGCCCTTGCCGCCGAAGTGGCCGTCCTCGATGTACTTCTTGGCGTTATCCCAGGCACCGCCGCCGGTGGTCATGGAGATGGCCACGAAGAGGCCGGTGACGATGGTGCCCATGAGCACCCCGCCCAGGGCCTTGGGCCCGAGGAACAGGCCCACCAGCACGGGTACCGCCACGGGCAGGATGGAGGGAACAATCATTTCCTTGATGGCCGACTTGGTCAGCATGTCCACAGCCCGGGAGTAATCGGGCTTGGCCGTGCCTTCC
>NZ_DATFAF010000068.1:0-21764 GCF_035254865.1 Noviherbaspirillum sp.
TGGCGAAGGCGCGTGCGCTGGTGGGCCACAAGGTGGCGCTGCAAGGCAACCTGGACCCGAACGTGCTGTTCGCGGGGCCGCAGCAGATCCGCGCCGAGGTGACCAAGGTGCTGGAATCCTTCGGCAAGCCGGCGGCGGGCAGCGGGCATGTGTTCAACCTCGGGCACGGCATTTCGCAGTACACGCCGCCGGAAGCGGTAACGGTGCTGGTGGACGCCGTGCATGAGGTGAGCCGCGCGATGCGCAGCGATGCCGCTTGAGGACATGTGAGCCGCCCGGGACGGAAAGAAGATAATCCTCGGAAGACGCGGAACGACTCATGCCGAAATCCCGGTGCTCATCCTTCCCGGGCTTTGTTGGTGTTTTCCGTGTCTTCCGTGGACAGCTTTGTTTTTGCTGTTCATTGTCCGGCCGATGAGATGATTTGCAGCACGCAGGGTGAGGTGCAGCCCTGGCAAGGAGGAGTCCGCTTTGCGAAATGAACCGCTGATTTTCTTTCATCTCAAGCTGGTTGCAAAAATCAGTCTTGGCGTCGGCGCGGTGGCCGTACTCTCGCTCCTGCTGTCGCTCGCGCTGATTTCGGGCCAGGACACCGAATCGTATGCCGCGATCATCCGCAGCAACAGCATCACGCGCGCCAACCTCGGCCCGACGATGCTGGTGATCGGCTTGATGCTGGTCGCCGTTGCCGGCGTGATTACATGGATGATTGCCTTGTACAGCAGCTTCCGCATCGCCGGGCCGCTGTATCGTTTTTCACGCAACCTCAAGCTGGCCAGTACCAGCGATTCCGCCGATCTGATCGAGTTGCGCGAAGGCGACAGGTTGCGCGAACAGGCGGAACACATCAAGCATGCGGTGAGCACCTTGCGAGAACACTATGCCGCCGTCGAACAAGCGGCAAAGGAGGCGTCCGCCGCTCTCGAACAGGGTGACGCGCAAGGCTACGCGGAGGCCGTAACGCGACTCAAGGCACTGGATGAAAAAGCCAGTGTTTAAACTGCTGCTCGCACTTGGGCTGGTGGCCGTCCTGGCAAGCGCCAACTGGCTGCATGCGACGCTCGCGGGTAGCGGCCATACGCATTTGCAGAAGGAGGACTGTGCAAGCTGCCACTTGGGAGGCAAGAACGTGAGCGCGCAACAGGCCGGCATGCTGGTCGGCAGCCAGGAAGCCTTGTGCGGCCGCTGCCATCCCGCCGCGATCAAGGTCAGCCACCCGAGCGGATTCCAGCCGCGCAACAAACCGGCCGACGCCTATCCGCTCGACTGGAAGGGCGACCTGACCTGCAGCACCTGTCATGATGTGCATGGCAGCAGCGCGGGACTGATGCGCGGGAACAAGAGCGGCAAGGATCTCTGCTTTGCCTGTCACGAGGCGGATTTCTTTCGGAAGATGCGGGATGGCGGCGCGTCCTTGATGGTCGGACATCTGAGCCGCGGCGCCGATGCCGGAGCCGTCGTGCTCGATGTGTACTCGCGCCAGTGCATGGATTGCCACAGCAGGAACGTCGATCCGCGTATCGTCACCAGCATCGACCGCAACGGCATCGCGCGCCATGCCGGCAGCCGCGTCAACCATCCGGTCGGCGCGAACTACCAAAAGGCCGCCACGTTTGGCGGCTATCGTCCGCGTCGCGTGGTCGAACAAAAACTGCTGCTGCCCGATGGCATGGTGAGCTGCGTATCCTGCCATCAGGGATACAAGAAGGACCACGGCAAGCTGGTGGTCACGACCGCCCAGTCACGGCTGTGTTACGAATGTCACGACCTATGAACGCTCCTCTTCCGAAAGACCGGCGCCGCATTCTTTACGTCGACCACATCCTGCAAAAATGGATGCTGATTGCGCTTGTGATCCTGGAAACGACCTTGACCGCGCTCGCGATCTGGGGCCTGTACCGGTCGCTCGGCAATATCATCGACGAGAACATGTACCGGGTCCATTTCTCGTCGGCCGACAACATGCTGCGCTCCTTCCTGATCGACGGCGCGATCATCCTCGCTGGAACGGGCGTCGTGAACCTGAGCGCGCTCATTCTCGCCGATCGCATCTGGGCGTTCTATGTGCACGGCATTCTGCGCGGCCTGGATGCCGTCATGCATGCGGCAGGCAGGCTTGATCTGAAGCCGCAAGCGGGCGTGAAGCGGACGCACGCGGTGCTGGACCAGGCCCTGAGGTGGCAGCGCTCCGAAGCCTTGCGCTTGCGCAGGATCCGTTACTCGGTGCGGCACTTGTCCGATCGCTTGCCCGAATCGGCCGATGAGCGCAACGCCGCTGCCGCGCATTTGCGCATCATCGGGGACCGGGGAAATCATGCGCTTGGTGATTGAGATCGCCTATCAAAATGCTACTGCGCAACCCGATCCCGGACCTGCGATGCTCACCGTACCTTACGTACGGTTGCGCTTCTCGATCCAGGCTCGGGCTGCTCGCTACGCATTTTGATAGGCGCTTTAAGACACGCATGAATGCCGTTTTTATTCGCCTGCATCCGCACAGCGGAGTAAAGTACGGCGTCGGCGCACGAGCATAACAACGGCAACACGCAATGCAAACGAACGGCCCGGGCTTTTCCATCATCGACCTGTACGCTCCTCGCAAGAAGATCTATACGCGCGAGGTGTCCGGTCGTTATGCCAGCTGGCGCTGGGCCTGCGTGTGGCTGACGCAACTGGTGTATTACGGCCTGCCGTGGCTGAGCTGGAACGGCCGTCCGGCAGTGCTGTTCGATCTGGCCGCGCGCAAGTTCTTTGTCTTCGGCCTCGTCCTGTGGCCGCAGGATTTCATTTATCTCGCCGGTGTGCTCATCCTCTGCGCCGCGCTGCTGTTCCTGCTCAGCGCCGTCGCCGGGCGCGTGTGGTGCAGTTTCGCCTGTCCGCACACGGTCTATGCCGAAATCTTCATGTGGATCGAACGCAAGATCGAAGGCAGCCGCAGCGCACGCATCCGCCTGGACAAGCAGGCCATTTCATTCGACAAGATTGCAAAGAAAAGCTTGAAGCACCTGGCATGGACAGCAGTGGCCTTGTGGACCGGCATTACCCTGGTCGGCTATTTCACGCCGATGCCCGTGCTGCTGAGCGGACTGGCACGCTTCACCCTGACCCCGTGGCAGGCCTTCTGGATCCTGTTCTACGCTGCCTTCGCCTATCTCAATGCCGGTTGGCTGCGCGAGCAGATCTGCAAGCACATGTGCGCCTATGCGCGTTTCCAGAGCGTGATGTTCGACAAGGACACACTGCTCATCACCTATGATGCTGCCCGAGGCGAGCCGCGCGGCGTGCGCCGCAACTGGCGACGCGGAGCGGCGAACTCGCTCGGTGATTGCATCGATTGCTCGCTGTGCCTGCAGGTGTGCCCGACCGGCAGCGACATTCGGAAGGGCTTGCCGTTTGAATGCATCGACTGCGCGTCCTGCATCGACGCCTGTGATTCTGTCATGGACAAGATCGGTGCGCCGCGCGGGCTGATCCGTTATTCGACCGCCAATGCGATGCAGCGTGGTTTGTCGGCGCAAGAGATCCGGCGGCGCATTGCACGCCCGCGTGTGCTGATCTACCTCTGCATGTTTTTGCTTGGCATCTGCGTAATGGCTGTGTCGCTGACGCGACGGGTGCCGCTGAAAGTCGATGTCATGCTCGACCGTGCCGCAATCGGACGCGATGTCGGGGGCGGCATGGTCGAAAACGTGTACCGGCTGCAGATCATGAATACGGATGAGCGCCCCCATGCCTATCGCATCAGGGCCGGCGGCATCGATTCCATCGCGATCGTTTCTCCTGCGCAGGTCGAAGTCGACAGCGCGACGTCTCGCAGCGTCGCGGTGAACGTGCGCGCCGAGCGCCGGAGGACAGGATCGGGAGCCGGCAGGATCCGGTTTGAGCTTGTTGCGCTCGACGACGAGCGGGTGCGGATAGCTGAGGACGCCGCTTTCTACGTTCCGCCGAATTGATGTGAATTGAGGCGAATTGATGCACGGATATTGTTTGCTTGTTTGACATGACACTATTGACTAGTCACATTTATCCGTAAGAACGATTGCAAAGCTTATTAAGAATCATTATCATTTGTTGTGTGGGGCAAGCGGTTACGCGAACCGACCCTTTTGAAAGCCAGCCATGCCAAATAACGACCATCCGATGCATCACGAGGTGGTTCACCTCGGCCAGTTGAAGAAAGGCGATCACGCGAATGTGATCGGCCTGACTGACAAAGACGGCGCCGAGCATGCGGCCATGAAGCGCCGCCTCATCGAACTTGGATTCGTCCCCGGGGAGCCGCTGCGCATCGTTGCGGAATCATTTCCTCGCCGCGACCCCATCGCTGTCCGCCTCGGCAATACCACCTTCGCCTTGCGGCGTCATGAAGCCTCGCTGGTTCACGTGGTGCGCACCAAGCAACATCCACGCTGAAGCACCGCGATCATGACAAGTTCCAAGCCCATGCATCTCGCCCTGGTCGGCAATCCGAACTGCGGCAAGACGGCGCTGTTCAATCGCATGACCGGCGCCCGGCAAAAGGTCGCCAACTACGCCGGTGTCACGGTCGAACGCAAGGAAGGACAGTTCACCTCGACCAGCGGCCGTTCCTACAAGGTCATCGATCTTCCCGGCGCCTACAGCCTGAATGCGATGACGCCCGACGAGGCCATCACGCGCGATGTCCTGTTCGGCAAGCAGGCCGATGAAAAACTTCCCGATGTGATCGTACTGGTGGTCGATGCGACCAACCTGCGCCTGAATCTGCGCCTGGTGCTGGAAGTGTTGCGCCTGCAGCGTCCGACGGTTCTCGCGCTGAACATGATGGATGTCGCAAAGAAGCGCGGCGTGGAGATCGATACCCGAAGGCTGCAGCAGGAACTCGGCATTCCCGTCATTGAAACCGTTGCCGTCAAGCCCGGCGGCGCCGAAGCCCTGGTGGCGCAACTCGACAGCCTCGCCGCGAAATCGGAGAGCGCCACCGGCGTCGCCGCATCCTCTTTCAATTCCGATAATGGCGACTCGCTGGAAGAGACGCAGCGCGAAGTGCGCCGCATCCTCGATGCCGTCATCACCCATCATGGCGAAGCACACAACGCGGGCGACCGCATCGATGCGGTGGTGCTGCACCCGGTGCTCGGCTATCCGATTTTGGCGATTTTGCTGTTCCTGGTCTTCCAGGCCGTCTTCAGCTGGTCGGCGCTGCCGATGGATTGGATCAAGGCCGGCGTCGAGACGCTCGGCAAGGCGGTGTACGCCGCGATGCCCGAGGGCGTCCTGCGCAGCCTGATCGTCGATGGCGTTTTCTCGGGCGTGGGCAGTGTGCTGGTCTTCCTGCCGCAGATCCTGATCCTGTTCTTCTTTATCCTGGTGCTGGAGGATTCCGGCTATCTGCCGCGCGCGGCCTTCCTGCTGGACCGCCTGATGGGCAGCGTCGGCTTGTCGGGACGCGCCTTCATTCCCTTGCTGTCCAGCTTCGCCTGCGCGGTTCCCGGCATCATGGCGACCCGCACCATCCAGAATCCGCGCGACCGGCTTGCCACCATCATGATCGCGCCGCTGATGACATGCTCGGCGCGCCTGCCGGTCTATGCACTGATCATCGGCGCCTTTATTCCCAATCGCACCATCGGCATCTTCAACCTGCAAGGACTGGTGCTGTTCGCGCTCTACCTCGCCGGCATCGTGTCCGCGATGGCGGTTGCCTATGTGTTCAAGAGCACCTTCGGCAAGGGCCGCTACACGCCGCTGATGCTGGAGCTGCCGAACTATCACTGGCCGAACCTGCGCAATCTCGCGATCGGCCTGTGGGAGCGCGCGAAAATCTTCGTCACGCGGGTCGGCACCATCATTCTTGCCATCATGATCCTGCTCTGGTTCCTGTCCAGCTTCCCTGCACCGCCGGAGGGCGCAGTCGGACCGGCCATCCAGTACAGCCTCGCCGGGAAGCTCGGACAGTCGCTGCAGGTTCTGTTTGCGCCGATCGGCTTCAACTGGCAGATCGCGATCGCGCTGATTCCCGGCCTTGCCGCGCGCGAGGTTGCGGTTGGCGCACTGGGAACCGTCTATGCGTTGTCCGCCAGCGGCGAAGAGCTCGCGACCGCGCTGACGCCGATGATTGCCGCCACCTGGAGCCTGCCGACCGCACTGTCATTGCTGGCATGGTATGTCTTCGCGCCACAATGCATTTCCACGCTTTCCGCCGTCAAGCGCGAGACCAACTCGTGGACGCCGGTGCTGGCCATGACCGGATACATGTTTGCGCTGGCTTATCTGGCATCGTTTGCGACCTATCAGATCAGCCGCGCCGTGCTGGGAGGTGGATGATGCAGGAAGTGATCGTTACCGCGATTGTCGTCTTCGCTGCCTGGATGGTCATGCGGCGCTACCTGCCGAAAACGGTCAAGCGCGCGCTGCGTATCGCCCTCGTCGGACTCATGAAACGATGCGGATTGAAGAAGGCAGCAGACCGGATCGAAAAGCGCGCCGAAGCCGCCGCGGCATCGTGTGCTGACGGATGCGGAAGCTGCGGCGGGTGTGGTCCCAAGGGCAAAGGTCCGGCGCAAACCGAGTTCGCGATCACGCCGGAAACCTTGAAACGTACCGCTTCGCGTTAATCAGCGCCTTTTCTTGAGCGCTTTCCCCATAAACAAGGATGCGATCCGGCGCACCAAAGTCTGAACAACAGCGCCTTTCGGCAGCTCGCGGCGTTGTTCTTCCTCGAACACGGCAATCGACGGCTTGACCAGGTCGCTTCGGCTGACGACACCGACCAGCCGGTGCGAGCGGGCATCCGTGACGACCGGGATGCATTCCAGTTCATGGACTGCAAGCCTGCTGGCGATTTCCCGGCAGGTTTCTTCCGGCCGCGCAACGATCAAGGGATTGGCGCCGAAAAGATCGGCCGCCGTTTGAATGCCCGGTTTTTCCAGGCCCTTTGCCAAAACCGTCCGATCGACCATCCCCAGCACCTCACCCGATCGCACGACCGGGAAGGCCCGATGCTTTTGCCTCGCTCCGAAGTGCCTTTCCAGCACCTCCGTCACCGGCGTATCCGCATCGACCGTTTCCAGTTGCGTGGTCATGACCTCGCCGACATGGTGCCGTTCCAGCGGATCGATACCGTACTCGCGATAGATGTGGAATCCGCGCCGGGCAATCTTCTCCGTCAGGATGGAACGCCGCATCACAAGCACGGTAAACCCGTAAGCAACCCCGGACGCCGCCAGCAGCGGCAGCAGCGCATTGACGTCATGTGTCAGTTCAAAGGCGAACACCGTCGCCATGACAGGCGCGCGCATCATGCCGCCCAGCGTCGCGGCCATGAACACGAGCGGCCACATCAGCGGCTCGCCGCCCGGCATGATCGGGGCCATCAAGCTGCCGAGGCCGGCACCCATCATCAGCAGCGGCGCCAGCACGCCGCCCGAAGTGCCGGACCCCAGGGCTATGACCCACATCAAGGCCTTGCAAGCCAGGAAACCGAGCACGAAGCGCAGCGCCAGATGGTTCTGCAGCAGATCGCCGATGACGTCATAGCCGACCCCCAGCGCGCGCGGCTCGAGATAGCCGCCGATACCGACGGCAATGCCGCCCAGCGCCGGCCACCACATCCAGTGCAGCGGCAATTTCGCGAACAGGTCCTCCACCTTGTACAAGGTGACGGACAAGGCCCAGGAGAGCAGGCCCGCCATGATCCCGGCCAGTGCGCAGGAGACGAGCGTCAGGGGTGCTGCCGGAAGTGTCTGCAGCGGGAACAAGGGGCCGCTGTCCATCACCAGCGGGCGCAGGAACCCTGCGACGGCGCATGCGATGGTGACCGGCAGCAGGCTGCGCGGGCGCAATTCAAACAGCAGCAACTCGATCGCCAGCAAGACGGCTGCCACAGGCGTGTCAAAGACGGCCGTCATGCCGGCAGTGGCGCCGGCCACCAGCAAGGTTTTCCGCTCCGCACTGGTCAGATGAAAATACTGGGCGATGAGAGAACCGATTGCGCCGCCGGTCATGATGATCGGCCCTTCGGCGCCGAACGGCCCGCCGCTGCCGATCGCGATCCCGGATGACAATGGCTTGAGCACGGCCACCTTGGCCGACATGTTGCTCTTGCCGAACAGGATCGTCTCTATCGCCTCCGGTATGCCATGGCCGCGGATTTTTTCCGAGCCGAAGCGGGCAATCAGGCCGATGATCAGGCCGCCCACCACAGGCACCGCAATCACCCAGAGGCCTAGGGTATTGTCCGCGGGTGAGCGAAGGGATGCCGAAAAAGACTGAAAGAAAAACAGATTGGTGAAAAAGCGAATCAGATAGAGCAGCAGGAATGCAGCAAGCGTGCTGACGGCCCCGATAAACATGGCCAACACGGCGAGATGCAGCATGCGATTGTCAGCGGCAAAGTCCCGTCGTTCTTCCATCCATTGCATTTTCATTCCTCTACTTGAATAAGCCGCGCTGCCGGATATGCCGGCGTGTATTCACCCGCGACGCGCGGCGGCCGATCGGCAGGATAGTGGGGGCGGAGTTTGCGTCCCTGGGTAAGGGACGCAGAGTCATGGATGCGCCGTGTGCTGCAAGCGGCTTCCCTGACTCTGTAGAGACAGGGTTCATCAGCGATAACATTGCATTGCCGGAAATAGGCAATTCGCAAGTATATCACAATGTGATGTATTTGCCGGAGTGCCGGGCTTCGGCGCCACGAACCGGTCCTTGTCAGGAAGACGGAGCCGCGCTGTTCATCAATAACTGATGATAGAAGCGAATCATCTCCGCGTAGTTTTTGACCGAGACGCGCTCGTTCGTGCCGTGAAAGCGCGCCAGGTCCTCCGGCATCGCGCGTATCGGCGAGAAACGGTAGATGTTGTTGCTGATCTCTTCAAAATACCGTGCGTCGGTGGCGCCGATCATCAGGCCGGGCGCGACCACCGTTTCCGGAAAGATTTCGCGCACGGTGCGATGAATGGCCTTGTAGGCCGGCGCTTCGGTCTTCGACAGACGCGAGGGTTCCGAACTTTCCGGAACCGTTTGCAGCTTGATGTCATCGTTGATGATTGCTTGCTTCACATGCGCGACGATGTCGGCGATCGAATCGCCTTGCAGCAGGCGGAAGTTCACCGCCGCGCTGGCGACGCCCGGCAAGACGTTTTCCTTGTTGCCTGCATGGACGATCGTCAGCGCCGTGGTCGTGCGGATCATCGCATTGGTGCTCGCCTTTTTCTCCAGCTCATGCTGCACGAGTGGCTTGAAGAGCCACAAGTTCGACAACAGTACGCGCTGAATGCCGGACATTTCCGGCGCCAGCGTATCGAACATCTCCTGCGCCGCGCCGCGAATGCCCGCCGGCATCTGCCTGTCTTCAATCCTGGCCAAAGCGGCGCTCATCATGCCGATAGCGGTTTTGGCCGGCGGCATGGAGGAGTGCCCGGGCTTGGCCGACAGGTTCAGCAGCACGGTGGTATAGCCTTTTTCTGCAATGCCGATCAGGGCGAGCGGTTTGTCCAGGCCCTTGGTCAGACCTTGTGTAATCACCAAACCTTCGTCCAGTATGTAATCCAGCCGCACGCCACGCGCCTTCAGCAGTGCGGCAATCGCCTTGGCCCCGCGTTCTCCGCGCACTTCCTCGTCATGGCCGAAGGACAGGTAAATCGTTCGTTTCGGCCGGAATCCCTGCGCCGCGAGCGTCTCGACCGCTTCCATGATCGAGAACAGATTCCCCTTGTCGTCCCAGGCGCCGCGTCCCCAGATGAAGCCGTCTTTCACCTCTCCTGAAAACGGTTCGGCCTGCCAGTCATTCTCGGTATCGGGCGCAATCGGCACCACGTCCTGATGCGCCATCAGCATGACAGGCAGTGCATTCGGATCGCTTCCTTGCCACGTGTACAGCAAGCTGTACCCGGCGATGATTTCGCGCTTGAGCACGGCATGCGCATGCGGATAGCTGCGTTGGAGGTGTTCATGGAGCTTGCGGAATTCCTCGGCATTCTGGTCCGGCGCCAGGTCATTCGAGACAGTCCGCATGCGGACTGCGGCGGCAAGCCGGGCAGCGGCAGCGTTTTCGTCTATCCGCAGCGGTACGATCGGATTCACCTGCAGCTGCCTGGATTGCTTGCGCACGGTGTTGAAAATCACCGCTGCGAGCAGCAGGAATACGGGCACCAACGCAAGGAGGATCCAGCGTCGCATGCGCGTTGTATCATGGTGTTTCTTCGGGGGCATCGAGCACTCCGGTTATGGTTATCAGGGTGCGGATAGATTGGCAAAGCGGATGCAAGAGCGCATTAACCTAGGTTCAAATCCGGCAGGCGATGATGCGGCCGGGGCCTGCGCCGCCTGCATGCCTGAATTCGACATGCTGCTCTCGCAGTCGCCAGTGCTCGCGGCGCGCTGGGAAAGCGCACCACGGCGCGCGCTCAAGCCCGGCCAGGCGCTGGTGACGATCGGGCAGCGGGTAAGGCAGGTCTGGCGCGTTGAATCCGGATTGTTCCGCCTGTATTACCTCTCGCCGGACGGACGGGAGCGCAATCGTTCCTTCCATGCGGAGGGAAAATGGTTGGGTGCAGGCGTTCCTCCCGGCGAGACCGACAGTCCCTATGCAATCGAAGCGCTCGAACCTGCCATGGTGGTTGAAGTAGCGTACACCGCATTGGAGATGTGGAGCCGCGATCATCCGGCCGTGAGCCCTGCGATACAGGACGTGCTGGCAAAAATCTTCCTGCGCCAAAGCCAGCGGGAGGCCGAGTTGCTGCTGCTTGACGCGACCTCACGCTATTCGGCGTTCCTCGACTATTACGGTCAGCTTGCGCAACGCATTCCCTTGCACCATGTCGCGAGCTATCTCGGCATCACCAATGTGGCGCTGTCCCGAATCCGCCGCAGCATGAAGACAAGCTAGATACTCCACATAAACCACATCCCCGCCAGCAGTGCACCGACGCTGCTCAGCACCGCGGCCGTTCGCATCGTGTGCAATTGGGTCCACAGCAGCAGGCCGGTCAGCGACAACAGGATCAGGCTGCCCGCGATGGTATCCATCAGCACCACCCAGAATGCATTTACACCGACCGACATATGCAGGCGTGTCAGCGTGCCGATCGGCGTCGCATCGCTCTGATCGAGCTTGACGAAACGATTGCCGACGTAATACTCCGCGCTGATGCCGCGCTCGGGGCGATTGAGCATGACGGTCCAGCGTTCGGGCTGCGTCAGCTCACGGTCTGCCCAGCTCACCGTGGCGGCTGCCTGCGTCTTCAGAATGGCCGGCGCGACCGGCGCGAATCCGAGTTCCGCTTGCAGCCACTCCGACATTTCTTCCGGACTGGCGAAGGCGTTCTCAGGCACCGGGAAATGCACCGTGTGCTGCACGACTTTCGCCACGGGCAGTTTCAGGATCGCGCGGTGATTCATCACGATTCCGGTGGTACCGAACATCAGGCCGAGCGCCGCGCCCCACAGGCCGACATACAGATGGGTTTTGCGCAGCCAGGTGAGAAATACCGCGCGGCGGCTGCGCTTGCGGACAGCGCAGGCCCGGAGCGAAGGTGCGGTATTCAGTGAACGGGCAAAGGCGTCCGTGCTCATCGACTTGCTCCGCTCAGAACTTGTAGCGCGCGGTCAGTTGTACCGCACGCGGCGCACCGGGCAGGTTCAGATTCGCGCTACTGCCGTGTCCCGCGACGATGTACTTGCGGTCAAACAGGTTCGTGAGATTCAGCGTCAGATCGACTTTGCCCGCGCGGTAATAGCCCATCGCATCGACCGTGGTGTAGGCCGGCAGGGTGACGGTGTTGCCCGGATTGGCGAAGCGGTCGGCGACGTAATTCACCCCGGCGCCGGCGCCGAAGCCGCTGCCCAATGCCTTGGCGAGCCACAGGTTGGCGCTATGCGTCGGCGTGAGCGTCGGCCGCTTGCCCTGCACCGGCTGTCCGGCATCGCGCGCCGGCGAGGAAGTCATGCGCGCATCGAGATAGGCGTAGCCGGACCAGATTTGCCAGCCATGCGGCAGTTCGCCGGTGAAGGTCAGCTCCAGCCCGTCCGTGCGCTGCACGCCGAGCGGTACCAGTGTGTTGGTGGCCGGATCGGTTGTCTTGATGTTGGTCCGCTCCAGGCGGAATAGCGATGCGGTCGCGGATGCCTTGCCGTCAAGGAAATCGAACTTCGCGCCGATTTCCTTGTTGGTGGTTTCTTCCGGCGCGATCTGGGCATTGTTTGCCGCGAGCGCGAAGCTCTCTCCGGAAGGTTGAAAGGACTTGCTGAAAGACATGTAATATGACTGCGCCTCGTTCGGCTGGAACACCAGGCCGGCGCGCGGGCTCCATGCGCGGTCGGTGCGGCTCAGGTTCGGCTGGCCGGCGCGGCGTTCGCGGGTTTCCTGTTCAAAGTTGTCGTAACGTACGCCCACCAGCGCTTTCCACTTTTCCGACAGGCTTGCAAGATCCTGCACATAAGCACTCGCGGTAGTCATGATGCCGAGATTGTCTGTGGATGGAGCTGCGGTAACGTTGAACGGCAGGACCGGCAAGACCGGATTGAACAGGTCGACGGTCGCGATATTGTTCTGCGAACGGAACAGCTGATCCTTGTTCTGCTTGCCGAATTCCACGCCGTACAGGATCTGGTGCGGCATGCCGGCGATGTTCGCTTTCTGCACCAGTTCTGTCTGGTTGAAATAACCGTCTTCATCGCGCCGCACATTGCTGCGGTTGAGGGACGCCGTCAATGCCGCTTCGTTCACCGACCCGACCAGCGTGTTGTTGCGGTCGAGCGAATACGCATAGTGACGGAATGCGTTGCGCAGCGACAGCGAATCGCTGAAGCGGTGGTCGAGCGTAAAGCCAAGAGCGGTGACTTGCGCTTGCGAGTAGTCGAGCTCCTTCGCATTGGCGCTGCCGTAGTAGGCGCTGGCAGGCACGTCGACCGGGCGGCCGCGATAGGCCGGCACGCCGAAGTCGGTGACGCGCCGGTCGGACAGGTATTCGCCCTGGACCAGCAATTTCGTGTCCCTGCCCAGCTTGACCAAGAGCGAAGGCGAGAGCGCCTCGCGGTCGAGGAACTGCTGGCTGCGATAGCTGTCGGCACGCTCAATGGCACCGGTCACGCGGAATGCCACGCCCTGGTCGTCGTCATTGCGCGCGAGATCGAATTCGCCGCGGCGCTGCGCCCAGCTGCCGAAAGTGAGGCTGACTTCATTCTTGTCGATGCCGGGCTTCTTCGAGATCCGGTTGATCAGGCCGCCGGATGATCCGCGTCCGTAGAGCACCGAGGCCGGTCCCTTGATTACTTCCACCTGCTCGATATTCGACAGGTCGCGGAAGTACAGCGCATCGTCACGCAGGCCGTCGATGAACTGGTCGCCGATTGCGCTGAATCCACGGATCGTCACCTGGTCGCGCTGACCATCGCCATGCGACAGGCCGATGCCCGGCACCGACTTCATCACATCCTGCATCGAGCGCACACCCTGATCGCGCAGCAAGGTTTGCGGCACGACGTTCACCGTTTGCGGAATGTCGCGCAGCGGCGCCTCGATCTTGGTCGCGGTGGACGTGGTGGGCGGATTGTAGGTCGGCGGTAGTTCGCGGCTGCTCTTTACGCGCACCTCCGGCAGGTCGGCGTCGGCTTGAGTGGATTTGGTTTGTGCGAAGGCCGGAGTCGTAAATTGTTGTACGGCGAGCGCAACCAGGAGCGCCAGCTTGGTTTTTTTAAAGGTCATGATCTTGAAAGAATGTAAAAGGCTGGCTGGCGGTCGTATTGCGCGATGCGTGGCTGGCGAAGGGTTGGAAAAATTATTTGTCCTGGGGATCGGTGATGAAACCGATTTTGCCGAGGCCGCCCGATTGCGCCGCAGCCATCACCTGCGCCACTTTTTCGTAGGGCGTCGTGCGTTCCGCGCGCAGATGCAACTCCGGTTGCGGCGTCTTTTGTGCGGCGTCGGCGATGCGCGCTTTCAGCTGGCCTGCATCGACCACGTCGGCATTCCAGTAGACCTTGCCGTCCGCATCGATGACGAGGTTGATGTTGTCCGGTTTCGCTTCGTTGGGTTGATTCACCGCGCGCGGCAAATCGATCTTCACGCTATGGTTCATTACGGGAATGGTGATGATGAAGATGATCAGCAACACCAGCATCACATCGACCAGCGGCGTGGTGTTGATCTCCGGATTGAAGTCGTCTTCCGAATCGGAAAGGGAGCCCATTGCCATCATGCACCCCTGAGCGCCACGAGCTTGCTGCTGCCGGCGCTTTCCTGGTTGGCGAGCTCGGTGCGTGCGCCGGTGACGAACAAGGCATGCAGGTCGAAGCCGAATTTGTTGAGCTTGGCGATGACGGCCTTGTTGCCGCGCACCAGCGCGTTATAGCCGAATGTCGCGGGTATCGCGACCGCCAGGCCGAGCGCGGTCATGATCAAGGCCTCGCCGACCGGACCTGCGACCTTGTCGATGCTGGCCTGGCCCATGGTTCCGATCGATACCAATGCGTGATAAATGCCCCATACCGTGCCGAACAAGCCGACGAAGGGCGCGCTCGAGCCGACCGATGCCAGCACGGCCATGCCGGTCTGCAGTTTGCCCGAGGCCTCGTCGATGGCCTGGCGCAGCGACAGGGTGACCCAGTCGCTGACGGATAATTGATCGTGCAGGTGTCCCTTGTGCGCCGTGTGATGGCGCATGGCGCCGACGCCGGCCTGCGCGATGTCGGCAAACGGGTTGTCCTTGCCAAGTGTCGTCAGGCCCTCGTTGACACTGGTCGTATCCCAGAAATGGTGGCCGGCCGCCTTGCCGGCGCGACCGTAGCGCCACAATTGCAGCGCCTTGGTGACGATCACATACCACGACGCGATCGACATGGAGATCAGGAGCAGGGCGACGCCCTTGGTAACGAAGTCGCCTTGCACCCACAGGGTTTCCAGGCCGTACGGGCTTGATTGCATGATGAGGTCCTCTTAATTGTCCAGTTGAAATCGGATGGGAATGATGGCGTACGCCGTCACGGCCTTGCCGTCGTCGAAAAAGGGCTTGAACAGCGCGCGCAAGACCGCCTGCCGTGCCGCCTCGTCGAGACGCAGCGAGCCGGAAGTCTTTTGCACCTCGACGCGCTCGGGACGGCCTTTCTCATTGACCAGCACGCGAAGAATCGCCTTGCCTTGCTCGCCCATGCGGCGCGCGATGGGCGGGTACTCGGGCTGCGGCGCTTGCAAGTATTCGATGCCCGTCGTGATCGTTCTTGGCATCGCAGGAACGGCCGGAACAGGTGTCGCGGCTACTGCGGTGGCTGGCGGTTCGGCGGGAGCCGGGGCTGCGTCGGGAACGGCCGGCACCGCGATCGCTTGTTGTGAGGGAGTCGTATTCGCCACGGGTACGGCCGCACGCGGCCGGGCGACCGGCTTCTTCACGACTGGTACCGTCCTGGGTGCCGCTTGTGGACTGGATGGCTGGGGCACAGGCTCTGGCGTGATGAAGGTGGCGACAACTTCTCTCGGAAGTGCTGCTGCGGCCTGTCTCGGCAATCCGCTCTGCAATGCATAAAAGAAGCCGATGTGCAGGAGCAGGATGATGCCAAGCGGGGCGAGGCGCTTCAACTGTCTGACGGTGGCCGACATGTCCGGCTCCCGCGCCGTGGGGTGCGGTGTGCGATGCGCAGCGGGCAAGGGGTGGTGCGTCCAGTCGATAGCCATGAATAGTCCTGTGGTGTCAGGCGTTTTCCTGGCTGGCTACCGGGAGCAGTGAGAGGCTCGGCTGGCTGGCTGGGTTGTTTCGGTGGTCGTTCCCGCCGCGCTTCGCATCGCTGTCAATGCGACAGGAGGTGCGGCAAGTGCATTGAAATACTTAGATGAGAACGATTCTCATTTGAGATTATTGAGGATCTCGGCTGGAATTGCAATCTCTTTTCACTTTTTGTCGGCAGCCTCAGGCAGATCCAAGCAGCAATCGGATCGATGCGCCGAGATCCGCTACGTCCGCCGCGTCAGGAAAGTTGAGACGCTCCCGCGCCCCATTGCGCGAAATATCGACGCCGTAGCGGTCAATGCCAAGCAGGCGTATGCCTGAGGGCAAGGCCTCGCTCAGTGTCGCAATGATGCCCGCTTCCTCCGCGAGCGATAGCGTCTTCGCAGCAGTCCAGTCGCTTTCCTCGATCCAGCCCATTTGCGCGAAACCGCCGATATAACGGACACGCCTCGGCACGAGCGCATGAAAGGAAAAGTCGCCCAGGGCGAGATACTGCTCCGCCTGCGGCTGATAGCGCACGAAGCGTGCGATCAGCTCCGGCCTTGGGTCCAGACCGATCGCATCGCCGACGATGGTCATGCGCGCGGCGTCCAGCACATCCTGACCAGTCGGATCGGTAATGAGGAAACTGGCACGTGGATCGGCGACCAGGTTTCTGGTGTGTTCCGCCAGCGCGCTCAACAGGAATACCGGGCGATGGAATTCATCCGGTACAAAGGGCAGAGCCGTGGCGAATGGATAACCCGGCATTTGCGAAGCATGGGTCGCGAGCGCACCGGACCCGGCACGATGGAGCAGGTGGATGGCGATGGCGGGCGTGGGCTTCATGGGAGGGGGCTCCGTGCGGGGAACGATAAGCAATGATACGTGCTTCCGAAAGAGTTGATACGCCTGCTGCTCGACAGGCATACTGTGCGGAAACAAGAGGAAAATTCATCCCGTTGTCATGAAGGAGAACAATCATGATTCCGATGCGTCGTCGGTTCATCGCGCTTGCCATGGGGCTCGGCGCGGCGATCCTGCCGCTTCCCGGTATCGGCGAGACGCCTTCGTCCATGATCGGCATCGTGATCATGCACGGCAAGAGCGGCTCGCCGGCCAAGCATGTGGACAGTCTCGAGCGGGCACTGGCAGCGAAAGGCTATCTCGTTGCGAACCTGGAGATGCCGTGGTCGGGACGACGCCAGTATGACGTGGGCGTCGGCGCGGGCGAACGAGAAGTCGAATCGGCGCTCGAAGCGCTGCGCAGCAAGGGCGCCCGGAAACTGTTTGTCGCGGGACATAGCCAGGGCGGCGTGTTCGCGCTCTACTTCGGCAGCAAGCATGCGCTCGACGGCGTGATCGCGATTGCGCCGGGCGGCGACGTCGGCGGTGCGGTATTCCGGAGAGAGCTTGGCGAGTCGGTTGAACTGGCGCGCAAAATGATCTCCGAGGGGAAGGGCAGTGAGACGGCACGTTTTTTCGATACGGAAGGTTCCAAGGGAACGTTTCCGGTTGTCTGCACAGCGTCTGCCTACCTGAGCTGGTTCGATCCCGAGGGTGCCATGGCGATGAAAACCTCGGTCAGGAACATGCGTCCCCAGACGCCGGTTTTGTTTATTTCACCAAAGGACGATTACCCGGGCTTGCTCAAGTTCCGAAAGCCGATGTTTGACACGCTGCCTCCCCATCCGCTCAATGAATTCGTCGAGATGAATTCGAAGCACATGGACGCGCCGTCGCTATCGGGCGACGTCATTGCGCGCTGGATCACGGAAGTGGACAGCAGGGCGAAGTGACTCCTCAATGGCGCAAATCCCACTGCCGCGTCGGCATCGCAATGATCTCGACCGCACCCGGTTGTCCGGCCGGCACGTTGAACGCACTGATGCGCGCCTCCAGGATGCCGTTCGGCAGCGTTGTCGTATCGAGGTCCAGCCAGGCGAAGGTCTGGTCAAATGACACGTTGAAGGTGCCGAGCAGCGGCGTATAGCCGGTGGCCGGCAGCAGTTCGACGTTCCGGATGCCGCTGCCGCGCACTTCAAGCCGCGTGCGACCGCTGACGATGGCACCATGCGGCGGCGCGATCGTCACCGATGCGACGAAGGGTGTCGCAGGCGGCGGCGCGGTGCTGTTCCTGAGGTCCCAGCGCCTGACCGGCATGGCAATGATTTCCGTGGCATTGGGTTGTCCTTCCCGCACATTGAAGGCACTGATCCTGAGGTCCGTGATACCGTCCGGCAGCGATCTGGAATCGAAGTCCAGCCAGGCGATTGTCTTGTCCGCCGATACATTGAACACGGCGAAGCGCGGCGCATAGCCGGAGGCCGGCAGCAGCTCGGCATTGGCAATGTCGCTGCCATACACCTCAAGCCGCGTGATGCCGCTGACGACGGCGTTATCGGCGGGTGCGGAAGTGAGCGTCGCGGCAAATGCGGCCGGTGGCACGGGCGGATTGTTGATGGTCCAGGTGCGGGCCGGCATGGCGACGATTTCATTTGCGCCCGGCTGGCCGGCGGGTACGTTGAACGCGCTGATGCGCAGATTCAAGGGACCGTTCGGCACCGTGGTGGTGTCGAAGTCCATCCAGGCAAAGGTCCTGTCGCCCGTGATATTGAAGACGCCCAGCCTGGGCGTGTAGCCGTTGGCCGGCAATAATTCGATATTCGCCATTTCGTTGCCTTGCACTTCGAGGCGCACGACGCCGCTCAGTGTCGCACCATTCGCCGGCGCCATCGATACCGCTGCGAAGAAAGGCGCGTAAGGATTGCCGGAGCAGCCCGGACTGAGGACGCAACTGTTGACGGCCCTGCCTTCCGAAGTCCAGATCGTGGGAAGCAGGCGAGTGACCGAGCCGGAATTTGCTGCGCTGGAATCTCCACTGCCGCCACCACCACCGCACGCGGCAATCAGCATCAGCAGGCCGATGATCGATATGGCCTGCAATCTCCGGATCAAGCTGCGTGACATGATTTCTGCTCCAGTAGGGAAAGCGCGTGCGAGCTTCTACTTGGAGTTACAAGCGACCATTCGGTTTTGTCGATGCCCGCGCGCTGCTTGAGGCTTCTCAAGTTGCTGCCGTTGACCACCGTGCGAAGGCAAGAAAGGCGCCGGAGAATTGTCCGGATGCTCCGCTGGCCGAAGGAAATGATGCGATGGAAAGAGAGCTCCGCAGCGCATGCTTTCCCTTCATGCAAAATCCCGGCTGCGCGTACTCAATCTCCCCAGCAGCTGCGTCAGATCGACCAATCGCTTCGCAACCAGATGGCGCACCTTCCCTTCGCATTGCCAGATGCCATACACACCCAGCAGATGCGAGCCGAGCAATTCCTTGCGATATTGTTCGACGAGGGCGGGCCAGATGATGACGTTCACAAATCCGGTTTCATCTTCGATCGTGACGAACATGGTGCCGCTGGCGGTTTGTGGACGCTGGCGCACGGTGACGATACCGCAGCCGCGCGCGATCTGGCGATCGGCGAAGGTGTTGAGCACCTCGGCCGGCAGGAAGCGTCTTTTCGTGAGCATGGGCCGCAGCAGCGCCAGCGGGTGGCGGCCCAGCGTCAGGCCGAGGCTGTGATAATCGGCGACGATGTTTTCGCCTTCGGTGGGCGCTGCCAGTTGCACCGCCTCTTCGCGCACCGACGCCTTCCTGAGCAAGCCCTTGTCCGCCTCGCTGGCCGCCGCTTCCCACAGCGCCTGGCGGCGATTGCCGGCCAGGGCTTCGAGCGCGTTGGCGTTGGCCAGCATCTGCACGTCGTGACGCGTCAGTTGCGCGCGCAGTGCGAGGTCCGTCGTATCGGAAAACGCGCGGATCGCACGCGCTTCCTCGATCCGCCATCCCGCTTCGCAGGACAGCCCGCGCACCATGTGCAGGCCGAGGCGCACCGCCGGCTGTTGTCCCGCCGTGGATTCGAGCCGGCTCTCCCAATCGCTGCTGCGGACGTCGACGGGCCGCACCTCGACGCGATGGCGGCGCGCATCCTGCACCAGTTGCGAGGGCGCATAAAAACCCATCGGCTGGCTGTTGAGCAGCGCGGCGAGAAAGGCCGCCGGTTCATGGCGCTTGATCCAGGAACTGGCATAGGCCAGCAGCGCAAAACTGGCGGCATGGCTTTCGGGGAAACCATACTCGGCGAAGCCTTCGATCTGGCGCACGATGGCATCGATGAAGGCTTTCTCATAACCGTTCTTCTCCATGCCGCGCCGCAGTTTTTCCTGGAACTTGCCGAGGTCGCCCTTGCGCCGCCACGCGGCCATCGATCGGCGCAACTGGTCGGCTTCGCCCGCGCTGAACTCCGCGGCCAGCATCGCGATCTGCATCACCTGTTCCTGGAAGATCGGCACGCCGCAGGTGCGTTCCAGCGCCGGCCGGATGGCATCCTTGGGATAGGTCACCGGCTCCAGCCCCTGGCGGCGTCGCAGATACGGATGCACCATGCCGCCCTGGATCGGCCCGGGCCGCACGATCGCGACCTGGATCACGAGATCGTAAAATTTCTCGGGCCGCAGTCGCGGCAGCATGGTCATCTGCGCGCGGCTTTCGATCTGGAACACGCCAATCGTGTCGGCCTCGCTGATCATCGCGTAGGTGGCCGGATCTTCCGCGGGAATGTCCTGCATGCTGAGCGGTTCGCCGCGCTGTTCGCTGATCAGGTCGAGCGCGCGGCGGATCATGGAGAGCATGCCGAGCGCGAGGATGTCCACCTTCAGCAGTCCGAGCGCATCGAGGTCGTCCTTGTCCCATTGCACCACGCTGCGGTCGGCCATCGCGGCATTTTCGATAGGTACCAGGCGCGACAGCTTGCCGCGTGCGATCACGAAACCGCCAGGATGCTGCGACAGGTGGCGCGGGAAGCGCATCAGCCTTTCCGCGATGTCCGCCCACTGCTGCGCGATCGGGGACTCCGGATCCATTCCGCATTCGGTGAAGCGCGCCGACAAGCCGGTCTTGCCATCCCACCAGCGATGCGACTTGGCGATCTGGTCGACGATGGCAAGATCGACGCCCAACGCCTTGCCGACATCGCGCAACACGCTGCGCGGCCGGTAGCTGATCACTACCGCGGTCAGGGCGGCGCGCAGCCGTCCGTATTTTTCATACACGTACTGGATGACTTCTTCGCGCCGCTGATGTTCGAAGTCCACATCGATGTCCGGCGGCTCGTTGCGCTCCTTCGAGATGAAGCGTTCGAACAGGGTATGGCTGCGCGCCGGATCGACTTCGGTGATGCCGAGGCAGTAGCAGACAGCGGAATTGGCTGCCGAGCCGCGCCCCTGGCACAGGATGTGTTTGCTGCGCGCGAAGCGCACGATGTCGAACACCGTCAGGAAGTAGGGCTCGTAGGCCATCCCGGCGATCAGCGTCAGCTCATGTTCGATCTGCTCCTGCACCTTCAGGGGAATCCCGGCCGGGAAGCGTCGCGCCGCGCCGATGTAGGTTTCCTTGCGCAGATAACTGGTCGGGGTCTCGCCCTCGGGCACCAGTTCGTCCGGATATTCATAGCGCAGCTCGTCGAGCGAGAAAGTGCACAGCTCCGCGATGCGTACCGACTCCGCCAATGCCTCCGGCGAATACAGGTTCGCCAGGCGCAGGCGCGAGCGCAGGTGCTGCTCCGCATTCGGCGCCAGATCGTAGCCGCATTCCGCAATCGGCTTGCCGATCCGGATCGCGGCAAGCGTGTCCTGCAGCGGCTTGCGCGAACGCACATGCATGCAGACATCGCCCGTGGCGACGATGGGCAATCCGGTTTCCTGCGCGATGTGCTCGACCACGGCGCGATGACGATCATCCCGGGCACGATGCAACAGTGTCATCGCCATCCATGCGCGATCCGGAAAAGTATCCGCCAGCCACGCGGCCTGTGTTTTCAGGCGCGCGGGGTCGATGCCATGCGCGGGTGTCAGGATGGCGAGGCAATGCGGCAATCCGCGCAGATGCGCATAGCCGCGCTCCGGCTGGGTGAAGTCGGCCGGCGTCAGGCGGTACGTGCCTTTCTGCGCACGCGTGCGCGCCAGCGTGATCAGCTCGGACAGATTGCCGTAGCCTTCGCGATTGACGGCAAGGAGAATCAGCGAGAAGGCCGG
>NZ_DATFAF010000069.1:0-20920 GCF_035254865.1 Noviherbaspirillum sp.
TGCGAAGCCATCGAGCGCGAACCGCGCGGATGCGCGACCTCGTCGATCACGCGCTGCAGACTCTTGCCCGGCACCAGATCGAGCGTCAGCGTCGCTTCGCCGTGCACGGCGATCGCATCGCGCAGATGCGACGACAGCGCATAGACCAGACTGCCCTCGATGCCGCTTGCGCTGATGACGAATTCACCCTGGCGCGTGCGCATTTGCCCATCCGCGCCGACCACGCTCGCGACCACCGACTTCACCGGCTCGCCGGCAAAGCGCGTGCGGAAATGCTCGCTCCACGGTGCATCGAAACCGCAATTGGCCGGTTGCAGCGGCTTGACCGTTACATCCTGCGCCATGAGCAAGGGCACCCACGCGCCATCGGAGCCGAGACGCGCCCAGCTTGCGCCGCCAAGCGCGAGCAATACCGCATCGGCATGCACGCGTTGCTCGCCGTCGGGCGTCGCGAAGCGCAGATTGCCGTCCGCAGGCTTGCCCTCCCAACCTTGCCAGCGATGCCGCATATGAAAGCGCACGCCGGCTTCACGCAGGCGATGCAGCCACGCACGCAGTAGCGGCGCGGCCTTCATGTCGGTCGGGAAGACACGGCCCGAAGTGCCGACGAAGGTATCGATGCCGAGCCCGTGAATCCATGCGCGCAGCGCCTGCGGGCCGAAGGCGTCGAGCAGCGGCGCCATCTGTTCACGCCGCGCACCGTAACGGCCGAGGAAGGACTCGATCGGCTCGGAATGCGTGATGTTCATGCCACCCTTGCCCGCCAACAGGAATTTGCGTCCGACCGATGGCATGGCGTCGAAGACCTCGACCTGCAAATTGCGCCCGCTCAGTACCTCGGCCGCCATCAGGCCGGCCGGGCCGCCGCCGATGATGACTACGCTTTTTATGGGATTGCTTTTCGTGTGCATGGACGACATTATCCGGGGTTTCGGCGTGACCATCACAAGGAAACGGCGCAGAAGATGCCGCAATTCCGCACGATGGTATTCTTGCAATTTTTTGCGATTCGCTTGTGGCATCCATTTGCCGGCGGCACTGCCCAACAAGAAATGACATCAGGGAGAAAGAATGGCCGAGGCCACGATTGAAGGACGTGCGGCCTCGCAGCCGCTGCGCTTACAGGATGATGAGCCGCCTCAGCGCACCGCTGCGGTGGCGGTGGGCGTGAAACCGGCCGCACCGGCCGAACAGGATTTCAGCGCTCCGCAGCGCTTCGAGTTCACCGGCACCGGCTCCGAATATTTCCGCATCTGGGTGGTGAACCTGCTGCTGAGCATCCTGACGCTTGGTGTCTATTCCGCCTGGGCCAAGGTAAGGCGGCTGCAATACTTCTATCGCAATACCCGCGTCGCCGGCGCGATTTTCGATTATCACGGCGATCCGAAGGCGATCCTCAAGGGGCGCATCCTGGCACTCGTGCTGATCGCCGCTTACCAGATTTCTTTCGACATCTCGGTCGTGGCTGCCGTCATCGTCGCGCTCATCCTGGCCGGCATCACACCGTGGCTGCTGGCGCGCGCATTCCGCTTCAAGATGGCTAACTCAAGTTATCGCGGCCTGCGATTCCATTTCCGCGGCACGGTCGGCGAGGCGTACCGGATGCTGATCCTGTTCCCGGTCGTGCTCGCATTCATCGGCTTGTTCATCTGGAGCATTGTGGTGTCCTACTCGCACAATCCCGGAATCGGCGTGATTCTGCTGACGACACTGCTGCCGCTCATCGCACTCGGCGTCACGGTGCCGCTGGCGCACTACTGCCTGAAGCGCTATCAGCACGACAATGCCGATTATGGGCGCACGCCGTTTTACTTCCATGCGCGCGCGTCTGCATTTTTCAAAGTCTACGGCAAGGCGGTCGGCTTCTTCTTTCTCGGCGCGATTCCGGCAGCGGTGTTCGGCTTCCTGACCGCCGGCCTGTTCGCGTTTCTGCAGAAGACGATTTTCGGCTGGCTGTTCGCGCTGGTGTATGGCCTGCTGAACGCATACGCTTTCTACCTGTTCGTGCGGCCTTATCTCGAAAGCCGCATCCAGAACCTGGTCTGGAACAACACCGAACTCGGCATGCACCGCTTCGAAAGCGCCGCCAGAGCGCGCTCCCTGTTGTGGATACATGCATCGAACCTGGCCTTGATCACGCTGACCTGCGGCTTGTACAAGCCCTTCGCCGCCGTGCGGCTGGCGAAGTACCGCGTCGAAAGCATGACCCTGGTGCCGTCCGGCGATCTGGACGAATTCCTGGCCGACCATTGCAACGACCACGCCGGCGCGATCGGACAGGAAGCCGGCGACTTGTTCGATATCGATATCGCCCTATGATTACCGCAACCTATTTTGACGGTCAAAGCGCGCGCTCCCAGGCGGTGACCCTGCTGATCCACAAACGCATCGTCGCCATCGACGGCGACGGCGTGCGGCGCAGCTACCGGCTGTCCAGGCTGGACGTATCGGAGCGGCTGGACCATGCACCGCGCATCCTGCGCCTGCCGGGCGGCGGATTCATCCACAGCAGCGATCCGGGCCTCGACCGGCTGCTTCGCAAGAACGGCTATCGCGAACCCCGCGTGGTGCGTTGGCAGATGCAGTGGCCGCGGTCCTTGCTCGCGCTCGTGTCGCTGCTGGCCGTACTGATCGCCGGCTATCAATGGGGTCTGCCATGGGCGGCGGACACGCTCGCGCAGCAGTTGCCGGAAGCAGTCTGGCAACGCATCGGCGACGAGCAGCTGACGATGATCGACCGCGGCTTCATGGAGCCGTCGCGTCTTGCGCCAGAGGAGCAGGAACGGCTGCGGCAGCTGTTCGCGCAACTGAAGCAGCCGCGCGGCGAGAAGACCGCATACCGGCTCGAATTCCGTCGCAGCAAGATGAGCCCGAATGCCTTCGCATTGCCCAATGGCGTGATCATCATGACCGATGAGATGGTGACGTTCGCGCACAACGACCATGCGGTGCTGGGCGTACTCGGCCATGAACTCGGCCATGTGCAGCGCCGGCACTCGCTGCGGCACATGATGCAGACGGCGGGCATGGGCGTCGTCATTCATCTGCTGATCGGCGACGTCTCCAGCGTGCTGGCGGCCGCGCCGGCCTTCCTGCTGGACCAGAAGTATTCACGCGACTTCGAGCGCGAGGCGGACGGCTATGCGATTGACATGATGCGCGAGAATCACATTCCGCTGTCACCAATGGCGGACCTGTTCGAGAAGTTGGGTGCCGCGCATGCACACGATCATGGGGCGGATGAAGTGCCGAAGCGGCGAGGTCAGAGCAAGACACGGCGCGACAGGCCGCTGGACTATCTCAGCTCGCACCCGAGCGACGAGGAACGGATCGGCCGGCTTCGCGCGGCGGATGGTAAGTAACTACGGCATCACTGGCTTGATGAACAACGGGTTGCGTGTGAAGCTAACGGCAGCGAACAAGAAGCGGGGTTAGGTCTTGGTACCTTGTATCTGCTTGATTGCAAGACCTGGCCCTGTTCTCTTGCATGCGGCAATGATAGCTGGGATTGCATCCCAGCCTACCGCGCTCTCTGGCCCTACAGTCTTGCCGATGGCCGATAGCCCGATCCGATCGAGGCCGACATTGTTACTGATTTGTGGATCGGTGGGCGCAATATACGAGATCTTGCAATCACGGTGCTGCTTGAATGCAAGACCTGACCCGTTCTTTCTTCCGAGGAATGTAAAGATTTGCGTGCTAGTGGCAGTTAGCAACGATATTCACAAAGTTAACAAAGTTTGCACTTGTGTTAGTTCCGGATGCATTTGACAAAGTACAGGTTTGGCCACTCGGATTCGTAGAAACTGTAACGTTGTAGCTCTCATCTCCTGCCACCTGCAGCGCATATGTTTTCGGAAAAATAAACAAGCCATTAGCATTAGCAGTCACGGAATCCCCACCGTTGTTAAGGAACGTAACGAAGTTTCCCTGCGCCAGACCTGAAACGGTTACGCCAAGGCTGTAGTTTAAAAATGCATGCGCTGCAGGCGTGCAGGTAACCGAAACGTTAGCGACGTTCTCACCAACTTGATTGACTGTCCCCGTGCCGTTTGCAACGGCACAACTCGCACCGGTCGGTTGGGTATATAAGGTGACATTGTATGTTCCCCTAGCTTGAACCTTTCTGCTGAAGACAAAGCTACCGTTCGTATTAACGTTGATTGTCTCGGTGTTGTTATTCACTAATAAGACGGTAATACCGGATGGTAAGCCGGAAACTGTGCCGCCTATCGTTGCGTCTGTCGGTGACGAACTTCCTCCACACCCAGCAATGGGCAAAACGCCAACCACACAAAATAACATTGCAGCTAAATTTGAACGCTTCATGGAATATTGCCTTATAAATTTACAGGTAGCACATACTAAGTGAGTGCAGTAGGCTGCCAAATTTCTTGCCTGAGGCCCTGCATCGATGCCACACATTGAAGAGTGCGGTAGCTGATCAAAAAATACCGCTACCGCACCGATCTTCAATTAACTAGTTATAAAGAATTCCAGCAACGATAGCCGGTATGGCCGAGTTTATCGTTGGCTGGGAACGACAAGATCAGGTCTTGCGATCACACTTCCGCTCGAATGCAAGACCCAGTTTTTCTGGTTACGCTTCTTACTTGTGGTCGCGGTTCGGCTACGCTCCCAAAGGTGTCGTCGCTCCGTCAGCCTGCTCTTTGTTCTCGGAACGATTGTTTGAAGCGCGGAGAGCTTTAGACGCAGCTCGTGCAATCTTCTTTCTTGCGTCGTCCGCTTTATCACCTTCAAAAACATCACGCTTGATTACCTCGTTCAAAAGAACAGTTTTAATCTGCTCAATGTCAATGCGGACGTCAGGCGACACGCGCCGAAGTTCACGACGAATGACTTCCAGAACCGGATCGGTTTGCAGCATCGCTCCGACGAAGAATCGCGACAATGCCTGCTTTTGCGTGTGATATTCGCCGAGAACAGAGCGCTGCCATCCTTCTTTACACCAGAGGTAGAGCAATTCGATATCGTGTTCCGAACGGGGGTTCAGAGCCAGAAAATCGATATCAACGACAAGCTCTTGATCAATTGGTTTTGCAAAAACCAAATGATAGATACGCCAAACTATGCCGTTTGTTAGGAGCACCCAATCCACGCCTTGGTTTGCTGCATAGTCGACCGCCTGCTTAACATGCTGCTCCTTCAGATCGAGTCCAATCGCCTTCACTTCGATCAGCGTTTGCAAGACTCCATCGATCTTGGTCGCTAAATCGCAGTATGTTCCGCGGATCGAGAACTCGGAGGTGACTTCAGAGTATTTGTCGTAGCCAAACACTTCTGCGAGCATGTCTTTGATAATTGTGACCGTATCGGCTTCACCTACATCTCGCGCCTTTGCCGCCGCAAGAATTGGTTGGAACCGTTTAATACCTGAAGCCAGTCGTTCTGCCACTTTTTTCGGTAACGATGCCATGTTCCCCCCCTCAATGTTGGTGAGATGAATTGAGTCACAAGGATTGCAGAAACAAGAATGGGGTCTTGATATAGCGCAGCTGCTTGATTGCAAGGCGTGCCCCCCCATTTTTCCAAGCCTCTACGAAAAGAGTTCATCCGCAGCGTCAGAGTCTTACAATTACACATCTGGTTGGTTGAAAGATATGACGCCGTTGCCTGCTTTCCTAGTAGTGATTGGTTATGCTGCCAATGTTGACATTGCTTTGGCCTGCGTGGCTCCGCCTTTTGCGATGACTTCTTCCATCTGCTCCACCAATGCCAGCATTTCCTTGACTAGGACTGCATCGAATTCCGTCTCCCTGTCTTCCTCATGTGTCCCCTTGTTGAGGTAGTTCCACTCTTCCGCGTGCGTTTTCTCACGGCCGAGCATTTGACCGAGCAACGGAAGAACTTCCTGGAACACTTGGACTTCCTTTTTCGAGAGATACTCGTGCAGTCCATTCGCAAGAGCCATCAGGTCCGGGCCTGCTCCTGGCGCGCGTAATCCAAGTTTAAGCTGCACGTTGTGACCTTTGGCCGCGATCTTCTTCCACAGGCGATTGAGTATTTCCTCGAATGACCTGCGCACTTGGCCTATGCTGTCCCTGATGCGTCCTTCGTCGAATTGGCGCTGCGCCACGACCAGATAACTTCGCGGGGAGTCCAGCTTCACCAAAATCTTCTTAGGTTCGGTGGGAACCAAGAAATCGATTCGATTCACCAAATTTGGATGATCCTTCTTCGAGACAAAATTCTCCAACCGCTTTACAAAATCCTCGCCATGAGTCGTGATGATGAGCTGTCGGCGGCTGATCTCTTCGTTACCCAGCACAATCTCTATGATTCCCGTCCGGTGCTCATCGTCGATGGAGTTGACCACGTCGTCAAAGATGAGGAAGGGAAGGTCGTCTCGAACGATCTTGGCAAGCAAAATCGCGAGGCCGAGGCAGCGAATGTGCCCTTCACTGAGAACCTGGAGAGCGTCCAGCTTCTTCCCCTTCTCGAACTCAATTTCAATTTTCTTTCCTGTCGCAGTAGGAAGCGATAAGCCGACCAGCCAGTCTGAATAGTGATCGTGCTTGTTGATCGCATTGTAGAACTCCATTGTCTTCTCGTTGAGATTCGCCGCCAGTGCCAACGGAAGGCAGGCGTTGTACGCCAGCAGTTTCTCTCGGAAACGTCCGTACGCTGATAGGTACTTCATATTCCGCTCGACGATTGGCTTCTCCGCTTCCGCTTCCTTGATAAGAGCGGCGTTTTCTTCATTGAACTTGGCAATTGCCTTCGTTGCGGTGTCCTTGCTATCGGCCACCGATTTCGCGGAGGCGCTTATGGCCGCGATCTCTTCGAGATCTTTCGTCAGCAATAGCGCCCTCGACTGGAGAGCCTTGATTTCTGCTTTTGACTGTTCAATTGAGGAGTTGAAAGCTACGACCGTCTCCTTGAGGGCACGAAGCAATGCTGCCTGGGAAGTGAGAAAAATGACGAACTCCTCAAGTGACTTGGCATCAGTCACCTTGCCTGCAGCTTCGTACAACGCTCCAATCTTTTGTTCATCTGGAAATGAGACGGCTTTCGCCAAGTCCGGAAGTCGCTCGATTCTCCCGTTCAGCGATACCCATCCCGCATCGAGTTCTTCTTTAATCTTGGCAATGCGCGCCTCCTTCTTCATTGCTTCGTCGAATTGTTTTACCTTGTTCTCGGCGTTCGCATAGGGATCCACCGGGACCGCAAGCGCACCGCCTATGTGGATGGGAGACTCGCAGGCCGGGCAATTGTCGGCGTATCGCACCTTGTTTGCGATGATAGCCACGTACAGATCCCGCAACGACAGTTGATCCTTATATCCAGCTAAAAACTGCTTTGCAGTAGTACGTTCCTTAAGAAGTTCGGATAGCTTTTGCCCGCCCAATACGATCAGATCTACGCCGGGATCCGCGACTGTCCTTAGAGTAGCTCGTTTTGCGATATCGGAATTGGTCTTGGCGAGAATACCCTCCGTCTCACCCGCTCCAGAAATGTGGACCTTCAAATCTACTAGTGTCTTGATTTGGTCGTACTTCTTCAGCAGAACCTCGGTCCTTTCGATGACCTCCTTTTCCTTGGCAGGAAGTAGTTCAAGTATCTGCTTATGTCCGGCAGTCTGCTTCTCCTTGTCTTTAAGGAGCTTGATTTTCTGTCCAACGCAGTCGAGGTAGTTCTCAAAATTATCGTTGAATTGTGTCGCGAAGCCGTTGAACTCGTCGAGGCCGAAAAGCGACGCCAATCGAGTTTGTTGGGCAGAAGTCGTATTGGCCGCGACGCGCGCGAATCCATCGATACGGTTCTTTTCTATGAAGCAGAACTCATAGGCTGTCGGATCTGCCTCAACGTCTACTTCTTTTCCGTCCGCGCCGATCCCTTTCAGAACGGGACGATCAGACAAGCCAGTGATTGAGTTCCTGATGTATGAAGCAACGTCAATACGCTTGTTGTCCGCTTCATGGATTGAGCCAAGTAGACAGTACTCGAACGCTTCACATAGACTGGATTTTCCAGTGCCGTTCGGACCATAGGCGAACGTAAACTTCTTGATTAAGCTAAAGGAGTGGTTGTCGGAAAATCCTCGGAAGTTCCCCACGGTGATCTGAGAGAGTCTTGATACCGTCCCCGCTACGTGGCCCGTCCCTTCTTCTCCGAGATCGAAGTCTTCTGCCGCCCCATCACCTGCGTTCTGAATCAGCTTCGCGACCAGTTTTCCTCGCTGCCCCTTCGCAGTTCCCACTGCCGAGATCTCTTCGAAGTTCTTGAGGATCAGTCCCGAGAGCTTTTTTTCGAACTGGGACATGCTGCCCAATTCCTTGGATAGGAACCTCTTGAACTCAGTGAGTGCTTTCGACATGTCCGCTACCTAGTTTAGTTGCCTTCTGCTCAAGTCGGAGCCAAGTCTTGCAATCACATGTCTCCTTGATTTAAGGCTTTTTTCCAGTATTCTTTTCGCTACGAAATTTAACGCTTATTTGGCATCTCAGGCCATCTCGCCAATATGGGAAGACTTTGTCTTACGCGACAACAAACAAAAAAGGGTGCGCAATGCGCACCCTTTTTTCATTTTCTGATTTTGTTCACCCCACCTTCGGCAACCGATCCAACGCCGCCTTGATCGCTTCTTCCGGATACGCAAAGTCCTGCAGCTTCCCGCTGAAGTAAGCGTCATACGCGCCCATATCAAAGTGCCCGTGACCGGAGAGGTTGATGAACAGCGTCTTCGCTTCTCCACTCTCCTTGCAGCGCAGCGCCTCATCGATACACGCCGCAATCGCGTGGCTCGATTCCGGTGCGGGGATGATGCCTTCGGAACGTGCAAAGCGCACACCAGCATCGAAGGTCGCAAGCTGCGGCACGGCGACGGCTTCGAGCAACTTCTCGTGATAGAGCTGCGACACCAGCGCGGAGTCGCCGTGGTAGCGCAGGCCGCCTGCGTGAATCCCCGGCGGCATGAAGTCGTGGCCGAGGGTATACATCAGGGTCATCGGCGTGAGCTTGGCGGTGTCGCCGTAGTCGTAGGCGTAGTGGCCGCGCGTGAGCGTCGGGCAGGAGGTCGGTTCGACGGCGACCAGGCGCACGTTCTTGCCGGCGGCCTTGTCGGCGAAGAAGGGGAAGGCTGCGCCACCGAAGTTGGAGCCGCCACCGCAGGGGGCGAAGATCATGTCGGGGTAGTCGCCGGCGAGATCGAACTGCTTCTTGGCTTCGAGGCCGATCACGGTCTGGTGCAGCAGCACGTGGTTGAGCACGGAGCCGAGCGCGTAGTTGGTGTCGGCGCGCGAGGCGGCTTCTTCCACCGCTTCGGAGATGGCGAGGCCGAGCGAGCCCTGGTTGTCGGGATTCTCCGCGAGCGCAGCACGGCCGGTGTTGGTCTGCTCCGACGGGCTGGCGAAGACTTCGGCGCCCCAGGTCTGCATCATGGAGCGGCGGTAGGGTTTCTGGAAGTAGCTGACCTTGACCATGTAGACGCGCACTTCGAGGCCGAACATCTGGCCGGCGAGCGCCATCGAGCTGCCCCACTGGCCGGCGCCGGTTTCGGTGGCGATGCGCTTGATGCCGGCTTCCGCGTTGTAGTAGGCCTGCGCGACGGAGGTGTTGACCTTGTGCGAGCCGGCGGGCGAGACGCCTTCGAACTTGTAGTAGATCTTGCAGGGCGTACCGAGCGCGGCTTCGAGGCGATGCGCGCGGAACAGCGGCGTGGGACGCCAGAGCTGGTAGATTTCGCGCACCTTCTCGGGGATCTTGATCCAGCGTTCCGCCGAGACTTCCTGCTCGATCAGGCTCATCGGGAAGATCGCGGCCAGCGCATCGGGCGTCAGCGGCTTGCCGTCCGGGCCGAGCGGCGGCGCGGGCGGGTTGGGCATGTCGGCCACGATGTTGTACCAATGGGTCGGGATTTCGGATTCGGGGAGCAGGAATTTGGTTTGTGACATGGTGTGGTCCTATCGTGTGGCAAGCGGTTCAATCAATACTCGCGGGCTCCTTCCCCCTCTTAGGGGGAAGGGTGGGATGGGGGTGCACGGGTTGAACCTACACCATCAATTGCTCAACCTCATCACCCCCACCCTAGCCCTCCCCCCTCGAAGGGGGAGGGAACCTGCTGCTTGTTTTTCTTATGTCTGCTGCTGCGACTTACGCCTTCGCCAGCGCCTGATCCAGATCGGCGATCAGGTCGTCGATATGCTCGATGCCGATCGACAGGCGCAGCATGTCTTCCGACACGCCGGCCTTGGCGAGTTCTTCCGGATTGAGCTGGCGGTGCGTGGTCGATGCCGGGTGCGTGGCGAGCGACTTGGCGTCGCCGATGTTGACCAGGCGCGTGAACAGTTGCAGCGCGTCGAGCACGCGTGCGCCGGCTGCGCGCGGGTCGGCCTTGTCCACGCCCTTGAGGCCGAAGGACAGGATGCCGGAGGCGCGGCCGCCCATGTATTTCTTCACCAGCGCATGGTCCGGATGGTCGGCGAGGCCGGCGTAGTTGACCCAGCCCACCTTCGGATGATTCTTGAGGAAGCTGGCGACGGCTTGCGAGTTTTCGCAGATGCGGTCCATGCGCAGCGCGAGGGTCTCGATGCCTTGCAGGATGAGGAAGGCGTTCATCGGCGAGATCGCCGCGCCCATGTTGCGCAGCGGGACGACGCGCGCGCGGCCGATGTAGGCTGCCTCGCCGAGCGCTTCGGTATACACCACGCCGTGGTAGGAGACGTCCGGTTCGTTGAGGCGCTTGAAGCGCTCCTTGTGCTTCGCCCAGGGGAACTTGCCGCTGTCGACGATGGCGCCGCCGATGCTGTTGCCGTGGCCGCCGAGGTATTTGGTGAGTGCATGCACGACGATGTCGGCGCCGTATTCGAACGGACGGCACAGGTAGGGGCTGGGCACGGTGTTGTCGACGATGAGCGGGATGCCGTGCGCGTGCGCGATGTCGGCCAGCTTGGCGATGTCGGTGACGTTGCCGAGCGGGTTGCCGATCGATTCGCAGAAGATGGCCTTGGTGCGGCTGTCGATCAGCGGCGCGAAGCTTTCCGGCTTGCGCGCGTCGGCGAAGCGCACCTCGATGCCCATCTGCGGCATGGTGTGCGCGAACAGGTTGTAGGTGCCGCCGTACAGCGTGCCGGCGGAAATGATGTTGTCGCCGGCTTCGGTGATGGTCTGGATGGAGTACGTGACCGCGGCCATGCCGGAGGCCACCGCCAGCGCGCCGACGCCGCCTTCGAGCGCGGCGATGCGCTTTTCCAGCACGTCCTGCGTCGGGTTCATGATGCGGGTATAGATGTTGCCAGCGACCTTGAGGTCGAACAGGTCGGCGCCGTGCTGCGCGTTGTCGAAGGAATAGGCGACGGTCTGGTAGATCGGCACCGCGGCCGACTTGGTGGTCGGTTCGGGCGTGTAGCCGGCGTGGACTGCGAGTGTCTCAAGTTTCATTGTTTTCCTTTGCTTTCAAAAAATACGATCCATGCGCTGCGGCGCGGGTGTTGCATTGCCTGCCTGCATCGAGTCGCAGATGCTCGGCAGCAATCACCCTGCCTCGCGCCCATTCAATACGGGAAAGAAGCCAGCTGCTCGGGTCTTTCTCTCGGCGAATTGCTCCCTGCGGCGATGGCGATATCCGACGCTTGCCATCGCGTGCCCACCGATCAGTGTCGGCCCCTGCAAGCGCAGGACAAGCGTGGCGATCATGACGGCTTGCCTGCTGTCAACGGGTATGCGGACGCGGTCAAAGCAGCTCCTGAAGAATAACATTTTCCCTTTGTGAAAACCTCGCAATGCGGCGGTTTTTGCCGTTGCGGCAGGCGCCTGTAGGACAAACTCCGTATTTCATTGCCGCCAGCCGTTCCGCGAGGCGAAGCATCATTGCTCTTCACTGGACAACTGCTACTGGCCAGCGTGCTGGGCATGTGCGCACTCATTACGGGTGGACATATCGTGAGAGTCTTGACCCAACTTTTGGCCGATGATGCGCCGCGTTCCCTGCTGGAACACCGCGGATGGGTTGCCATCGTGCCGACATTTGGCGACTATCACTGCCCATCCTCGAAAAGCTCATTCCTTCGGCAATGTTCCATAGACCTTGTCGGCGTCGCTCTGTCGATCTGCCTGGCCGGTCCGAAGGTCACGATAGACCGCCGCCCGCATCAGTAGCATCGATACGACCGGCGCGGTCATGATGACGAACATTGCGATGATTGCCTCGTGCATCACCAGACGCGACCGCAGTACGGTGAAGTAAAGCATGGATGCGAGCAGGACGCCTGCGGTGCCGAGCGTCATGGTCACGGCAGGACCGTGAATGCGCTGGTAAAAGCTCGGAAGTCGCATCAGACCGAACGCGCCGATCAGGATAAAACTTCCACCCACTACCAGCATCAGCGTGATCGCCAGCGCCGCCCAGGTCGAGATGTTTTCGATTTCGTTCATTCGATGATTTCCCCGCGCATCAGAAACTTGGCCAGCGCAATGGTCGAGACGAAACCGATCAATGAAATCAGCATCGCCGCCTCGAAATAGATCTGGCTGCCGAAGTGAATGCCCAATACCACGGCCAGCAGCATGCAGCACATCCAAAGCGTGTCCAATGCCAGGACGCGGTCATGCGCAGCCGGACCGATGAGCAGGCGTACCGTGCAAAACAGCATGGCCAGGACCACGCACGACGCTGCGTATCCGATTGCCAATTGCAGCAGAATTTCCATCGAGCTTTCTCCTATTTAAAGATGTCGATCAGCGGCTTTTCGTAGTGTGCCTTGATGGTGTCGATCCACCACTGCTCATCGTGCAGGTCGAAGACATGCAGCACGAGTTCGTATTTTTCCGGCAGGATTTCCACCCACACCGTTCCCGGCGTCATGTTGATCAGGCATGAGAGCAGTGCGAGACCATACGGATTCTTCAGGTCAAGCGGAATGCGGATGAACTGGGAATTCAATCCCGCCGGTCGGGCGAAAAGGATGATGCGACTGACATTGATACAGGAGCGCACGATTTCCATCCCGGCCATGGATAACAGGCGGAGCAGCAGGATGGGCTTTGCCACCCTGGGAAACCCGATCGGATGGAAAAAGGGCCGTGTCAGCAAAGGCACACCGATGGCAAGTATTGTCCCCAGCAGAAGCGTCGCGGGGTCCATGCTTTGTTGAAGCAGCAGCCAAAGCAGCAGCAGAATGCCCGACACAAGCGGGGATGGCAGCCAGCGTTTCATGGCGCATCTCCCCTGCCCTGCAGGCCGGGCACGGCGGGTTCGGACAGTACGCGCTCGATGTACTGCCGCGGCCGGTGAAGATCGTCGGCCGTACGCATCAGGTAGGACATGACGGGCCCGGCCTGGACGGTCAGCAGGAGGCACAGGCCCAGCAGCATGCAGATCGGCGCCACTTCGCTCACTGGCAATCGCGGCTGCGCCACGTTGCCTGCCGCCCAGAAGGTGCGCACCCCGAAGCGCAGCAGCGCAATGATGGCAGCCAATCCGGAGAGCACGATCAGCGCCATCAATGTCCAGGTCTTCGCGGTGACGCCGGAAGCCGGCGGGTTGAGAAGCGCATGGAACAGACTGAACTTTGCGACGAAGCCCGAGAGCGGCGGCAAACCGGTAATCATCAGCGCGCAGGCGGCAAAAGACAGTCCCAGGAAGGCAAGCGCGGCGGGGATGCCTACGCCGACAGGCTCTCCGGGCGCCTCCTCCACGGCGAACGCTTCCATCGTCAGCGCCAGCACCGCCGCGACGGGCGAACGGATGCGTTCGATCAATTCCAGCAGCAGCATGAGAGCGGACAGCGCCAGGGTCGAGCCGAGCAGGTAATACAATCCGGCGCTCACCAGCGACGGCTGACCGTAGCCGATCACCGCCAGCAGAATGCCGGACGAGACGACCGAGCCGTAGCTCGCCAGCCTTGCCGTGACGTCCGTCGCGAGCATGCCGGCCGCACCGAAGACGATGGTCGCCATGCCGCCCCAGAGAAACAGATCCAGCGCGAACCCGGCGGCCGCTCCAGCCTCGCTGGAAAAGGCCAGCAGCCACACCCGCAGGATGACGTACGGTCCGACCTTGGTCATCAGCACCAGCATCGCGGCAACCGGGGGCGACGCCGCGGAATAGGTGGTCGGCAGCCAGAAGCCGAGCGGCCACATGGCACTCTTGACCAGGAACGCGATCGCCAGTATCGCCACGCCGGTTTTCAGCAGCGGCAAGTGCTGGGCGTCGGCGCCGGGCAGCCGCGCGGCGAGGTCGGCCATGTTCAGCGTGCCGATACTCGCATAGATGAGCGCAACGCCGATCAGGAACAGAAGCGAGGCCGCCAGGTTGACCGCAATGTACTGGATCCCGGCGCGCAGGCGCGCGACATTGTAGCCATGCAGCAGCAGTCCGTAGGACGCGGCCAGCATGACCTCGAAGAAGACGAACAGGTTGAACAGGTCATGCGTCAGGAAGGCGCCATTCATGCCCATCAGCAGGAACTGGAACAAGGAATGGAAGTGCACGCCGATACGGCTCCAGCGCTGCGCCGAGTACAGCAGCGCACATCCTGCGATCACCGACGTCAGCAGCAGCATCATGGCCGCCAGGCGGTCGGCGACGAGCGCAATGCCGAACGGCGCAACCCAGTTGGCGGCGAGATAGACGCCGACGCCCTGCGGCCAGTACCCGCTGTCCGCCATGCCGAGCAACCGGACTGCGACTGCAAACTGGCATAGCACCGAAATCATGTTGACCGCGAATTTCAGCCGGTGGCGGCTTTCCTTGAACGGCACCAGCAACGCGCCGCACAACAGCGGCAGCAGCACCGGCACCAGGATCAGGTGTTGACTCCAGGCGAGCTTCATTGGTCCGGCTCCTCGCCGTCCACATGGTCGGTGCCGGTCGCGCCGCGTGTGCCGATCATCAGGACAAGATACAGCGCCGTGGTCGCAAAGCCGATCACAATGGCAGTCAGCACCAGCGCTTGCGGTAGCGGATCGGCGACTGTCGACGGATCGGGCAAGGTCTTGCCGAGGGTCAGAGGAGGCCGGTCTATCCAGACTCGCCCGACGATGAAGATGAACAGGTTGACCGCGTACGACATCAGCAACAATCCGGTCAGCACCTGAAACGTCCGTGGACGCAGGATCAGCCAGACGCCCGCTCCGAACACGATGCCGATGGCAAGTGCGATGATGAGTTCCATCAGAGCGTCTCCCTCATGGCGGCAAGCTGCGGCGATGCCGGCGCGTCCGCCGATGCGCGTCGGCTGCGCAACGATTGATGGGCCAGCGCCAGCAGGATCAGCATGGTGGTGCCCACCACCACCATGAACACGCCGAGGTCGAAAAAGAAGGCGCTGGGGACATGGATTTCGCCGAGCAGCGGCAGGTGCAAATGGGCCGTGTGACTGGTCAGGAACGGATAGCCGAACAGCCACGCCCCCACTCCGGTCATCAGCGCGACAATCAGCCCGTAGGCGATCCAGCGGTGCGGCCGCAGGCCGAGGCGCGACTCCACCCAATGCGTGCCTCCCAGCATGTACTGCGTAATGACCGCTACCGCGAAGATCAGCCCGGCGACAAAGCCGCCGCCCGGCAGGTTGTGCCCCCGCAGAAAGAAATAGCCCGCCATCATCACCATGAACGGCATCAGGAAGCGCAGGTAGACGCCGGGCACCATCAGGTAACCTTGGTTGGCCTGTTCGGCCGGCGTCTGCCGCACGGCGGGGTCGACATCATTGGCCTGCTGAACGGGAATGGCAATACTTTCCGGCGCGGGCCGAAAACGGCGCAGCAACGCATACACGGTCAATGCCACGATGGAGAGCACGGTCACTTCTCCCATGGTGTCGAAACCGCGGAAATCGACCAGAAGAACATTGACCGCGTTGCTGCCTCCGCCGCCGGACAAGGCGTGCAACAGGAAGAAGTCGCCGATGCTGTCCGGCGTGGGCTGCGTCAGCATTGCATAGGTGAGAGCTGCCATGCCGATTCCGCTTGCCACCGCTACCACCATGTCGCGCGTGCGCCGCAACCAGACGCTGCGTGGTACCGTGAGGTTCAGTTCGTAGGGCGAGATGCGTGGCGGCAGCCAGCGCAGGCCGAGCAGGATCAGCACCGTCGTCACGGTTTCCACCATCAATTGGGTCAATGCCAGGTCCGGCGCCGACAGCCAGAGAAAGGTCAGGCTGGTCACGATGCCGGTGCCGCCTACCAGGATCAGCGCAGCGAGGCGGTGGTACTTGGCCTGCCAGGCGGCCGTGACCGCGCAGGCACAACCGATCAGCCATGTTGCGGCAAACAGCGGGTCGACATCCGAGAGCAATGCCTCGCCGAACGCTGGCAGGGGCTGCACAAGCAACAGCGGCGCGGCAATCAGCACGACCATCATCAGCAGCAATTGCGGCTGCAGGCGCTTGCTGCCAAACCATTTCACCACCCAGGCGGCGGCCATCCCCAGGCGCAGGATCGTCGTTTCGTAGGCCTGCGCGCCGCTGAATCTTTCCAGCACCGGGGCATCGCTCCTGGTGGCAAGCGCATAGCGCTTGCGCAGCAGGATATAGAACAGGACGCCGCCCGTGAGTGCGATGATGCTCTTGAGCAGCGCAATGTTGAAACCATGCCAGACCTGCAGGCTAAACGCCGGCAGATGCTCGCCAAGAACCGACGCAACCCCCGTGCGCAGAAACGGTTCGACAATCGGTCCCGGGGCGACGCCCACCAGCACGCAGAGCAATACCAGCAGCTCGACCGGGAACCGCATCCATCGTGGCGGTTCGTGCGGTACTTTCGGCAAGGCCACGACCGGTTTGCCGAAGAACACGCTGATGAATCGCAGGGAATACGCGACGCTGAAAATGCCCATTGCCACCGCCGCCATCGACATCGACCAGTCTTCATTTCCGCCGACCAGCGCGGTTTCGGAAAAGAACATTTCCTTGGAAAGAAAACCGTTGAGCAGGGGCACTCCTGCCATTGCCGCACTGGCGACGATGGCCAGCGTGCCGGTGTAGGGCAGATGGCGGAACAGACCGCGCAGCAGGCGCATGTCGCGCGTCCCGGTTTCATGGTCGATGATGCCCGCGGCCATGAACAAAGATGATTTGAAGGTCGCGTGGTTCAACGTATGAAACAGCGCGGCAACCAGCGCCAGCGGCGTGCCGAGCCCCAGCAATACCGTGATCAGGCCCAGATGGCTAATGGTCGAGTACGCCAGCAATCCTTTCAGGTCGTGCTGGAAAATCGCCGCGAATGCGCCGATCAGCATGGTGCAGACGCCGGCCCCGGCGATCAGCCAAACCCATTCCGGGGTGCCGGACAGGACCGGCCACAGACGCATCAGCAGGAATACGCCCGCCTTGACCATGGTGGCCGAATGCAGATAGGCCGACACAGGCGTGGGCGCTGCCATCGCATGCGGGAGCCAGAAATGAAAAGGGAACTGTGCGCTCTTGGTCAATGCGCCAAGCGCAACAAGCACGAGCATTGCCCGATACCACGGATGCGCGCGCACGATATCTCCTGCCGACAGCACTACGTCGAGGTCGTAGCTGCCGACGACGTGTCCCAGCATCAATACACCGCTCAACAGGCACAGCCCGCCGGCAGCGGTCACCATGAATGCCATGCGTGCACCGCGCCGGGCATCCGCGCGATGATGCCAGTAGCCGATCAGCAAGAACGATGTCAGGCTGGTCATTTCCCAGAAAATCACCAGTTGCACCAGATTGCCGGAAAGCACGACGCCGAGCATCGAGCCCATGAAGGCGAGCAGGAAGGCGAAGAAGCGCGGCACCGAGTCTTCGGGCGACATGTAGTAACGCGCGTACAGCGTCACCAGCAAGCCGATGAAGAGCACCAGCATGACGAACAGCCACACCAGGCCGTCCATGCGCAGCGAAAAATCCACGCCGAGCATCGGCAACCATTCGGTGCGATAGTGCACGACTTCGCCGCTGCTGATCGCCGGATAAAAATACCCCGCCATCAGCAGGCCGAATACTGAAACCAGGCCAGCCAGCGCTGCCTGCCGGTTGCGGGTATCGGCAGGCAGAAAGGCCGCGACACCGCTTGCCGCGAATGGAAACAGGATGAGTGTCAGCAAGAATCCGTTCATCAGCAGATACCCGCTTGCACGACATGGAATCCTGGACAGATAGGCACTTGCCGTAAATGATTCGTCAGAGATCGGTTGTCATCGGGCTTCATCATGCTCGCTGAAATGGAAAATCGGAATGGCGGAATGCGCCAGCGTCTGTTCTGAACAGTTTCCGGGTTGCCTTATTACAGGCACTAATCGTTCACGCGCTGAGTGTGATTGTATCGTCCTAACGTCAGACTTGCGGCAGGCGACGGACATTGCGCGCGCCGCTCACCGGACATGCAGCACGCTTCGCCCGCATCCCGTTCTTTCAGGCAGGACCGTATCAGCATGACGGCGTGCAAACGGCCGCTCAATGCGTGCAAGCGGCCGGTGATTCTGTTGCCAGGGAATTTTTATTAGCCGGCTTCTGCGGATTCGGGTTGATGAACAACGTCAACAACCCGGATAAGCAGGCGCTCTCCGGTCGGTCCCGGCCATTCGATGCTGCTGCCAACGGACAGGCCGAGCAGCGCACTCCCAACCGGCGAGAGCACGGAAATCGTGGAAGCATCGGTGGCCTGGCGCGGATAAACCAGCCTGCGGCAGAATTCCTCCCCTCGGGGACCGAGGGTGAAGCGTACGATGGAATCCATGGTGACAACCGTGCCGGGCAGCTCATGCGGCTCCACTACCTCGGCGCGTTGCAATTCGTCCAGAAGTTCCTCTGCCGCATCCGATAGTGGCGGCATCGCTTCGATCAAGGATTCCAGGCGATCGATATCGGCTGTGGTGACGATAATGTCTGGTTTCATGTCATACCTTTCAAAACTGAATACATGGTGTTTCAATGTGTTCCTGGTGCCGATCACGCGGCTGGGGGCGTGGCCGACGTCTCCTCGGAGTGCGAAGTCGTAATCAGCAGGTCGCAATCGCTGTAATCGATGAGGCGCTGCGTGACGCTTCCAAGAAACAGATCGACAAAGCGGGACTTTCCATGCTTTCCGACCGCAATCAGATCGGCACTTGTTTCCTCGGCATGCGCATAAATGACCGGCGTCGGCACCCCATGCTCGGCCGTGCGATGGATCCACTGCCTCCTTGGCCCAAGACTATTGATAAAACTGTTCAATCTTGCCCTTGCTGCTTCCTCGGCGCGGGTACGGTAGGTATCCATGCTGTCGGAGGCCACGCCATGTGCGGTCATCATCTCGATCTCGGCGACGCGAAACGCATGCAGAAATGTGAATTGTGCTGTCGGCGCTACCGCCAGCGCCAATCGCGCCGCTTGCATCGACTCGGCCGAAAAATCGACCGCCACGAGAACCTTCCTGTATGCCGCCGTCGGTTCACGGTTGATCAGCAAGACCGGCCGATCGCTCAGGCGAATCAATTCGTGGTTCCTGAGTCGTGCAACGAGACCGGCAAGGAAGTTTTCCTGTCGGGAGGCAGTCACGGTGAGATCCGCGCCGATCCGATTGGCGCGCTCAACAATCGCGGCAGGCCCGACACCTGAACCTGGCACATGGCTTTGAACAGGTTCGGCATCGCGTCGAAATAGCGCCGGCACTGCGACGGCAGGACCACGCGACGCCGCGTCGCTGGCGACGACATTTGCCGGATCGGCATCTAGAGGAGAATGCAGGTGCCGCTCTGCCTTTCGATTGCAGACGCTCATTACTTCGACGGCATCCGCGTTCAACTCTGCACCGAGCATCGCAGCTCTCGACTCTGCATGACGTCCATACCGGGAGTGGTCGCTTGCGACCAGAATCGTTCTTACACGGCCCATCGTTACCTCCATAAAGATGGCAGATCCAAAAGCAAGGATCCGATCGGCACCACATGCTGAGAGCGCAAGACAATACCCGACGATTGCCAGCGGCAGTCACCGGGAAAAATTCTTCGCCATCAGACGCAGCAATGGCGCCGACGCGGATCGGGAATCATGGAGGGGTGCTCGGCAGGGCAGAGAAAACCGTGAAGGTCTTCCTGAGCCGCTACCGAGCCCAGGAAAGCCGGGCGAGGTCTCGAGTCAGCACCTGTGCACGCCGAACAGGCGCGGCAGGTTCGTGCGAAAGGCCGCACTGAGGATGGACAAAAGCATGGGATGTGCGGGCAGCAAAGCGCCGAGCGATGTCGCCAGTCGCAGGGGCAATGCTGCCGAGCCGCATGTCAGCGAAATGAATGCGGCCGCAGTCGCTTGCCATCCCGTCATTTCCTTTCTTGCTCATATCCACGTGCCGCCTTTCACTGTTCATGGCCGAGAATTCGTGCAGAAAACGCCTCACCGCATCCTGCGCTTTGTTCCACCCGATTCCCCACCCGGAAAACAGCTGCAGACAACCGAGCTGTTTATCATGCACGGCCAATTAACGTGTGATGCCGATACGATTCATTGTGCAAGAACGTACTCGATTGACCGATGCGGTGGAAGCATGCGCGCGCGCATCGACTGCTTATAACGTGCCCATCGGCGTGCCACGGTGTTCCCCGCGCGATCCGCGGCGCGATCGATGGCCACGTACAAATCCGTTGCGACCGTATTGATGATCACTTCCGATATGCCCTGCAAGCGCAAACGGACCTGGCAACGTTTGTCGATCCCGCCACGCGGGCCGTTTTCGTCGATCAGACGCACGCAAACATTGTCCAGATTTGGGAGAAATCGCGACAGCGCGAAATCCAGGCGACGCCGCGCGTACCGATGCAGCGCGGTGGTCAGTTCAAAGCTCTCGGAGCGGATATCAAATTGCATGGCACACCTCCGTTCAAAACTAACGAGCTCAGTCTAACTTCGCGTACCAATAAAGAAAACCTAATTAATACTTATATTGCTTCAGTATTTTCCGAATTGTTGATCGGCAGCCTCATCGAAGGAGGCCAGGCACTGTTTTTCGATTGCAATGC
>NZ_DATFAF010000070.1:0-79752 GCF_035254865.1 Noviherbaspirillum sp.
GGATAGCTGACCTGCTTTTCGCTGCCGGGCACGCGGGCGAGGAAGTCGCCGCGCGGTTCGGCGTAGTTGAGCAGCTTGCGCAGCTTCATGCCGATCCAGGCCGGATCGACCACGCGCATGTCGTGGCTGAGCAGCTTGCACAGGCCGTCCAGGGTATGCGGATGACCGCCGGTGAGCCACATGCTGTACGGGCGGCGGGTGCCGTCCGGCATCTGCAGTTCCTTGAGCATCAGCACGAAATCGTCTTCGGTGGCCGGGTTGCGCACATCCGCCACCCAGGCCAGCGTGCCGTCGGTGCCGGTCTTGGGCTCATGCGGCGCGAACAGCGCGTTGAGCACCGGCGACGTTTCGTTGTCCTGCTTGTCGAGTGCGCCGAGCTGGTTGTAACGCCATTCGACCAGCTTGGCGAAGGCGGCCGTCGCGCTCGGCACCTGAATCGACTGGCCGTTGGGCGGCATCGGCATTTCGAACGGATCGCCGTAGGCGCTGCCGAGCAGTGACAGGCGCTTGCGCAGCCAGGCGCGGTCGTTGGCGCGCATATCGGTCGACAGGGTCTTGGCGATCGCATCCAGGCCGCGCGGCGGCTGGCCGCCGAGCACCCAGACTTCGAACGGCACGCCGCCCTTGTCGGATACGGCGACCGCGAATTCGCCCTGCGGCGTGTCGATGATTTCGCTGATCCAGGCGGAGGCGCCGGCCGGCAGGCGCGGACGCGAGGGCCAGCGCAGCGATGCCAGCGGTGGCGTCATCGCCATTTCCGTCAGCACCAGACGCTTGTCCTGCTCGGACAGCGTGACCGGCTGCGGATTGGGATTGGCGGCAGGCACCGACAGCACCGCGCCGAGCACACCGTTGGGACGATAGGTGGTGATGCCTTTCAGGCCCTGGCGCCAGGCTTCCATGTAGAGGCCCTTGAAGTCCTCGTACGGATAGTCTTCCGGCACGTTGACCGTCTTGGAAATCGCGGCATCGATGTAGGGCGCGACGCTGGCGACCATCAGCATGTGATTGATGGCGGAGATTTCCAGCGCGGAGACAAAGGCTTCCGGCAGGCTGGCGGTGTCGTGGCCGAGCGCGCGATAGACGCGGTAGGCGTGGTCCTCGACGGTGTAGTCCTTCTTGGTGCCGTCGGGCATGCGCTTGGTGCGGTTGTAGAACCAGGAGAAGGCGGGCTCGATGCCGTTCGACGCGTTGTCGGCGAAGGCCAGCGAGATGGTGCCGGTCGGCGCGATCGAGGTCAGGTGCGAATTGCGGATGCCGTGCTTGCGGATCGCATCCTTGAGCGACTCCGGCAGGCGCGAGGCAAAACCGCCGGTCAGGTATTTGTCGGCGTCGAACAGCGGGAATGCGCCGCGCTCTTTCGCGAGGTCGATCGAACCTTCATAGGCGGCATCGCGCATCACGCGCGAGATCTCGCCGGCCAGCTTGCGGCCCTCTTCAGTGTCGTAGCACACGCCGAGCATGATCAGCGCATCGCCCAGGCCGGTGAAGCCGAGGCCGAGACGGCGCTTGGCATCCGCTTCGCGGGCCTGTTCCTGCAGCGGCCACTTGGTCGCGATCAGCACGTTGTCGAGCATGCGCACGGCGATCTTCGTGACTTTCGCCAGCGTCTCGAAATTGAACTTCGCGTCTTCGCTGAAGGGTTCCTCGACGTAGGCGGTGAGATTGAGGCTGCCGAGGCAGCAGCAGCCGTAATCCGGCAGCGGTTGTTCGCCGCAGGGATTGGTGGCTTCGATGCGTTCGCAATAGGCGAGATTGTTTTCCTGGTTGATGCGATCGAGGTAGAGCACGCCCGGTTCCGCGGCGTTGTAGGTGCTCTTCATGATCAGGTCCCAGATCTCGCGTGCCTTGACCTTCTTGTAGACCCACTTGTCGTCCTCGCGCTGGTAGGCGCCCTTCTCCTTGAAGTCGGTGTTGGGTTCAACGCTGTGCGCCAGTTCGAAGTCACCGTCCGCGTCGACCGCGCGCATGAATTCGTCGGTGACGCCGACCGAGACGTTGAAGTTGTTGAGCTGCCCCTTTTCCTGCTTGACCGTGATGAAGTCAAGAATGTCCGGATGGTCGACATTGAGCACGGCCATCTGCGCGCCGCGTCGTGCGCCGGCCGATTCCACGGTTTCGCAGGAACGGTCGAATACCTTCATGTAGGAGATCGGGCCGGAGGCGCTGCTGCCGGTGCCCTTCACCCGTGCGCCCTTGGGGCGGATGGCGGAGAAGTTGTAGCCGACGCCGCCGCCGCGGCGCATGGTTTCGGCGGCCTGTGCGAGAGCGGTATAGATGCCGGGCTTGCCGTGGTCGTCCTCGGTGATGGAATCGCCGACCGGCTGCACGAAGCAGTTGATGAGCGTGGTCTGCAGGCCGGTGCCGGCGGCGCTGCTGACGCGGCCGGCCGGAATGAAGCCTTGCCGCATCGCCCACAGGAAGTCGTCTGCATGCTTTTTGCGCGTCTTCTGCGGTTCAACCTCGGCCAGGGCTTTGGAGACACGGGTGATGACCTGTTCGATCGTGGTTTCGTCGCCTTTGGCGTATTTTTCGATCAGGACCTCGGTGGAGATGTCTTGTGGCTCGGCGAGCGCGATGACCGCGCTTTCTAGTTTATGCATGTATGACTCCTTGGAGCCGACGTCGGAGCGTCGGGCGATCGAATGAAAACGTGTTGCGGGTTCTGGTGTCGATGCACCTGCGATGTGACGGATGGCCATATCAAGGTGCGTTGTGTCGGATGGTTGCGGCGCTTGCCAGGACGGTCGTGCTGATTGAAAACCGGGTCGCGATCATGAAATCACTCGTTGGTCCTGGTAGCGTTGATTCGGGCCGGTCGAATGACCGAAAAAATCGATTTTGCGGCGGCTCTCGGTCCGGCTGGCCGGAAGTCATTCTAGCGAGGCCGTAAACGAAGTCACCTTGATCCAGATCAAGTATTTCCGGTGTGAAGGCCGCTTGTTCCGGCAGGCGAAAATGCTGCATTGCGAAAGAGTTTCCCCTGAAAAATCCTCCGGCATTGTGGCATGCAAAACGGTCGCCGCGTCACTCCTTTTTCCACTTGTTGTGGCCGACGAATTCTTCCCAGCTCAGGAAGCCGTCCTTGTTCTTGTCGTAGCGGTCGAAATTGTCCGCCTTGAAGGGCGCGACCTTGGCGACTTCGTCCCTGGTCAGCTTGCCATCCTTGTCGACATCGGCGGCGTCGAATTCGCCGACCGCCTGCTTGTAGGCGAGCCGGGCCATATCGCCCTTGCGGCCGCTCTGGTCAAGATCGGGGACGATGGACTGCGCGCTCGCCAAGCCGGCAATAGCCAAAAGAGCAAGCAGCAAGGAAGTTTTCATGAAACGCTCCGGAGCGGGAAAATAGTTCCATATGGTAACTCCCGACGCAGGCAGGACCAACGATTTCTGGCAAGGCCGCGCCAATTCTCCCCAGGCTGCAGGCAAAAAAAAAGCCCGCTGACCTTGCGGTAGCGGGCAAATCCAATTCTAGGAGAGTTGGAGGAGACAGGTTCACTATACTGCCCGCCCCATGCGATGTCTGCTTTATTGTGGTGATATCGGTTATACGATTCTTGTATATCTCGCCGGAAAAGAAAAACCCGCAAGGCTTTCACCTCGCGGGTCCCTGTCTCCATTCTCCATCCTTAAGTGGATTTTTTGTGCGGGAAATATTACACCGAAGTTACACATTTGGATATAGCCCGGACAAAGGTGGTTTTGCTGCGCCGCATCAATGCGCCACAACAAAAAAGCCCGCCGTAGCGAGCTTGCCATTGAATACAGGAGTAGATTCCTGACGCCCAGTCCTATCTGGAGAGTGGCCCCAGTTGAATGAATCTGCTCGTGTATCCGCACTCGATTGGTCGAATGCTTGGAGTAAATATAGCTTGCGGGAAACGCTGCCGCAAGATTTTTTTGCGCAAGAACCGCCTTGTTTTCAAGAGTGTAGCGCGGCGTTCAAAATACACTCCGCATGAATGTTGTGACAAGAAACGCAGGTCGCCGGATGCGGCTACACTGAAAAACATGACAAGCCTGTGACGATAATTCAGGCGCGCGGCGGTCGAACGGACTGCCTTTCCTTCTGATCGGACTGTCCATGCCTACCGTCATCAAGCACCGCCGGATCAACATCGTTACCCTCGCTCCCGGCGAAAGCATCACCGAACATTGCCGCAGCGGCGATATCGCCATCGTGCAGGACGAACAGGGCTGGTGGGCGCACTTTGTCGGCGACAACGGCGAGGTTTCTGGCTACGATGAGCCCTTCGAGTCCTACAACAAGGCACTCTGGACGGCGAAAGCCGCCGCAGAGTTTGCCGCCGAATGAGGCAGCGCGACAGCATCTCGGAATTGATGTGAAACAGCAGAATCAACAATAATCTGCGGCGGCCCGCGACAGCGCCGCGCCCTCGACGATAATTTCCCATTTTCCTGCGAACTTGCGCCGGACGCTTGCCGTGACGGTCAGCGCCGCCGATCGAAACCATACTGAATGAAACGAACAACCACTTTTGGAAAACGACTGGCTGCATGCGCCCTCGCCCTGCTGCTGGCGGCCTGCGCGCATACCGGCGACTGGGCTTCGCAACACAATCCCTTGAACGGCAAGGTATGGGACGTTGCCGGACGCCGCTACGTGGATCCCGCCGTGGTGCTGGAGCAGGCCGCATCGACCCGGCTGGTCCTGCTGGGCGAAATCCACGACAACCGCGAACACCATCGCATCCAGGCGCGCATCCTCGACGACATACTCAGGCATGGACGCCGCCCGGCGCTGGTGATGGAACAATACGACACCGACCAGCAGGACAAGATCACCACCGTGCTGCGCCAAAGCGAACCCGAAGGGAAGATGCGGGAGCTGTCGCAGCTGATGCGCACGAGCTGGGACTGGCCGATGTATGAGCCGATTGCAAGGCAGGCCGTGCAGCAGGGACTGCCGCTGGCCGCCGCCAACCTGTCGCGCGACATGACGCGCCAGGTTTCGCGCAACGGCTTTTCCGCGCTGGGCGCCGACGCGGAGAACCGGCTTGCGCTGGAAAGCGTGTGGACGCCGGAACGCCAGAAGCATCTGATCCATGAAGTCTATGCGGGACATTGCGGCAAGATTCCGGAACACGTGATCGGCGCGATTGCGAAGGCGCAGCGTGCGCGCGACGCGGTGATGGCCGATACGCTGCTCGGGTTCAGGGAAAACGGCGCGGTCGCCATCGTCGGCCGCGGCCACGCGCGCAAGGACATGGGCGTGCCGCTGTATCTCGCGGCGCGCGCGCCGGACACGTCGGTACTGTCGCTTGGTCTGGTGGAAACTGATACACCGACCGACCCGGAGGTATATGCCTACGGCCCGCTCGGCGCGCAATATGATTATTTATGGTTCACGCCGCGCACCCGCCGCAAGGTCGAGCCCTGCGACACGATTCCCTCCAAGCCCGGCGCAAGCAGCTGAACGGTCTCACTTGCGGCGTTGCGCCGACACCAGCGCCACGCCGGCGCAGGTGACCGCAATGCCGATGACGCTCAACCAGCCCGGCACCACGTCGAACATGATCCATTCCAGAAATACCGCGATGATGGGCGTGAGGAACAGCAGGCTGGTCACCTTGGCCGCATGACCGCGCCGCATCAATGTATGCAAGGCGTTCACCCCGAGAATCGAGGCGAAGATCACGAGGAACACGATCGACACCACCAGCTGCCAGCTCCAATGCACCACGAAGCCCTCAACGCGCCAGGCCAGCGGCGCCAGCACCAGCAGCGACACCACGAACTGGATGAAGGAAGAACTGCGCAAGTCAGCCGTCTTGCAGAAACTGCGCTGATACAAGGTGCCGACCGTGATCGAGCCCAGCGACAGGATGACCGCAAACAGGCTGGACACCGTCACTGCGCGCAGATTGAACTTGTGCCACACCACCAGCATCACCCCCGCCAGGCCAAGCGCGACGCCCAGCCACTGCCGCCAGCCGAGGTGTTCGCGCATGACGCGATGGGCAAACGCGGCGGTGAACAAGGGTTGCGTCGCCAGTATCAGGGCCGTCACGCCTGCCGACATGCCGAGGTACTGCGCGTAGTGGCTGCCGCTCAGGTAGATCGCATGCATCAGCAATCCCGCCACGCAGACATGGAACAGTTCGCGCCGATCGGCCGGCCACGCGGGCCGCGTGATGATCAGCAGGGGAATCAGGCACAACACTCCGAAGGCGTAGCGCAGCGACAGAAAGGTGAACGGTGCCGCGTAATGCATCCCGGTCTTGCTGGCGAGATAACCGGAGCCCCAGACCAGCACGAAGAACCAGGCGAGCATCGTATCGAAACGAGCATCAGCCTGTATTGACGAGGCGGCGGGTGAAGTCATCGGCAATCGCGGTGGAAGTGGTGCAAACAGTGGGACGAGTGTATCCGGATTTGCAATGACGCGTTGCGCACGCCGACGTGATGTCAGCGAGGCAAAGCTCACTTGCTGTCCAGCACCGTCGTGCCGTCCCAGTCCATGGCGGGTGGATGGGAACGCAGATGCGCGATGCGGTCGATGTAGAACTGCGCGACCGGATCGGACGGACAATCGCGCAGCACGATCTGCCACAATCGCTGCGCCTCATCCCAGTCCTGTCGGCGAAACGCCTGTATTGCCGCATCGTTTTCTTCCGTCATCGCGCCCAAGGTGTAGACCTGGATCGGCTCGCTCTTGCCCTTGACGCACAGCTTGTCCACCAACCGGCAATTCAGCCGTCCGTGCAGCGCATCGACTGTCGCCTGGCTGAGCAGGATGCCGGCGCCGTACAGTTTGTTCGCGCCTTCCAGGCGTGATGCGAGATTGACGCTGTCGCCGATCGCGGTGTAGTCGAAGCGCTCGGTCGAACCCATATTGCCGATCACCGCCATGCCTGTATGGATGCCGATGCGCATCGACAACGCCCCTGCCCCTTTCTGCTGCAAGGCGGCGTTGATCGACGCCATTGCCTGTTGCATGTTCAGCGCTGCCTCGCATGCATGCAAGGCGTGGTCGGCATCGGACAGGGGCGCGCCCCAGAATGCCATCACGGCGTCGCCGATGAACTTGTCGAGCGTACCGCCATGATCAAGGATGATTCGACCCATCTCCGTCAGATAGAGGTTCATCATTTCGGCGACTTCTTCCGGCTGCATTTTTTCCGAGATCGAGGTAAAGCCGGCCAGGTCGGAGAACAGCAGGGTGATTTCACGCCGCTCGCCGCCGAGCCGCAGGCGCTCAGGATGGGCGAGCATCTGTTCGATCACGGCGGAAGACACATAGTGGCCGAAGGCGCGCCGGATCTCGGCACGCTTGCGTCGTTCGTCGATGAAGGCTGCCGCGCCGAACAGCAGGTAACTCAGGAACAAGCCGAGCAAGGGCGCAAAGACCGGCCACCAGATATCCGCGTAAACGAACAGGCCCGCCGCCACGGCAACGCACCCGCCGGCGAGCAGCAGCAGACGCAGGCTTCCCTGCCACGGCGCCCACTGCCGGAATGCCAGCAGGGACAGCAGCATCAGGCCCGCGAGCAGAGCGGCTCTCGTACCCTGCCCAGCCTCTCCCGCCACGCGCCCGCGCATGGCGGCGTCGATCATGTTGGCATTGATTTCCACGCCGGACATGCGACGCAGGTTGCGCCAGGAGTAAGGTGTGCAATACATGTCCGCCTTGAGCTGCGGGCTGTCGTCCAGCACCATGCCGATCAGCAGGATGCGCCCCTTGAAAAAGCCGCGCGGCAGAAACTGTTTCGGATGCAGCGCCTGGTAGTAGGACACGTAGGAAAAGCCTTGCGGCGGAGCGGCGTAGCGCAGCATTCCACGCGGCGGAAACCGACCTGGATCGACGGGCTTGCCGGCTGCTTCGAGAATCGCCTGGCCGAAGGAGTTGTCGAACGCCGGGAAGCGGCGGATGCACGATCCGGACAAGGGCATTCGCGCAATGCCGGTTCTGGCACCCGCCTGCAGCAAGGATTGCAAGGGCAGGATTTCCCTCTCCTGCGCGATATAGGCATCTTCGCGCTGTTCCCAATCGGCGGCCAGCACCACGTTGCCTGCACGGCGGATTGCGTCGGCAAGACGGCGGTCGTGTTCCGGCGTGGACGGCTCGGCGAACACGACGTCGAAGGCAATCACGCTCGCCCCCTCTTCCTTGAGGCGGTCGATCAGTTCCGCATGCGTGCCACGCGGCCACGGCCATTGCTGCTGGAATTCCGCCATGCTGGGCTCGTCGATCCCGACGATGGTGATCGGGCTGTCAGCCGCAGCGGGCGACGCCGCGATGGTCAGCCAGTCGAAATTGTTTTCCTCCAGCCGCTCCCACCATGCGCTGAGGCCGAGCACGAACAGCGCGGCCCATACGAGGATCACGCCGCCGTACAGGCCGATGGAGCGAAGGGATATGCGCGGCATGCTAGCTCCGGTATTCGAGGCCGAGCAGCAAGGTCCTGCGGATGCCCGGATAATCGCGCGCCACCCGGTAGCGGCGATCGAAGAGATTGCTGACCGACAGCGTCCAGGACCAATGCTTCGGCGCGGGCTGCCAGTTGATGCTGGCGTTGGTGATCCAGTAGCCGGCGAGCTTCGTCGTGTTGGCGAGGTCGGCTTGCGTCGGGCCTGTGTACGACTGCGCGAGACTGAAGCGGATCTGCGCCGGATGCACCCAGGTGGCGCCGAAGTTGAACGTGCGTTCCGGCATCAGCGGCAGCGATTTACCGGCGTTGGCGGCATCATGATTGACCGAATGCACCTGGCGCCAGGTCGCGGCCAGCCCCCAGCGTTCTCCGAGCCAGAGATTGGCACCGGCTGCGACGCTGCGGACAGTCGCGCCGCGCGCAAGCAGCACATCCCAGGGATTGGCCGATGGCATGGCAAAGCCGTCGACGTCCTGCTCTCCGACGCGCACGAAGCTCATCAGCCGCTCGTTCCACTCGCTGTCCCACTGCAGCTGACGCGAAGTGCTGACGCCGCCGTTGGCCACATAGGCATCCGCCACGCCGAGCCCGACGGTTGTCATCGGCCCCAGCGATCCGACCATGGGTAGGCCGGACTGGCGCTGGTAGGCGGCGCGCAACCAGTGATTCTCGGCCACGGTCCAGGCGATGCCGACATGCGGATGCGTGCGGTTGCCGTTGCGTGTGCCGTCGTCGGTGTGCTGCAGCTTCAGGCCGGCATCGAGCAGCAGGCGGCTTGAAATCGGCCAGCGTGCGCTGGCATAGACTTGTCCGAAATTGTTGGCGATGCTGTTTGTCTGCGCCTGCAGCAGCGGCGTCGCATAGGGGAAGAACACGGCCGGGAAGGTCGGGTCCGGCATGCCGCCCGTCATCGCAGGCGGCACGGCGCCAATATCGGAGAAGACCAGGATGCCGTTGGCATCGACACGCCCGGTGGTGCGCATGGTGTCGATGCGGCTCCCGCTCCATGCCCATTCCGCGCCGTAGCTCGCCTGCAGCGGGCCGATGTCGAGCAGGCGCTTGGCCTGCAGTTGCGTGAACCGCGCCAAGGCTTTCTGGCTTTGCCGCGTGTCCAGGTCGAGGCCGGCCGGCAGCGTGGTCGCGAGGCCGGTCCATCCTGGCATGGTCGCGCCGACGACATAGGTCGGGAAAGCCGGATCGAAGGTGGCGTCGACGATCCCCTGGCGATACAGGTCGCGCGTCTGCTCCAATCCGAATTGCGTGACCAGCGAGTAATCCAGTGGCGACAGCGTGTTGCCGTAAGGGTCGGCATTGCGAAGCCGGTTGCGGTCGCGCGCCGCGAATGCGGACAACAGCAGTTCGTCATGGTAGCCGAGCCGGCGATGCAGGCCGATATTGCCGTTGATCGACGTGGCGTCGGCGCGGTCGTCGAAATCCGGCGCCGAGAGCGATCCTGGCAAGCCGTTCTTCGTGCGCGATGCGCTGAGGCGCAGCAGCACGCCGGTATCCGCATTCGGCGTCGCGCCGAGCGCAGCGGTGACGCTTTCATTCCTGGCATCGGCATTGGTGCGCGTGCCCGGCTCAAAGTTGCGCGACGCGCTGACGAAATAGGAAAGCGAGGATGGCGACATGCCATCGCGTACGAATCCCAGCGCGGTGACCGACTGGCTGTTTGCGATATGCCCGGCTTCGCTGGCAAAGCTCGCGCCGGCCATCAGGTCGTGGTGCGGGCGGCGCGGACCGAATTCGCTGTAGCGCGGTGTGCTGCTGACGGCGGACGGATCAAGCAGCAGGCCCTGCATCAGGCTGCCCAGGCGGGCGTTGCTCGATTCATAGAGCGTGCCCGCGCTGAAATGGCTGTTCGCCCAGTAGGGGTTGTAGGCGCGTTGCGAGAGGAAGTCGCCCCAATTCGCCAGTCCCAGATTGCCGTAGGCCGACGCCAGGCCGGAATTGCCGGACTGGCTGTTCTGCACACCGTCGATCGATGCTTCGCCGCTTTTCATGTAGATGTCGAAGGCGCTGCGCGCGTAGCGGATGGCCTTGCCCGCCTCCGCCTGGTCCTGCGCGATCAGGCTCTTGAGCAAGTGCGGCAAGGGCGTGTTGACATCGTAGCGGATGGCGCTGTCGAGTGCGCTGTCGGTCGCCTTGAAACGCTCGTCGCGGTAGTACGCGACCGCCAGCAGGGTCTGCGCTTCGGACAGGCCGGGATTCAGCAACACCGCCTTCAGCAGCCAGTCGAGTGCTTCCTCGTTCTTTCCCCGCGCCAGCGCAACAAGGCCCAGCCCTTCCGGCCCGGTGGCAAGCGCGGGATGCGTGTCGACCACATGCCGCAGCAGCGCTTCGGCTTCCTCCAGCCGGTCCTGCGTGATCAGCAGGGTGGCCAAGTTCGCATGGAATTCCGGCGCGGACGGCATGAGTTCGATGGCGCGCCGGAGCGCCGCCTCGGCGCCCCTGTTGTCGCCCAGGTCCTGGCAGGCCAGCCCGAGATCGTTCCAGAGCTGCGCATAGCCAGGCGCCAGCTCGATCGCGCGCAATGCCCGCTGCTTCGCGCGCTGCGGGTCAGGCAGCATCTTGACGTGATACAGGGCGTCGAGATGCTGCAGGTAGGGATTGACCGGGTCGAGCGCCTGGCCGGCATCGAGCTGCTTGCGCATCTGCGGTGCATCGCCGAGCAGCATGTGAAGATGCGCCAGGATGATCGGGAAGCGCACTTCGTGCGGAAAGCGCTGCATCGCGTCGGCGGCGACGGCCAGCGCCTGCTCGAGCTCACCCCGGAAGGCCAGCCGCCACGTGTGCGCCAGCGCGACCTCGGCGAAATCGCCGAACTCTTGGCCGATGCTGTCCAACTCCTCGCCGGCACGCACGAACTCCCGCTTGCGGATTAGCACGCCATAATGCCCTAGGCGCAGCGCCATTCGCTCGCGCCTGCCTTCGGGCATAGCCTTGTCCAGCAGTTGTTCGGCGTCGTCGATGCGCTCCTGCTGCAAGGCGATCAGGCCATCGACCAGCGCGATGCGCCCGGCCGGCTCGCCATTGGTACGCGCCTGCGCCAGCAGCCTTTGCGCCTGCTCGTATTCCATCATGTCGAAGGCCTGCTGCGCGCGCAGCAGCGAGGATGCGCCGACTGATGGCGTGCGCGACAGTTTTTCGCGCAAGGCCGTGGCGGTGTCGCCGGTGAGAGAGATGAGGTCGATCCAGCCGGTCGACAATTGCCATTGCGCCTGGTCTTTCGGCTGCACAATGTAGCGCTTGACCGGTGCCTTTCCCTTTTCGGCAAACGCGGCCTCGCCGCGCTCGACCAAGACTTCGCCGAACTCATTGAAGAACCTTACCTGGCCCGACAGCACCGTGAGGGCTGACGCTCCCTTGTCGTCACTCGTCAGCGACCAGTCGGTACCGCGCACCGATACTGTGGCCGACGGCGTGTCGATGCTGAGGCCGGAAGGCACGGTCTTGGCGCGCATCCAGACGCCGCCACGCTCGAGATGCAGGCGAGTATTGCCTTGCGTGCGGCGTCCGATGTTCTTGATCTGCAGGGTGGTATTGGCATGGATGCGGATCTGGGTTTCATCGCGAAACAGCACGCTCAGGCCACCGTACGCGCCTGTGCGCAGGTTGTCGCCCTCGGCCAGCGACTGCTGCACGTCGAGGCGGCGCCAGCCGGGCATCTCGACCGGATTGAGCTGCTCGTCGCCCTTGCTGGCGACCACCTGGCCGACCGTGTCGACCCTGCGCGTGAGCGCTTGCGCGCATGCTGTGCCCGCCGTACCCGCCACGATGCAGGCCAACGATATGGCCCAGGCGATCCTCGCCATTTGGTTTTCCCTTCCTCCGGTATTCGACTGCGATATGCCTGTTGCCGGCCGTGCGGCTTTCGGCCGTTCAGGCCTTCGGAATGTTATTTCCTCAAAGTAATTCAACTCATTGACTTCAGTCAACTTTCTCTGGCAAGCACGGCTTTCTGTCGCGCGGGCGCAAACAATGCGTCTTGCGCGGGAATGGCATAATTCCGACGATCCGAACACCTGCAGGAAAGCACAGGAATGACATTCAGCGAGAAGTCCGGCGTGCAGTTCGCCGGCATACCCTGGAAAGGCAGGACGATCCAGCTCGAGTACCAGTACATAGGCGCAGCCGATTCCCCGTATCCGGTCGTGGTGTTCCTGCATGAAGGACTGGGATCGATTGCAATGTGGCGCGACTTTCCGGAACACTTCTGCAATGAACACGGCTTGCGCGGCCTGATGTACTCGCGCTACGGCTATGGCCGCTCGACGCCGCGTCCGGCCGACGAGACACTCTCGCCGGCTTACCTGCACGAGCAGGCGCTGGAAGTGCTGCCCGCCCTGCTGTCGCAACTTGGGGTGCAGCGGCCCTGGCTGTTTGGCCACAGCGACGGCGGTTCGATCGCGCTGCTGTATGCGGCGAATTTCCCCGACGCGGTCAGCGGGCTTGTGGTGGTCGCACCGCACATCTTTGTTGAAGAACTGACGGTCGACGGCATTCGCAAGGTGCGCGAAACATACCTGAACAGCGACTTTCCACGCAGGCTGGCGCGTTATCACACCGACGGCGACTCGGTGTTCTGGGGCTGGAACGACGCATGGCTCGATCCGGCATTCCGCGGCTGGAATATCGAAGACCAGCTCGGCAAGATTCGCTGCCCGGTGCTCGCGCTGCAAGGCGAAGACGACGAGTACGGCACGCTGGAACAAATCTACGGGATAGAACGGCTGGTGCCCAACGCCAGGGCCGTGCCGCTGGCGCAGTGCGGCCATGTCCCGCACCGCGATCAGCCTGCGCTATTGAGCGCGCAGGCGGGCAGCTTCATCACTGGTTACTTGCCGCGCAGGTAGACGTTGTCGTCGAAGGTCAGCACCCACTCCGGACGGTACACGGTGAAGATCGTCAGCAGAAACCCGGTCAGGAAGGATTCGCCCCAGGCCAGCAGCAGCATGTAGGCGACGGCATCTCCTCCGACCGGCCCTGCCCAGAGCCGGTAGACGACGAGCGAAGCCAGATCGGTGGCCACCAGCATCGCCATCGCGCCAAAGAAGCCGTTGCCCAGCAAATAGATGAAGATGTGATGCGGCAGATAGCGCCGCGTCGCACGCATCACCGCTTCGCCGCACCAGGCGGGAAAGACCGCCAGCATCAGGATATTCAGTCCGATATTGCCCCACAGCCCGTCCTGCAGCGCCGTGGAGGCGATCACCGCCAGGCTGAGGCCGACCGTCGCCAAGGGCCGCCCGAACATCAGGACGAACAGCGGCACGCCCAGCAACTGCAGGGCGATGCCATTGCCGATGCGTACATCCATGCGCCACAGCAGAGGCAGGACAATGACGAAAAAGCACCAGGCAGAAAAAGCGCCGATCCGGTCAGCGCGCTGCCATTGCGTGCTTCTGGCGTCGCGCACCAGCGCGACCGCAGCGGCCGCTACCGTCAGGTAGGCGAGCGCCGGGGGAAGAGAAACATCGAATATGCCCATGGCCCATTATAGAAAATCGGGCAAAGCCGACGGCATGCAGCCATGCGCGGCTGCATGAAAAAAGCCCGCCGAAGCGGGCCTGGTACGTCTGTGCGGCATCAGCCTTTCTTCAGGCAGTCGCTCATGAATTTCTTGCGCTCGTCGCCTTTCATGCCCTTGGCCTGCGCATTGCAGGTCTTCATCTTTTCCTGCTGCGCCTTTTGCGCTTCGCTTACCTTCGGCTTGCTGCTCAGGCATTCCTTCATGAAGGCCTTGCGCTCATCGCCTTTCTTCGCGCCAGCCTCCTTGTTGCATGAAGCCATCTTGTTTTGCTGCTCGGTTGCCGCGAAGGCGGAGTTCAGCAGAAATGGCAGGGCGAGCAATGCCGCGCCGATCAGTTTTTTCATTATTGCCTCCTTTGCACGGGTTCAGGGAACACATCGACTTCATTACAGCACATTTTTGCCTCGACATTCCATTTTTTTAAATTGGCTCCTGAAGGCAATTCATCGCCTCGTGCGTAGGAAAAGTCTTACCCCGCGCTTCCCGACTTCCGACCTTTTTTTTCATCCGCTGGCCGATGTTCTTTACATCCGACAATCGACATAATCCATTCACCGATTGCCCATACGCAAATCGCATGCACTGAAAGAAGTTTCGTACTTGTTCATAACTTATTCGATAACAGGAACAACAATGTCAACGATACAACTCTCCGATACCCGGTCCGCCGCACTGCATTCCGCAAGCGCGACGGCGACCGTTCCCGGCTGGCAGCGTCAGGGCAAGCTATGGTCCAATCTGAAAGAAGTCTGCGATCTGCTGCGCATTCCGGCGTCCGCGCGTGTTGCCGGCGACGAACTGCAGTTCCAGCACATGCAATTCAAGGCGGGACAGCGCATTCATACCATCGGCCAACCCTTCGACATGCTGTACATCGTCTATTCCGGCTTTCTGAAGTCGGTCATGATCGATGAGGCCGGCAACGAGCAGGTGCTCGGCTTCCCGATGAAGGGCGACATGTTCGGCATCGACGGCATTCATTCCAGGGTGTATTCGACCGAGACGGTGGCCCTGTCCAACTGCGAAGTGATCCTGGTGCCGTTCAAGATCTTTTCCTCGCTGGGCCGCACCCATTCCGAGCTGGAAGCCGCGATCTACGGCGTGATGAGCCGCGAACTGGTGCGCGAGCAGTCGATGGTCGGCACGCTCGGCTCCCTGAGCGCGGAGGCGCGCGTGGCCCGCTTCCTGGTGTTCCTGTCGGAACGCTTTACCGACATGGGCTACTCGGGCAAGCAGTTCAACCTGCGCATGACGCGTCAGGAAATCGGAAACTACCTCGGCCTGACGCTGGAGACCGTCAGCCGCACGTTTTCGGCCTTCAATTCCATCGGCCTGATCTCGGTCGATCAGCGTGCGATCGTATTGCACGATGTGCAGGCATTGCGGACGCTGCGCCGCCTGCCGCCTTCGCATTCGCGTTCCAAGCAAAAGCCGGCTGCCGCGCCTCAATTGACGGCGGCGTAAGCACTACGCCACCACCTGCACGCATCGCGTGCCTGCCTGCAGCAGCTGCTCGATCGCCTTGACCGGCAGCGGGTGGCTGATGCAGGCGCCCTGGATCTCGTCGCAGGAGGTGGTGCGCAGAAAGTCGAGATGCTGTTGCGTCTCGACGCCTTCGGCGACCACCGACAACTGCAAGGCGTGCGCCAGCGTGATGATGGCTTCGGCCAGCTTCCATGTCCCGGCGTCTTCGGGGCGCGCCTGCAGCAGGAATGAACGGTCGAGTTTCAGGCTGTCGAGCGGGAAGCGGCACAGGTAGGATAGCGACGAATAGCCGGTGCCGAAATCATCGACTGCCAGCCGCAGGCCCAGCCCCTTCAATTCCTTCAGCAATCCGGCCGCCTGCTCAGCGTCTTCCATCAGTGCGGTCTCGGTCAATTCCAGTTCAAGCCGGCTTGCCGGCAATCCGCTGTCGCGCAAGGCGTCGATCACCGTCGTCAGCAGCTTCTGGCTGCGCAACTGGCGCGCGGACAGGTTGACGGAAATGCGCAAAGGCCGTCGGAAACGCGCGCTCCATTGCTGCGCCTGCCGTGTCGCATGGTGCAGCACCCAGGCGCCGATCTCGTCGATCAGGCCGCTCTCTTCGGCCAGCGGAATGAATTCGTTCGGCGAGATCGGGCCGAGCTCCGGATGATTCCAGCGCAGCAGCGCTTCCATGCCGGTGATTTCCCCCGTCGCCAGCTCGACGCGCGGTTGATAGTGGACATCGAATTCCTTGCGCTCCAAGGCGTGACGCAATGCGCCCTGCAAGAGCATGCGCGAGCGCGAGGCGGCACCCATTTCCGGAGTGAAAAGACAATAGCAGTTGCCGCCCGATCCCTTGGCGCGGTACAGCGCGGTGTCGGCATTCTGCAGCAGGATGTCGCTGCTTGCGCCGTCGCGCGGGTAGAGGGCAACGCCGACCGATGCGGAAACCTTGACCTCATATCCGGCGATCTCGATCGGCTTGTCGACCGCCTCGCAAAGCTTCTCGGCCAGGCGAACGGCCGATCGTTCGCCGTACTTGCACTCGGCCAGCACCACGAATTCGTCGCCGCCGAGGCGGGCAACCATGTCGTCCACCCGCACCAGTTGCCGCAGGCGTGCGGCGACCTCCTTCAACAGCATGTCGCCGGCCGCATGGCCGAGCGAATCGTTGACTTCCTTGAAGTCGTCGAGGTCGATGAACAGGACGGCCTGGCACATCGTCGCGCAACCCGCATCCAGGCGCTGCTTGAGGCGCTCCTGCAGCCGGGCGCGGTTGGGCAATTCGGTCAGCACGTCGCAGGTCGCCAGCCGCTCCAGCGCCCGCGCGGTGCGCACTTCGCGCGTGACATCACGGCTGACGCCGCGGTAGCCGCGGAACACGCCGTTCTCGCTGTACGGCTCGCCGGATATGCGCAGATAACGGACCACGCCCGGATAGGCTGCCAGTTCGGCCGGATACAGCAGGTCGTGAAAAGGCTTGCGCTCCGCCATCGCCTCCAGCGCGGCAAGCAGGCCCGGCTCCGACTGATCCTTCACATGCGCGGTGATGCTGGTGCCGAGCAATTCCTCGGGATGTATGCCAAGCCGGTCGAGAACGCCTTCGGAAAATACCGTGAAGCGCAGTGCCGTATCGGTTTCCCAGTACCAGTCGGACGAGAGCGTGGTCAGACTGCGAAAACGTTCCTCGCGGCGCCGCAGCTCCTGCTCTGCCTCGATTTGCGCGGTGATGTCGCGCGCGACCGAAACAATCCCGAGCTTGAGCCCGGTGTGCGGGTCGCGGATGGTGCGCGTGGTCGCGCCGAGCCAGACCCAGTGGCCGTTCTTGTGGCGGAAGCGAATGTTGACCAGCGCGCGCCGCTGCGCGGGCGTGCGCTTCGCGTCTTCCTTAAGGTCGTCCGGATGGATGTAGTCGTAGACATGGGTGCCGATCAGTTCGTGCGCCTCGTAACCCAGCGTGTCCTTGTGCGACGGCGAGACATAGACATAAACGTTGTCCGCATCGCTGTGCGAAATCATGTCGCCCGCAAACTCGGTCATCAGGCGATGCTCCAGCTCGCTGCGTGCGAGGCGGTCGACCGCATCGTGGCTGGCCGACACGTCGACGATGGTTCCGAAGTAGCCGCTCAGCCGGCCATCAGGTGCGAAGCGTGGCGCGGCGGTTTCCATGATCCAGCGCGATGAGCCGTCGCTGCACAGCAGGCGGTAGTTGACCTGGTATTCGCGCTGATGCTGCCTGGCGTCCAGAATCGCCCGCGTGGCCGATGCACAATCATCCGGATGCATGAAGCGCTGCCAGTCGGCGAAACTGACCTGGCCCGGGTCGTCCAGGCCCTGCATCGCGCTCGGATTCAGATAGGTGCAGCGGCCCTGGAGGTCGGTCTCCCATACAATCATCGCCGCACAATCGGCGAGGCGGCGCGTGATCTCCTGCACACTGCGAGCACCGGGAGTGATGACGATCATTGCGATTCCAAGCCCTTTCCAAGCCTGCCGGTTTTCCGGGCTCGGCGGAACTATCCTCCGCCGTCAGGAACAACCTCTCGATTCAAGCGCTTGCTTCATGAAAAATCTGCGTCGCTGCGGCGCGCTCATGCCGCATGACATTCGGATTTCCATTATGCAATAAGTTTGAGGGAAAGGCGCTTCCTGGCTGGAATTATGGGGAGAAGTGTGGCGCGCCATGCGGGAAGACGACAGATGGCCAAAGAAACAATGTCCGGCCACAACCCCTCCAACGCGCAGGAATAACGGCCATCGTGCGCTGCATCAGAAGCGGAACAATTCCGCCGGCGTCGTCGCCAGGATGGTGCGCCGCACCGAAACGTCAGGAATCCAGTCATCGAGCAAGGCGCGCACGGTGCCATAGTCGACCGTAGTCTCGAATTGCGTGTGCGGCCAGTCGCTCCCCCACAACAGGCGCTCGGCGCCGAACGCCGCCAGCAGCAGCGGAATGGCGTCGCGCGCAATGCGCTCCCCGACGGCGTCGTCGCCGTTGCGGTAGGCGGCCGAAATCTTGACCCAGACCTTGCGCGTGGCGGCGATGGACAGCAGGTAGGCAAAGCCCGGATCGCGCACGCCGAGCGAAGGATCGGGACGGCCGAAATGATCCACCACCACGTTTACGCCTGCCGCGACCAGAGGCGCGATGATGTGCGGCAGGTCGGCCGCCGCACGATGGATTTCGACCTGCATGCCGAGCTGCGCGAGATCGCGCAGGAAGCGCGGCCATGGGCCGCTGTAAAAATCGGGGATGTCCTTGCCGATCAGGTTCAGGCGAATGCCGGCCATGCCTTCGCCCGCCATCGCTGCCAGCGTTTCGCGCGGGATGTCCGGATCGACCACGCCGATGCCGCGCAGCGGCAGCGGACTGCTGCGTATCGCGTCCAGCATGAAGCGGTTGTCGGTGCCGAGAAAGCTGGGCTGCACCAGCACGCCGTGCGTCATGCCATGACGTGCCAGCTGCGCCAGGTAAGCGGCGAGCGGCGCATCGTAGTCCGGTGCATAGCGCCGGACTGCCGCGAGATGCAGGCCCCGCACGAAGACGTGGGCGTGGGTGTCGATCGACATCATGGACCTGGCGTCGCCCGCTTCCTCAACGTCCGGCCGGCGCCTCGGGAAAGGCCCACATCATCACGCCTACCGCATCGGCCTGGTTTTCCAGGTTGAGGATGGTTTGCGCCAGCCGGCTGGCATCGTCCGGCGCGGCGTTCATGCCGTAGGCGAGGCAGCTGCGGAATTTCGCCAACAGTTCCTGGTCGGTCATCGGCTCCTGCTGGCTGCCCTTGATGGTGCTCTTCCGCACTGTCATCGTGCGGCCATCCTTGAATGTCAACTTGATGGTCGCCGGTGCGATTTCCGTCTTGCCGATCGTCGTGTCGACCACCACGCGAACCTTCTCCGCCAACGCCACCACGCGGGGGTCGCTGATCGCAGGGCGCTGATAGCTGTGCAGGCCGACTTCGCCGTCGATCAGCGCACGCGCAAAACTGTACGAGACGTTGAACTGCGCGTGCACGACGGAATCGCGGCTCACTTCGTACGGAATGCCGACGGTCAGCCAGTTCACCTCGCCCATGCGAATCTCGACGGCCTCGATGTCCTCCGCGACGATGCCTTCGTTATGCAGGCCGATGGCGATGCCGATCGAAGTGTGGTTGCAGCGGCATCCCGGGTAGGGCTTGAAGCTGTATTCATCGATGCGCCAGGTCTTGCCGAGGCCGTCCATCAGCAGTTCTGGCTTGACCTGATTGCGTTCGTACAGCGCGAACAGGCCGGCGCTGCCTTCCAGCGACTCGCGTGTGCCGGTCAGGCCGTCGGCCGCGAGGAACGCGCCGACCACCGCGGCGCGTGCCGCGAAGCCGGGCCCGAGGCGCTTGCTGATCACGCCGTCGCGCATGCTTTGCGCCGAGCCGCTGGCCTGGTGGTAGGCCATGCCGAGCGCATTGCGCAATCCTTCCGCATCGAGCTTGAGCAGTCTTCCGGCCGCGAGGCTGGCCGCCAGCGTGCCCAGCACCATGGTCGGATGCCAGCCCTTGCCGAGACTGTCGTAGCAGGCCAGACCAAGGCGTGCGTGCAGCTCGGTGCCGATCGCCAGTGCGAGCAGGAAATCCTTGCCCGATACCGCGCCGATGTCCTGCGCTGTCGCCAGCAAGGTCGGCAGCACCACGCAGTTGGTGTGCACGCGGCCGAAGTCATGCATGTCGTCGAAATCGAGCGCGTGGGCCGCGGCACCGTTGGCCATCGCGGCCGTGGGCGGCGAATAGCGCCGGCCGCCGACCAGTCCGGTGGCGGAGCCGGAGCTTTCCCAGCGCGACAGGCGCTGGTTCAGTTCCGCGATGCCGGGAGCCTTGCTCGCGCCGCCGATCACGCCCAGCGTGTCGATCAGGAAGAACTTGAGCATGCGCACGACCGATTCCGGCAGGTCTTCGTAGCGCCATGCGGCGATGTTCTCGCACAGTTTCAGGCTGAAATCGGGCGGCAGGTTCAAGCCGTTTTCAGCGGCGTTTGCAGTACTCATGCTTGCATCCTTCCCTGGCGTGTCGAGACGCCATCAATGAAATTGATCAGATTGAAATGGATTGGCGCGTTCAGGCAGGCGCCAGTTCGCGCAGCAGGCGGCCGTATCCGGGGATGCCTTCCGTCCTGCCGATGATGCGCAGCGCGGCCCAGATGCATGCCTGGGTGGTCGAGATCACCGGCTTGCCGAGCTCCTGTTCCAGCGCGTCGATCACTTCCATCGACTTCCAGTTGGTACAGGCGAGCGCGATCGCCTGCGCGTCGGGCCGGTCGATCCTGCGTGCCAGGTCGCGCGCAGTGGAGGCATCGAGGCGCCCGACCACGAGGTTGTCGACCAGTCCCAGGCCCTGCGCATCCAGCACCTGGAAGCCGTTCGCCTCCAGGAAGTTCCTGGCAATGCCGTTCACCTTGTCGTCGAAGGCGGAGCCGAGCACGATCTTTTTTGCGTCGACGTGATGCAGCGCCTCCAGCAACGCGGTGGAAGCCGTGGTGGCGCGCTTGCCGGTCGCCTTCTCTATGCGCTGAATCACTTCGCGGTCGTAGCCGACGCCCTTGATGAGGCTCGGCGCGGTGGCGCCGAGCACGATCACGTCGACGTCGGCGGATGCGAGATTGCACGCCTGCGTCTCAAGGTCGCGCACCACGTTTTCAATCGAGTCGGTCGCGATCTGCGTGAGGTAGAGCCGCGCCGTGTGCAAGGTCACGTCCGGCGGCAGCGCCCGATAGAACTCGGGCTCGATCGTGGTGTTGGATGACGGTGCGAGCAGCCCGATTCGTCCGATTCTTGTCATGCTTGTTTCTCCATGATGTGCGCAACTTTTTGCGCTGTTTTCCGTTTGGCCGCGACGGCGGCGGCATTGCGTCCGGCGATGCGCCCCGAGATGAAGGCCCAGCCGAGATGATGGCCGTGTCCTTCGAGCAGCAGGCCGCCCTGCCCGGCCGATCCGGCCGCATACAGTCCGTCGATCACGCTGCCGTCCTTGCGCAGCACTTGCAGGCTTTCATTGACCTTGAGGCCGCCATCAGTGAATACGACATAGCTTTTCACCGGGCCGAGCGCGTAGAACGGACCGTGCTCCAGCGCGGGGCGCAATCCGCGCGCGCCGCGGTTGTATTCGGCAATGCTCGACTTCAGGTTTTCCGCGGGCACGCCCATGCTGACGGCGAGCCCTTCCAGCGAATCGGCCCGGTGGAAGATGTCCGCGCGATTGCGGCGATAGTCGTCGAGATACGCATAGGCCACGCCCGGCGCGGTCGAGATGAAATACGGCCAGGCCGACAATTTCTTCGCGACTTCGCTGTCGAAGAAGATGTAGGCGAGGCGATCCGGCTGCTTCGCGACGTCGAAATTGGGCTTGTCGAGTTCGTCGGTAAATCGCTTGCCGTTCTTGTTGATGAGCACCCCGCCGCCCTTGTAAATGTCCGGCGAGGGACCGAGCGCGGTGGTCAGGAAGCTCATCAGGAAGGGACGCAGGATGAATTGCGGCAGATGCCCCATCGACCACGCGATTAGCTTCGCGATCGGCCTGATCGGCGGCAGCTTCTGGATCAGGTTGCCGCCGGCGGGCGGAATGAAGCGCATGATCGGTCCGCGCACGATGTCGCCGTTGATCACGGTGGCGCCGAGCGGCAGCGCCATGCGGTGGCCGTCGCCGGTTGCGGTGGGATTGACGGGATCGACCGGTACCACCTCGGGCGACGCCAGCTCCGCCTTGAGGTCAGGGGCGCCGCTGTAGTCGCCGCTGGCCAGCACGACGCCGTTGCGCGCAATGAAGCGATGCATCTCGCCGTCGGGCAGACGGGCCTCGATGCCTTTCACCGTGTCGCCTTCGACAATGAAGCGCCCGGCTTGCGTATTGGTTCGGATATCGACGCCGAGACGCAGGCAATGCCGCGTCAGGTGATAGGCGAAGGATTTGGAATTCGGTACGACGTTGTGCATGCGCGGCACGCGATGCGGCGGCTCCGGCTCGGGGCCGACGAAGACCACGCCGAGGCTCATCAGCCAATCCAGCATTTCACTGGTATTGTCGACCAGGATGCGGCGCAACGCCAGGTTGTCGCGCGGCGCGAGCGGGCCGGCGTGCAGTGCCAGGTCCTCGAAGTGCGCGTCGGCGGAATCCTTGATGCCGGCCTTGCGCTGGTGCGGTGTATTGGTCGCCGTCACCGAGCCTACCGACCAGGATGTCGAGCCGCCCGTTTGCGGGTTCTTCTCGATCAGGATCACCTGGCGCCCGAGTTGCGCGGCCTCGTAGGCGGCGGCCAGACCGGCTCCGCCGCCGCCTATCACCACGACATCGACTTCTGTCGTCTTTTTCAATTATCTCTCCATGATAAACATGCGCGGAGGGCGGCGACAGCAGTGAGCACCGCTTCCCCCGGCAATCACAAAATCAGCTTCCCTTCAGGTCATGCACTTCGGGGAAGAACACGTCCTTCCAGCTGTCCGGCTTGTTCTTGATCGAGCCCACGTCGTACATGAAATCGGCGTATTTCTTGATGTTGAGCGGCGTGGTGGTGAAGGTGAGGTTCTTGTCGGCGATCTGCTTCTCGATATCCTCCTGCGTGCTCTTCTTGTCACCGGAAACGCGCAGGTAGATCTGTGCGGCTTCCTTCTGGTTCTTCTCGATGAAATCGACCGCCTCGCTGAATGCCGCCAGCACCGCCTTGTAGGTCTTGGGGTTGGCATCGTGGAACTTGCTGCTGGAGTAGATCATGGAGAAGGTGGTGGTGCCGCCCATGACGTCGTCGGAACTCAGGATGCGATGAATACCCTGCTGCTCCAGCTCGCGGTACATGTACGGCGGCGAGGTGAAGTGCGCGGTGATGTCGCGCTTCGACAGGAAGGCCGCGTACGCGTCCGGGTGCGACATCGATACGGTCAAGGGGTCGAGCTTGGCATAGTTTTCCTTGCCCCATTCCTTGGCCGCCGCCATCTGCATGATGATCGCCGGGATCGAGACCTTGATCGAGGTCACGGCGATCTTGTCCTCCGGCTTGAAGTCGCGGATGCTCTTGATCTCGGGCTTGTTCACGTTCAGCCACATCGGGGTGGTGATCATGCCGGCCATGCCCTTGATTTCGTTGGCCGTGCCCTTGGTGCGCGACCAGATGGTGAGCACGGACGGCGGGCCGTTGGTGCCGACGTCGAGATTGCCCGACAGCAGGCCTTCATTCATCGCGGAGGGATTGCTCAAGGTCAGGTAGACCCCCTTCACATCGCCCAGGCCGGCCGCCTTGGCTTGCTTTTCCACCAGCTTCTGGTCTTCCATCACCATCAAAGGCAGGAAGCCGAGTCCATACTGCTTGACGATGCGGACCTGGTTGACTTCGGCCATGGCATGGGTCGACAGAAGGGCGCCGGTCACCGCCAAAGCGAGCAAGGATTGCTTGAATTTCATAGCTATTCTCCGTTCATTCACGAACACAGGGATGGTGTTGGCCGCGCGGCGCGACATCATCGTCGCCGGCGCGGCTGCGATGCATGTCTATTTGCGGCCGGATAGCTTGCGCAACAGGCTGCCGCAATCGTCGATGCCGGGGTCGATGCCCATTGCCTGGTAGGCCTGCCATGCGGATGCCTGCACCGCGCTGTAGACCGGCTTGCCGAGATCGCGTTCGAGCAGGTCGAGAACTTCCAGCGCGCGCAATTGCGTGCAGGCGACGAACACCGCTTCGGAATCCGGCGTGATGGTTTCCTTGACCTTGCTGTAAATTTCCTCCGGCAGGATCTTGGCGTGGTCGAACATGTCGAGCATGTCGAAGGTGCCGAGCTTGCCGACTTCGATGTCATGCCGCTTGAGGAAGGCTTTCAGGCGATCGTTGGTGAGTTCCACATACGGCGTCACCACGTCGACCTTGCGGTGTCCGCCCGCCTGCAGGCAGGCCGCCATTGCACCGGCGGTGGTGACCGTCGGCGCCTTGGTGATCTCGGTCAGCTGCGCGCAGATCTTCTCGTTCCATTCCGGACCCTCGAAGAAGCTGCCGCTGGTGCAGCCGTAGACGACGACGTCCGGCTCGATCATCGCGACTTCGGAGGCCGCGTGCTTGCTGGCGTTCTCCATGTTGCGCAATTCTTCCGGCGTGCCGTGGCGGCCGCCGGCGATGCGGGCGCTGTGCACCGATACGCCCCGCGGCGCAATGCGCCAGAATTCGGTTTCCATCGTGGTATTGATCGACGGAACCAACAGGCCGATTCTTCCTCTCCATCCGTACATCTGCATCTCCTCTTGAATTTTTCGATATTGGCAAAACGGCCCGGTGTGGTCCGCCGGGCCGCCGGCTTCCTACGACTGCATGCCCCACTTGCGGATCGTCTTGCGCTCGAGCCCCTTGAAGAGCACGCCTTCGATGAACAAGCCGATCAGGATCACCGTGAACAGGCCGGCGAAGACGTTGGTGATTTCGAGCAGGTTCTTGTTTTCGTAAATGAACCAGCCGAGGCCGCCTGAGCCGGAGCTGGCGCCGAACACCAGTTCGGCCGCGATCAGCGTGCGCCATGCGAAGGCCCAGCCGATCTTCAGGCCGGTCAGGATGCTGGCGAAGGCGGCCGGCATCAGGATCTTGGTCACCAGGCCAAGGCCGTTTAGGCCGTAGTTGCGACCCACCATGCGCAAGGTCGGCGACACCGACATGAAGCCGGAATGCATGTTGAGCGCGACCGGCCACAGCACCGAGTGCACCAGCACGAAGATCACGCTGCCGTTGGACAGGCCGAACCAGATCAGGGCCAGCGGCAGCAAGGCGATCGCGGGCAGCGGATTGAACATGGAGGTCAGCGTTTCCAGCAGGTCGGTGCCGATACGCGTGCTGATGGCGAAGGCAGTCATCAGCGCCGCCAGCACCATGCCGATCGCATACCCCTGCAACAGCAACTTGATCGAATACCAGACCCTGGCCGGGATCTCGCCGCTTAAAACGCCGCTGTACAGGGCGCTCATGGTGTCGCCGCATGTCGGGAAGAGCAGCGGCTGATTGATCGATCTGGCATAGACCTCCCAGACGGCGGCCAGTACCAGCAGAACGAGCGCCTTGCGAAACATCGCGTGGTCCCAGATCTTTTCCCACAGGGGACGCGGCTGCTCCACAACCGTGATGTCCTTGGTGACGTTGGTGTCGCGCCGGAACTCAGGACGCGCGATGACGACGGTTTCGTTACGCATGGACCGGATCCTCCTCGACGTTTTCACTGAACAGCATCTCGTGGATTTCGGTGGACAGCCGCTGTCCGGTCACCGGATTCACGTCGTCCTTCCCCGTACTGTTGAGTTCGGCCTTGACCTGGCCCGGATGCGGAGACAGCAGCAGGATGCGATTGCCGACCTTGACCGCTTCCGGGATCGAATGGGTGACGAACATGACGGTGAAACGCGTGTCTTCCCACAGCTGCAGCAGCTCGTCCTGCATCTTCTGGCGCGTCAGCGCGTCGAGCGCCGCATAGGGCTCGTCCATCAGCAGGATGTCCGGTTCCATCGCCATGCCGCGCGCGATCGCGACGCGCTGCTTCATGCCGCCGGAGAGTGTGTGCGGATAGCTGTTGGCGAACTTGGTGAGATTCACCTTCTCGATGTATTGCATCGCCTTGTCTTCGGCGGTCTTGCCGGTGAATCGCCCGCTTGCGGTCAGCGCAAACATCACGTTTTCCTTGACCGTCTTCCAGGGCAGCAGTTGATCGAATTCCTGGAAAACGAAGACGCGATCCGGGCCGGGCCTGGTGACGGCCGAGCCGTTGAGGGAAATCTTTCCCTCCACCGGCTTGATGTAGCCGCCGACTGCCTTCAGCAGCGTCGACTTGCCGCAACCGGAAGGGCCGAGCAGCACGTAGCGATCGGATTTGAAAACGTCGAAGTCGACACGGTAGGTTGCGGTCACCAGATGATCGCGCGTCTTGTATTGCAGGGTCACGCCGCGCACCTGAAGCAGCGGCTCGGACGGAGGCTGGGGTGTGATGTTCAGATTCATGTCTCGCGTTGTAGTAGTTATGGAAATCGGTCGTGCGGTTCAGGCGGAAGCCCGTGCGACGCATCTATCAAGTCTTTTTTCATCCAGCTGTGGTGGATTTAACCACCTGAAAATTCTTTTGACTAATGGATATTTGAAATGTATTTATAAGCAATTCCTATGAAATAAATGGAGCGAGAAGGATTGCAAGCATGGGTCGTGCCACATGGAATTCCATGCTGCGGCGTCGATGGCCGAAGCGGGGGCGGGGGACCGGCCTGGTTCGGCTGGATCAAGCTGCCGGACGGAGGGGAGAGATCTGCTGGTGGTGTGAATCGGGATGTGATGCCGTGGACGTTTGTTCAACATTTGGGCGCGGGTCATGGCTACGCGCTGCGCCACGGAATGGCGCGTGTTTTCGCGGCAGCCATCCGCACCGCTTCATTGTATGTGAAGCAGACAAGTTGCAATATGTCATCGCTTAAAAAAAATGCAAGCGGCGGCGCGAATTGCGACAGGATATTATGCATTCCAAATGCATGTTACGACGCTCGCCGCGTCATCAGCGACGCGGCGAGGCTTGCGTGGAAGGCGAAGCGCTGCGCCGGAGAAGCGCAGGTAGTGCGGTGCCTAGAAGCTGTGGCGAACGCCGACGTTGTAGGCCTTGTTGCCGGTGCCGCTCTCCGTGGCGTTGCCGACTGTGTAGGCAGCGCCGTTCTTGTTGCTGATGCGCGCGTAGGCGAGGTACAGGTCGGTACGCTTGGACAGGCTGTACATGTAGCCGAGCGCAAACTGGTTCGCGTCCGCATTGGCGCCGGACTTGTCGTCCTTGCGGATGTAGGACGCGAGAACCTTGCTCGCGCCGAACGGGATGGTGGCACCGATCAGCATGTCCCTGTTATCGACCACGCCTGCGCCCTTGTTGATGCCATAGGCGAGATGCATCTTGACCGGCTTGAAGTCATAGGTGCCGGCAAGCAGAGTGTTCTTTGCACTGTCGGTTGCGGCCGCGTTGTTCACGTTGTGATAGCCGAGCCGTACCGTGAGCGGGCCGCTCGCATAGCCGACCGCGCCGCCGAGTGCGCGATTGGCCGAATTGTTGCCGGCGGTCTCGCCTAGGCCATAGGCGACTTCCGCCGAGAAGCCGTTTACATTGGGCGTTGCATAGCGAACCATGTTGTTGGTGCGGGACCCCTGCGGACGCGGGATCAGGTTGCCGGCATTGCCCGCCCAGCCTGCCTGGAACGGGTCGGCGACTCCGGACAGCACCAGGTGGATCGGCGTGTACTGGCGACCGAGGAGAACGGTGCCATAACCGCCGCCCAAGCCCATGAACGCCTGGCGACCGAACAGCAGGCCGCCTTGTGCGGATGCGCCGGTATCGGTCAACAGTCCGGCTTCCAGCACGAACTGTGCGGACAGGCCGCCGCCGAGATCTTCCTTGCCGCGGAAACCCAGGCGCGATCCGGCCGTCACGCCGCTCGTCATCTTCGTTACGGAACCGGCAGCACCGCCGCTCTCGCCAACGATGCCCGTGTCGATAAGCCCGTAAATGTTGACCGAGCTCTGCGCAGAAGCGGCGCCCGCAAACGCACCCAGGACCGCAAGCGCCAAGAAGCTTTTCTTCATCAAACTGTCTCCCAAATTATCAAATCAAGTAAGTACTGCCGTCAGACACCGGATGCTCTCTTGCTCCTGAAAGCGTCCCAGGTGAATTCTTTGCGCGTCGCGCAGTCCTTCGCACGAGGAAGGCATGCGGAGCGTCGTCTTGATGGCCGCGGCCAAAAGAGACATGGCACCACCGTCCGGCACGAGACATGCAACGACGACTCGCCCCGCAGGGCCGGCGGTGCCATGCCGAAGCACAGCCACATTCATGCCCTTGCCCCCTTGCGCCACGCACGTGCTGCATTGCCCTGATTGCGATCGCACCGAAGTCTTTGTTGCGATTGGCGTTCGTCGCATTTAAGCAGTTGCAAATTCTTTTTACTAATGGATATTTCGAATTGATTGTTAAAGATTTCGTATATATCCGGCAATGCAGCGTCGTCAGCGAATGTGAAGTGTTCTCCCGGATGACACTTGTGACGGCCGCTGTCTTTTGCGCGGACAGTGCGACGAACAGCGCTTGCGGTTGCGGCGTGATCCGCAATGCCGATTTATAGACGTTTTTTATAAATCGAACTGAAACATCCATTAGAAAAAAGAATGCCCCGGTGGTTAAATTTGTGTCACCCCCGCAATTGCCGCCTCGCCGCCGCGTGGCACGGTGATTGCTAAAGGAGACGCCTCCGGCTTCTCGCCGGGGCCACAAGCAAATGCATGCGCGCTTTGCGGATGCGTCCGGCTGTCACGAACCTGGTTCTGAATCCGGTGCACATTCCGCGGGCGAACGCATGTCAAACAAGGAGACAAGACATGAAACGATTTATCCCCGCCGCACTGGCGGTTGCAGGCCTGCTCGCCACTTCCTTCACCTGGGCAGCCGACACTCCCGAGGAATTCAAGTCGCAAGGCTTCATCACCATCGGCGTGAAAGCGGAATCGAAGCCATGGGGCTTTCTCGATCCGAGCGGGAAGAACATCGGCATGGACATCGACCTTGGCAATGACATCGCGCGCCGTCTCGGTATACCCGCGAAATTCGTGTCGGTGACGAGCAGCACTCGCATTCCCTTCCTCGAGCAGGGCAAGATCGACATGATCATCGCGACCATGTACGACACCGAGGCGCGCCGCAAGGTGGTGCGCATGGTGGAGCCGCATTACGGCAGCGCCGGCACCGCGTTGCTGGCGCCGAAGCAGAATCCGTTCAAGAGCTGGGCCGACATTCGCGACAAGACCCTGTGCGGCGTGAACGGCTCGAACTACAACAAACCGGCACAGCAGGAAGGCGCGAAAGTGATCGCCTTCTCCGGCCTGTCCGAAACCCTGGCCGCGCTCAAGGCCGGCAACTGCAGCGCCGTCATCTACGGCGATCTCGAGCTGGCGATCCAGTTGAGCGATCCCGCATGGTCCGGCTACACCATGCCGCTGGAATCGCGCGACGAACTGCCCTGGTCCATCGGCGTGCGCAAGGGCGACAAATCGGACGCGCTCTACAAGTTCCTGTCGGACACGGTCAAGGACTGGCACAAGACGGGATATCTGATGGAGGTGAACAAGAAGTGGGGGCTGCAGCCCACCACGTTCCTGATGCAGATGCACGACAAGCACAAGTAATCGCGTTCAGGAGCGCCGCACATGGACGCCATCTGGAACTTGTTCGCCACCCTGAACGCGAGTACGGGCATCAACCTCCCGTATCTGTATGACGCGTTCGAGCGGTCGCGGTTCTTTGCCGGCATCGGCCACACGATCCTGCTGGTCGCCTCCTGCATGGCGGCCAGCGTGGTCCTCGGCGCCATCGGCGCGCTGGTGCAGATCGTGTGGCCGCGCGTCGGCAGATTCACGGTCGATCCGCTGATCAAGGTCTTTCGGAATACGCCGCCGATCATCCAGCTTTACTTCTTCTATTTCGCGATCGGCAACCTGCTGCCGAAAATGGCCAATGCGGCCGGCCAGCAGGAGCCGCTGATCGATGCGCTCGGCTGGACCATCATTTCGCTGTCGGTGTACACCGCCGCCTTCAATGTCGAATCCTTTCGGGCCGGCATCGAAGCGGTGCCGCGTACCATGATCGAGGCCGCGGAAGCCCTGTGCTGCCGGCCGTCGCAAATCTTCCTGAAGATTCTTCTGCCGCTCGGCATGCGCTTCTCGCTGCCCTCGCTCACCAACAACCTGGTCGATCTCGTCAAGCAGACCTCGCTCGCCTATGCCATCGCAGTGCCCGAACTGCTGTATGTGTCCAGCCAGATCTGGGCCGACGAATTCAATGTGAAGGAAATGATGTTTACCTTGCTGCTGGTGTACACCGCGCTGGTCGCGGTTGTCGTGGCGATCATGCACGTCATCGAGCGCAAGCTGAGCATGCCGGGGTATCAGTCATGAGTTTCATACCCGATTCCGCCGCAGTCGATCCAGTCTGCGCAAGCACCGCCGCCAGGGCAGCCCTCCGCACCCCGGTGGCCGGGCGGGCGCGGCCCTGGCTGATGCCGCTGCTGCCGGCGGTGCTGGCCATCGCTGTCTGCTTCGCGCTGTACCTTGTTTACCTTCAGGCATCCGAGACGCGTGCGCTGTCGATTCCCGAAACGTTGGGGAAATGGACGCCGCTGCTCGCGCAAGGCATGGTGCTCAACCTGGTGATCGTCAGCACGGCGATGGCATTGGGCACGCTGGCCGGCCTGTTTTTCGGCCTGCTGGCATCGTCGAAATACAAGCCGTTGCGTCGTGCCGTGTGGATCTTCACGCAGTTTTTCCGCAATACGCCGAGCCTGGTCATTCTGTTCTTCGCCGCGTTCATGCTGCCCTTCAGTATTTCGATATTTGGCGTCGAGATTCCGTTTCCCGACTGGGTCAAGGCGACGCTCGGCTTTTCGCTGAAGGTCATGGGCAACGTGGTCGAGATCGTGCGCGGCGCAATCCGCTCGGTACCGGCGGCGCAATGGGAAGCGGCGGAATCGCTGGCAATGACGCACAACCAGGCTTTCTGGCGCGTGATCTTCCCGCAATGCATCAAGCGCATGCTGCCGCCGTGGATGAACCTGTATTCGATCACGTTCACCGCGACGCCGCTGGCCGCAATCCTCGGCGTGCATGAAGCGCTCGGCTACACCATCATGGCGCTCGGCTCGGAAACGCGTTACGACCTGGTGATTCCGCTGTATCTCTACGTGATGGCATGGTTCTTCGTGCTGGCGCATCCGATTCACCACTGGACCAAGCTGCTCGAAAAGCGATTCGCGCTGAAGGGCTGAACGGCGCCGCCGGCCATGGAACAAAGCAATGAGGAGTGAAGTCTTGAATAGGGAATCCACGAACATGCCGATCGTTCAGATCCGCGATGTGTACAAGGCCTTTGGCGACAATCGCGTCCTCAACGGTGTGTCGATCGACATCCGTCGCGGCGAGGTGATCTGCATCATCGGGCCATCCGGCTCGGGCAAATCGACCATCCTGCGCTGCATCAATGCGCTTGTTCCGTTTGACCAGGGTTCCATTCTGGTCGATGGCATCGAGGTCAACCATCCGCAGTTGAACAAGCTCGAATTGCGTCACAAGGTCGGCATGATCTTCCAGCAGTACAACCTGTTCCCGCACATGACGGTGCTGGAAAACGTGATGATGGCGCCGGTCATGGTGCTCAAGCAGGACAGGAAGGAAGTCGAGGCGCGCGCACGCGCCTTGCTCAAGAAGGTGAGACTGGAGGGCAAGGAAGAGCATTACCCCGGTCAACTCTCCGGCGGCCAGCAGCAGCGCGTCGCGATCGCGCGCTCGCTGGCGATGAACCCGATGATCATGCTGTTCGACGAGGTCACCTCGGCGCTCGACCCCGAAACCGTCAAGGAAGTGCTGGTTACCATCAAGGAGTTGTCCGAAGAGGGCATGACCTGCATCATGGTCACGCACGAGATGCGCTTCGCACGGGAAGTGGCGGACAACATCTATTTCACCGACAAGGGGCTGATCGTCGAAAGCGGCACGCCGGAGGAATTCTTCGCCAATCCGCGCGATCCGCGCACGCGGCAGTTTCTCGATCAGGTGTTGTGACGCGTGCGCCTCCAAAGGCCGGCAATCATTGAATTCTCCTTGTTGTCGGGAATTTTGCCGAAACGCACACGGCTCGCGCTCGCTGCCGTGCGGACGGAGGCTTGTTCCTGAAGAGGAGGACGGAATGAGTCCCGCCGCTAGCTCCTCTCCTTGCGCCTCGTGTTCGGCGCCAGATAACTGCCGGTGCAGCCGGGCGTGCCGCAGCGGCAGGCAAAGGCGCGTTTGACGGCAGGCGTGTGCCGTCCCTCGTAGATCAGCGCATAGTTGTAGCTCAGCTCCTCGCCGCGCGCGATCGGCCGCAAGGCATATAGAAACACCCGCCCATCCTCGTGTTCGAGCGCTTCGCAGTTCGGCTCGCAGGCGTGATTGATGAAGCGTGCGGCGTTGCCGCGACGCCCGCCGTCAATCACCCGGCCATCATGCAGGGAAAAGAAGAAGGTGTGATTGAGCGGCCCGCCTTTTTGCTCGGCGCGGCGCTGTGCTTCTGCCCAGTCGATTCTCTCGCCGCGGTACTCGATGATACGACTGCCAGCGGGAATCATGCGGGTGGCAAAGACGCCTTTGCCGTGGATGGGCGACGCCTTGACCACGTAGGGTTTTGCGCGGAACGAATTCGGCATGGAACGCTTGATGGAGACAGGATATTCGTTGGACTTGACTGCGGCGGAGTTGTTCATCCATCGGCGTCGCTGCCGCCACCCTTTACATCCCCCGAAAGCCTGTGCCACAATCACAGCTCGTTTGCGGCGTTAAGGGACGCCGTCCCGCAAAAGAGGCTCTCACCCTTCGTTTCTCATCTCCATGTTGGATGTGATCGACCCATTCGTTCGGCTCAGCGGGAAGCCACACAGCGAATAGGAAGATGACATGACCAGACCACTTGCCGTAGTCACCGGCGCCGCTTCAGGCATCGGGCTCGCACTTTCCACCGAACTCTCAAAACGCGATGTCGATGTGATCGCCATCGACAAGGACCCCTGCCCGTTCGCGTCGTTGCCCTGCATCACGGCCGCGCAATTCGATATCCGCGACACGAGCGCCATGCAGGCGCTGGCGGAGACTTATGCCGGCCGCCCTCTCGACTATCTGTTTGCCAATGCCGGCATCGCTGCGCCGGGTTCCGTGTTCGGCGCAAGCGATGAGGACTGGCAACGCGCGTGGGACGTCAATACCATGGGTCCGCTCAACACGCTGCGCTGCTGGTGGCCGCACTTGAAAGCTGCCGGCGGCACGGCCGTGGTGACCGCATCGGCAGCCGCATTGCTGACCTATCCCGGCGCACCGCTGTATCGCGCGTCGAAGGCTGCCTTGCTGAGCATGCTGGAAAGCCTGTATTACGAGATGCAGGGTTCCGGCGTGAGCCTGCATGTGCTGTGCCCCGGCATGGTCCGCAGCAACATCATTGCCAATGCGAAAAAGGAAAGCGCTGCGATGCAGCCGGACAGGCTCACGGCCATGCTGGAGCAGGCCATGCGCGCAGCGGAACCGGCGGAAGACTTTGCCAGGCGCGTGCTCGATGGACTGGGCTCCGCGCCCTTCTACTGGCTCACGCATGACAAGACGGTGGGCGCGATGGAGAAGCGTCATCACGCGCTCGTCCATGAAGGCCGGCCGCCCGTCACCTTCGAGGACATGCCATGACCATGCCCATCGAGGAACTCAAGATCCGTGCGCGTCTGTTGCTCAAGGCGATCGCTCGTGCCGATGCGGACGCACTCGGTCGCGCGCAAAGTGTCTCGAAGAGACGACGCTGGGCGATACCGGAGCACTGGACGCTGTCGCTGTGCCTGAACATCGTGTCGGCCGAAGCGGGCTTCGATCAATGGGAACATGCGCGCCGTGTTCTCGGTGGCGCGGCCCGTGCAGGCGACGACATGGGGACGCTTTGGTATGACAAGACGTGCACCGTGTTCATGAACCACTGGTTCGCGGCGTACGCGGATGCGCTGACCGCCTTGCAGTCGCGCGAAAGCTTCTGCCTGTTTCCCTATGGCCGGCAATTTGTCGTGGCGGATGCGCCCTTCATCGAGGCAATCGGCCTGGCGCAAGGCGCATCCGGCCTGTTGGCATTGAAGCGCGATCTGGTGGCGGGCTATGGCCGGCCGGAGTGGCAGAAGCTGGTCATGCTGCGTTTGCGACACATGCGTCAGTAGACTAGAGCGGCTTTCCTATTAGTGCAGGGGGCGCGTTCGAGCCAGAAGGGAGGCAGCGCAAGGCGCGGCGCGCCGCTCAGGGTGAGCCCCTGAGCAAGCGACGCAACGCCGCGATGCGCCCTTCCGGCTCGAACCCTTCGGGCAGCCCCGGGAACCGGCCGCCTGCGGTGTTGCGTCTCCTTGTCGTAGCACTGCTACGTCGCGTCGCCGCGCCTTGCACTCGGCCGGTTCCCGGGGCTGCGCGCCCCCTGCACTAATAGGAACGCCGCTCTAGAACTCCTCCCAGTCGCCGCCGCCGGCGGCGGCCATCGCGTGCACGTCGACAGGGCGGCCCGGCCGCTCTCCGGCCGGCATCGCCTTGCTCGCGCGCACGCTGCGTTCCCGCGTGATGCCGATACCTGTCGGTGCGGGTGCGCGCAGCGGGATCACGGTGGCGATGTTGGCCCGGCTTTCGTCGATCTTGAACACGCTGACTGCCTGCGCCAGTCCATCCGCCTGATCCTTCAGCGCCTCCGAAGCTGCGGCTGCCTGCTCCACCAGCGCGGCGTTCTGCTGGGTGACCTCGTCCATCTGGCCGATGGCTGCGCTCACCTGCTCGATGCCCGTGCTCTGCTCGTGGCTGGCGGCCATGATTTCGCCCATGATGTCGGTCACATGCCGGATGCTGTTGACGATCTCGCCCATGGTCGTGCCGGCTTCCGCGACCAGTTTGTTGCCGGCCTCGACCTGCCCGACCGAGCCGACGATCAGGGTCTTGATCTCCCTGGCCGCCGAGGCGGAGCGTTGCGCGAGATTGCGCACTTCGCCGGCAACCACGGCGAAGCCGCGTCCCTGCTCGCCGGCGCGCGCGGCCTCGACGGCGGCGTTGAGCGCGAGGATATTGGTCTGGAAGGCAATGCCGTCGATGACGCCGATGATGTCGGCAATCTTTTTCGCAGAACCGTTGATGGCCTCCATCATGTCCACCACCTTCGCAACCACCTCGCCTCCCTTGGCGGCGATGTCGGCGGCGGCGATGGCGACCTGATTGGCCTGGCGCGCGTTGTCGGCATTCTGCTTCACCATCGAGGTCAAGTGCTCCATGGAGGAAGCGGTCTGTTGCAGCGAGCCGGCCTGCTGCTCGGTGCGGCTGGAGAGATCGATATTGCCGGCGGCGATCTGGCTGGACGCGTCGGCCATCGCGTTGGTGCCGACACGCACATGTGCGACGATCTGCGCCAGGTTGTCATTCATGTCTTTCAGCGCCTGAAGCAGGCGGCCGGTTTCGTCGCTCGATTTCACTTCGATGGTGGAACTGAGGTCGCCCGCTGCGACGGTTTCCGCGACGGTGACGGCTTCGCGGATCGGGCGTGTAATCGAGCGATTGATGATCCATCCCAGCGACATGACGAGCACGATGGCAAAGGCACCGAGCATGAGCATCAGCTGGCGGATGCCGGCATACTCGGCGCGCGCTTCCTCGACCGTGGCGGCGGTCAGCTGCTTCTCGCGCGCGATCATCTCGTCGAGCGCAGCGACCGACTTCTGCAACATCGGCGCGGCTTCCTTCATCAAGGCATCGGTGGCCTCCATGTATTTGTCATGCCGTCGCAAATCGATCACCTGGTCCTGCAATGGCGTGGCCGAGGCGACCAGGCCGTTGAGTGTCGCCAGCAGGGCCTTTTCCTTTTCGGTAGCGGCCAGCTTTGCAAACACAGCCTGCGCCGCACCGTATCCGGCGCGCGACTCGACCACCTTCTTTGCCTCGACCTCCATCGCTTCCTCGTTGGTCAGGAGGACAACATTGCTGATGTGCGTGGAAAGATCCCGCACGTGACTTGCCATATCGTTCGCGGCGGTGGTCTTGATACCATTTTCGTTGACGATGGCATCCAGCCGCGCGTTGATGCGCTGCATGGAGTTCAGGCCGAATCCCAGAACGGCCACCAATACCAGGAGTAGCGATGCGAATCCGATTCCAAGGCGAACGCCGATTTTCAGGTTTGCGAATGACATGCCGGTCTCCTCTTCCTTTTTTTAATGGGCATTGAAAATGCCTTGATAAATCAATTGCGCGCCGATCAGCAGCAAGCCCACCTGCGTGATGCGATAGAACCAGAACTGGTTGATGCGCTTCTGCAGCCACATCCCGAGCCACACGCCGACAGGAACGAGGGGTGCCAGCGCCAGGCTGGTGAGCAGATTGGGAACGGAGAATTGCCCGAGCCAGGCATAGGGAATCAGCTTGACGGCATTGGTCAGCATGAAGAACAGGCTGGCCGTCGCGATGAATGCCGTCTTTTCGAGCTGCTGCGGGAGCAGGTACATGACGAGCGGAGGGCTGCCGGCGTGCGCGACAAAACTGGTGAAACCCGACAGGCTGGACCAGAAGACGCCTTTCACCCGCGACGGCCGCGCCGCCTGCGCGACGGGCCGCCTGAGCCAGCTGATCAGCACGAATGCCACGGAAATGGATCCGATCAGCAGGCGGATGGCGGACTCGCTCAACACGCCGAAGGAGAGCGTGCCGATGGCGACGCCGACCAGCGCGCCGGGCAGGATGATTTTCAGCGTCGGCTTGTGCCACTGGCCAAAATAGGAGCGCACGCCGACCACGTCGGTCAGGCACAGCAGCGGCAGCATGATGCCGGCGGCCTGGCGCGGCGAAATGGCGATCGCCATCAGGGGAACCGCAGTTCCGCCGAGTGCGCCGCCGAAGCCGCCTTTCGATATGCTGTTGAGCAGTACCGCCGGAATCGCTACCAGGTAAAACAGCGGATCGACGATCAATGCACGGCTCCTTCGTGGTTGCGGCAAGAGGCATCGTTGCGGCACGCGCACCGCAAGCGAACACCGCTCAGGCTTGCTTCGGTTCCTGCTGCGCGGGCTGGCCGGCAACAGCCACCGCGTTGACTTCGATGAGCGCGCCGTAATGCAAGGGGCCGCAGGGCACCACGGTGCGCGCCGGCTTGTGGCTGCCCAGGATCTCGCGGTAGGCCGCATCCAGCGACGGCCAGAGCGCGACGTCCGGAATGAAGACCTGCACATTGATCAGGCCGTCCAGCCCGGTGCCGGCCGCCTCGAGGACATGGCGCAGATTGTCGAACACCTGGCGCGCCTGCGCTTCCAGCCCTTCCGGCATGCGCCGCTCCTGGACCGGCATGTCCGGCGCGATAGGTACGATCGGCAGCACGCCCGCCACGAAGACCAGGCCGTTGGCCACCACGGCTTGCGAATAGTGGCCGGCGGGCAGCGGCGCCTTTGGCGTTTCGATGATGCGCACGATTCAGCCGCCTGCCTTGTCGGTGCCGATGCCCAGCCCGAGCGCTTGCCCGATCGTGGAGGAGGCTTTCAGGCCGGAGCCGGTGAGCACCACGACGGTCGATTGGCTGCGATCGATCGTTCCGCCCTTGAGCAATTGCGACAGCGCTGCGCCGGTGACGGCGCTGGTCGGCTCGATGAACAAGCCTTTGTGCGCATACGCGCGCAGTGCCGCAACGATTTCGTCTTCCTGCACCTGCACGACCGCGCCGCCGGACGCACGGATGCTGGCGAGGACTTCGCGGCCGCGTGTCGGCTTCGAGGAAGCGATGCCTTCCGCGAGCGTCGGCTTGACCTGGATGTCGCCGGTGGTGTCCGCGCCGCTGGCGAAGGCCGCGTACAGCGGCGCGCAATTGGCCGCCTGCACGCCGAACAGGCGCGGCATGCGATCGATCTCGCCGTTGCGCATCAATTCTTCAAAGCCGCGCCGGCAACCCAGCACATTGCTGCCATAACCGAGCGGCATCACGATGTTGTCGGGCACCGTGTAGCCGGACTGTTCCCAGATTTCGTAGGCGAGGGTCTTGATGCCTTCGACAAAGGTCGGCTGCCAGTTGTGGCTTGCGTAGAAAATTTCGTCGGCCTGGCGCACGGCTTCATCGGCGACCGCCTGGCGCGGGCCGGGGATCATCACGACCTCGGCGCCGCAGGCGGCGATCTGCGCGATCTTGCCGAAGGAAGCGGTTTCGGGTACCAGGATGCGGCAGTGGATCCCGGCGCGTGCCGCGTAGGCCGACAGCGAGGCACCGGCGTTGCCGGACGAGTCTTCCAGCACGTGCCGGACGCCATGGCTCTTCAGGTAGGAGACCATCACGCTGGTGCCGCGATCCTTGAAGGAACCGGTGGGCATCATGAATTCCAGCTTGAAGCGCACCGGCGCGCCATCCCAGTCGCCATCGACCAGCGGAGTCCAGCCCTCGCCCATGCTGACCGCCGTGCTCGCGGCCACGGGCAGCGCTTTCGCGTAGCGCCAGATCGAGCGGCATTGCTGATCGATGTCGGATCGCCGCAATCCCGGCGATGCTTCCAGTTCAAGGTAATGGCCGCTGTCGCCGCGCCAGCGCGGTGTGTCGAGCGGATAGGTGCGTCCGGTGCCGGGTTCGATGTAATTCATTTTCGCAAGAAGGCGCGCGTCAGGTCGAGAATACGCTTGACGTCGTCGCTGTTGTTGTAGATGTGGAAAGAAAAGCGCAGGAGGCCGCGCCGCAACGAGAACTTCACCTTGTTATCGACAAGATGCGCAGCCAGATCGTTCATCCGGCTGTCGTTGACGCCGTCGTGTCCGCCGTTGCCGAGCGTGCCGACGGTCACGATGTTTGTCATGTGCGCACCCGGCGCGCCGCCGCATATCGGCAGGCCGAGGTCGATGAAGCCCTGCGCCAGCGCATGGGCAAGCCGCGCGAGGCGGCGTTCGATACGCTCGCTGCCGATCTCCAGCAGCAGGTCGAGCGACGGCTCCAGCGCGGCCGTCGCCAGGAAGTTGTAATTGCCGAGATCGAAGCGCCGCGCGCCCGGCATCAATTTGTAGGCATAGCCGCCCATGGCCGCTTCATGCGCATCGCCCAGATCGACGCCGAAGCGCGCCAGATAAGTCGGCTGCATGCGTTCCGCCCACTCGCGGCGCACATACAGCAAGCCCATGCCGTACAGGCCCAGCAAGCCCTTCTGCGTCGAGACGGACAAGCCGTCGATGAACGATGCGCGCACATCGGTCTTGAGCGTGCCGATCGATTGCGCACCGTCGACCAGAAAGAAAATGCCGCGCTCGCGGCAGAGGCGGCCGAGCCGCTCGAACTCGGTGCGGAAGCCCGGTGCGAAGGTGACGCTGGACACCGTGACGACGCGCGTATGCGCATCGATCCGCTCGATGATCCGGTCGACCGGGATGTGGCCGTCGCGCGGCGCCACCATGCGCGTTTCCAGCCCGTGGCGTTCCAGATTCAACCAGGGATAGACATTGTTCGGATGCTCCAGCTCGGGGCAGAGGATCACGTTGTCGCCGGCTTGCCATGGCAAGGCCGTGGCGACGATGTTGAGCCCTTCCGAGATGTTCTTGGTGTAGGCGATCTCGTCCGAATCGGCATTGATGAAGGACGCGAACTTGTCGCGCACCCTCTCGATCAAGGCGAACATCTTCGCCTTGTCGCCGCCGTTGTACATGCGCTCGTCGAGATGCGCGTCGATGGCCGCGCGCACGCGCCCGGACAGGATGTCGCGCCCCGAGACGTCGGTGTAGGTCCAGCGTTCGGTGGCGGGAAAATCGGCCCGTACGGCGGCGAACAGTTCAGCTTCGTTGGTGTTGCGGTCCATGCGTCTTCCCGATCAGTCCAGTACGCGCTCTTCCAGCCTGTCGCGCTCGATCGCCGCCTTGTCGCGTTCGGCGGCATTGCCGTAACCGCCGCCGCCTGGCGTGCAGACCCGCAACAGGCTGTTGCGCGGCAATTTCACTTCGGCCGCGGCGGAAGGCAGTTTGCACACATCGGCGCTGCCGGGATTGAGAATGAACTGGCCTGCGGCACCCGCACCGCCATGGGCTGTTCCTGCTGCGGCGACGAGCTGGCGCTCCGACGACAGGCTGACCACGACATCATCGGCCAGCACGCGATAGTCGCGCACCACGCCCATGCCGCCGCGATAACGGCCGCTGCCGCCCGAACCTTCCCACAGTGCATAGCGTTCGATGCGCACCGGGTAGGCATGTTCCAACGCCTCGACCGGCAGATTGGATGCGCCGGACGCGTGAACGCGGACCGCGTCGGTACCGTCGCGCACGGCGCGCGCGCCCATGCCGCCGGCCACCGTTTCATAGTTGACGAAATAACGGCCGTTGCGCGGATCGGTGCCGGCCAGCACCATGAGTTGATGCGGGCCGCTGCGTGCCAGGGCCTTCTTCGGCATCGCCTGCGACAGGGCGGCGGCGATCACGTCGCCCAGCACGCCGCAGGAAATCGAACGGCAGCCGACTGCCGCCGGCGGAATCGGGCCGACGATGGAACCGGCCGGCGCGCTGACATGCAGCGTGCGGTAGTAACCGGCGTTTGCCGGCAGTTCCGGGTCGAGCAAACTCTTGGCGACCGTGTAGATGGTGGCGAGCAAGGCGCGGTGCGGAATGTTGCGCGCGCTGTTGAGCTGCGCATCGGTGCCGGCGAAGTCGAATTCGATGCGGCCTTCGGCGATCGTCAGTGCCAGGCGGATGCGGGCCGTCGTGCCTTCCTCGTTCCCGTTAAGGAAATCCTCTTCGACATAGGTGCCGGGCGGCAGCTGATTGATGGCAGCGGCGAAGCGACGTTCGGTGAAATCGAGGAAGGTCGCGATCGCATCCTGCGTCTCGGCGACGCCATAACGCTCGAACAGCGACATGACGCTGCGCGTACCGGTGATATTGGCGGCGAATTGCGCGCGCAGGTCGCCCATGCGCTCGTCCGGCGTGCGCGAATTGAGCAGCACGAGGTCGACCACATCGCGATTGATCTCGCCCTTGCGCATCACGCGCACCGGCGGAATGCGTATGCCTTCCTGAAAGATGGTCTGGCAGGTGGCCGACTCGCTGCCCGGCACCATGCCGCCGACGTCGGCGTGGTGCGCGATGTTGGCGACGAAGGCGACGATCTTGCCGTCGATGAATACCGGCGCGACGATGTTGATGTCCGGCAGATGCGAGCCGCCGCCGTTGTACGGATCGTTGGCCATGAACATGTCGCCGGGATCGATCGTCTTGATGTCGAAGCGCTTCAGGATCTCGTCGACCGCACCGACCATGGAGCCAAGGTGGATGGGCACGCGTTGCGCGACGGCGATCACCTGGCCGCTGGCGTCGAAGATCGCCGAAGAGCAGTCGGCGCGCTCCTTGATGTTGGGCGAAAACGCGGTGCGAATCAGCGTCGCGCCCATTTCCTCGGCGGTCGCCAGCAGAAAGCGCGATACCACTTCCGCGCGGATCGGATCAACATTGTGCGTCATGATTATTTCGCCTTCCCTGCCGCTGCCGGCTCCATTTCAATCATCAAATATCCGTACTTGTCATGCGACACCTTCGCGCCCGGCGGCACCACGGTCGTGGTGTCCATCTGTTCGACGATGGCGGGACCGCTGAAGGTGCAGCCGATCGGCAAGCGTTCGCGATCGTAGACCGGCGTGCCGACGAAGCCGGTTTCGGGAAACCAGACATCGCGATGTTCGACGATGGCCTTCTCGATGTCCGAGCCTTCCAGCTGCGCATGCTCGGCAGGCGGCGTCGGTCGCTTGGCACGCACCACGAGACGCAGCGTGACGATCTCGACCGCATGCTCGTCCATCTTGTAGCCGTACAGCAGTTCATGCCGCTGATGGAAGGCCGCGGTCAGTTGATCGAGGTCGGCGGTGGTCAGTCTTTCCTGCGGCAGCGGAAGAATCAGTTCGCCGTTCTGGCCGACGTAGCGCAGATCGACCAGCCATTCGAAATGAGCGTCTTCGCGCTGCTCGGTTTCGCCGCTCAGCCAGCGTTCACCCTGCGTACGCAATTCCTTCACCGAGGTGTTGAGCGTAGGCAGGCTGTCCGGCGTGGTGGGCAGCATGCGGGTGAGGCTGAAGTCGCCGCGCACGTCGGCATGCAACTGCCCCAGCGCGCACAGCAGGCCGGGACGCGGCGGCACCAGCACGCGGCGCATGCCGATGGTGCGTGCCACGTCGGCCGCATGCAGCGGACCGGCGCCGCCGAATGCCACCAGGGTGAAATCGCGCGGGTCTTCGCCCTGTTCGACCGAGATCACGCGCAGCGCGCCGATCATGTTGACGTTCACGATTTCCAGGATGCCCGCCGCTGCTTTCACCGAATCGCCGCTCAGGTGTTCGCCCAGCTCGTCTTCGAATGCCTTCTGCGCATTCTCGGGATACATCTTCATGCGTCCGCCCAGGAGCTGGCGCGGGTTGAGACGTCCCAGCACCACGTTCGCGTCTGTCACCGTCGGGCGCGTGCCGCCGCGGCCGTAGGCTGCCGGGCCGGGATAGGCGCCGGCGCTTTGCGGGCCGACCTTCAGCAGGCCGCCGGCATCGATCCATGCGAGGCTGCCGCCGCCGGCGCCGATGGTGTGAATGTCGAGCGTGCGCGTGCGCACCGGGAACCCGCCCATCTGGCGTTCATTCTTCTTGGCCGGCTCGCCCTTCTTGATCAGGCAGACATCGGTGCTGGTGCCGCCCATGTCGAACGTGATCATGTTGTCGATGCCGAGCTGGCGGCCGAGGCCCACGGTGCCGATCACGCCGCCCGCAGGCCCGGAGAAGAAGGTGTTGACCGGCATGCGGCGCACCGCGGCCGGACTGACCGCGCCGCCGTTGGATTGCATGACGCGCGGGATGCGATTGATGCCGAGATTCTTCACGCCCTGCACGAAGCGCTCAAGGTAGCGGTCCATGATCGGCATCAGGCTGGCATTCACGGCGGTGGTGGCAAAACGCTCGTACTCGCGGAATTCGGCCAGCACTTCGGAGGAGGTGCACAGGTAGACGCCGGGCAGCATCTTCTGCACCATGGCCTTGGCCTGTTCCTCGTGCTCCGGGTTGGCGTAGGAATGCATGAAGCAGATCGCCACCGCCTGCACGCCCTTGTCGCGCAGGATATTCGCGGCGGCCCGCACGTCGTCTTCGGAAAGCGGCGTTGACACACTGCCATCATGATCGATGCGGCCGCCGACTTCGATGCGGCAATCGCGCTTGACCGGCGGCTCCGGCTTCAGGATGTCGAGATTGAAATAATGCGGCCGACGCTGGCGCGCCAGCTCCAGCACGTCGCGGAAACCGCGCGTGGTCAGCATGCCGGTCGGCGCGGTCTTCCCTTCCAGCACGGCATTGGTGGCGAGCGTGGTACCGAGCACGAGGAAGGCAACTTCTTCCGGGCGGCGCCTGGCCAGCCGGATGATTTCATCGACGCCCTCGAGAATCGCCTTGGAGGGATCGGACGTTGTCGTCGGCAGCTTGTGGTAACAGTACTCGCCGGTTTCCTGATCCACCAGCACCAGGTCGGTAAATGTTCCGCCTGTGTCAATCCCGATCCAGATATTCCCCATGTCCCTTCCCATCAATGCTTGAGTAGATAATGGAAAGGATTAAATCATTGCGCCGTTCTTTCGACAAATCGATATTTTAGTTTTATTATTAAGTGCTTCTTATGAATAACGAAGGCGGCATCGGCCTTGTTTGCTATCCGCCCAGGAAAGGTTCTTGCATGAATTTCAAATTGCGCCCCCTCGTCGGCTTCGTGCTTGCCGCGCATCACGGCTCCTTCTCGCTGGCAGCGAGTGAGCTGGCGATGACCCAGCCGGCGTTTTCACAGATGATCCGCGAACTCGAATCGGTGCTGGGCGTGCAGTTGTTCGAGCGCACCACGCGGCGCGTCGACCTGAGCGAAGCCGGGCGCGAACTGCTGTCGATGGTGGAACGGCCGCTCGATGACCTGGAAGATGCATGGCGCTATGTGCGCGACATCGCGGGCGGCAAGCGCGGGCGTATTGTTTTTACCACACTGCCGTCGGTCGCCTTCGGCATCGCCACCAACACGCTCGCACTGTTCAAGGCCAAGCATCCCGAAATCACCGCCCGCCTGATCGAGGAACCCGACCTGACGCTGGTGGACCGGGTGTTGTCGCGCGAAGTCGATTTCGGCGTCGGCATCCTGCCCACGCAACATCCCGAGCTGGCATTTCGCGAGCTGTTCCGCGATGACCTGACGGTGGTGGTGCCGATGCATCATCCGCTGGCCAAGGCGAAATCCGTGACCTGGAAAGAGTTGTCAAAACAATCGCTGGTGCTGCTGCCGCGCCAGTCCAACACGCGCCATCTGGCGGAGCGCGGCTTTGCGGCGGCGGGGATTGCCGTGGAGCCGACCTATGAAGTGGCGAACATGGTGACGGCACTGAGCATGGTGCGCGCCGGACTCGGCATCACCTTCATGCCGCGCATGGTGCTGCGCGAGCTGAACATGAGCAAGCTGCATGCGGCGACGCTGCAGAGCCCGCGGCCCGAGCGCATCATCGGCGTCATTACCCGCGTCGATCGCACCCTGTCGCCGGCTTCGCAAGCCTTCGTCGACATGCTGTTCGAGGAAGTGCGCAACACCAGCAGGCAGGAGAAGGCGGGCGCAAGAAAGCGCGCGGCCTAGCCGTCTATTGCGACAGGTCGGGAAGGTGCGGCGCTTTCGACGGCGGCACTTCGGTCCGCGCCGCATTCATGACCATCGACAGCAGCGTGTAATAACCGTTGATGCCTAGCAGGTCGACCACGCCATGCTCGCCGAAGCGCGCGACGGCTTGCGACCAGGTCGCATCCGACACGCCGCGATTGCGATGCAGTTCGATGCAGAAATCATGCACCAATGCTTCATCCGCATTCATCGACGCGGGACGGCGTCCCTCGGCGATGGCCTGAATCGTGTCGGGTGCGATGCCTTCGCGTTCCGCAATCGGCGCATGGATCGCCCATTCGACCTGCTGCGACCATTGGCGCGCGGTGACCAGGATCGCCAGTTCCGACAGGCGCAGGCCGATCGCGCTGCGGTAGCGCAGATACTCGCCCATGCGTCCGGCATGGGTCATCAGTTCGGGGCTGCGCAAGAGCGGCACGAAAGGCGAGATCAACCCGCCGCGCGGGCCTTCGATGATCTCGCGCGCGTGCTCGCGCTGCGCGTCGGTCCATTCGCTTTCGGGGATGGGTGGCAAACGGTCTTGGTTCATGATGCTGTCTATGCGAGTTCCGAGATTGCGGCGTCGATGGCAAGACCGAGGCGTTCCACCACCTGGTCCAGCTCCGATTCGCTGATGATGTAGGGCGGCGCGAGCAGGACGTGGTCGCCGAGACGACCGTCTATCGTGCCTCCCATCGGATACACCAGCAGGCCGTTCTGCATGGCCTTGGCCTTGATCTTCGCATGCAGCTTGAGGTCCGGATCGAAGACCGCCTTGGTGTCGCGATCGCGCACCAGCTCGACACCCATGAACAGCCCGCGGCCGCGGATGTCGCCCACATGCGGATGGGCGTCGAAGCGCGCATGCAGCGCCTTGCGCAGGTAATCGCCGCGCTGGCGTACCTGCGGCATCAACTGGTCGCGCTGGATCACCTGCTGCGCCGCGAGCGCGGCGGCGGCCGCGGTCGAATGGCCGATGTAGGTGTGGCCGTGCTGGAACAGCCCGCTGCCGCTGCGCATCTTCTCGATCAGGCTGCCGCGCGCGAGCACCGCGCCGATGGGTTGATAGCCGCCGCCCAGCCCCTTGGCGATGGTGACGATGTCGGGCACCACGCCTTCCTGCTCGACCGCGTAGAGCGTGCCGGTGCGTCCCATGCCGCACATCACTTCGTCGGCGATATAGAGGATGTCGTAGCGGTCGCACAATGCGCGCACGCCCTTGATGTAGCCCGGTGTCGGCGGCACCGCGCCGGCAGTGGCACCGACCACGGTTTCCGCGACGAAGGCGATCACGCGATCCGGCCCGATGCGCTGGAATTCCGCATCGAGTTCCGCCAGAAGACGACGCGTGTAGGCATCCTGGCTCTCGTCGCTGCCGCGCTCACGGTATTCATAGCACGGCGACACGCGCCCCACTTCCATCAGCAGCGGCGCGAACTGCTTGCGGCGCCATTCGTTGCCGCCGACGGCGAGCGCGCCCAGCGTGTTGCCGTGATAGCTCTGGCGACGCGCGACGAACATGGTGCGCTGCGGCTGGCCGGCTTCGACGAAGTACTGGCGCGCGAGCTTGAGCGCGGTTTCGATCGCTTCCGATCCGCCGGAAACGAAATACACCTGGTCGAGCCCTTCCGGCGCGTGCTGCACGAGGTGGTCGGCCAGCGCCTCGGACACTTCGGTCGTGAAAAAACTGGTATGCGCGTAGGCGATCGTGTCGATCTGCCGATGGATCGCGGCCAGCACGTCCGGATGCGCATGTCCGAGGCAGGAAACGGCGGCGCCGCCGCAGGCGTCGATGTAGCGCTTGCCCTGCCGGTCGACGATGTGAATGCCGCTGGCGCCGGCGGCAACCGGAGGCACGGCGCGCAGTGAACGGTGAATGATATGGCTCATGTCAATGAATGAAAAAAGTTGTTCATGGAAGGATCCTCAAGCCGAGGCAGTGCGCGCAGCAGACGCCGCGTCATCGCGCCGAGCGCGTTGCAGCAGATAGACGCCGAGCAGCAGGAGCAGTGCCGGGATGTACAGCCACTCCTTGGCGGGTCGGTCCGTTTCCGTCTCGATGCCCGTGATCTTGAAGCCCTGTTCGAAGCCGGCCTTCTCCGCGCGGCTCTTCAGCCCGACGGCCATGACTTCGACGTCTCCTCCGAGATTGGAAACCATCAGACCCGTTGCCGCGATGCGCTTGCGGGCGTCGCCCTCGTCGCCGAGAGGCAGCAGCACGGTCTTGCGCACGTCCTTGCCTTCGAGCGAGGTGCCTTCGATGCGCACGCGCAGTCGCGTGTCCGACGGCGCATTCTTCGCCAGTTCGAACAAGCGTGCCGGCGGCTCGACCTGATACCGTTCATACACCTGGTCGAGCCAGAAGCCCGGCCGCAGCAGGGTGAAGGTCACCAGCAGCAGCAGCGCGGATTCATGCCAGCGGTTGCGGCGCACGAACCAGCCTTGCGTCGCGGCGGCGAAGACCAGCATGGCAAGGATGGCGCTCGTCACGACGAGCAGCAGGTGCCACCAGGAGTGGATATCGATCAGCAGCAGGTCGGTGTTGAAGATGAAGATGAAGGGCAGGATGCCGGTGCGGATGCTGTAGAAGAATGCGGTGGCGCCGGTCTTGAGGAAGTCGGCCTTCGCGACCGCTGCCGCCGCGAACGAGGCGAGCCCCACCGGCGGCGTCACGTCGGCCATCAGGCCGAAATAGAAGACGAACATGTGCGCGGCAACCAGCGGCACGACCAGGCCGGTTTGCGAACCGAGGTCGACGATCACCGGCGCCATCAGCGTCGAGACGATGATGTAGCTGGCGGTGGTCGGCATGCCCATGCCGAGGATCAGGCACACCGTTGCCACCAGCAGCAGCATCACGACCAGGTTGCCGGCGGAGATCAGCTCGACCAGTTCCGACATCACCAGGCCCAGGCCGGTGACCGAGACGGTGCCGACGATGATGCCGGCGCTCGCGGTGGCGATGCCGATGGCGATCATGTTGCGCGCGCCGAGTTCGAGACCATGTACCAGGTCATGCCAGCCTTCCCGCACGCGCGAGAGCGGATTTTCCTGGCGCCGGAAAAACGCCAGCAAGGGCTTCTGCGTCAGCAGGATCACGATCAGCGACACCGTGGCATAGAAGGCCGACAGTCCGGGAGAAAGCTCCTCCACCAGCAGCGACCAGATCAGCAGCACCACCGGCAGCAGGTAATGCAGGCCGGCGAGGACGGTCTCCTTGACCGGCGGCAGGGTCAGGATGGGCGCCTCCGGGTCGTCGATCTCCAGGTCCGGCTGCTTCGATACGCCCCACAGGATGCCGAGGTAGGCAAGGACGATGGCGGGAACGATCACCCAGATGGCGCCTGCGCCCAGCAAGCCCTTGATCCAGCCAAGGCCGTAGTACACGGCGTTGGCGAGCAGGATGGTGCCGGCGATGGTCATGCCGAAACCGGCGAGCCGGCCTAGCGTGGTCACACCCGCCGGGCGCGGCAATCCCTGGATGCCGAGCTTGAGCGCTTCGAGGTGGCTGATGTAGAACAGGGCGATGTACGAAATCGCGGCCGGTAGCGCCGCATTGCGACAAATCTCGGCATACGGCACGCCGACATATTCCGCCATCAGGAAGGCGGCCGCGCCCATCACCGGCGGCATGATCTGCCCGTCCACGCCGGCGGCGGTTTCGATCGCACCGGCCTTGTGCGCCGGATAACCGACGCGCTTCATCAGCGGAATGGTGAAGGTGCCGCAGGTCACCACGTTGGCGACCGAAGAGCCGGAGATCATGCCCATCATGCCGGAGGAAACCACGGCCGCCTTGGCCGGTCCGCCGCGCAGATGGCCGAGCAGCGAGAAGGCCACCTTGATGAAGTAGCTGCCCGCGCCGGCCTTTTCCAGCAGGCCGCCAAACAGCACGAACAGGAAGATATAGCTGGACGACACGCCGAGCGCGACGCCGAACACGCCCTCGCTCGACAGCCAGTAATGCGATACCGCTTTGCTCAGCGACACGCCCTTGTGCGCGAGCACGTCCGGCATGTAAGGACCGGCGAACGCAAACGCCAGCATGATGCTCGCGATGATGGCCATGGGCGGGCCGACCACGCGCCGCGTCGCTTCCAGCAGCAGCAGCATGCCGAGGACGGCAACGATCATGTCCTGCATGATCGGCTGGCCGGGCCGGTCGGCGAGCTGGCGGTAGAACAGGAAAAGATAGGCCGCGCAGAATGCCGCGGCGGCAGCCAGTATCCAGTCGATGGCGGGAATGCGGCTGCGCGGCGACGACCTGCGGAACGGATACGCCGTATAGGCAAGAAACAGCGCGAAAGCCAGGTGCAGGGCGCGCATCTCGGTATCGTTCAACACCAGGATGCGGAAGGTGAACGGCAAGGGCGATGCATACCAGAGTTGCAGCAGCGACCAGGCAATGCAGGCGACAAACAGGACGGTCTTGGCGGCACCGGTCGGTTTTCGCCCTCCCATGTCAGCTTCCTGGACAAGCTGCTGGAGATCGACGCTGGCGGAGGATGAAGGGACGGTCATCGGAACCTCAATGAAGCGGCATGAAAATCGGGTGCACGAAGCCTGTCGGGGCGCGCAGGGTGACGCGTCCCGAAAGACCTGCCAGGGCGCGTGTTGTCACGGATGCCCTGGCGTGCGAAGCGAAAAACGAAATCCCGGTATTTGCGGGTCTTACTTGATCCAGCCCTTTTCGCGGTAGTAGCGGGCTGCGCCTTCATGCAGCGGTGCGCTCAGACCATCGGTGACCATGTGCTTCGGGTCAAGGTTGGCAAATGCAGGATGCAGCTTCTTGAATTCGTCGAAGTTCTCGAACACCGCCTTGGTGATGTTATAGACGACGTCGGCAGGCACCTTGCTGGAGGTGATCATGGTGGCCAGCACGCCGTAGGTCTTGGTCGGCTGCGGATTGTTCGCATACATGCCGCCCGGGATGGTGGCATAGGCATAGTACGGATGCTTCTTCACCAGCGCATCCACGCCCGCCCCGGTGATCGACACCAGCTTCGCGCCGCAGGCCGTGGTCGGGTCCTGGATGTTGGCGGACGGATGGCCGACGCTGTAGAAGAAGCCGTCGACCTTGTTGTCGCACAGCGCCGCGCCGTGTTCGTCAGCCTTCAGCTCGGACGCGAGCGACAGGTCGGACAGCTTCATGCCCACGGCAGTGAGCAATTCCTCGATGGCCGCGCGCTGGCCGGAGCCCGGATTGCCGACGTTCAGGCGCTTGCCCTTGAAGTCGGTGATGTTCTTGACGTTGGCATCCGGACGCGCCACCAGGGTGAACGGCTCGGGGTGCAGCGAGAACACCGTGCGCATCTCGGGGAAGGCTTCCTTGAACGGCGCCTCGCCCTTGTAGCCCTTGTACTGCACGTCGGATTGGGAAACGCCGAAGTCGAGTTCGCCCGCCTTGACGGCATTGACGTTGTACGCCGAGCCGCCGGTCGATTCCACCGAGCAGCGCATGCCCGTCTTGGTACGTTCCTTGTTCACCAGGCGGCAGATCGCGCCGCCGGCCGCGTAGTACACGCCGGTGACGCCGCCGGTGCCGATGGTGATGAATTTCTGTTGCGCCAGGGCGGCGGGGCCGGGAATGAGAATCGCGGCAGCGAGGGCTGCTGCGATGGGAACGATTGCAATGCGCATGCTTGTCTCCAATCGAATAATGGATGTGCCGAATGTCCGTTGCAGGTGAGCGGAATGGAAACCTTCCCTTTTTTGCAGGAAATTTATTTCCGCAACAACTGTTGCAGAGCCCAGACTTTAAGTAACAAACGAACCCATGTCAAGAGAATTGCAACAGTTGTTCCAAACGGAATATGCGATCCGCAATGCAGCCGCGAGAGGAATCCGCTACGCCAGCTTGCCGCCGACACGCTTGCCCGGGGATTGGAGATAGGCGCCGCTGTGAAACAGGTCCTGTTCCGCGCGCTCGATCTTTTGAACCACTGCCTTGCCGGCGTCCGCCACCAGCAATTCAAGCATCGCTTCGGTCAAGGCCACGCCCGCCACCACCGAGGGGAAGAAGGAAGGGCTGGCGACCGAGAACAGCACCGTCGTGTCGGCATGGAAGGCGAGCGGCGAGGCCTGGCTGTCGGTCAGCGCGACGATGCGCAGCCCGGCCGACTTGGCGGTCTCGGCCACCAGCAGGGATTCGCGCGAATACGGCGCGAAGCTGGTGACCACCAGCACGTCCTTGGCGCCGAACAGGCGCATTTGCATTTCCAGCCCGCCGCTCTGCCCGTCGATCAGCTGGACCGAATTGCGAAACAGGCGATAGCCGTAAAACAAGGCATAGGCGATCGGATAGCTGGCGCGGAATCCGGCGATGTGCACGGTGTCGGCATTGCGCAGCAGGCTGGCGGCATGATGCAGCGAATCGGTGCATTGCTGTTCGGTCGTCTTCAGATTCTGGTGCTGCGCCCCGAACAATTCACCCGGCAGGTCCGCGCTGCGGCCGCGCTCGGCCAGGCTCCTGGCGCGCGGCCCGTAGCCGTCCTGATGCAGCCCGAGGTCGTGCGCCAGCGCGGACTTCAGCTCGGGCCAGCCGGAGTAGCCGAGATGCTGCGCCAGCCGCACCAGCGTTGCCGGCTGCTCGCCCGCGCGCTCGGCCAGGGTGCGCATCGATGCGATGACGACTTCGCTTGGATGATCGACAACAAAGCGCGCCGCGGCCTGCAGTTTCGGGCTGAACGAGGAAAAGCTGTCGAGAATCTGGTTGATCACTCCCATGAAACGCTCCTGAAACACGCCGTCCGCAAATGAATCGAATGTTACACGATATGCTGAGCACCCACGGAAAGAGCTGGTCTAGCCGCCGAGGCGATCGCTTAAAAAGGCACTAAATTAGTGCGTCAGATGTGCGAAAATCTTTTCTTCCGAGAATTCTCCACTTTCAGGGAAGGCACATGAAATACGCTTCTGTTCACGATTTTCTGCAGCACGTCGCCAATCGCAACCCGGATCAGCCCGAGTTTCTGCAGGCTGTTACCGAAGTGATGGAAAGCCTGTGGCCGTACATTGAAAAGCATCCGAAATATGCGGAACAGGGCTTGCTCGATCGTTTGGTGGAACCGGAGCGCGTCGTCATGTTCCGCGTCTCCTGGGTCGACGATCATGGCCAGGTGCAGGTCAACCGTGGCTATCGCATTCAACACAGCATGGCGATCGGCCCCTACAAGGGCGGCATCCGCTTCCATCCGTCGGTCAATCTTTCCGTCCTGAAGTTCCTGGCCTTCGAGCAAACCTTCAAGAATGCCCTGACCACCCTGCCCATGGGCGGCGGCAAGGGCGGCTCGGATTTCGACCCCAAGGGCAAGAGTGCGGGGGAAGTGATGCGATTCTGCCAGGCTTTCGTCAGCGAACTGTTCCGCCATGTCGGATCCGACACGGACGTTCCTGCCGGCGACATTGGCGTGGGCGGCCGCGAAGTCGGCTTCATGGCCGGCATGATGAAAAAGTTGAGCAACCGCGCCGACTGCGTCTTCACCGGCAAGGGCCTGAGCTTCGGCGGCTCGCTGATCCGCCCGGAAGCAACCGGATACGGCACCGTTTATTTTGCCGATGAAATGCTCAAGACCCGCGGCCGCTCGTTCGACGGTTTGCGGGTCAGCGTCTCCGGCTCCGGCAACGTCGCGCAGTACGCGGTGGAAAAAGCCATGGAACTGGGCGCCAAGGTCGTCACCGTATCGGACTCGAGCGGCACGATCATCGATGAAGATGGATTCACCGCAGAAAAGCTCGCCGTGCTGATGGAAGTGAAGAATCATTTGTACGGCCGCGTCAATGATTATGCCAAGCGCACCGGCGTGCGCTTCGAGGCCGGCGTGCGGCCGTGGCATGTGCCGGTCGATGTCGCATTGCCGTGCGCGACGCAGAACGAGCTGGATGTGAACGATGCGGCGACACTGATCAAGAACGGCGTGCTGTGCGTCGCGGAAGGCGCCAACATGCCTTCGACCATCGACGCCGCGAAGGCATTCGAGGCCGCCGGTGTGCTCTACGCACCGGGCAAGGCCAGCAATGCCGGCGGTGTTGCCACTTCGGGCCTGGAAATGAGCCAGAACGCGGAACGCATATCCTGGCCACGTGAAGAAGTGGACGCGCGTCTGCTGCAGATCATGAAGGGCATCCATGCGGCTTGCCTGCAATACGGTCAGCGGCCCGACGGCACCCTGAGCTATGTGGACGGCGCCAACATCGCCGGCTTTGTGAAAGTCGCCGACGCCATGCTGGCCCAAGGCGTCATCTAGTCGACCCGGCACCTTGCGCGCCAGCTCCTCCGGCGCACAAGATCTTCCCCCTGGCGCCGGTGCCCGCCAGCCCTCTCTCTTCTTTCGCTAGCATCGTCGTGCGTGCGGACCGACACGCACGACGACCCGCTGGTGGACGGAATGCCGCCATCCTGAGGTCCGGAATTCCGGCTTTCCGCCGCCCCGCGCTCCCCGCACTCCCGGCCCGATTCAACTAATCCATTCAAATCAACAGCTTGCACTCTTTGCTCTGCATGGCACGGAGCCTGCAAGACCTGCCGCGCAGCACACACCACAAGCCGGCGAAGGGAGACATTCGCCTTGTTGACTCATCAACAAAAGGAAAAGAACATGCATGCACAGCAGAGGAAATGGATGGCCGCCTTGTTGTTATCGGCCGCCGCGACCACGGCCAGCGCCGAGGACGGCGTGAGCGAGGACCGCATCCTGATCGGGCAGACGGTCGGACTCACCGGGCAGATCGCCGGCTCGGTGAAGGAAATGAACGAAGGCGCCAACGCCTATATCGCGATGATCAATCGCCAGGGCGGCGTGCATGGTCGCCGCATCGAGATCCGCACGCTCGACGACAAGTTCGATCCGGCGCTGGCGGCGAAGAATGCGCAAACCCTGATCGGCAAGGACCATGTGCTCGCGCTGTTCCTCAATCGCGGCACGCCGCATACCGAAGCCATCCTGCCGCTGCTGATGTCGGCGCAGGTGCCGCTGATTGCGCCGAGCACCGGGGCCGCGCTGTTCCATGCGCCGGTCAACCGTCTGATCTTCAACGTGCGCGCCAAATACCAGGACGAGGTGATCAAGGCCGTCGAGCATTTCACCACCGTCGGCTTCAAGGAAATCGGCATCCTGCATGTCGACGACGGCTTCGGACGCGACGCCCTGGCCGGCTTCGAGAAGGCGATGCAGGCGCATCAATTGAAACCGGCGCTGCTCGCCGCTTTCGACCGCGCCCATCCCGACATCGACGCCGCCGTGCACGCGGCGCTCAAGGCCGATCCGCGCGCGCTGATCATCGTCGGTTCCGCCGCCACCACCGCCGAGCTCATCGCACGCCTGCGCAAGGAAGGCAGCCGGGCGCAGCTCCTCACGCTATCGAACAATTCCGCCCAATCCTTCGTCTCCCGCCTCGGTGCCGACGGCATCGGCGTCATCGTGTCGCAAGTCACGCCGGCGCCGCATCTGGTGTCGAGCGGGCTGGGCCAGGAATTCAAGATCGCGGCCAAGGCATCCGGCGCCACGGTGTCGTATGCGGCGATGGAAGGATTCGTCGCGGCCAAGGTGCTGGTCGAGGGTCTGCAGCGCGCCGGGCGCAACTTGACGCGCGAGCGGCTGATCCACGCGCTGGAATCGATACGCCATGCCGACCTCGGCGGCCTGATGGTGAGCTACGCACCGGATGATCATACCGGCAGCGAATACGTCGAACTGACGATGATCGGCAAGGGCGGGCATTTCATTCGCTGAGTACATGTTCTGCGGCGGCGGACTTCCGCCAGCGCGCGGCGCGGCATTCCGGCAGTCCGCCAGTTTGCGCTACCGCGCAGCATCGCAGAAAACAGGAAAGCCGCATGAAATCAAGTATTTGAGACCAATCCCAAGGAGTGGCACGGAAGCTGCAATAACTGCCACGCAACAAACAAGATCGTCATCATTCAAGGAGACTCGCATGACCCCAACACTGAAACATACCCTGCTCGCCCTGATCACCGCCTGTGCCACGTCCGCGCATGCCGAGGACGTGGTCCGCCTCGGCAATCTCAAGTTCGCGCATTACGGCGCGGTGTCCTATATCAAGGAGATCGCACCGAAGTGCGGCATCAAGGTCGAGGAACGCGTTTTCGCCAAAGGTCCCGACGTGATGCAGGCGATCCTCGCCGGTGAACTCGATGTCGGCGCGACCGCTTCCGAAGCGGCGATTTCCGGCCGTGCCAATGGTGCGCCGATCTACATCGTCGCCGGCTTCGCCAAGGGCGGCGCGCGCTTGCTGGCACGCAGCGACAACGGCATCAAATCGGTCAAGGATCTGAAGGGCAAGAAGGTCGGCGTCACGCGCGGCGGCATCCATGAAGTGCTGCTGGCGGCGGAACTCGCGCAAGCCGGTCTCACGATGTCGGACCAGCCGGGCAAGGATGTGCAGGTCATCTATCTCGCCTTTCCCGACCTGAACCAGGCGCTGCTCGGCAAGAACGTCGACGCCATCATGCAAAGCGAGCCGCAAAGCTCGCAAGCCATCAGCAAGGGCTACGGCGTCGAAATTTTGAAGCCCTACGACACCGCAGTCGGCGAGCCGGTGCGCACCATGGTGATGACGGAGAAGTTCTACCGCGAGCGTCGCGCGGTGGCGGAACGCTTCATGCGCTGCTTCGTGCAGGCCACCAAGACCTTCATCGACAACAAGGATATCGCGGAGAAGTATGTGCGCGAGACCATCTTCAAGGGCCAGCTCAGCAAGGACGATTTCTACAACGCGATCGGCAATTCGCCCTACTCCTACGACGTCACTCCCGAGCATATCCAGATCACGACCGAGGTCATGAACAAGTACAAGGTCGGCAGGATGAGCAATCCGCCGGTCGCGAAGGAATGGGTCAAGCTCGACCTGCTCGACGGCGCCAAGAAAAGCCTGAACATCCAGTAAGGAGGCCATCATGAAAAAAATCGACTGGCGAGAAATCGCCGCGGGACTGATCGTGCCGATCGCCCTGATCGCACTCTGGCAGGCCGCCGCCGTGTCGGGCCTGGCCAACGAGCAGGTGCTGCCCTCGCCGCTGGCGGTGGTGAGCAAGTGGATCCAGTATCTGCTGCCGATGGAGCCGTATGCGCCGTCTACCGAGTCCTGGCTGGCGTGGGCCGTCTCGGGCGAACTGATCCGCGACACCATCGGCAGCATGTATCGCGTGGTCGCGGGATTTCTGCTCGGCGCGGTGCTGGCCTTGCCGCTCGGGCTGGCGATGGGCGCCAGCAAGCGCGTCTATGCATGGCTGAATCCGCTGGTGCAGGTGATCCGGCCGATTCCGCCGATCGCCTACATTCCGCTGGCGATCCTGTGGTTCGGGCTGGGCGATCCGCCGGCGGTGTTCCTGATCGCGCTCGGCGCCTTCTTTCCGGTACTGATGAACACCATCGCCGGCGTGCGCCACGTGGACGGCATCTACCTGCGCGCCGCGCGCAATCTCGGCGCCAATCAGCGCACCATGTTTGTGCGCGTGATGCTGCCGGCGGCGGTGCCCTACATCCTGTCGGGTGTGCGCATCGGCATCGGCACCGCCTTCATCGTGGTCATCGTGTCGGAGATGATCGCGGTGAACAACGGCCTCGGATTCCGCATTCTCGAAGCGCGCGAATACTTCTGGTCGGACAAGATCATCGCCGGCATGATCAGCATCGGCCTGCTCGGCCTGGCGATCGACATCGGCATGAACAAACTGAACAATCATTTGCTGCGGTGGCACCGCGGACTGGAGAACTGACATGAGCGCAGCACAGATCAAGGTGGAAGGCGTCAACAAGGTATTCAAGACCGGCGAGCGCGAAGTCGTCGCGCTCAAGGACATCCAGCTCGAGATTCCGAGCGGCGAGTTCGTCTGCCTGCTCGGACCTTCCGGCTGCGGCAAGTCGACCCTGCTCAATGCCATCGCCGGTTTTTCCCCGCCCTCCTCCGGCCTCATCAGCGTCGACGGCAAGCCGGTCACGGGACCGGGGCCGGAGCGCGGCATGGTGTTCCAGGAATATGCGCTGTTCCCGTGGATGACGGTCGAGCAGAACGTCGGCTTCGGTCTCGAGATCAAGGGCATGCGCCAGGGCGAGATCCGGGCGCGCGTGCTGCAGCTGCTCGAGAAGCTGGGCCTGAGCGATTTCCGCAACCGTTTTCCGAAAGACCTGTCGGGCGGCATGCGTCAGCGCGTGGCGATTGCGCGCGTGCTGGCGCTCGACTCGCCCATCATGCTGATGGATGAGCCCTTCGGCGCGCTCGACGCACTGACGCGCCGCAACCTGCAGGACGAACTGCTGCGCATCTGGGCGGAACTGAAGAAGACCATCATCTTCGTCACGCACAGCATCGAGGAAGCGATCTACCTCGCCGACCGCATCGTCGTGATGACGTATCGCCCCGGCACGGTCAAGCGCGACATGCAGGTGAAGCTGCCGCGCCTGCGCGATCCGGCCTCGCCGGAGTTCAATGCGCTGAAATACCTGCTCGGCCAATTGGTGATGGAAGAGCAGCAACGGCATCACGACGACGAATTGCGCATGGCTGCGGTAGACTGAAGCTCAAGTATGGCGGCAATCCTGCCGATAACCGATAAAGGGGATTGGCACGCAAGCGATCGCAAACGATCACACCGTGCGTGCAACCACCCGAATGAACAACCAAGGAGACAACATGAAAGCATTGATCAAGTTACTGTTTGTATTCGCAGCCGCGACGTTCGGCATCAACGCATCCGCTGCGGACCGCGGCACGCCCGAGGAAGCAGTCGCGATGGTCAAGAAGGTGATTGAATACATGAAGGCCAATGGCACCGAGAAAGCGATTGCGGAAGTCAACAACGTGCAAGGCCAGTTCCGCGACCGCGACCTGTATGTGACCATCAATGACCTGAACGCGAAGACGCTGGCGCACGGCGCCAACGTGCGCATGCAAGGCCGTAACCTGATCGACCTGAAGGACGCCGACGGAAAATTCTTCATGCGCGAACGCATGGAACTGGCCAAGACCAAGGGCAAGGGCTGGCAGGACTACAAGTTCGTCAATCCCGAGACCAAACAGATCGAAGCGAAATCCATGTATTTCGAGCGTGTCGGCGACCTGATCGTCAACTGCGGCATCTACAAGCAATAGCGATATAACGATGGCAGCGGCGGCGCGTCCCGCATGAGCGCAAGAAAAAATGTCGGCCTGATCGGCGCGGGCGTGCTCTGCGCCGCGCTCGTCGTGTTCGCGACCTACCTCACCGGCGCGCACAAGGCCGCTGCCGACATCAACGCCGCCGGCGAACGCCAGTTGCAGATCATCGCGCTCGACCTCGAATCGGTGCTGGAAAAATTCGAGACCTTGCCGTTCGCGCTGGCTTATCAACCCGACGTCGCCGAAGCGCTGACGCATCCCGGCGACGAGGCGGTCATCCAGCGCCTCAACCTGACGCTGCAGTCGATCCAGACCCAGGCCAAGGTCGGCGCACTCTATCTGATGGATCGCGAGGGCAACACGCTGGCTGCGAGCAACTGGGACCAGCGGCTCAGTTTCGTCGGCAAGAACTTCGGCTACCGACCCTACTTCCGCGAAGCCTTGCGCGGCAATGCCGGCCGCTTCTATGGCATCGGCAGCACCACCAGCGAGCCCGGCTACTTCATCGCGCAGCCGGTGTATGCGCACAATGCGCCGCGCGGTTCGTCGGCGCCGATCGGCGTGATGGCGGTCAAGATCAGCCTGGCGGAATTCGAGCAGACCTGGCAGAAGAGCGAAGAGCCGATCGCGCTGGCCGACCGCAGCGGCGTGGTCTTTCTGAGCAACCGCGCCGGCTGGCACTATCACAGCCTGACGCCGCTTAACGCCGAGGCGCAACGCACCCTCGCCGGCACGCTGCAATACGCCGGCCAGTCGGTAAAGCCGATCGCTGCGCTGCCGAAAGCGGAGCGCGCCGGCTTCGGCGCCTACGTCAGCCAGCCGGTGGGCCGCCTCGGCTGGCACCTGATGCTGTTTCCGTCGCAGGCGCGCATCACGCGCACCGCCGCCTACTGGGCAGGCGCGGCGGCCTTGCTGCTGGCGATCGGTGCGATCTCGCTGTGGGCGATGCATCAGCGCAGGCGCCGCCTGGAAGAAGGCATGGCTTCGCGCAAGGCCTTGCAGAAAGCGGCGGAAGAACTCGACCGCAAGATCGCGCAGCGCACCAAGGAGCTGCTGCAAGCCAACCAGGAGCTGGAAACCAAATACGGCAAGCTGAAGGAAACCGAACAGCTGCTGCGCACGACGCAGAACGAACTGGTGCAGGCGGGCAAGCTGGCGATGCTGGGCCAGATGGCTGCCGGCGTTGCGCATGAATTGAACCAGCCGCTGGCCGCGATCCGTACCTTCGCCGACAATGCGGTCACCTTCCTGACGCGCGAACAGCCGGAACAGGCGAAACAGAACATGACGCACATCAGCGATGCCAGCGCGCGCATGGGTTCCATCATCGGCCAGCTCAAGGGTTTCGTGCGCAAGAGCCACGACACGATTTCCACCGTGGACCTGGCGCAATCGATCCAGGCGTCTGCGCTGCTGCTGGAAAGCGATTTCCGCCGGCGCGGCATCAGCTTCACGGTCGACATCCGCGAACCGGTGCGAGTGCTGGGCGACGCGGTGCGCACCGAGCAGGTGCTGATCAACCTGATGCGCAATGCCTGCGATGCGGTGGAACAGGCGCCGGTCAAGACCGTGACGGCGGTGCTGGAGCGCGAAGGCACCGACGCCGTGCTGCGCATTCGCGACTCGGGCACGGGCATCCCGCAGCAGGTGGCGCAGCATCTGTTCGAACCGTTTTTCACCACCAAGCCATCCGGCCAGGGGCTCGGCCTCGGGCTGGCAATTTCATCCTCCATCGTGCAGGCGATGAACGGCAAGCTGGAGGCACACAACCATGCTGCAGGCGGCGCGGAGTTCGTGGTGCGTCTGCCGGTCGAACAGGCACAAGAGGAAGGAGCGCAAGGTGACGACGCTTGAAGCGATATTGATCGAAGACGAGCAGGCGGTGCGCATTGCGACCGCGCAGACGCTCGAACTGGGCGGCTTCTCGGTGCGCGCCTGCGGCAGCGTGGAAGAAGCCTGGCCCTGGCTGCAGCCCGACTATCCCGGCGTGGTGGTGTCCGACGTGAAGCTGCCGGGATGTTCCGGGCTGGACCTGCTGACGCGGCTGGCGACGCTGGATGACGAACTGCCGGCGATCCTGGTCACCGGCCACGGCGACATCGACATGGCGGTCGAGGCGATGCGTGCCGGCGCCTACGACTTCATCGAAAAGCCCTTCGCCGCGGACCGGCTGCTGGAAGCGGTGCGGCGGGCCCAGGACAAGCGCACGCTGACACTGGAGAACCGGCGCCTCAAGGCGGCGTGGTCGGCGCATCCCGACATGCCCTCGCTGATCGGTCAGTCGGCGCCGATCGAAGCGCTGCGCACCCTGATCCGCAGTCTCGGCCCCACCGCGGCCGATATCCTGATCAACGGCCAGACCGGCACCGGCAAGGAAGTCGTCGCGCGCCAGCTGCACGTCGCCAGCGGCAGGAAAGGTCCCTTCGTCGCCATCAACTGCGGCGCGCTGCCGGAGACCGTGTTCGAAAGCGAGATCTTCGGGCACGAGGCCGGCGCGTTCACCGGCGCGCAGAAGCGCCGCATCGGCAAGCTCGAATATGCGAACGGCGGCACCGTCTTCCTCGACGAAATCGAAAGCATGCCGCTGGCATTGCAGGTGAAACTGCTGCGCGTGCTGCAGGAGCGCCGCCTGGAACGCCTCGGCGGCAACGACGCGGTGGCGATCGACTGCCGCATCATCGCCGCCAGCAAGGCCGACCTGCTGAAGCTCTCGGCACAGGGAACGTTTCGCGAGGACCTCTACTACCGCATCGGCGTGGTCGGCATCGACCTGCCGCGCCTGTGCGAGCGCCGTGAAGACATTCCGCTGCTGCTCGCGCATTTCACGCAGGGCGCGGCAATCCGCTACCAGCGCCCGCTGCCGCAATGGACGCCGGCGCAGATGGCGCAATGGCAGGCACGCGAATGGCCGGGCAATGTGCGCGAGTTGCGCAACTTCGCGGATCGTCTGGTGCTGGGTGTCGGTGACGGGACTGCCGCATTGCCGAAGGGCGACGCCATGACGGATGGCAACAGCCTGCCGCAGAAAGTCGACGCCTTCGAACGCATGCTGATTGTCGATGCGCTGGCCGGGAATGAAGGCAGCGTCTCCGCCGCGGCGGACGCCCTCGGCATTCCGCGCAAGACGCTGTACGACAAGCTGAAGAAGTATCAGCTCGCCACTGCGCGCGGTGAGTGAATTGCGATCTCGGTGGCGGCGGCCTTGACCCGTCCGCCCGACTGCGCTGCCCATGATTCAAGCTTGATTTCACGCAAACTGTCGCTCGTTCCCTGTCATTGACGGGACGAAGCGAGGTATCTTCGATCGATCGCGGTGCAATGCCGCGAAGCAGTCCTTCCCAAATCAACACCAAGGAGACGAACGATGTGGAGTAGCCCAACACGTTGGCTGACGGCACTTGTCTTGTCCACGCCACTGCTTGTCGCGCATGCCGACAATGATCGCAATGCGCATCCGGCCACGGTGCGCGCGACGGAATACGGAAGCATAGAAGGAATCAGCAACGCCCCCGCCTCGAAAACCTATGCATGGAAAGGCGTGCCCTATGCGAAGGCGCCCACCGGTGAATTGCGCTGGAAGGCGCCGCAGGACCCGGCGAAGTGGGACGGTACGCTGACCACGAAGCAGTTCGGCAACGCCTGCGCGCAATACGGGCGCATCTACGGGCCGGGCGCGAACAACCGCTACGATGAAACAATCGGCACCACCTTGAACCAGGCGGTCGGCAGCGAAGACTGCCTGTACCTCAATATCTGGCGACCGGCCAACAACAAGCCGAAGCTGCCGGTGATCGTGTTCTTCCACGGCGGCAGCAATGTGTCGGGCTATACCGCCGATCCGGTATACGACGGCGCGAACCTTGCGCAAACCACCGACGCGGTGGTGGTCACCGTCAACTTCCGTCTCGGCATTCTCGGATTCCTGAATCTGCCGCAGCTCAAGACCGGCGCTGACGCGGAGTCGGATTCCGGCAACTTCGCCATTCTCGACAGCATCAAGGCGCTGCGCTTCGTCAACCGCAACATCGCCAACTTTGGCGGCGATCCCGGGAACGTGACCATCATGGGACAGTCCGCCGGCGCGATCAATGTCTACGCGCTGCTGACCTCACCGAAGATGGCGAGCGCTCATCCCAAGCTGTTCCACCGCGCGGTGCCGCTGAGCGGCGGCCTGTCCCTGGCGACCAATCTCCCGCCCGGCACCATCCCGACCATGTCGCCCGCATCCACTTACCTGGCGCAGGGAAACGCGCTGCTTTACAACTTGCTGATCGCCGACGGCAAGGCAAGCGACGTCGCGTCCGCGCAAGCGTATGCAGCAAGCCAAACGCAGGAGCAGATCGCTGCCTATCTGCGCTCCAAGAGTCCGGCCGCGCTGTTTGCCACCTTGCTGACCAAACTTGCTGGCGCGGGATTGGCCGGCTCCGGCCCGATTCCTGACGGCACGGTCGTGGCGAGCGACCCGGTGGGCGCGATCAACACCGGCAATTACGCGCGCGTGCCGGTGCTGGCCGGTAACACGCGCGACGAAGGCAAGCTGTTCCCCTCCTTCCTGCCGCTGGTGAGCGGCATTCCCGGCAGTGCGCGCATCGTGAGCGACGCGCAACTATTCTCCACCCAGTTCAATTACCGGCCCAACGATGCGCCGCAGATCAGCATCGAGCAATGGATCGCGCCAGCCTATCTGCCGGCCAACACGCCGGTTACCGGCTTTACCGCACGGGCGGACCAGTTCAACAAGATCTTCTTCCTCGCCAGCCGCGACAACATTCTGAATGCCCTGAAAACGCAGCAGTCCGATGTCTGGTACTACCAGTTCAACTGGGACAAGGAGCCCGCCCCCTGGAACGACATCTACGGCGCGGCACACCTGTTCGATCTGCCATTTGTGTTCGGCAATTTCGGCCCATCCCTGATGTCCAACATCATGAATACGGACGCAAATCTCCCCGGCCGCCTGGACTTGTCGAAAGCGATGATGCGAACCATCGGCGCCTTCGCCGAAAAGGGCGATCCGAATAACCGCTCGATCGACGTGGTCTGGCCGACCTGGCCCGGAACCCTGATTTTCGATGCCACGCTGACCGGCAAGGCCATTTCCGTGCAATAAGACGCGGCGGCGAAGCGACTCAGAGCTTCGCCGCCCTCGCCTTGTGTGCGCACGCCCGCGAACCAGTCCCGCGGCAATTGCTTCCTTCGCGCGTGCGTCCGGGTTGCCGAGTCTGGTGCCGTCCCGTTTCAGTCCGCGCTATCAGACGGACGGCAGTCGTTCGCCGTCCATCGAAGACATCCGCGACTCCGACATCCGCAGCGGCGAATTATTCCGGGCAGTTGTTTCTGGCTGCGGATCTTGCCCGTTACCGGCTGCACAGGACAGGTCAGTTCAACGGCATTGCTTGACGCAGCGGAATCCGCGTCGATTATCGCGCGTCGGCTCCTGCCCGTTGCGCGGCCATGATCTTCGGCAGATTTCCCTCGATCCAGTCGGCCAGCGACTCCACCCTTTGCCCGACTGCCCGGCCCATCGGGGTCAGCGTGTATTCCACGTGCGGCGGCACGACCGGGTAGGAGATGCGTTCCACAAATCCGTCAGCCTCCAGCCACTGCAGCGTTTGGGCCAGCATTTTCTCGCTGATGCCGTTCACCTTGCGGCGCAAATCGCTGAAACGATGCGTCCCGCCGAGCAGCGCAACCAGCAGCAGCACGCCCCAGCGACTCGTCACATGTTTCAGCACCTCTCGCGACGGACACTTCTCGGAGAACAGATTCCCGCGCTGCATTTTTGCCGACAGGCGGGACGGCTTTCCTGTCTTTTCATTGGCACTCTTGCTCATTGATACTTACCTTTTTGTGCGTACCTACTTTAAGTTAGCTTGAGCATTATTATACCGGCTCCGTGTATCCATCAAGGAGTTCCGACATGATCGTCATCACTGCTGCCTCCGGCCAGCTTGGCCGCCTGGTTATCGATTCTCTGCTTCAGAAGCTGCCCGCCCATGAGATCGTTGCCGCCGTGCGCAATCCCGATCGAGCCAAAGACCTGGCCGCACGCGGGATTCAGGTCAGGCACGCCGACTATGACCAGCCCGAGACCCTGCACACAGCACTGCAGGGAGCGGACAAGCTGCTCATGATTTCTTCCAGCGAAGTGGGGCGGCGCGTCCCGCAGCACCGCGCGGTGATCGACGCCGCGCAGCGCGCCGGCGTGAAGCTGCTGGCCTATACAAGTATTCTTCACGCCGATACCTCGCCATTGCCGCTGGCCGCCGAGCACAAGGAAACCGAATCCATCCTGCGTGCCTCCGGCATCCCGTTCGTATTGCTGCGCAACGGCTGGTATACGGAAAACTATCTTGTCAGCATCCCGGCAGCGCTGCAGCATGGCGTCTACCTCGGCAGCGCCGGCGAAGGCCGCATCGCTTCCGCGGCCCGGGCCGACTATGCCGCTGCAGCAGCGGCCGTGCTCACCCTCGACCAGCAGGCCGGCCGTATCCATGAATTGGCGGGCGATACCGCATACACATTGGCGGAGCTCGCTGCCGAGATTGCGCGCCAGGCAGGCAAGCCGGTCGCCTACCAAAATCTTGCCGAAGCCGAGTTCAGGTCCGTATTGATCGGTGCCGGCTTGCCCGAAGGGTTCGCCACCTTGATCGCGGAATCCGACGTCGGCGCCTCCAAGGGTGGATTGTTCGACGACAGCCGCCAGCTGAGCCAGCTCATCGGTCGCCCGACCACGCCGCTGGCTCCGCTGGTCCGTGCAGCGCTGCAGTGATGTGAACGGGCCTGCTCAATAGGTGTGTATGCCGGCGGCAGGGTGGCCATCGGCGTGAAGATCAATCCAAAAATTCGCGCGGAGTCACTTCTTGTTATCAAAAATGGAAACTTTCTGGTGTGCGTGTTATCTCACTCCCATCTTTTCACAAGGAGATACCCATGCCGATTCAACGATCGACCGCAAAACGACTGGTTTCCGATACCGAGTTCAAGCTGATCAATGAGAGCTTCCCGCCCCTGCTCGGAGAATTGAGCGACAAGGCGCTCCTGCAGCGGCAGGAGCGGGCACGCAAGGCCCGGGACAGATATCACACCATGCTGGAACGACAGCGCAGCAAGACCTCCGCCGGTACACAACGCGGCACCGCGCCCTCGGCCAACCTGAAGGAAGCGATGTCAAAGGAAAAAATTTTCGAGGAAACGCTGGCACGCTTTGAGCGCCGCTCCGCCAAGGCAGGCAGTGGTGCCGCTTCGCAAGGCACCATGCCAGCCAAGCCGGCGAAGTCATCCGGCAAAACCGCGACAGCGGCCCAAGGTACGACGACCCGGACCACCAAGCGGGCAACTCCGGACAAGGCGAAAGCCGCCACCAAAACTGCCGGCACCACGAAAAGCCGCGTAAATCGACCGGCGCAATCGACCATCGGCAAGAAGACCGCGACCAAGGGCGGCGCGCAGGGCGTGAGCAAGGCAAGCGCGAAAACGGCGAACAAGGCCCAGGCCAAGAGCGGCGCCAAAACCGCCAAGGCCGGCAAAGGGAAAGGCGCCGTGACCAAAGCCACGCCCCGCGGGCGGCACGGGGCTCTGGTGACGAGCACCACCCTGCATTAAAACAAGACTAAGGCCGCCCGCGCGGCCTCTTGCATCCACAGGTCGGGATGGTTAGCCGGAGCACGGCACGAACCATCCCGCACTGCATTGTGCTCGGCAGCTCTTGCGCTCGCCGCACAGCAATTCCGGATGGCCATGGGATAGCATGAGCGCAACCAACTGCGATCGGTTTTTGCGCTTACACAAGAAGCCGATGATGCGGTTGCGGTAGCTTCACTTGTTCCACAGCAGATGCGGGCAAGGCCATGGCGAGGCAGAAAGAACAGACGCTGAGACAGGTAGTGGACGGCTCAATAGTTGACACCGCGCATGACGCACGCGCGCAAGGGCATTGATCCATTGCACGGGATGCGGATGATCTTCCAGCATGCGTCGGGATTCAACGGAGCTCGCAACACCGCAGACGCAACGCGACGCGCGCACTCACAACGCCGCCTGACCACGGCACTGCTGCTTTCCTTGCTGGCGCACGCATTATTGCTGTCGCTGCAGTTCGGCATGCGAGGACTTGGCCTGCCCGGCCTGCAACTGCCCTGGGATGAGCGGCGCGCGTACGCACCGGCATTGAATATCCGCATTGCCGGTGTGAACAGCACAACAAGCGCTTCGGCAAATGCCGTCAATGTCGCGCCACTCCCGCCACTTGAAAACAAGGTGCGGCACGCGGAGATTCCTTCCGCCAGCTCGCCCGCTCCCGCTCCTGGATTGAAGCTGTTGCAGCCTGCAAAAAATGCGCCGCATCGCGTGGCGCCGCACCAGGAAGGCAAACGCAGTCCGGCAACCGCGAAACCGCCGCGCAAGGCGCGCGCTCCACAGCGTCATCCGCATCACAAATCCGCGCAGGTCAAACCACATCCGCGCCTCGTCGCAAAGGAGCAGCCTGCGCAGGATAACTTTCCGGTACCTGTCGCTACAAGCGAACCAAGCAACGCGCCCGGCATGCAAGAGCAGGCGCCTGAGATGCTCGAGCCGGCCACGCCGCCAGCGGAGGCAGACGCGCGCGAACAGGAACGCCTGCAAAGAGAGCACGAAATGGAGAGCGAAAAAAAGAACGACTTCGCGGCGCAAAAGCTGGAGGAGGAAAACGCCAGACGGCAAGCCCAGGAACAGGAAGCGCAACAACAGGCCGAACAGACCGCTCGTCAGCAGGCCGCTCAACGTGAAGAAGAAAACCTGCGTCGCATCGCGCAAATCGAGTCGCTCAGGCTGGAAGAAGAAAATGCAAAGCGGCAAGCCATGGAGCTGGCAGCGCAAAAGCAGGCCGCGCAGCAGCTTGAAGAAGAAAGACAGCGACGCGCCCGGCAACTCGAAGCGGCAAGGCAGGAAGAAGAGAACGCACGACGCCAGGCCGAGGCACTGGAAGCGCGCAAGCAAGCGGAACAGATCGCACAGCAGCAGGCGGCGCAGCAACGGGAAGAAGAACGTCGACAACAAGGCAAGCGCCTGGAGGAAGCAAGTCGGGCGGATGAAAACGCCAGACGCGAAGCCGCCGCCCACGCGGCGCGTGCAGCGACTGCGTCGCCTGCGCCAGGGCAAGCCCTCGTATCCCATGACGGCAATGCGGCGACAGCGAGCCTGTCCGCCGCGCCTCAAGAGAGGCCGACCTCGTCCTCCTCGGGCGCGTCCGCCGTGCAGGCACAGGACAGCGCGCCGGCCGATACCGATGACGGCCCGATCCTGCTTTCCGATAGCGATCTTGCCGCAGCCAAAGTCGTCCAGCTCCGGAAAGTCGATGCCACCCGGCTTGAAACGCATACCGAGCAGGACGCGCGCCGCCGCACGATCTTCGGCGGCGCGGATGACGATATCGTCCTGAAAATGTATATCGATCGCTGGCGCCACACGGTCGAGCGCATCGGCAATCCCGATCGCGAGCAATCCCCAGTGCAGGGCGATGCCGATGTGACCGTCGTCATTCGCAGCGACGGGAGCATCGAGAACGTCATCATCCATCGCTCGGACGCGCGGCATGATTTGGACCAGACGGTGCGCCGGATTGCCGCATCCCCAGGACAACAGAATGCGTTTCCCCCTGATCTGCTGCGCCGATATGACGTCGTCGAGATCCGGCGTGTGTGGCGTTTCGGCGATGCACTGCGTATTCTGGAAAAAGGGGAATGAATCAGACGCAGGCCGCGCCGGTGTCGACGCGCAGATGGCGGCAACCACTATTCGGTTATGCTTTGCAGTCCAGTCAACATAACAAGGGGGAACACATGAAGAAACAACGCTGGCTTCAATATGCTGCAGGATTGGCTTGCGCGGGCATCGCCACCATCGCCTCGGCAGCCTGCCCCTCGGACCTCGATGCGGCCACGGTTGTCGCCTCCTACATGAACCGCCAGGCGATCGGGAATCCGCCGCCGATGTCGCTCGACGATGCGCAATGCGGCCGCGACAAGATTGTCCGGTTCCTCGGCCAGCAACTTGGCCCGGTCGTCGGATACAAAGCGGGACTGACGAACCCCGCGGTGCAGAAGCGCTTCAATCACGCCCAGCCCGTGCGCGGCGTCCTGTTCAAGGACATGCTGCTGCCGGATGGCGCGGAAGTGCCGGCACGCTTCGGCGCGCGGCCGGTGTTCGAGGCTGACCTCCTGGTTCGCGTCAAGAGTTCCGCCATCCACCGGGCCAGGACCCCGGAAGAAGTCATGAAGCATATCGATGCGGTCATTCCTTTCATCGAGCTGCCCGACCTGATCGTGCAGGAGCCGGGCAAACTCAATGGCGCCACGCTCACCTATCTCAATGTCGGCGCGCGGCTGGGTGTGATGGGCAAACCCTTGCCCATGTCGGCGGCGCTCGGCAGTCAGCTTCCCGGCATGACCGTGCGCATGCTCGACGGCGAAGGCCATGAACTCGACCATGGAAAAGGAAGCGACGTCATGGAGCACCCGCTCAACGCGGTGATCTGGCTTGCACAAGACATCGCCCGCGCCGGCGGCCGTCTGCGCGCAGGCGATCTGCTGAGTCTGGGTTCGTTCTCGAAACTCACGCCGCCGAAGCCGGGGACGGACATACGCGTCGTCTATGAAGGGCTTGATGGAACGCCGACCGTGAGTGTGAAGTTCCGCTAGGACAGGCGGTCCGGAGACGGGACAACGCGTAGTGTGGTGCAGCCAGGACGCGCCCCGTGTTCTGGTTCACGGTGTGCAATCGCACGATTCTCGTTTCCTGCACTCATTGAATTTCCGCATTGCCTAGGCTGCAAGTTCTGCATGAGCGAAGCGATTCCTGCGTGAAGTGTTCAACGAACAAATATCAAGTCGTCGTTGAAATCCCTGTTTCGAAATTTTATTCTTTTGGAAATTCGGGAGGCAGGCCGGATGGATAAGAAAAACAACTTGCAGAATTGATAGCGCTTGCTACCGGGAGGCTGTGAGAAATACTGGCGCGGCTGGCGGGGATCGAACCCACTCCTTAAAAATCAAGGAGTTATGCGTGCATGGGTGTTACAGGTGGAAAATCAAAGTGTAGCAATTTGCATACTTATGCGCCAGCTTTCCTCCTAGGGGAGCCTATAAGCACTTCCATTTTCCGTAGTTTCGGGACGGATGCAAATACGCTTTGTTGCTGTCAGGATTACATGAAGCGTGCATGTATTTGCCACAAAATATGAATCAAGAGAGTGGGTTGGTAGTCTTATATTATGGAGATTCGGAGCCCGATGCTACTATTGCATTTAGTCAATTAAGCTTAACCAATTTTGTCGAGCAATGCCTTCTGTAAACCCTGATGTATTGCGTTGGGCAAGGGAAACCGCAGGTCTTTCCCTTGATGATGCTGCCAAAGGATTGCAGCTTGGAGGCGCTCGTCTTTCCCCCGCAGACGCATTGGGGCGTATCGAGGGCGGTGAAGCCGCGCCAAGCAGGTCATTGTTATTACGTATGACCAAGACGTACCGGAGACCGCTACTAACCTTCTATCTCGCGAAACCTCCAGAACGAGGTGAACGAGGAGAAGACTTCCGCACCTTACCGGAAGACCGCGTGGAGGAAAGCGCAGGCAAACTGGATGCCCTTGTTCGGGATGTTTTCGTTCGCCAACGTCTTGTCAAAGAGGCGCTGGAGGATGCTGAGGAAGCGGTTGCACTACCTTTTGTGGGCAGCATCCAAATGGATCAGCCGGTCGAGGGTGTTTGTAGGAGCCTCCGGAAGGCGTTGGACTTCGAATTAGACCAATTCCGCAAGAAACGAACTATTGAAGATGCCTTTCGGTACCTGCGGAATCAGGTCGAATTGACCGGGGTCTTCGTTCTCCTGATTGGCAATCTAGGCAGTCATCACTCCAATGTCAGCGCAGAGGTGTTTCGAGGATTTGCCTTGGCTGACAAGGTATCGCCGTTCATAGTAGTCAACGATCAGGATGCGAAGTCCGCATGGTCTTTCACACTGCTGCATGAACTCGTCCACATTTGGCTTGGCCAGACAGGAATCAGCGGGGGAGCGTTCGAAAAGCATATCGAAAAGTTCTGCAATGACGTTGCAAGTGAGCTTCTTGTACCGCAGGCTGAGCTAGCTGAATGGAATCCCCGTGTGCAACGAATCGAGGATCTCGTGGCCGACATTAGTGAGTTCGGCGACACACGAAAGGTAAGCCGATCCATGGTTGCATACCGGCTCTACAAGGCCGGTCGAATAACAAAAGTGACTTGGGAAACACTGACCGGACGATTCCGCGAACTGTGGCTCCAGGAAAAGACTTCAATCAAACAAGCGGCAGCTGAGGCCGAAGGTGGTCCGAGCTATTACATGGTAAGACGACACCGGCTCGGTAGTGCTCTAGTCAAGATTGTTAAGCGCACTCTCGATGAAGGAGTTCTCACGCCTACAAAAGCTGGCCGCATTCTCGGCGTCCGTCCCAATAACGTTGCCTTGCTTGTGGACGGAGTATGACGGGGAGACCAACTCTGTATCTCTTAGACGCAAACGTCTTGATCGATGCTCATAACAAATACTACGGGGCGGACATGGTCCCCGAGTTTTGGGGCTGGGTACTTCATTGTGCGGCTAACGGTGTGATCGCCATGCCGCTGGAAACGTTTGAGGAAGTGCGCGGGGGTGCTGACGCGAAGCGTGATCTATTGAACGAGTGGATATGCCGGGACGATGTTGCAGAAGTACTTGTTCTCAAGGAAGAGGTCGATCCGGAGGCTGTGGCCACCGTAACGAATGCCTATGCTCCGGACTTGAACGACAACGAAATCGACCAGTTAGGGCGCGACCCTTTCCTTGTTGCATATGGCCTTGTTGATCCTAGCGGTAGGTGCGTCGTCTCAAACGAAGTATCAAAGCCTGCGAAGCAACGAGCCAATCAAAAGGTGCCGGACATCTGTCGCAAAACTGGCGTTCCTTGTTGCGACACCTTTACAATGCTAAGGCGGCTCGGCTTCCGCACCGGCTGGGCAGCATAGCCTCCCTGCGCGTAATTCTGACGCAACATTGTCAGCTATAGTGCGTTCTCCCACGCGGTCGTAGCGACTACATTCGCACACTAAATTGAAGCATGTTTGCGGGCCTATTCCTTCGAGATTATGCGTAGACTTCCCCCTACCCGGGGTGTCTTCAACCCGAACGCGCCGTCAGCTTCCGCAAATTTCTTTCGTTGCTAGAGCCCTGCGTCAACAAGAATGTCTGAGGGCTTGCAGCTCATCGCTTCAGCAATTCGTACTATGTTGAGCAAAGTGACGTTTCGCTCCCCGCCACCTCCCTTCGGACGATGCCCGGCCGCATATACGGGACTGCTGAAGATACTTTTAAGCGCCGGAAGATCGAATGACCTCCGCGCCTTCTCACTGCTGGGAGCTTTGACGGTTAAGCCAGATGCCTCGTTCGCCCTTATCAAGTCAAGACGCACCGCGTAGTTCAGGAGCTTTATCAGGCTCGCCAAGTGCATGTTGATGTTCTGCGGGGTTTGCCCTGCCTGCTGCAACTGCTCAATGAACCGGATTGCGTGTTGCCGCGTACTTCCTCAACGGTATCGGAAGTTCCAAGCGAGCGCATGACCTCTCTGCCTTTGTAGTGCGGGAGCAAATCTAGGGGGATTTTGCGTCGGAAATAGTACCGGGAGCCACGCTTTGCGAGATGTGTACACATAAGCCTTTTAAGGTTAGGTGTAACACCCACGGGGTACATTCCCTGCTTGAAAGCCTTGCTGGCTCTAGGTTCCGCGTCACATAAGGACTTTGGCGCGGATGGCGCGGCTGGCGGGGATCGAACCCACGACCCTTGGCTTCGGAGGCCAATACTCTATCCACTGAGCTACAGCCGCGTAGAGGGAATGCTGAGGAGGCATGAAGGATACCGTTTTTCTGTCTGCACGTCCATGCAAACCATGGATCTTTCGTTCCAAATTGACCTCTTTGCGTCTATAATCAAGGGTTTTGCGAGGTATTGCGTTGCAGCATTAACGAGCTTCAGAGACGCTGTGCGCTTGATCTGCATACCCGCCCCATCAGTTTCGAAATTGCATTGAGGGAATAATGAGCGACGCACACAACGAACACCAATCCGCCATCAAGACGCCAAAGCAGCTGATCGCTGCCGTGATTGCCGGCTTCCTGGTTCCGATCATCTGCATCGTGCTGCTGGTCCAGTACGTGTCGAACAGCAACAAGGTTGGCGCCGGATCGGGTGCGCAGTCGCCGGAAGCGATCGCCGAGCGTCTGCGCCCGGTGGCCGATGAGGGCTTCACGCTGAAGGACGCGAGCGCGCCGAAGCAGTTGCAAAGCGGTGAAGCGGTATTCAAGGCGGTTTGCGCTGCCTGCCACACGACCGGCGCAGCAGGCGCACCGAAGGTCGGCGACGCAGGTGCCTGGTCTGCCCGTCTCGCGCAAGGTCAGTCGACGCTGGTCGATCACGCTCTGAAGGGCATTCGCGCAATGCCGGCCAAGGGCGGCAATCCGGATCTGGACGATGTCGAAGTCGAACGCGCGGTGGTCTACATGGCGAACCAGTCCGGCGGCAAGCTGAAGGAGCCGGCAGCCAAGGCAGCCGCTCCGGCGGAGGCACCTGCAGCTGCTGCACCGGCCGCAGCAGCACCGGCGGCAGCGGCAGCGGCCGAACAGCCGAAGGCAGCCGACGCCGGCAAGGCCGATGGCAAGAAGCTGTATGAAGCAACCTGCCAGGCTTGCCATGGCGCCGGCATCGCGGGCGCGCCGAAGTTCGGCGACAAGGCTGCATGGGCGCCGCGCCTCAAGCAAGGCTCGGCCACGCTGTATGACCACGCGATCAAGGGCTTCCAGGGCAAGGCCGGCATGATGCCTCCGAAGGGCGGCTCTACCGCTTCGGATGACGAAGTCAAGGCTGCCGTGGATTACATGGCCGCTGCAGCGAAGTAAGTCGCAATACAAGGAAAACAAAAGGAAGGCGGGCTTGGTCCCGCCTTCTTTTTTTTGCGAGGGTATTTCCGCCCTTCCCCCGGCAATTCGCCACGCTGATTTCCAGCACCTGCGCCAACTGATATAGAACCAATGCATCACAAGTGCGCCCGGTCGCGGGTCGCCTGATGTGTTATGCGCTTCGGCCCGGATCTCACGGAGCCTGGCCGACGGCTGTCAGGTCGCGCCTTGCGCGCTCAAGCGGCGCGGTCGGCCGCTTCGGTCACGATGACCTCCACTGCATGTGTTTTCAGAATCCTGGCGAGCGCTTCCGGCGGGCGTGTGTCGGTAAACAGCTTGTTCACCTGGGACACGTGCCCCATGCGCACCAGCGCTTCCCGGCCGAACTTGTCGCCGTCCGCGACCAGCCACACCTCGCGCGATTGTTCGATGATGGTCTGCGCCACTTTCACCTCGCGCGGATCGAAGTCGCGCAGCGTGCCGTCGGCTTCGATGCTGGAGATGCCGATGATGCCGATGTCGACCTTGAACTGGCGGATGAAGTCGCTGGTGGCTTCGCCGATGACGGCGCGGTCCCGCTTGCGCACGACGCCGCCGGCGATGATGACTTCCGATCTCGGGTTGTCGGACAGGATGGTGGCGACATTGAGGTTGTTGGTAATGACATGCAGCCCCTGGTGATTGACCAGTGCGCGCGCCACTTCTTCCGTTGTCGTACCGATGTTGATCAGCAGCGAGCAGCCCTCGGGCACGCGCTGCGCAACCGCCGCGGCGATGCTGCGCTTGGCGCCCACATGCAGTGACTGGCGCTGCGCGTAGTCGATGTTTTCCACCGAGGAGGCCAGCCCCACTCCGCCGTGATAGCGCGCCAGCAGATTGGCCTCGGCCATCTGCTTGATGTCGCGGCGCACGGTCTGCGAGGTGACGCTGAATTCGCGCGCCAGCTCCTCGACCGAGACGGTCTCGTGCGTCCGGACATACTCCAGCAAACGCCTTTGCCTGGGATTAAGTGCCAATATCACCTCCGAAATTAAAAACACGCAAACTAATCATAAACGAACACAAACGAAAAAAAACGCTTGTAAAATTAGAGTAATCGATCTATTGTTATCAAATATTACTACTAAACACTACGTGCGACGAGGATACGCGGTGGAGACATCAGGAAACTTGCAGTGCGACCTATTGGTCGTCGGCGGCGGCATCAATGGCGTTGGCATTGCGCGCGACGCCGCGGGTCGCGGCCTGTCGGTGGTGCTGTGTGAAAAGGATGATCTTGCGTCGCATACGTCGTCCGCTTCCAGCAAGCTGATTCATGGCGGCTTGCGCTACCTCGAGCATTACGAGTTCGGCCTGGTGCGCAAGGCGCTGATCGAACGCGAGGTGCTGTTGCGCGCGGCGCCGCACATCATGTGGCCGATGCGCTTCGTCATGCCGCACGACAAGGGGCAACGGCCGGCGTGGATGATTCGCGCCGGCATGTTCCTTTACGATCATCTGGCCCGCCGCGAATTGCTGCCGGGGTCGGAAACCGTCAGTCTGCGCAAGCACGCGGCCGGCAAGCCGCTCAAGTCCGAATTCACGCGCGGTTTCGTCTATTCCGACGGCTGGGTCGATGATGCGCGCCTGGTGGTTCTGAACGCGATGGACGCGGCCGAACACGGCGCCCAGGTCTTCACCCGCAGCGCCTGCGAAACCATCTGGCGCGAAGGCGATCGCTGGGCGGCCGCGCTGCGCCACGCTGCAGGCACCATCACCACGGTGCAGGCACGCTGCATCGTCAACGCGACCGGGCCCTGGGTCACCGACTTCCTGAAAGGCGCCGCGCACCAGCCGTCCGACAAGGCTTTGCGTCTCATCAAAGGCAGCCATATCGTGGTGCGCCGCTTGTTCGACCATCCTTATGCCTACATCCTGCAGAATCCCGACGGACGGATCGTTTTCGCGATTCCCTACCAGGACGATTTCACGCTGGTCGGCACCACCGACATCGAGTACCACGGCGACACCAACAAGGTCCGCATCGATGAAGAGGAGGTCGTGTACTTGTGCGAACTGACGCAACGTTATTTCAAGCGCCCGGTGCAGCCGTCCGACGTGATCTGGGCATACTCCGGTGTGCGTCCGCTGGTAGAGGACGAGTCCGCCAGCGCATCGGCGGTCACGCGCGACTATCGGCTGGAAATGGAAAACGACGGTGCGCCTCTGCTTTCGGTCTTCGGCGGCAAGATCACGACCTTCCGCAAGCTGGCCGAAGAAGCGGTCGACATGGTTGCGGAACGTCTCGGCAATCGACATGGCGCATGGACCGAGCATGCCTGCCTGCCCGGCGGCGACATCCACGGCGCGCGCCCCAACAACCGTTCGGTGCTCGAGTTCGACACCTTCGTGCAGCAGAAACAGCAGCAGTATGCCTGGCTGGATGCCGGCCTGGTTACGCGCTATGCGCATGCATACGGCAGGCGCATCGATGTGCTGCTGAAGGGCCGCAACGCACTGCGCGACATGGGCGACGAAATCCTTCCCGGCCTGTACGCGGCAGAAGTCGTCTACCTGATGCAGCATGAATGGGCGACGCGCGCGGAAGACATCCTGTGGCGTCGCTCCAAGCTCGGGCTGCGTGTTCCGGCCGGCGCCGAAGCCGTCTTGGACGACTGGTTGAAAAATCGGTAAAACTAGAAGACAGTTGCGATCGAACCGGCATAAGTGTCGACGCAAGGGATTTTTTTGGAGGAGAACAAAGTGCGCCTAGCATTAGAGAGTGCCAGCAAAAAGCATGGTGCTGAGGACCACATCTATCCGTTGTCGCTGGAGCTCCAAGCGGGTGCCATCAACATCCTGCTCGGCACCACGCGTGCCGGCAAGACGTCGTTGATGCGCCTGATGGCGGGGCTCGACAGGCCGACCGGCGGGCGGGTGCTGGTGGATGGGCAGGATGTCACCGGCGTGTCGGTGCGCGAGCGCGACCTCGCCATGGTGTATCAGCAGTTCATCAACTACCCGGCGATGTCGGTGTTCGACAATATCGCCTCGCCCTTGCGCCTGCGCCGGGTGCCCGAGAGCCAGGTCCGCACCCGCGTACACGACATCGCGGAACGCCTGCATATCACGCCTTACCTGCAGCGCCGGCCGGCGGAACTGTCCGGCGGCCAGCAGCAGCGCACTGCGCTGGCGCGCGCGCTGGTGAAGGATGCCGAGCTGCTGCTGCTCGACGAGCCGCTCGTCAACCTCGACTACAAGTTGCGCGAAGAGCTGCGCAATGAACTGACCGAGCTCTTCTCCAACGGCAAGACCACCGTGGTGTACGCGACCACGGAACCGCTCGAAGCCCTGCAACTCGGCGGCTATACCGCCGTACTGCACGAAGGAAGCATGCTGCAGTTCGGCCAGACGCTCGACGTGTTCAACGCGCCGGTCAGCATCGATGCGGCGCGCACTTTCAGCGATCCGCCGATCAATCTGATCCGCGCAGCGGTCGACGGCCAGGGCATGGCACGCGCGGGCGTGGATTTCACCGTGGCCTTGTCGCCGGCACAGCGCGAAAGGATAGGCACGCACAAGGAAGTCACGCTGGGCCTGCGCGCGCACAGCCTGCGCCTGGCACCCGCAAGCGACAAGGATACTTCCATCGAGACCGACGTCGACCTGTCCGAAATCAGCGGTTCCGAAACCTATGTGCACGTGCATCGCGACGGGATTGCCCTGGTCGCGCAATTGCCCGGCGTGCACACCATCGACCTTGGTGAGCGCTGCCGCATGTACTTCCGGCCGGACGAGCTGTTTGTCTTTTCGCCCGAGGGCGACTTGCTGTTCGCCCCCCATCTGTCAGGAGGAAACCGTGGCGCGTATTGATTTAGTTGACCTGGCGCACGCCTACAAGCCCAATCCGTCCCAGCCCACCGACTACGCGCTGCGCCCGATGGACATGAGCTGGGAAGACGGCGGCGCCTATGCGCTGCTGGGTCCTTCCGGCTGCGGCAAGACCACGCTGCTGAACATCATCTCCGGCCTGGTGCGCCCCTCGCACGGCCGCGTGCTGTTCAACGGAAAGGACGTGACGGACCTGCCGCCGGAGCAGCGCAATATTGCGCAGGTGTTCCAGTTCCCGGTCATCTACGACACCATGACCGTGTTCGACAACCTCGCCTTCCCGCTGCGCAATCGCGGCTGGAAAGAGAGCGAGCTGCGCAAGCGCGTCGAGCAGGTGGCGGAAATGCTGGAACTGAGCAGCGACCTCAAGCATCGCGCCAGCGGCCTGTCGGTCGATGCCAAGCAGAAGATCTCGCTCGGACGCGGCCTGGTGCGTCCCGATGTGGCGGCGGTGCTGTTCGACGAGCCGCTCACCGTGATCGATCCGCATCTCAAATGGCTGCTGCGCCGTAAGCTCAAGGAAATCCATCACGAGCTGAAGCTTTCGCTCATCTATGTCACCCACGACCAGGTGGAGGCGCTGACCTTCGCCGACAAGGTAGTGGTCATGACCCAGGGCGAAGTGGTGCAGACCGGCACCGCGCAGGAACTGTTCGAAGCGCCGGGCCATACCTTTGTCGGCTACTTCATCGGCAATCCCGGCATGAACCTGCTGCCGCTGACGATCAGGAACGGCGTGACGACCATCGAAGAGCATGCGATCGGTGTTACGGAAAATGTCCTGAACGCGCTGGCCATGGGTCGCGGCGACGCGGTGCTGGGCATCCGCCCGGAATTCGTCGAATGCTCGCTCACCGAACAGGCGGGCGCCGTGCCGGCCAGCGTGGTCTTCGTGCGCGACCTCGGAACACACCATCTGGCGGAGTTCCGGCTGGGACAGCGAACGGTCTCGGCCAAGCTGCGCACTCCCCTGCCGCTGACGCAAGGCGCGGCCACGTGGCTGCGCTTCCCTCCGGAACGCACGCTGTACTACCTCAACGACAAGCGGGTGGCTTGACATGAAAACCTTTAATAACCGCGCCTGGTTCCTTATCCTTCCCGTCCTGCTGTGCGTGGCCTTCTCCGCGATCCTGCCGCTGATGACGATCGTGAATTACTCAGTGCAGGACATTCTCAGCCCGACGCAGAAAGTTTTCGTCGGCACCGAATGGTTCCGCATGATCATGCGGGACAGCGAGTTGCACGGCGCGCTGTCGCGCCAGCTCGTGTTTTCGCTGTGCGTGCTCGCGATCCAGATTCCGCTCGGCATCCTGGTCGCGCTGACCATGCCGGCGCAAGGCTGGAAGGCGTCGATGTCGCTGGTGCTGATCGCCCTGCCCTTGCTGATTCCCTGGAACGTGGTCGGCACCATCTGGCAGATTTTCGGCCGCGGCGATATCGGTCTGCTGGGATACACGATTAATAACATGGGCATCAGCTACAACTACACCGGCGATTCCTTCGATGCCTGGATCACGGTGCTGGTGATGGACATCTGGCACTGGACGCCGCTGGTCATTTTGCTGGCGTATGCGGGGCTGCGCTCGATTCCGGATGCCTATTACCAGGCGGCGCGCATCGATGGCGCATCGCGCTGGGCGGTGTTCCGCTTCATCCAGCTGCCGAAGATGCGCAACGTGCTGATGATCGGCGTGCTGCTGCGTTTCATGGACAGCTTCATGATCTATACCGAGCCCTTCGTGCTGACCGGCGGCGGACCTGGCAATGCGACGACCTTCCTGTCGCAATACCTGACGCAGAAAGCGGTCGGCCAGTTCGACCTCGGCCCGGCGGCGGCGTTCTCTCTGATCTACTTCCTCATCATCCTGCTGTTCTGTTTCATTCTCTACAACTGGATGCAGCGCCTCGGTACAGGAGATTCAAAATGATGGACAAACGCATTACCGGCCCGATACTGTTTCTGTATCTGTTGCTGGCCATGCTGCCGATTTACTGGCTGCTGAACATGGCCCTGAAAACCAATGAGGAAATCACCAGCGTCATGACGCTGGTTCCGACGCACCTCACCTTCGACAACTTCAAGACCATCCTGACCGACCCGTCCTGGTACGACGGCTACATCAATTCGATCATCTACGTGGTGATCAACATGGTGCTGTCGGTCGGTGTCGCGCTGCCGGCGGCCTACGCGTTCTCGCGCTATTCCTTCATCGGCGACAAGCAGTTGTTCTTCTGGCTGCTGACCAACCGCATGACGCCGCCGGCCGTGTTCCTGCTGCCCTTCTTCCAGTTGTATTCGACGGTCGGGCTGATGGACACGCACCTGGCGGTGGCGCTGGCGCACATGCTGTTCAACGTGCCGCTCGCGGTGTGGATCCTGGAAGGCTTCATGTCGGGCGTGCCGAAGGAGATTGACGAGACCGCCTACATCGACGGCTACAGCTTCCCGAAGTTCTTCATCAAGATCTTCCTGCCGATGATCAAGGCCGGCGTCGGCGTGACCGCGTTCTTCTGCTTCATGTTCAGCTGGGTCGAACTGCTGCTGGCGCGCACGCTGACCTCGGTCAACGCCAAGCCGATCGCGGCCACCATGACGCGTACCGTATCGGCCGCAGGCATGGACTGGGGCGTACTGGCGGCGGCCGGCATTCTGACCATCGTGCCCGGCGCGCTGGTGATCTGGTTCGTCAGGCATTACATCGCAAAAGGCTTTGCGATGGGGAGGGTGTGACATGGAAAACGCATTTGCATGGATGGCATGGACGACGCCGGTCACCATTTTCTTCAGCGTGATCGCGCTGACGCTGATCGGCATGACGATCTGGGAAATCCGTTCGCCCTGCGTCGAGCGCAAGGGTTTCCTGCCGATTTCCACGACGCGCGGCGACCGCCTGTTCATCGGGCTGCTGACGGCGGCGTATATCAATCTCGCCTGGGCCGGTCTGACCGAGATGCATCAGGCCGTCGGCGGCGCAATTGGTTTTGTGGTGTTGTTGATCGTGATGCGTTGGGGCTGAACAAGTCGTTCGACGTTTCGATGCTGCGCGAGGCCCTTCCCCCTCGCCGTGCATCACCGCTATAGGGAAGGCAACAAGAAAAGGTGGAGATATGAGACTGAAACTGACAGCGCTGGCGGCGGCTGCGATGCTGGCCTCGGGGGCGTCGTGGGCGGACATGACGGCGGCGGAGAAGTGGGTGACGCAGGAATTCCAGCCCTCGAC
>NZ_DATFAF010000071.1:0-134123 GCF_035254865.1 Noviherbaspirillum sp.
AGCGCCCACACTTATCGGCTGTTACTTTTTAAAGAACTCGTTCCGCCGTCGCTCGCTTTCGCTTCGCAACTCGCCGACAAATCGTTTTGTTCGTCAGCAGCAGAGAAATGAGATTATGAAGCACTTTTCACTTTGCGTCAAGCTCTGATTTACATGAACTTGTTCGCCTAACCGCTTCTTTTTGCTCGACTTTTCCCGTCTCGCACACCGCCGACAAATCGTTTTGTTCGTCAGCGGCAAAGAGGTGAGATTATGCTTCGTTTTTCAGGTTCGGTCAATTGCTTAACTTCGGAGCCTGAAATTTACACTGCTAAAGCCACTTTCCACTCTCCCGTTGTCCTGCACTTTGCAGATTCCTCATAGAGGTTTTCCGCATAGGTTTTTCAACGGGAGGCGAACTATATCAAAGGTTTCGGAAGCTTGGCAAGCGCTTCTCAATAAACGCCTTCATGCCTTCTTTTTGGTCTTCGGTGGCGAAGGTGCTGTGGAAAAGGCGGCGCTCAAACTGCACACCGTCTGTCAGCGTCGTTTCATATGCGCGATTGATGGATTCTTTGATCATCATGACTATCGGGAGCGACATCCCGGCGATCGTGGCCGCTGCGGCAAGCGCCTCATCCATCAGTTTTTCTGCCGGAACGATACGAGATACCAGCCCCGCGCGCTCAGCTTCGGCTGCATCCATCATGCGAGCGGTGAGACACATGTCCATAGCCTTCGATTTGGAAACTGCGCGCGGAAGGCGTTGCGTGCCACCAGCGCCCGGTATCGTCCCGAGCTTTATTTCGGGCTGACCGAATTTGGCTGTGTCGGCTGCAATAATGAAGTCGCACATCATTGCCAGCTCGCATCCGCCGCCAAGAGCATAACCGGCAACGGCGGCTATGACTGGCTTGCGTACACGCCGAATCTGCTCCCAGTTGCGAGTAATGTAGTCCCCCTTATACGCGTCCATAAAGGAGTAGTTAGCCATGGCGCCGATGTCTGCGCCCGCCGCAAATGCTTTTTCGCTTCCGGTAATGACGATACAGCCGATGTTTTCATCAGCGTCAAAGGTCAGTAGCGCATTACCAAGCTCATTCATCACCTTGTCGTTAAGCGCATTCAAGGCTTTCGGCCGGTTTAACCGGATCACTCCAACTTTTTCGCGGGATTCCACGATGATGTTTTCATAAGTCATATACAGGGCTCCTGACAAAAATGGACCGCGCAATTGTACTCTTGACCAGCCGGGCGGCTACGACGAAACGCTCGACGGCCGTATGTGCTTGACGCATGTCAAAGCCGCCCTGCCTTGAACACGTAGGATCAGTCGAATTAGATGGCGCAGTGGTAAATGTATCCACGTCAAACCGGTAGCAGCGGGCGCCGCGCTCAGCCGAGACGGGAGTTTTGCAATGACACAAATGGATTTTAGCGCGACTGGGAATACGTCAGAACCGCGGAGCGGTCAAGGAGTATCGAGCGGCTTTCAGTTCGAGTCATTTCGGAACGTGCGCGTCCAAACGCCTCATTTCGCGGACGCCAGTTTCCTCCGTCCGGACGATCTTATTTCAGCGAAGCCTGCGACTTGGGGAACTGAGACGGCGTCCGGTGTGCAGGCGATGGACAGGCTTCATTATGATGTGTTTCAGGCCATGGACGAATTATCGCGCAGCACCGATCAAGAGTTTGATGGGGCATATCGTGTTTTTGTGCGGCGACTTGAGCAGGCATTTCGCCAGGAAGAGTGCTGGATGGAGGAAATTGATTTTCCGGCATCGAACGTACATCAAGAACAGCATGCACGTGTGTTGGGTGCGCTACACAATATTCATTCACGCGTAATGGCTGGAGATGTTCAGTCGGGTCGCGAGGTAGCCGATCACCTCTTGCCCCAATGGTTCGCGCTTCATCTGTCGACGCAGGACATGATCTTGGCAGTCGCCATGCAGACGATGCAGGCAGAGTCGGCAGCACAGGCTCCTTCCCAACTGCTGGCAGGGGCCTTCACACCTCTATAGCCTGGACATGTCGGGAACGCCAAACTCACACGAACTATCTGGCGCAGGTCGACCACGGGAATCGACAAGTATCAGCGTGGAGATCCTTCGCGATTTTCCGTGAGTTGCCTGGAGATGTCCGGCTTCTCACCGAGTTTCGGCAACAAAACCCACATCATCCCGCGTTGCTTCATCTTCCCGGCGTTTTCCGCTGCACCAGGGCCGAAGCCCCAAAAGTAGTCTGCGCGTATTGCGCTTCTTATTGCTCCGCCGGTATCCTGTGCCAGCATGAGTCGCTGAAGCGGCGCGTCCTTGCCGGGCTGCGTCGTCGCAAGAAAGACAGGAACGCCCAGCGGTATGAATTGCGGGTCGACGGCGATTGAGCGCTGCGGCGTCAGAGGCACGCCCAATGCGCCTTTGGGTCCCTTGCTCGGATCTGCCAATTTTTCTTCCCTGAAAAAAACGTAGCTTGGATTCGCGTTCAACAGTTCCTGCTGGCGCGCGGGATTGGCGGCGAACCAGGCCCTGATGTTCTGAGCAGATGCCTGATCGAGCGTCATCTCTCCCTTATCAACCAGATACCGCCCGATGGATTTGTACGGGTAGCCATTTTGGTCGGCGAAAGCCACGCGCACCGTCTCTTTCGTGTCCGCCAATTGGACGCGCCCGGAGCCTTGGACCTGCAGGAAAAAGGCTTCAATCGGATCGTCGACCCACAATAGCTCTTTGCCTGCGAGAAACTTGGATTGCGTCATTTCGGCGCGCGAAAGGTAGGGCAAGACCTTGTTGCCGACTAGTCGCCCCCGTAAGCGCATGTGCTTAAGCTCAGGATAAACGCTACCGAGATCGATTGTGAGCAGATCATCAGGTGTGCGGTACAACGGCACCTGATAGGGGCCACCGCGCCTGCGTGCGCCGCGCAAAAGCGGCTCATAGTAGCCGGTCACCAGTCCAGTGTCCGTGCCGTCCGCGTTGATGACCTGATAAGGAATGAAAAACGCCTCAAAGAAGGTACGCGCCGCCTTCTCGCTGTTGGCATCGACGTCGCGAGCAATGGCACAAGGCTCTTTCCAATTTGGCTTCTTGATTAGGACTTCGCAAGAGCTTAGAAATGCCGGAATTGCTTCACGCAAATCGTCTCTGTCCCACCCTGGGAGCGCTGCAAAGCTCGTTGGCCTGAGCATTTCCTTCGGGCCTTCGACTGGCTTTGGCGTCGCAACGGGCGGCTTGGTTACCTGGACAGTTGTGCACGCGGAGAGGACGACGAGCACTACCGATACGAGTACACTTGGACGGATCACTGACATTGGAGATGGCAAGAAGACTATGTGGCTGATAATACTTGAAGCGGGGATTGCCCTGTTTTTGCTGGTGTTTATCGTATGGTGGACGATGTTTTCCGGAAAAAAACCGGATCAAGCAACGCCGCGAGAATCGCAACCGCAAAAGGACGACTCACAACATTAATTCAATGCAAGGTGCGTGGCAACGACAGAATGAACTCAGGGATCTTCGCCTCGAATTGCTCACCATCTTCGGCCACGCAAAAATAAGTCCCGACCATTGAACCCTGTGGCGTGGCGAGTGCAGTGCCGCTCGTGTATTCGAATTGCTCGCCGGGTTGCAAAAGGGGCTGATGGCCGACGACGCCGAGTCCTCGCACCTCTTCTATCCGATTGTTGCCGTCGACGATGATCCAGTGGCGCGAAATCAACTGCGCGGCCACATCGCCGGTGTTCTTGACCGTAATCGTGTACGCGAAGACATAGTTGGAGCGGTCGGGATCCGACTGCTCGGCGAGATATTGCGTCTTGACGACGACCGTAAATTCATAGGATGCCATGGTATTCCTTGTTTTTCTTTTCACTGAATCGGTGGGCTGGCTCATTGCACACGAATTCCGGCGCCATTGCAAGACTGTGCGCAGATCGAAAGGGTAAAATACCGGATCCTTATTCATATTGCTCGTCATGCCTACCTATCGCATCGCCCCCAGCATTCTTTCCGCCGATTTCGCCCGCCTGGGTGAAGAAGTTCGCAACGTTGTAGCCGCCGGCGCGGACATTATTCATTTCGACGTCATGGACAACCACTACGTTCCAAATCTGACTGTCGGACCGCTGGTTTGCGACGCGATTCGCCCGCATGTGCAGGTGCCGATCGACGTGCACCTAATGATCAAGCCGGTCGACCGCATCATTCCCGATTTTGCCAAGGCGGGCGCAAACATCATCACCTTCCACCCGGAGACATCGGATCATATCGACCGTTCGCTGCAACTGATTCGCGATAGCGGCTGCAAGGCCGGGCTGGTGTTCAATCCCGCGACCCCGCTGCACTATCTCGATCACGTGATGGACAAGCTCGATATCATTCTGATCATGTCGGTCAATCCGGGATTCGGCGGCCAATCGTTCATTCCCGGTGCACTGAAGAAAATCGCCGCAGTACGTCATCGCATTGACGAATCGGGCCGCGACATCATGCTGGAAGTCGATGGCGGCATCAAGGTCGAGAACATTGCCGAGGCGGCTCGCGCTGGCGCGGACACCTTCGTGGCAGGCTCCGCGATCTTCGGCAAGCCGGATTACAAGGCGGTGATCGACGCCATGCGCAGCCAACTGGCGCAAGTATGAAGGCAGCGGAAGCTCTCGTGCTGACCGACATACGCGCCGCCATTATCGACCTGGACGGAACCATGGTGCATACGGCGCCGGATTTTCATGTGGCGATCAACCGCATGCGCGCCGAGCTGGGCCTCGATCCGTTGGGCATCGAGACGATCACGCACTTCGTCGGCAAAGGGACCGAAAACCTGATGCGGCGCGTGCTCGGCGTCGACTACGACGACCAGGGCGTCGAACAGCATTTTGCGCGCGCGCTGGCATCCTATCAAAAGCACTACCTGGCGATCAACGGCATGTATTCGAGCGTTTATCCCGGCGTGCGCGAAGGTCTGGAGACCCTGCGAGCCAAAGGGCTGCGGCTGGCGTGCGTAACCAACAAGCCCATCGATTTCGCCGAGCCGCTGCTCGAAAAAACCGGCCTGCGCCGGTATTTCGATATCGTCTATGGCGGCGATTCCTTGCCGAAGAAGAAACCGGATCCGTATCCCCTGCTGAAAGTCTGCGAGGATTTCAAGGTGCGCCCAGCGCAGGCGCTTGCGATCGGCGACTCGTCAAACGATGCCCAGGCGGCGCGCGCCGCGGGGTGTCGGGTCCTGAATGTGCCGTACGGGTACAACCATGGGGAATCTATACACAACGTCGATTCGGATGGTATAGTTTCGACGCTGCTCGACGCAGCGCATCTTATTTCCGCATAACCGAAACCACATGTTTCTCGACAAAAAACGTGACGTGACATCGCTGGGCTTGTATGAGGCCTGGCTGTGGCGACGCTGGCAATCCTGGGCTGAATAACCCACCATTGCCGCTGACCGCTATTATTCGGTTGGCAACGTTTTTTGACATCCCCTGCTATTGCCCGCTCGTTCTACAATAGCGCCCGGAGAGAAACATGACTGAACTCGAATTCAAATCGCTGGCCACGCAAGGCTATAACCGCATTCCACTGATCACCGAGGCTTTCGCCGACCTGGAAACCCCCCTCACGCTGTACCTGAAGCTGGCGCAGACCCAGAACGCGGGCAAGAATACCTTTCTTCTCGAATCCGTCGTGGGAGGCGAACGCTTCGGACGCTATTCGTTTATCGGCCTGCCGGCAACGACGCTCATGCGCAGCTACGGGACCAGGACCGAAGTGGTCATGAACGGCGCCGTGGTGGAAACGCACGAAGGCAATCCGCTCGAATTCATTACCGAATTCCAGGCGCGCTACAAGGCGGCGATCCGCCCCGGCATGCCGCGCTTCTGCGGTGGACTGGCAGGATATTTCGGTTACGACGCGGTGCGACATATCGAGAAGCGCCTTGCGCACACCACGCCGAAAGATGATCTGGGCCTGCCCGATATCCAGTTGCTGGTGACCGAAGAACTGGCGGTGATCGATAATCTTTCGGGCAAGCTCTACCTGATCGTCTATGCCGATCCGACTCAGCCCGAGGCGTATTCACGAGCACGGCAACGCCTGAAGGATTTGCGCGCCATGTTGCGTCGCGTGGTCGACGTGCCGGTGACATCGGCATCGGTGCGCACGGATACGGTGCGCGATTTCGGCAAGGCCGATTATCTGAAAGCGGTCGAGCGTGCCAAGGAATACATCATGGCCGGCGATCTGATGCAGGTGCAGGTCGGCCAGCGCCTGAGGAAGTCATATGTCGACTCGCCGCTGTCCTTGTATCGCGCATTGCGTTCGCTGAATCCATCGCCCTATATGTATTTCTACAATTTCGGCGATATGCAGATCGTCGGCGCTTCGCCAGAGATCCTGGTCCGCAACGAGCAAACCCCTGACGGCCAGAAGAAAGTGACTATCCGTCCGCTGGCCGGCACGCGCCCGCGCGGCACGACGCCGGAGAAGGATACGCAACTGGCGAAGGAATTGCTGGCCGATCCGAAGGAAATCGCCGAACACGTCATGCTGATCGATCTCGCCCGCAACGACATCGGTCGCATCGCGGAGATCGGCAGCGTGAAAGTCACCGACAAGCTGGTAATCGAAAAATATTCCCACGTGCAACACATCGTGTCGAACGTGGAAGGCACGCTCAAGCCGGGCCTCTCGAACCTGGATGTCCTGAAAGCGACCTTCCCCGCCGGCACGCTGTCGGGCGCACCGAAGGTCCGCGCGATGGAGATCATTGATGAACTGGAGCCGACCAAACGCGGTATCTATGGCGGCGCGTGCGGCTATCTGTCGTTCGGCGGAGAAATGGATCTGGCCATTGCGATTCGCACCGGCGTGATCAAGGATGGCACGCTGTATGTGCAGGCCGCGGCCGGCGTGGTTGCGGATTCGGTTCCCGAAATGGAATGGCAGGAAACGGAAAACAAGGCGCGCGCGGTATTGCGTGCGGCCGAGCAGGTGCAGGACGGACTGGACGGGGAGATCTGATATGTTGCTGATGATTGATAACTACGACTCCTTCACCTATAACCTGGTCCAGTATTTTGGCGAGCTCGGTGAAGATGTGCGGACCTTCCGCAATGACGAAATCACGCTGGAGCAGATCGCTGCGCTGAAGCCGGATCGCATCTGCATTTCACCCGGTCCGTGCACGCCGCATGAAGCAGGGATTTCAATCGGTGTGCTGACGGAATTTGCGGGGAAGATTCCGATCTTGGGAGTTTGTCTTGGTCACCAGAGCATCGGCGCCGCGTTCGGCGGCAAGGTGATTCGCGCCAAGCAGGTCATGCATGGCAAGACTTCACAGATTACCCATACCGACGTCGGCGTGTTCAAGGGATTGCCCAGCCCGTACACCGTCATTCGCTATCACTCGCTCGCCATCGAGCGCGAGTCGCTGCCGGATTGCCTGGAAATCACTGCGTGGACGGAGGACGGCGAAATCATGGGCGTGCGCCACAAGGAGTTCAAAGTAGAAGGCGTGCAGTTCCACCCCGAATCGATCCTGTCCGAGCATGGGCATGAACTGTTGAAGAATTTTCTGAATACCTGATACCACGGAGCCATTGCCATGCCAATCACCCCGCAGGAAGCGCTATTGCGCTGCATCGAACACCGCGAAATTTTTCACGACGAAATGCTGTCGCTGTTTCGCAAGATCATGAGCGGCGAAATATCGCCCGTGATGATCGCGGCGCTGACGATGGGTTTGCGCGTGAAGAAGGAAACCATCGGCGAGATCACCGCCGCCGCGCAAGTCATGCGCGAATTTTCCACCAAGGTCCCGACCAGGAACACCAGCAAGCTGCTGGATATCGTGGGCACGGGTGGCGATGGTGCGCATACCTTCAATATTTCAACCGCCTCGATGTTCGTCGCTGCCTCGGCCGGCGCACGCATCGCCAAGCATGGCGGCCGCAGCGTGTCATCCTCGTCAGGCAGTGCCGATGTGCTGGAGGCGCTGGGCGCCAATATCAATCTGAAGCCGGAACAGGTTGCGGAATCGATCGAAGAAACCGGTATCGGTTTCATGTTCGCGCCTAATCACCACGCTGCGATGAAACATGCGGCGCCGGTGCGCAAGGAACTCGGCGTGCGCACCATTTTCAACATCCTCGGCCCGCTCACCAATCCGGCCGGTGCGCCGAATATCCTGATGGGCGTGTTTCATCCGGATCTGGTCGGCATCCAGGTGCGGGTGTTGCAACGTCTCGGCACACAGCATGCCTTGGTGGTCTGGGGGCGCGACAACATGGATGAGGTGTCACTTGGCGCCGCGACCATGGTCGGGGAACTGATTGACGGCGAGATCCGCGAATATGAAATTCATCCGGAAGACTTCGGGCTGCAAATGGTGGCGAGCCGCAATCTGAAGGTTTCCGGCGCGGCGGAATCGAAGGAGAAAATCTTCGAGGCACTGGATAACAAACCCGGCCCGGTGCGCGACATTGTCGTGCTGAATGCGGGTACCGCACTTTATGCGGCGGGCGTGGCCACCTCGATTGCCGCTGGCCTGGACAAGGCGCGCGAAGCGATTGCCTCGGGCGCGGCGCGGGCGAAATTGAATCAATTCGTCGAGGCGACCCAACGACTCGGCGCCGCCAACTGATCGATCATGTCCGACATTCTCAACAAGATCCTTGAGGTCAAGGCCGGCGAAGTTGCCGCTGCGAAGAAACATCGCGACTTGGCCAGTTTGCGCCGCGAGGTGGAAACCAACGATGAAGCACGCCAATCGCTGCGCGGTTTCGAGGCGAGCCTACGGTCGAAAATTTCCGCCGGCCATGCGGGCGTGATTGCCGAAGTCAAGAAAGCATCTCCCTCGAAGGGCGTACTGCGTGCCGACTTCCGTCCTGCCGACATCGCGGAAACCTATGCAAAACATGGTGCCGCGTGCTTGTCGGTCCTGACCGATAAGCAATTCTTCCAGGGTTCATCCGGCTATCTGAAGCAGGCGCGCGCGGCGTGCTCGATTCCCGTGCTGCGCAAGGACTTCATGGTCGATCCGTATCAAGTGTATGAGGCGCGGTCCTGGGGTGCGGATTGCATTCTGCTGATCGTTGCTGCGCTCGACCATGGCTTGATGGCGGAACTGGAAACCTGCGCGCATGAGCTCGGCATGGGCGTGCTGGTCGAGGTGCACGATGCGGACGAACTGACTGCCGCGCTGAAACTGAAAACGCCGATGCTTGGCATCAACAATCGCAATCTGCGCACGTTCGAAACCTCACTCCAGACCACCATCGATTTGCTGCCGCGCATTCCGCCGGAAAAACTGGTTGTCACCGAGTCGGGCATCCTGAAGCCGGATGACGTGAAGCGCATGCGCGACGCCGATGTGCATGCCTTCCTGGTTGGCGAGGCATTCATGCGCGCGCCCGACCCGGGCGCGGAACTGGCGCGTCTTTTCGGCGACAGCTAGCCGGCGGATTTCGTTCCCAGCCAGGCGGCGCGCAGTCGCGCATGCGCTGCGGGTTTCGCCTGCCCCGCAAGCGTCACCTGCGGCGCATCGTCGGGGGTGAGTGTCGCATCGAACATCATCAATTCATCGCGACGGAATGCATGTAATGTCACCGCATCTCCGACCCGATAACGTGCCAGCAACGTGTCGAAATTGCTCGCTGACACACGCAATCCGTCCATCGCGATCAGAATGTCTCCGGCCGATAGCCCGGCCCGATGCGCGGCTCCGCCTTCATACACATTGGCCAGCTTGCAGTCATTGCCGTCCCGTGAAGTGCGAATGCCCAAACCCGGCTTGGCATCCTTGCGCTTATCGGACATCTCGACACCAAACGGCGCAAGCAGCTTGCCCAGCGGCAGATCGTCGATGCCCCGCACGTAGCGGTCGAAAAAGCGCTTGAGCTTCAAGCCGGCGATCTCATCGAACAGGCGTTCGACATCGTTTTCGGTCACGCCCGCACCGCCCAGGTCGCTATAGAAATCGCGCCCGTAACGCTGCCATAGCGCACGCATCACATCATCCAGCGACTTGCGCCCTTTTGTCTCTGTCCGAATTGCCAGGTCGAGCGCCAATCCGATCAGTGAACCCTTGGCGTAATAGCTGACGATCGCATTCGGTGAATTTTCATCCTGTCGGTAGTACTTGGTCCATGCATCGAAACTCGACTCGGCAACGCTCTGCTTGGTGCGACCGCTGCCGCGCAAGACACCATTGATTGTTTTACCTACCAATTTGAAATACGCAGCCTCATCGATCACGCCGCTGCGCACAAGCATCAGGTCGTCGTAGTAGCTGGTGAAGCCCTCGAACAGCCAGAGCAGTGAGGTGTAGCCTTCCGTGCGCAGGTCGTAGGGTGCGAACGCGGCGGGCTTGATGCGCTTGACATTCCAGGTGTGGAAGTACTCGTGACTGCACAACCCGAGATAGGTACGATAGCCCTCGCTCATCTCCTTCTGCCCCTTGACGGGCAGGTCATTGCGCGAGCAGATCAGCGCCGTTGACGCACGATGCTCAAGACCGCCGTAACCATCGCCCACGGCCAGCGTCAGGAAGACATAACGGTCCATCGGAGCGCGCTTGCTTTTCGGCTCGAACAATGCGATCTGCGCCTCGCAGATTTTTTTCAGGTCGGCACTCAGGCGGGCCATGTCGAGATTCGGCACGCGACCGGTGATGACGATATCGTGCGACACGCCATGCGCCTTGAAAGTCGCCAGATCGAAGGTGCCCATTTCAACCGGGTGATCGATCAGCTCATCGTAATTCGCTGCGACATAGGTACCGAAACCATAGCGCTTCGCCTTCAGCTGCGGCAAGGCAGTGGCGACACGCCAGGTCTTCAACTCCTCACCCTCGGGACGGCGGATATCGACAACGTGCGGCAGGTTTTCCTGCCCCTGCACGCTCAGGAAGACGCTGGTGCCGTTGAAGAATCCATGCGTCTGGTCCAGATGCGCGGCACGCACCGAGAGATCCCACGCATAGACTTCGTACTCGAGCGTGATCGTCCCTTTGCAGGGTGATGCCTGCCAGGTATGTTTGTCGAGCTTCTTCAGGGTGACGACCTCGCCATCGGACTGCGCGTTGATTCGCACGATATTGCGCGCGAACTCGCGAATCATGTAACTGCCAGGGATCCAGGCAGGGAGAAAGAAGATCTGTCCGTCCGGGTCGGGTTTATCGACAGTCAATGTGACTTCGAAAAGATGCGCTGCCAGGTCCTTGGGCGCGATGGTGTAGAGAACCGTGTTTTTCATTCCTGTCCTATCTTCTTTCATTGCAGCCAGCGAGATCGGCGACGGTATCGACATCCTGCATGATCCCGGCATCGTCGGTGACGACCTCGATCAGGGGTCGGGTCTTGAGAAGCTGGCGTGCGCCCTGATCGCCGCGCAAGGCCAGCAAGTCTGACAAATGTGCTCGGCCGAATGCCACGGGATTGCCGCGCTGACCGCGATACATCGGTACCGCGATGTCGGTTTCGTGCCGGATTGCTTTGCCGAGCGCTTCGATTGTTGCGGACCGTACATTGGGCATGTCCGCCAATGCAATCAACCAGCCTTGCGCGTCCGATGTCTGCACAAGCGCATGAACAAGCGATGCCGCCATGCCCTCATCGGCATGCGTGCAAACCGATACGCGGCAGCCGATCGCGCGAAGTTGCGCCGCGAGCGCGGTATGTTCCGGACGAACGACGGCAAGCACGGCCGGCAATACGGTGAGCAGATTTCTCGCCGCCGCTTCCGCTACACTCTGACCACTGGACAAGGCTTGCAGCAGCTTGTTCTGCTCTCCAGTAGGATCAAAGCGTTGGCCGCGACCGGCGGCAAGCAGAATCCCTGTCAGCCTGGTGCCGGCGCTATGCATGCGACCTCCTCAGCTGTTGACATTCACCACCAGCCGGCCGCGCACCTTGCCTTCAATGATGTCGCGCGCTTTCGACAAGGCTTCGGCCAATGTGATCTCATGCGTGATGGCATCCAGCTTGGCAGCGTCGAGGTCGGTTGCCAGCCTCTGCCACGCAGCGATCCGCCTTGCCTTGGGTGCCATGACGCTGTCGATGCCGAGCAGGCGGATACCGCGCAGGATGAATGGTGCCACGCTGCCGGGAAGATCCATGCCCTGCGCCAGCCCGCATGCGGTGACGACGCCGCCGTAACGGGTCTGCGCCAGCGCGTTGACCAGCGTATGCGATCCGACTGCATCCACCACACCGGCCCAGCGTTCCTTTTGCAAGGGCTTGCCGGCCGCTGACAGTTCGGCGCGGTCGATGACGTCGGCTGCACCGAGCGATTTGAGATAATCAGCTTCAGCGAGCTTGCCGGTAGACGCCACCACGCGATAGCCCCAGCCGGACAGGATGGCAATGGCAACGCTGCCGACGCCGCCGGAGGCGCCGGTAACCAGGATTTCACCGCTGTCCTTGCTCACACCCTGCTCTTGCAGCGCCATCGCGCTCAGCATGGCCGTATAACCCGCCGTGCCGATCGCCATCGCGGTTTTCGCGGACATGCCAGCCGGACGCGGGATCAACCACTCGCCCTTCAACCTGGCGCGCTGCGCGAGGCAGCCCATGTGCACCTCGCCCACCCCCCAACCGTTGAGCACGAAGGCATCACCTACTTTCCATTCCGGATGCGAGGACGCGATCACCTCTCCTGCGCCATCGATGCCGGGCACCATGGGCCACTTGCGCACCACCGGCGATTTGCCGGTGATTGCGAGTCCGTCCTTGTAGTTGATGGTGGAATAGTCGATACGCACCGTCACATCGCCGTCGACGGGAAGTTGCGCGTCATCGAGTTGCGTCAGCCTGGCATCTGTCGTGCCATCTTCATTCTTGTTAAGCAAAATTGCATTGAACATTGGGCGCCTCCATGAGTGGAGCTCCGATTATAGTTTGCTGCAAAAAAGCGCGTGTTGATGAAAAAAGGCGCATCTCCCGGACGGAGTGCGCCTTTTTTCGAGGCCGGGCCGATTACTTGGTGCTGGCCAGTTTGTTTTCCAGAGCGGCACGATCGATAGCGCCGGGAACCCGCGTGCCGTCAGTAAAGAAGATGGTCGGCGTGCCGGTCACCTTGAGCTTTTGGCCGAGCGCCAGGATCTTGTCGTTCGGTGCAGTGCAATTGGCCGGGGCTGCCTCGGCCGCCTTGCCTTTCAGCATCCACTCATCCCAAGCCTTCGCGCGGTCCGCGGAACACCAGATGTTACGCGACTTGACTGCCGAATCCTCGGCCAGGATGTTGTACATGAAGGTGTAGACGGTCAGATTGTCCATCTCGCTCAAGGTCTGCCGGAAGCGCTTGCAATAGCCGCAGTTCGGGTCCTCGAATACAGCGATGACCCGCTTGCCATTGCCCTTGACCGTCTTCAGCGCCGATTCGAGCGGCAGGTCGGAGAACTTGATCTTGGTAAGGTCATCGACACGCGCCTTGGTATGATCGGTGAACGTCTTGGTGTCGACAATGCGACCGATGAACAGGTACTCGCCCTTGGCATCGGTATAGAAGATATCGCTGCCGATGCGCACTTCATACAAGCCGCCATACGGCGTCTTGGTGATCGAGTCGATCTTGGCCCCGTCGCCCAGGCGCGGTTCGATCGCCTTCTTGATGGCCGTTTCCTGCGGGGTTTGTGCCAATGCCAATCCGCTCGCCAGGCTCAGCAGGCCGATCGCGGCCAGTTTGGTCAATTTCATCATGTTTTTTGTTTCATCTTTCCGTTGTGCTATGGCTTTTTCCCCATTGCATGGGAAATCAAGGCTCGTTTTAAGACCGGCAGCTTGTTGACCAAGTTCAATCCTATGTTGCGTGCAAGGCGCAGCGGGTCAAAATCGGCCGCAAACAATCGTTCCAGTCCGTCGGTCGCTGCCTGCATGAGGAAAATATCCTCCTTGCGGGCGCGCGCGTAACGTCCGAGAACGCGCTCATCGCCGCAGTCGCGATGCGATTCACGCTCGGAGACAAGCTTGACCAGCGCCGCGACATCCGCAAAGCCAAGGTTCATACCATGACCAGCCAGCGGATGCACGACGTGCGCGGCATCGCCAATCAGGGCGACGCGTGGCGCAACGATGGAATGCGGACGCAGCAGACTGAGCGGGAAAGCCTTGACCAGCTCGGGCTGCAGCGGGCGAAGCTGGCCAAGCTGGTGTTCGGACAACTGTGAGACGCGCTCCGCCAATTGCGTGAGCGGCTCGCGCAACAAGGTTTGCGCCAAGGTCTCCGGCGCCGACCAGACCAGCGAAGTGCGCTGTCCGGGCAAGGGCAAGAGCGCCACGATGCCTTCCGACGAAGTGAACCATTGATAAGCGGTGTCGTGGTGAGGCTTGTCGCATTCGAAGTTGGTGACGATGGCACGCTGTCCGTAGGACCGGTAGTCAATGCCGATATCGCACTGCGCGCGCACCCAGGATTGCGCACCGTCCGCACCCACGATCAGGGACGCCTCGATCAGGTCGCCGTTGTCGAGCTGGACGGTGGCGCCCGCCGAATCGGCGCGCAAGCGTGCAGCACGGCCGCTCACGATGCGCATATTGGGCGCGAACTTGAGCGCCGCATCGAGGGCCGAATTCACATTGCTGTCTTCGACGATCCACGCCAGCGCACCGGTACGCGCACCATAGGCATCAAAGGCGAGATTGCCCGCCTGTTCGCCATCGCCTTTGACGCTCATCGTATCGACCGGCGCCACACGCGATGCGTCGAGCGCTTGCCAAACCTTCAAGGAAGACAGCAGATCATGCGCAACGTGGTTCAAGGCATAGACGCGCACATCCCAGCCTGCCGATTGCGCCGGCGCCACTGCCGAACCGGGAGGACTCAACAAGGTGACGCTGAGTCCGGCCTGGGCAAAACCGAGGGCAGCGGCCTTCCCGACGGCGCCGTTCCCGACAACACAAATATTGCTTTGAAAATGCATGAAGCAAGTGCCTGATTGAAATAAAAAGCGAAGCGTGTAGAAGGCATTATAGCCGTTGCGGCATGATCTGCCTTGCAAAAAGCCTTGCAAATTCCAACAGTTTTGCTATACTTGCGCGCCTTGGCCTGGTAGCTCAGTTGGTAGAGCAGAGGATTGAAAATCCTTGTGTCGGTGGTTCGATTCCGCCCCGGGCCACCAGACTTGATGCGGGTTAGCGATGAATAGTTGCTAATCCGCATTTCTACAATTAAGGCGGCTTTTCTACAATTCTTGAATTTGTCGACTTCTCTCCTCCTCGAAAGCACTCAATGCGCCAGCCACCGAAAAAGGGGCTTTATACATCCACGAAGACTGCCCCTGGCAAGCAATTTGTTGTTGAAAACGTGACCGTTGTTGAGGACGAAGACGAGGGCGGCGTTTTCTTCCTGGTGGATCTCGTGGATGCTGCCGATGCGGCCGATATGTCAGCATCGGGAATGGAGCTTGATACAGATGAATGGTTCGAGATGGTTGACGAGTATGGACTGGTAGAGGGTGCAGGAAAGCCTTAATTTGCCCCCTACTCTCAATCTACTTCATTGGCTTTGTGTCACCTGCGGCCCGGCGTAATGGTCTTACCAGTTCGCCTCGCCGTTCCCGTGTATAAATTTCGGTCGTGCTGCGGTTTTTGTGGCCCAGTAATCGTTGAGCATGCGCAAGGTCTTCAGTGTCAGTAGCGGCCTTAGCGCGCAAATCCCTAAATTGAAAGCTGACTCCCGCAACCTCTCGCGCCTTGTCGAATCTCGATCGCAACGCAAAATAGGTCAGGCGCTCGCCGTTCGGGTCTTGCAATAAGGCCGGATTCAGATCGTTTCTCTGCTTGGACATGATTCGGGCCATCACATCCGCCAAATCGCCCTCAATCGCGATTCTGAGCTTCTTGCCGGTCTTATTTTGGGTAACAGCCAGCTTCCCGTCCGAAATGTCCGTAACAACGATTTTGAGCACGTCTGCGGGCCTCTGACCGGTACAAAGGGCCAAATCCATTGCGTCCTGCACGGTGGGGTGCGCGCAGGCCCACACCGCCGCATATTCATCGTCGGACACATACCGATCGCGCGGCTTTTCCTTGAAACCTTTAATGCCGCTGCAGGGGTTTGTGATGTCCGTATAACCCCAGGCTCTCGCATGGTTGAAAATCGTGCTGAAAAGGGCTCTCTCACGGTTTGCTCGCACTTTTGACCGCTCACCCCGGATACGTAGGTATTCGGCAACGTCAACCGGTCGAATGCTGTCAATTGCGACCTCTCCAAAAACAGCCTCAAGCGGAACGAGATATTGCGTGTAATCGCGTTGTGTCTGCCTTGAGAGTGTAGGCAGCACGTCCCGCATATAACGGCGAGCAACAACGGAAAATGACTTGTCCGCGGTGCCAACCGGTTCGCTTTCAAGGTCGGCCCATTTTCGCCTTGCCTCGTTCAAGTCGTCTCCCAGCGGTGTCCACTTACGCGGCAATGTGCTCGATACGTGATAGTAGCGGCCAGCCTTTACATGCATACGCGGGGGCAGATTGTGATTGTTTTGACGCTTGCGCCCCATGATTGCCTATCGTTGCACCTGTAAGATTGCTTGAAAATTCGGGCGAACCGCAGAGGAAACCGATTCAACCGCCTGCCTAGGACTAGGTGCGCCTAGGCGGGACTCGAAATAGCTGCGTGCAACCTTGGGGCGCTGCTGGGCGGTTACTTCGAATTTCCAGTTGTGGCAGCGCAGCCATTCGATTTGGCGAGAGTGATAAATGTATCCGGTCAGCTCGCGCAACTCATCAGCGGTCAGGAACATTTTTGCCTCCGCATGCAGGCCTGTTCGTCTTCCCATTGGATCATTTCATCAATCTGCGTTCGCACCGTCTCAACCTGGAACATCGCCGGTTCGATCAGGTAGTTCAAAAGATTGGCGTAACACTCAAGATTGATCGGTTGGTTGCCATAGTAAGTGGCCTGCTGGCAAATGTTGTTAAGTTCATCAATCGCGAGCATCGTTTTTTCAAGAGCGTCGACCTTTTCTTTCAGGGTGGTGAGTGGCATGGTTCGTTTCCCTTATCAATGCGTATGCAGCATCACGCCGCCTTGTGAATAGGGTCTGTGGATTGCGTCACTTGTGGTGCTGCCTCGAAGTGCATCACGTCTGCGGTTTGAATCCGCTTCATCAGCGCTCCGATGTGTTCATGCATCGCCTGCAGTTCACTGGCAACGCCTTCGACCTTCAGCAGCTGGCGCAGCCGTGTGTTTTCGGCGGTCAGTTCATCGATCTTCTCTTCCCGCCTGTTGATCTGCTCGCGGAGGGTAAGCACCTCATTGAGCGCACATCGGTTGAAATACAAGTCGGTGACTGTCCACCGAATGTCCGGATACGAGTGAGAACAGAGATGGGCTTTGCCGTCCACATACTCGATGTAGAAATCATGAAATCCCGGGCGAGTTAAAAAGTGTTCCGGGTCTTGCATGGTGACGTGCATAACCCACCACATGGAGAACGGAATTTCACATACACCGCTTTCCCAATTTCGAATCGTTCTTGACGACACTCGGATCAGCGCTCCCAATTGCTCATGATTCATCAGCATGAAATGCTCACGCCACATTTTGAGGTCGATCGGTGTTATTCCCTGTGGCTTCATTACGTGAGCGTACCGCTTCAGAATCCTGTCGAGCAAAAGATTTCCGGCTGTATTCCACATGACGACTTCGGGGTATCGTGTCGGCTTGGTGACGTCATACGGCTCAACGTGTTCTTTCTTGATCAGGTGGTTGAGTTTGTATTGCTTGATCATGCGATCAAGGCATTCGCCTTCCGTTTCTTGATGGCGCTTCTGCCGCTTTTGCTTCGTTACTTTTTGTGGTTGCTCTTTGGGGGCGGTTTTCCTCGGTCGCTCGCGCAGATCAGCAATCTTGCTGTCTCGACCATGCACCCCTAGCCGCTTCGCTGCTGCGGCTAGTTCCTCTCGTTCTTCGGGTGTATATTTCGTCATGTCCAATGTCCCTGTCCGTTTGTGGCTTTGGATAGGTGAATTGGGGTGTTCCCGCACTCCAATTCACCGCCTTGTTATTTCCCGTCCTTGAACAGTTCGATTTTCCTTTTGAACTGCGCTTTCACGAGTGACATTTCCGGCTTGTTGTCCCTGCCGGGCTTCATCCTGAAATCGATTTCGAACATTCCCGGCAAGTTGTAGTGTTTCAGTGTTTCGAACAACTCAAATGGCATCGGACTTTCCATGTATTCGATGCCTTCCTTGTTTTCGCCTTCGGCTTTCTCGGGCAGAAAATATTTCACTTTTGCGCCCTTCCGTTGAGTGCCTTTTTCATCGGCGAAGTCGTAGCGGCTTGCGAAGAAAATTACTGCTTCGGTCATGTGTTGCTCCTATGTGATTGGCCTTAAGCGGCCTGCTTCAAATTTCCCCATTGATTAAACACGGGGGTGCCTTCGATAACCTCGCGAGTACACCTTCGCGGGTCACTTCGAATGAGTTGAAAATCGTCGGGTAGGGATGTGTCGGTGCGCTCGATAAGGCGCGAATCGGCTTGGTGCCAAGTGATCCCGGCCTCCTCAAGCATCTTGCGATGACGGTAGAAGGTCGCGCGCGGATACGCGGCTTTCGTTTCCTTCTCGCCGACTGTCGCCATTTGGTTCCAGAACGCGTGCAGCTTGTTTGCTAGTTCGCTTTGGTGCTCGTCCGCTAGTCGCCTAAGCACGGCGGTGCTATTGCGGAGAATTGTCGTCCCGGCCGTCTTCCCTTGACGCATCAAGCGATAAACCTCTTTGTCAAATACCGCCGTAAGGTAATCGGTTTTTACTTCCTTCACGAATGGCTTATGCCCGAAATCGTGCTTGAGTTTTTCGAGATGAATTTCGACTTCGACGCGCAACCGTCTGTTTGCCTCGTCCTGAAGCATCGTTATCTGGTCTTCGACCCATTGCCTGTTTTCGACTATGTGCCGGTCTTGGGGGTATTGGGCTGTGCGCAGATTTCGAAGGGATCGTTCGATCCGTTTGAAGTCGTGTTCCGCAAATTCTTCGCCCTTGTGGTACAGCTTGACGGTCGTGGTAATGCCTGCGGCGTAAAGGCCATTTGTGCCATAGCTTTGCACGTTCCTGCGAGGGAAACGGGCATTTTTCATCGTGGCGAAAAAATCTTGAATCGCATCGAATCCCAGGACATAGTTTTCTGCCCAATCGACGCGATGAACCCACCATGTATCGGCAGGAGGTAGTTTTACCCCTAGCTGGTCCGATACGGCTTCGATAAGGACTCTCGCGGATAGCGGTAAATCGGTTGGGCCTCCGAAAACGTTATGCCCGTTCAGATTCTTCGGAAAGGAACATTCCAGATACACATACGGGGGACATGGATGCTCCTCGACTCGCCCTGTTATCGGGTTCTTGCTCAAGTCGCTATGGCATGGTGCAAGGCTGATCCGGGAGTCCCAGCTTCCGCGTAGTGGCGTGCGGGTAAATTCCATTTCAATCAAGCCGGTTTGCATGTCTGTCCGTTGTGTCTTGATCCCCATTCCCTCGATCCTGTTTATGGTCGCTTTGGGCAGTGTTGGCGACCGGAGCTTGACCGTATCAAGCGGCATGTTCTGCACTTCGTTCCAAAATGCGTTTTGTCTCACCAGTGAGACTGATACGGGGTGTTACAACCCGTAAGCGAAAATTTTTTTGGGTGGTATCGGCAATCATTTTTCGTAACGCGTTACGGAAATTGGTGCGTCTGCTTGCTGGCTCCGCTGGGCCTCCTTGAGGCGCAAACGGTATTCACGCATGCGTTGCGCGGGTGTCTTCGCGTCGTGCTTGCGTGGTCGGCCACGGCGCGGCGCGTCGAATGCGTCGCGGGTGAATTGGTCGTCGGTTTGCTTCATGGTCAGAACTCCGCAGCTAAGCCGCCCAGCAGCTTCAGGCACACCCAGCACTGACGGCCCACGAAGTCCTCGCCGAACATCTCGCGGTAAGCGAACAATCGCCGCAGGTTGCCGCTGACTTCGCGGCGCAATTCGGGAGAATTCAGCGCCTGCTTTGCCAGCGCCATCGCATCGTCCGTGCGCTGCGGGGTTCGCGCTCCCTCCCCGCCCGATACACCCGGGCGGGTCCCCATGAGCGCCGCGGCGTCGCGCCCCGCATAGACACGGAGTCGCGGCGCAACCGCTGCTGGCTTGCAGGGGAAAACCTGCAGCGGTACGCTGCCTGCAAGCGCCGAGTGAACGCCTAGGTGTGCTGCGACGACAACACCCGAAGTAGGAACCAAGCTGCGCGCGGTACGCATGCTTACTTTCCTCCTGCGTTGGTTGTGGTTGCCGTTTTCCGTTGCGACGCAATTGCCAACGCCACTAGAACACCAACCACCAAAAGTACCTTCCCACTACCTTTACCAGACAGCATTGGAATGGCTGGAATCAGGATGGCGGCGCTCATGCTTCCACCTCATCAACGTGTCCCGTGACCTGCTGTGTGTCGCTCTGGGAAATCGGGGATTGTGCATAGAACTGACTCAGCAGGTCAGCGTGCGACTTCGGATCGGAGCCACCTTCGATTGGGGGAACAATCGGATTTCCTTGCAGGAGGCGGAAAATTAAATAACCCTCAGCCATTGCGCCGAACAGCTCCTGATGTTCCTGGACGGTCTCCTCATGGTAGCCACCGAACATACCGTTGCGGATTTCCTTATTGAGGATTTCTGCAATGCGCTGGTCGTTGGCGTGCATGCGTTCGAGGCACCGATCCAGCAAGTCTGGAGAAATGGTGTCGCTGATGTAAAAGCAAGGGCGTTGGACAAGGGCGACCTTGTTGCCCCCTGGTTTTGCGGTCGCTGTGTTTTGGACTGGAAGGTCGTTACTTGTTTCCTTAATGTCATCCAGTTCAATGCCTTTGCTCGCGTAGAAGTCGGCTAACTTCTGCAGGAACGGCATATCCGGAATAAATCGACCAGTCTCAAATTGCTTCAGCTTGTAGCCTGCAAGGCCCGATTGATCGATAACTTCGGCCTGTGTCAGTCCCAATTGGAAACGCGAAGCGCGAGACTGAGCCGCCGTGATGGGTTGTGCTGCTGGGATTTTCATGACTTCCTCCTAAATTTGAAATGCATCATTGCATTTGCAATTTAATGCTAAACCATGGTCGTTGCAAATGCAATGTTAAATTTCAACGGTGGACGAAAAAAAAGCCGGTTTCCCGGCTCTCGTCTGCATTATTGCCCTGCAGCTACTCAAATTTATCCCGCTCTTGCAGCTCCTTTCGCAGTTTGTCTGCCATTGCTAGAAACTGCGGGAACGCTTCTTTCTGCATCTTTTTATCGAAGCCCTTCTCCCATGGTCGCAACAAATCTTGCATAATTTTCATCAATGCTTCGCTATGGTGCCTATGAAGTTTTGTGAAAAGATAGACCATGTTTGCGTAGTATTCCGCCTCTGTTCTCCCCTCGCCTGCGAACCTCCCGTATTCATTCACCCCGCCGAACGGATCGTTATTGCCATAAATCAAATACGAAGGTGTGACCCGCAAGGATTCGCATAGCAAGCGCAATTCTTTGGGGCCGGGGCGATTTGTCCCGGCTTCGTAAAGTGAAACCACCGCCCGCGATATTCCTTTATGGTCTTTGTCGGCTCGCTTGGTTAGTTCCGCAAGTTGGCTCTGTGTTAAGCCTTTGGCTTCCCGTGCTTCCCGTAGCCGCTCCCCTATTTCTTGTTCTGGCTCGCGGGTCATTACACCGAAAGGCGGTGGATTGCGTCGCAGCTCTTCTTGTTGAGCTTGTGTTTGCGCATTGATCTCTTCCGCCCTTTTTCGAAGTGCATCAAATGACCTCTCTTCTGCTGTTTTTTTGGTCATGTTCAACCCGTTCAACTGAATGGTGCAACTAGCCGGAAAGCCCCTAGTTGTCTAGGTTTGCTTGGTTTAACTACCTCTGTATCACTCTTCAGTTTTTATTATCGTGAAATATATCATTGCAATGATAGCGCACACGGGCTGTATGCATGCCCTCTCGCTCTACAATTTCCAAATGTGCCGCGCCGGTAGTGGCTTTCGATACTGTCAGGAAGTTAATTTTGTAGAATTGTTTTTGCGTAAGTCGTTGAATGACCTACGGAATGTAAGGGCTTGAAAATCCTTGTGTCGGTGGTTCGATTCCGCCCCGGGCCACCAAGAAAAATTCCAAAGAAAACGCCAGCTTCTCGAAGCTGGCGTTTTTGTTTTGCCCCTTCGCATTCAATCGCGCTGGCGAAGCCGTTGCGCTGTTGGCCTGACGGCTCAATGCATGGGACTTGTCCGCATGTTGATCGCCTCTTCCGCCACTTCGGCACACTCTTCGATGTGTTGATAAGCAACCGCACGAAACGCGGCAAAGCTGAAGGCCGCCGAGGCAATCTGTCGCGCAAAGGGCATGAGCTTCAGTGCGCGTTCGGCAACAACTTCCACGCCGGCACGCTTGAGCAATTGCACAAGCAGCGCGCGCATGACCGACTGCACGGCAAGCATGCCTCCACCGCCGAGCAAGCCGGGAAGCACCCTTGCCGCCTCGTTTGGTAGGAAGCGACCGATCTGCTCGTCCGTCAAGCCGAACTCGGAATGGATCTCGCCGATCAATTTGGCAAGAAGAACAACATCCACAGCGATGTCGACACCCGGAAGCGGAACCATGGCGGCGCCGGCTGAGACGGCGGCATGTCTTGCGACCCGGCTGCGGCATTTTTTGCGCAGGGCATCGATGTCTTCCTCCGTCGCGGGAACCAGGGTCCAATCAGGCTTGCTTTTGGTACGGGGCATGTTCGGTCAGTTACTCTCTTGACATCGCGCGTCGTTACGCAGATGGCAATATAGGGTAAATTACGCCTCGCCCCTCTGAGTAAAAACAAGATGTTGCGAGCGAGGCGGACCATGCCGGCGCTCGCGGACGCCAACAAGTGCAACTAGCGCCCATGCGAATAGCCATACTGGATTCCGACCGAGAACAGGTCGAACTGATTCGTCAGGAGTTGACGCGCGTCGGCCATGTCTGCGAGGCATTCAGATATTCGCCAGGCCTGCCCGCCGAACTCGATCAAGCGCATTTCGATGCGATCGTACTGGATTGGCATGAAAGCGGACCAGCAGGACTGCGAATTCTGCAGTCGATCGCGAATGACGCTCACGCCAGGCGGCCCGTTTTGCTGGTGGCGCCACGCTCCAGCGAGGACCAGCTTGTCGAAGCATTAGGTTGCGGCGCGAACGACTATCTCATCAAGCCGATCCGCCGCGGCGAGCTCCTGGTGCGCATGCAAGTCTTGCTCAAGCTCGCCTATCCGGAAACACAAGAGAGCGAGCAGCTTCACTTCGGGCCCTTCGCGTTCGAGCCGGGCAGATCTCGGATTACCCGTTCCGGCATAACACTGGAGCTAACCCAGAAGGAGTTTGAACTGGCGCTGCTCTTCTTCCGCAATCTTGGCCGCCCGCTCTCGCGCGCCTTCATCCTCGAAAAAATCTGGTCACGCGACGCAGATATCCCATCGCGCACGATCGACACCCATGTCTCCCGCGTACGAACCAAACTCGGGCTGAGACCCGAGAACGGATTTCGCCTGCTTCCCGTCTACAGCTATGGTTACCAGCTCGAACAATTGGCCACGGCGCAATGAACGTACTCAACCCTTTACTGTCGTAATCACAGATCATCGACGATACTGTCTTTTTGATAACGAAACCTTCACCTCGTGCTCCGAAGCAACGCGCTATAATAGAGCGTCGAGAATACCCGTACTAACGTCATCGGAATGCAGCTCCTAACCGTCGGACTCAACCACACCACCGCGCCGGTTGCGTTGCGCGAAAAAGTGGCCTTCCCTGCTGACCAGATCGGTCAGGCAGTCGCGGCTGCGCGTGCCTGGTTTGCCCGCAGTGCAACCGCCGGCTCGGCCGATGAAGCAGCCATTCTCTCCACCTGCAACCGCACCGAACTGTACGCCGCCAGCCATGTCCCCGGCGGCGTCGAGGCAGCAATCGATACCACCGCGCATTTCCTCGCCGAGTATCACAAGCTGCCTTACTCCGAGCTGCGCCCCTACCTCTACACGCTCCCGCAGGATAACGCGGTGCGTCACGCATTCCGCGTCGCTTCCGGACTGGACTCGATGGTTCTCGGCGAGGCACAGATCCTCGGCCAGATGAAAGATGCGGTTCGCCGCGCGGAAGCTGCCGGCGGACTCGGCACCTATCTGCACCAGATGTTCCAGCGCACTTTTGCAGTCGCGAAGGAAGTGCGGACCACCACAGAAATTGGCGCGCACAGCGTGTCGATGGCCGCCGCTGCCGTGCGATTGTCGCAGCGCATTTTCGACAAGATCTCCGAACAGAACGTCCTGTTCATCGGCGCCGGCGAAATGATCGAGTTGTGCGTGACGCACTTCGCCGCGCAGAATCCGAAAACCCTGACCATCGCCAACCGCACGCTGGAACGCGGCGAATCGCTGGCCCACCGCTTCAACGGACATGCGATTCGCCTGGCCGATCTGCCGCAGCAACTGGGTCAATTCGACATCGTCGTCTCCAGCACGGGATCCTCGCTACCGATCATCGGACTGGGCATGGTCGAGCGCGCGATCAAGGCACGTCGCCACAAGCCGATGTTCATGGTCGACCTGGCGGTACCGCGCGATATCGAAACAGAAGTCGGACGTCTCGACGACATATTTCTTTACACGGTCGACGACCTTGGCAGCGCAGTGCAGGCCGGCATTGAAAATCGCCAGGCCGCGGTCGCGCAGGCGGAGGCCATCATCGAGAACCGGGTGCAATCCTTCATGCACTGGGTCGATACCCGCGCCGTCGTGCCGCTGATCCGCGACCTGCACGAGACCAGCGAAACCATCCGTCTGGCGGAACTCGAGCGCGCGAAGAAACTGCTCGCCAAAGGCGAAGACATCGATGCGGTTCTCGAAGCGCTGTCCAAAGGGCTGACCGCGAAATTCCTGCACGGCCCGCAACAGGCTCTGCACGATGCGCAAGGCGACGAACGCGCGCGCCTGGCAGCGCTGCTGCCGCAATTGTTCCGCACCAAGCGCTAGCTGCTCCTCCTGCGAGCTTGTCCGTCACAGACGGCAAGGCTCCGCATTCGCCGCTCCAAGGCATCTCTTCGCGCCCCACCATTCGAAAGTGACGATACCCGATGAAACCATCCATGCTTGCCAAACTCGACCAGCTCAGCGAACGCCTGGAAGAGTTGAACAACTTGCTGATGCAGGAAGGCGTCACTTCCGACATGGACCAGTATCGCAAGCTGACGCGCGAACATGCGGAGCTCGGCCCATTGGTCACGCTGTACAAGGATTACCGGCAAGCCGGCGACGATATCGAGGCGGCGCAGGAAATGCTGTCGGATCCCGACATGAAGGAACTCGCGCAGGAAGAGATCGCGGCCGCCAAGGAGCGCATCGAACAGCTGGAAATCGAACTCCAGAAAATGCTCCTGCCGAAAGACCCGAACGACGAGCGCAATATCTATCTTGAAATCCGCGCCGGCACCGGTGGCGACGAGGCCGCGCTGTTCGCCGGCGACCTGCTTCGCATGTACACACGCTTTGCGGAGCGCAATCGCTGGCAGGTCGAGATGGTGTCGGAGTCGCCTTCAGAAATCGGCGGCTACAAGGAAGTCATCGTGCGCGTCATCGGCCATGGAGCCTATTCCAAGCTGAAGTTCGAGTCCGGCGGACATCGCGTCCAGCGCGTTCCGGCAACAGAAACGCAGGGCCGCATTCATACCTCCGCCTGCACGGTCGCGGTCATGCCGGAGGCCGATGAAGTGAGCGACGTTGACATCAATCCGGCCGATATCCGCATCGATACCTTCCGCGCGTCCGGCGCGGGCGGGCAGCACATCAACAAGACCGATTCGGCAGTGCGCATCACCCATATGCCGTCCGGCCTCGTGGTTGAATGCCAGGACGACCGCAGCCAGCACAAGAACAAGGCGTCCGCGCTGAAAGTGCTCGCCGCGCGCATCAAGGACATGCAACTGCGCGAACAGCAAGCCAAGGAAGCCGCGACGCGCAAGTCGCTGGTCGGCTCAGGCGATCGCAGCGAACGAATCCGCACCTATAACTTCCCCCAGGGCCGGGTCACCGATCACCGCATCAACCTGACACTGTACAAGATCGATTTCATCATGGACGGCGATCTGACGGAGCTGACCAATACGCTCATGGCGGAGCATCAGGCGGAACAGCTTGCGGCCTTGAGCGAGGAAGCATAATCTTCTGCGCAAAGCTTGATCGGGAATGGTTGCACTCAGGGAACCATTTCGCGCAGTATTACTCTTATGACATTACCCACTGACAAGACCTACTGATGAAAACCTCCAAACCTGTGCTGGTGGCTGTCGGCGTCCTTGCCTTCTCGCTGATCGGGTTCGCACTCTACCTGCAACATGTCAAGTTCGAACTGCCCTGCCCGCTATGTGTGATGCAGCGCTATGCGTTTGCCACGGTCGGTCTGATCTGCCTGATATTTGCGGCCTTGCCCCGCAGCGTGACGAAGATTGGCGCAAGCCTGGGTGCGTTGGCCGCCCTGACTGGCGCAGGTATCGCGAGCTGGCACCTGTGGGTAAAAGCGCATCCGGCGATTTCCTGCGGCATCGATCCCCTGGAGACCTCGCTCAACAAAATCGTCACCGCCGAATTGATGCCCTACGTGTTCAAGGCCGACGGCCTGTGCTCGACTGAATATGAGCCCATTCTCGGGCTGTCCACGCCGCAGTGGTCGCTCATCTGGTTCTCGATCTTTGCGATTCTGCTGATCTGGGCCGCGCTGCGCCAAAGCCGCTAACAGAGCTGCGAACGCACCCCGAAAAGCCTATGCAACCGTATTCGATTGCTTGCGGCGCCACACTTGCTACTGTGCTGAACAATCCTCCGATAGAAGCATTCGAAGCACGCATTCTTCTGTCTCATGCCCTGCAGTTGTCGCGCGTGCAGCTCATCACGCAGTCCGAGCGATGCCTGACTGCCGACGAGGCGAATACCGTGTCTGCACTGTTCCAGCGTCGCATCGACGGCGAGCCGATCGCCTATATTCTGGGCGAACGCGAATTCTTCGGATTGTCTTTCCATACCACGCCTGCCGTACTGATCCCCCGTCCGGAGACAGAGTTGCTGGTCGAATTGGCACTCGCCCGCCTTCCGCACGGCGGGCAGGTCCTCGACATGGGCACGGGCTCCGGTGCGATTGCCGTTGCCATTGCCTATTCCCGGCCGGATGTGTCGGTGACGGCACTGGATGTCAGCGAGGCCGCATTGGACCTTGCCAATCGCAATGCGGCCCGCAATGGTGCTCACGTGTCGTTCCTGCGCAGCAACTGGTTCGACGCGATCAACGCCGCGCAGTTCGACCTCATCGTATCCAATCCGCCGTACATCGTGGAGAACGATCCCCATCTGACGCAGGGCGATCTCCGCTTCGAACCGATCGACGCGCTGACCGACCATGCCGATGGTCTTTCGGCGCTTCGTACCATTGTCAGCGGCGCACCGGAGCACCTGAAATCCGGTGGCTGGCTGCTGATGGAGCACGGCTATGACCAGGCGGCAGCCGTCAGGGAATTGCTCGTCAAACACGGATTTCGCGAAGTGCAAAGCTGGCAAGACCTGGCCGGCATTGAACGCGCCAGCGGCGGCCGTCGCTAGCCGCAATCGCATCGATGTTTTTATCCCTGTCAAGACTGACGATTCCGCATAATTTGCGTATCATCTGCCGCTGGTTTTCATCATTCTGATTTCACATGCTGCCATCAATCGAACAACGCCTCGCCGTAGAACTCGCCGCCAAACCGGTGCAAGTCGCCGCCGCCATCGCCCTGCTGGACGAAGGCGCGACCGTCCCCTTCATCGCGCGCTACCGCAAGGAAGCGACCGGCGGACTGGACGACACGCAATTGCGTCTGCTGGAGGAACGGCTGCGCTACCTGCGCGAACTGGAAGATCGCCGTGCGGCGATCATCGCGTCGATTGAAGAGCAAGGCAAGATGACGCCGGAACTGCTCGACGCCATCGTTCATGCGGAAGACAAGACCCGGCTGGAAGACTTGTATCTGCCCTACAAACCGAAACGTCGCACCAAGGCACAGATCGCGGCCGAGGCAGGCCTGACAGAACTTGCCGATGCATTGCTTGCCAATCCCTCCTTGAATCCGGAAGAGGAGGCGGCCAAATATCTGAAACCCGCGTTCAGCACGGAGAATGGCGACAACCCCGGCGTGGCCGACACCAAGGCGGCGCTGGACGGGGCACGCCAGATTCTGATGGAACGATTTGCCGAAGACGCCACGCTGCTGCAGACGCTGCGCGAATACATTACCGAGCATGGCGTGGTCGAATCGAAGGTCGTGGAAGGCAAGGAAGACGCCGGTGCGAAATTTGCCGACTACTTCGATTATTCCGAGACGATCGGCACAATTCCCTCGCATCGTGCGCTGGCACTGTTCCGCGGCCGCCGCGAGGAAGTCCTCAACGTATCGCTGCGTCTCGACACCGAAGAGGAAAAGCCGAAATGGGTCGCACCGCACAACCCTTGCGAAGGACGCATCGCTGCGCGTTTCGGCATCAGCAACCAGGGTCGCCCCGCGGACAAGTGGTTGTCCGATACGGTTCGCTGGACCTGGCGCGTGAAGGTGTTCATGCACCTCGAAACAGAGCTGATGACCAGCCTGCGCGAACGCGCCGAAATCGAAGCGATCAACGTATTCGCCCGCAACCTGAAAGACCTGCTGCTGGCCGCCCCGGCCGGCCCGCGCGCAACCATGGGGCTCGATCCCGGACTGCGCACCGGTGTGAAAGTGGCGGTCGTCGATGCCACCGGCAAGGTGGTCGATACGTCCACTATCTATCCGCACCAGCCGCGCAACGACTGGGAGGGATCACTCCATACGCTGGCACTGCTCGCACGCAAGCACAATGTCGCACTGATCTCGATCGGCAACGGCACCGCGTCGCGCGAGACCGACAAACTGGCACAGGACCTGATCAAGCAACACCCGGAGCTGAAACTCACCAAGATCGTCGTGTCGGAAGCCGGCGCATCGGTGTACTCGGCCTCGGAATTTGCCTCGCGCGAATTGCCCGAACTGGATGTGTCGCTGCGTGGCGCCGTGTCGATTGCACGCCGCCTGCAGGATCCGCTCGCCGAACTGGTGAAGATTGACCCCAAATCGATCGGCGTCGGCCAGTACCAGCACGATGTGAGCCAGACGCAGCTTGCCCGCTCGCTGGATGCGGTCGTCGAGGATTGCGTCAACGCCGTGGGCGTGGACGTCAACACGGCATCCGCCCCTCTGTTGGCGCGCGTGTCCGGCCTGAACGCCAGCGTCGCGCAAAGCATCGTCACCTACCGTGACATGAAAGGCATGTTTGGCTCGCGCGCAGCGTTGCGCGAAGTGCCGCGCCTCGGCGAAAAAACCTTTGAACAGGCGGCCGGCTTCCTGCGCATCATGAATGGCGAAAATCCGCTCGATGCGTCCGCGGTCCACCCGGAATCGTACCCGGTCGTCGAGAAGATCCTGGCCGACATCAAAAAAGATGTGAAAGGCGTCATCGGCGACAGCAAATTATTGAAAACGATCAGTCCGGCGAAATACGCAGATGAAAAATTCGGTGTTCCCACCATCACCGACATCCTGAAGGAGCTGGAAAAACCAGGTCGCGACCCGCGTCCCGAGTTCACGACGGCAACCTTCAAGGAAGGCGTGGAAGACATCAAAGACCTGCGCCCTGACATGATTCTGGAAGGCGTCGTCACTAACGTCGCGGCATTCGGCGCCTTTGTCGACATTGGTGTGCATCAAGACGGCCTTGTCCACATCTCCGCGCTCTCGAACACATTTGTCCGTGACCCGCATTCCGTCGTGAAAGCCGGCCAGGTGGTCAAGGTAAAAGTGCTTGAAGTGGATGAAAAGCGCAAGCGCATTGCGCTGACGATGCGTCTGTCCGATACACCGGCGGTAGCGGGAGCTCGTCCGGAGCAGCGCAGCGATCGCAACGACGCGAAGAAACTCGCGCAGCATCAGCAGTCGCGCCAGCCGGCGGTCAATAATGCAATGGCTGCCGCTTTTGCCAAATTGAAAGCCTGAACAAGGGCTGTGACGAAGGAATTGGGGAATCTGCGGAAACTGCGGATTCCCTTTTTATTTTTGGGTAACTTTCAGGCCGATTCGTCCTGATAAAAGAGCGAGAATTGGGATTTCCCTTCGAATTTGAAGGACTTACCGGCGTGCATTCCGCCTTTTTCATATAATGAACGCTATTCTGAATCTTTTAGAGGTAATGCCATGAGCGACATTCAAGCCTGGATCAAAGACACCGTCACCCAGCACCCGGTCGTACTGTTCATGAAAGGTACGGCACAATTTCCGCAATGCGGGTTTTCCGGCCGCGCCATTCAGATCCTGCAGTCCTGCGGTATCGAGAACATTGTCACCGTCAACGTGCTGGAAGATGCAGAAGTCCGCCAGGGCATCAAGGAATACTCCAACTGGCCGACCATTCCTCAGTTGTTCGTTAAAGGCGAATTCATCGGCGGCTCGGACATCATGAGCGAGATGTTCGAATCGGGCGAGCTGCAGACCCTGCTGAAGTCCTGATGCGGGAGCATCCGCCAGGATGCTCTTCGTCATGCGATGCCGACCAAACGACTGATTATTGCAATCACCGGCGCGACTGGCGCGGTGTACGGAGTGCGGCTGCTGCAGGTGTTGCGCGACGCACCTGACATCGAGACGCATTTGCTGATTTCCGATGCGGGCGTGCTGAACTTGCATCAGGAACTCGAAGTGAATCGCAAAGAGGTGGAGTCGCTTGCCGACGTGGTCCACAATGTTCGCGATATCGGCGCAACGATTGCCAGCGGCTCATTTCAGTCGGAGGGCATGATTATCGCCCCATGCTCGATGAAGACGCTTGCATCGGTGGCGCACGGACTTTCCGATAACTTGATTAGCCGTGCTGCAGATGTCGTGTTGAAAGAACGCCGACGTCTGGTCTTGATGGTGCGTGAAACACCATTCAACCTGGCGCATCTGCGCAACATGACGGCTGTCACGGAAATGGGCGGCATCGTTTTTCCTCCATTGCCCGGTTTTTATCACCGTCCACAGACAATTGCCGAGATGGTGGACCATACGGTGGGGCGCGTATTGGATTTGTTCTCGATTGCGCACTCTCTCGCGCCGCGCTGGAACGGCCTCAAGCAAGAGCATTGACCTTGCTTCGGATCATCACGCAGACCGATTGTCCCCGACACATTCTGAAATCTTGAATTCCGCGATGAGCGTTCAGTAATGTCTTTTCGCGCTGAAAAAAAAGCCCACGATCAACACTGATCGTGGGCTTTTACTTGGTGCCGGCTGCAGGACTCGCTGCCACTACGACACTATACGTTAACTCACTGAATTATCAGGTGTTTACCCTTAATGCAGCTTGGCGAGATGTCCAACATGGGACACATATATGGGGCAATATTATCAGGTATCGACGTTGCAACCCACAAACTCCATATGCGACATTGAAGAACCTGTTTGGGGAATTTATTTGAACCGAAAGAATCTGTCTTTCTGAAAGGTCGGCATGGACATTCGTTTCCGTGCAACCACCAGGCTTCTTTCAAAAAAGATAATATTTACACCAAGCCATCCTGGCATTACAATGGCGGCAGTGCCGCCATTGTAATGCCAGGATGGCGAGCTTCTTTTGGTAAAAATATGGAAAACACCCTTTGCAATATTCATGATGTCTGCGATTACATCATCGTCAAGTTAGACGAAGGTGGGGAGTTGCTCAACCATCTGAAATTGCAAAAACTTCTGTATTACACCCAGGCTTGGCATTTGGCCTTTGAAGGCACCCCTTTGTTTAAGGGGAAATTCCAAGCGTGGGTTCATGGCCCGGTCAGCAGGGAAATTTACGACCGCTTTAAAGATTCAAAATCCCTGTATGCAGCAGTGACACGAGACGATGTGCGCAAAGAGTTCGATTTGGATTCCTTGAATCATGAAGCTCAACTGCACATCGATGAGGTCTTGGATTCCTATGCCGCATTCTCAGGGTCTGAACTAGAGTCCATGACGCACGAAGAAAAGCCGTGGATTGTGGCACGTGATGGTTACAAGTCTGCGGATCGCTGCGAAGTGAGCATTGACGAGAGCGTGATGGCTGACTTTTACCGTAGCCGACTCAAAAATTGAATGTGCGCGGAAAAATTCAGGTCGGAGCAAATCCTGCCTCCTCCAAAAAACCCGTAGTTCACAGTCGCCCCCGAAACACACGAATTGTCTCTGGAGCATCACCAGGCAATGACGTAAAGCGTTGGGCGTTTACTTTTCGCTTCTGGAAGCAGATCGAATTCTTTGGTCTCGACAAGACCTCCCCCACCTGGTTCGTATCCGTTTTTGAAAAGCTCCAAGAATTATCGACCAAGTCGGTTGACGAATTTTTGGTTAGTGCGGGTGAACGTGATACATGGCGCTATCATGAAATTAACTGGGGGCAGAAAAATATCCCGATTCAGCGATCTGATCTTAAGTGGATTGATCCGGTCTATTTAAATAACGCCGAAGACTACCCTCTTTTCCAGTTCCAGATCACAACCTCGTTGGGAAGAGTTGTCGGCTTCTGGGATGACAATTCGCAGTTTAATATCGTGCTTTTCGACCCTCTGCACAATATTCAACCCTCCAAGAGTCATGGCTACAAGGTCGATCCGTGCAGCCCTCTGTCATGCGACTACACGCTGCTGCTTGACCAGGTTAATCAAATTACAAATAAATGTAGCCAAGAAAGTTGTCAGCATTCAGCAGCGTTGAAGGGCATTAAAGATCGCAAGAAAGAACTTGAATCATTCAATGTGCTAATGATGCGTTTTTCTGACGACGCAAAGATTGCGGCTGCGAATGAATTAATTGAAAAAGGTGTCGCTAAATCGCATGCTGAAATTTTTGAATATGGCGTGGATTTCTTGAACGATCAATCCTAATCACCTTCCAATTTCCTACGCCGGGGTTGGCCCGATTTTCAAAATTGGCCTTGGGTCAAACAACACAGTGCCTTGACGGTAGCGGTTTTTTTCTAGGGGTTCCATCCGCCAAAAAACCGCCATGATCGCGTCAATCCGCCATCTCGATTACAACATCGTTGCCTTCTTCCGGTGCCTCGTTCGCGATCTCCGTCGCCGTGTCATCAACTTCATCTTCGCGCGTATCGCGAAGTCCTTCGATTTCTTCTGCGGTAAGTTCCATGACGACAAGTTCAGGCAGTTCCGCAAGCTCGTTCTTGTTGAGGTGATCGAGGCGCAAACCGTGTCGAATGACATCCGACGTGTTCTTCAGTGCCGTTGAATATGCAGCGGCCGCACGCATGACCTGGACCACGTCGCGAAGTGTGCTTGCTTTCATTTGCGTTGACGCCTGCAACATGATTTCGCGCAGATGGTGTGAATGCGCCAAGTCATCGGCGATAAGTCGTGCCGCCTCTTCCTTGATCGTCTGATCGCTCGTGACGCGGCTCAAGAGGTCTTCCTTGGCTCGTTCAAGCAACTCATCCTTGAGCGAGCCTTTCTTGGCCTTGGTCGCCGCGAAGTGGCGTTGCAGGGAGCGGACGCTAACACCAAGTCGCTGACTGATCGCGAGAGTTGTGTATCCAACTTGTCGGAGTGCCATGGCTTCGGCGATTACATCAGGGGCGATTTCGTGTTTGCGCATTTACTTCGCAGGCCTTTCACCCAAAAGTGTTTACAACTACTAATTAAGAAGAACAGAAGGTAATGTGATGCCTTGGGGTAGGTGAGGCGCGAAACTCCCCCTAACCCCAACGATTAACGTTGCGGTTAGTTGGTCGCCTTGCCCACCCCGATATGCCTTGGGTATAGGTTCTTTTTCCTCCTCGATCGTAGCCACAGCTATGTGTTGTGCGTTCGACTAAGATCGAGGTCCGGCGCTCATCGATCCGCACTCACTGACACGGCCTGCGGCGACCCTTTAGAGGCCAACTCCACCGTTGGGGATTTGTCAGTCCTTCTACCCCGTGGCATCTACATGCCTACCCGTCGCGCCCGAACGTCTGGATACCGATAAAGCGCGCGGTATCTTGTCTCAGTTGTTTTCCGAGACGGTTTCCATTCCTTCAATTGGCGGCAACGGCGGGAAGAGATGGTTTCGCATGAATTCCGCAATCGCCTGATCGGAGGCGCCGTTATCGGACATTCGCTCGCACCGCGCCATGATGCCGGCGAAGCGATCAAGCATTGGGTCCATGATCTGGCGGAAGGCGTCGGCGACCGTCACGTTCACGCTTTCAGCCATTTTTTCGAGACGGGCAAGGTGCAAGCCTTCGACTCGGACTAGAAACTCTTTTGCGCCGGTGGCTCGAATTTGCTCCCGACTGCGGCGCTTGCGTTCGGCGACTGTCATGGGGCGATCGCCGAGCGGCTTCGGCCCTCGTTTACGAGGGGCTTCGCTGGCGATGTCGCGGTAGGTTTGTTCATGCAATTTTTCCATTTCATCTTTATATCACATAATACGTGACATGTCACGTTTTATCGAGTAGCATGACAACGTATTAAACGAACGTCTTGCAATGTAGTCAGGCGAGGGAATGATGGCAAAAGATAAATATGTGGCGTATTACCGTGTCAGCACGCAAAAGCAGGGGGCATCCGGTCTGGGGTTGGAGGCGCAACAGGAGGCCGTTATGCGTTACCTGAATGGCGGCAATTGGGAATTGATCGGTGAGTTCATCGAGGCTGAAACCGGCAAGGGTGCCGACGCCTTGGCGAAGCGCCCGCAGCTTCGCGCGGCTCTCGATGCCTGTCGCAAGTCGGGTGCGAAACTGTTGATTGCCAAGCTAGATCGGCTTGCTCGCAACGTCCATTTCATTACTGGACTAATGGAGGCGTCCAGAGGTAACGGTAAGAACGCGGTGAAGTTCGTTGCGTGTGACATGCCGGACGCTAACGACCTGACGATCCACTTAATGGCCGCCTTTGCCGAACATGAGGCCAAACGTATCAGCGAGCGCACGAAGGATGCCTTGACAATGGCAAGGTGGCGCGGAGTGGTTCTAGGGGCTGCCGGCGCTGCAAACCTGAAGCCGAATATCGCCGAGCGTCAAGCCGTCGCCAATGACTTCGCCGAGCGGCTTCGCGGGCAACTCGACGGCTTCAGGCTTCGACGCTTGACTCAGAGGGAAATGATTGCTGAATTGAATCAACTTGGCGTGCGCACGCCAAAAGGCGGCGCATGGTCCTTGATTCAGCTTCAGCGAGTTATCAAGCGGATTGAAAGTAATGCTCGACACGCTCTATGATGTGTCGAGCGCGAACTCTTGCTAGAGTCCCTTGTTATCTTTTGTTTGCAATGGTCGGTAGCTCACCGCCTCCGATACGCCCTCCATCAGATAGTAAGTAATCTGATCGCGCTTGGTATGCCAAACAGCATACGTCCTGATCCGATTTTCCTCTTCCATTACTGGCTTCCCGTATTTCTGCAGAAGCGCGCCATAAAGTCCAGCAGCCGGCTCAGGCTCCGGTTTTCTCAGATTTACGTAGGCGAGTCCTTTAGTTCTTTTATCGAAGTAGAAATACGCCGTGAACTCATGACGGCCCGCGCTGTATGGAGCCTTCAACATAGGAGTTAGCGTTGAACCTTTTGATGAGTCGGCATATTCCACCTTCTCTTCATTTGTTAGCTCCGACGCTTTGCCGTTAGATGCTGCCAAGACCTGCGCGGGTGAAGATCCCCATTTCGTGTATTGCCAGTCAGCGTAAGCCGATGAAGAAACTGACAGCGCAACAGCGATTGCCACACCGATTTTTATTTTTGATCTCAAGATATTCCCTTTTTTGTAGTCTCATCGACAGACCCAAAGCTAATCAAACTTCTTGACGAAGAGTCCGAGTAGCACATCCGAAGTTTTCTATACAACGATCCTGAAGACTCTATTCACTTGCAGCCCCCTTCGAGTTGCGCACTAGCGCGCGGTTCAAATCGACCAACGAGGGGGCGCGCGCTTTAAGGGCCGGATAATCCAGGACGCGCTGAAAGTCGAGAGCATCAATCGCCTTTTTCCTGTCTACTATGCTAAACATGCCCTCTAAATGAATGTAGTCGTCATGAGTTTCGTGCTTTTCGCCGTCCCCCGCATGTCCACAGATAACCTTTCTCAACTCTCTCTGCACTCCGCTCTTGGTCATCAGCGTAATCACCTGATGCCGGAAGCAATGAAAAGCCAAGCTTGGGTCTGACAAGCCGAGTTTATCGCAGTAGCGACCAAACCATTTGGACACCAATGCGCCATACTTGAGTTCGGCATGTGCGAGATCGGGAAAAAGCATCTCGTGGCCACTGTCACGTAAGACGCGCACATAGTCCGGCAAACCTAATTCCATCAACTTCGAGTGGAACGGCACGATCCGCTTTCCGGAATCACTCTTTACATGTTTGTCCAGTGTTCGTTGCATCGCCAGTTCATCGGGATCAAGCGTCGGAGTAATGATGAAGCATTCGATTCCGTCGATAGTTTTAATGTCTAATAGGCCGAGCTGACATATCTCATCTTGGCGCGCGCCGGTATGCAGCGCGATCAACGGCACCCAAAATTTATACGGCGCTGCGCGGCGGTCCACACCGAGTTTCGACGGATCAAATACAAGCCGCAACTCATCATCGCTAAACAACCTGCGCGCCTGCACGTCAGCTTTAGCGACCTTGAATCGCTCTAGCAGCGTGAATGGAACATCTCTTCCCTCATGATGAAAAACCCAGTCGAGAAAGAGGTTTGCGCGCAACCCTTCATCCTTGACGGTCGATGGACTCATCAGCGTCAAGCCAGGAATTTGGATGATTTCCGCAATCGACCTGCTTCGTGTTTCAGGCATCTTTTGCCGATTCTTCGGAATTTTGATAATGGTTTCGTCGAAGCGATTCCGGTCGTTGTGACTCAGTTTGTGCAAGGGCTTGTCACCAATGATTTCGACGAGCAGTTTTGCAGAAACCTCATATGACTTGATTGTCTGTTCGCTTGGAGGATTCCTTCTTGATCGAATGCTTTCGATGTAGGGCTGGATGTATGCTGAAAGATTGCGTCCATCACCTACTACGGACTCATTCGCCGACGCACCTTTAGCCTTGAAGACCAATGCCAATTCGCGCCGATGCTGCGCCATAAGCCTGTGCTGCTGCAAGATACTCGCGTCAAGCTCATCAGTCAGTTGATCGATCTTCGCTTGATAGCGCAGCCTTTGCTTTGCCAACCGCATAATTTCGAGAAGTTTCGGTTGTTCCGGCCCTTTGGCCTCATCGTTCCCGTCGGACATCTGCCGTTGTCGTATTGTTAGAAAAATGTGTTTAAAGGTCGCTGAAAGCGCCTGCGCGTCACTCGCAGCTTGCCTCACACTGGCTGTATTAAGGCTTTTATAAATCTCAGCGGTGTCGAAATGATGCCGCAAATCTTTCGGCACGCCAATTCTGAAGTAGAGAACGCCGTAGCGATTACGGCGTAGATTTGCTGGAAGTTTGGTTGCCATATTCCGCCTGGTTGGGACACCCATTCGGGACACCTAACCAGATTGGAGCGGCAGAAACGAAAAACCCGCTGACGAATCAGCGGGTTATCGTAAGGATGGTGCCGGCTGCAGGACTCGAACCCGCCACCTGATGATTACAAATCAACTGCTCTACCAGATGAGCTAAGCCGGCGAAACTTGAAAGTCCCGTATTGTACTTTATTTGATCCGAGTTAGTGTGGGGCGCCCGCCTTTTTTTGGAGGGTCATTGTTGTCATCCGGATCGCCCTGCGAAGTCGCGTCATTCGGCTCGCCCTGGGTCTGCGGCACTGCAGAGAGCGCCGGCGTCTTCGCCTCCTCGGTCACTTGCTCATCGTCGGCCGATGACGCCGATACTTCAAATGCCATCCCCTGGCCATTCTCACGAGCATAAATTGCGACCACGTTTTCCACAGGAATCGAAATCTCGCGCGACACCCCGCCGAAGCGTGCTTGAAACTGGATCAGATCATTATCCATCTTCAAGCCGCTGGTCGCGGTGAAGCTGATATTGAGCACGATCTCGCCATTTTTGACGAATTCACGCGGCACTCGCGTGTGAGCATCGACTGCAGCAGCGAGATACGGTGTGTAGCCGTTATCGGTGCACCATTCGTAGATAGCGCGTAGCAAGTAGGGCTTGGTAGAGATTTCAGGCATCGTTTTCTGGGTAAATCGCCTTCGTTACGGAGCATGCATTCCTTCAGGAATCGCGAATGCATACTCGCGTAAACAACAGGCTTAGCGACGCATAACCTTTTCGGACGGCGTCAGCGCTTCGATGTAGGCGGGACGCGAGAAAATGCGCTCCGCATACTTCATCAGAGGTGCCGCGGTCTTGGATAGTTCGATGCCATAGTGATCCAGACGCCAGAGTAACGGCGCGATCGCGACATCCAGCATGGAAAACTCGTCGCCAAGCATGTACTTGTTTTTCATAAACAGCGGTGCAAGCGTCGTCAGCCGGTCACGGATCTCGGCTCTTGCCTTCTCGTGCACTTTCTCCGAACCCTTCGACTTATCGTTTTCAAGGGTATGGACATGCACGAACAACTCTTTCTCGAAGTTGAACAACATCAGGCGAGCGCGCGCGCGCATCAACGGGTCGGCCGGCATCAGTTGCGGATGCGGAAAACGCTCGTCGATGTACTCATTGATAATGTTGGACTCGTAAAGAATCAAATCACGTTCAACCAGGATCGGTACCTGGCCGTAAGGATTCATTACGGAGATATCTTCCGGCTTGTTGAACAGGTCAACGTCGCGAATTTCGAAGTCCATGCCCTTCTCAAACAGGACAAGACGGCAACGCTGCGAAAATGGGCAGGTAGTGCCCGAATAGAGAACCATCATGTTGTAGTTCCTTAGAAACAAAAGGGTGAGACGTCATACGGCTCACCCTAAATCAAACGCCCGCCGTCCTTCCGGATGGCGGGCAAAAATTTACTTGATGTCTTTCCAGTAGGACGCGTTCAAACGCCAGGACAGCACCAGGAATACGCCGAGGAACAGCAACACCACAACGCCAAGGCGTTTGCGTGTGTTTTGCACCGGCTCGGCCATCCATTCGAGGTAAGCCACAAGGTCGGCGGTTGCGTTGTCGTATTCCAGTGGTGACAGCTTGCCTGGCTTTACCTGCTCGAAGCCGACAAACTTGTGCACCATCTTGCTGGGATCATGCGGATCCTTCTCTTCGACGAATTTGGCGCTGCGTACCCCTTGCAACTCCCAAAGGACATGCGGCATGCCGACGCTCGGGAACACCAGATTGTTCCAGCCGGTCGGACGTGTGTCGTCCTTGTAGAAGGTGCGCAGGTAGGTGTACAGGTAATCAGCACCGGATCCAGCTTCAGATGCCTTGGCGCGCGCAATCACGGACAGATCCGGAGGAACCGCACCGAACCACGCCTTCGCGTCGCCAGGCTGCATCGACACTTTCATCAGATCGCCCACTTTGTCCGACGCGAAAAGCAGGTTGTTCTTGATCTGGTCTTCCGTCAGGCCGATGTCCCGCAAACGGTTGTAACGCATGGCGGAAGCCGCATGGCAGTTCAAGCAGTAATTGACGAAGAGCTTGGCGCCGTTTTGCAAGGCAGCCAGGTCCTTCGTACGGCTCGGTGCCTGGTCAAGGGCGACAGTCTCGCTCGCGAGCACGACTGCCGGAACCATTGCAAGGACCGCAATCAGTTTTTTCAGCAATTTCATGATTCTTCTATCCCTTTGCGGCTTAGTGCGGCTTATAGGTAACACGCTCCGGTACGGGCTTGAATTGCCCCATCGAACTCCACCATGGCATCAACATGAAGAAGCCGAGGTAAATGAACGTGCAAATCTGCGCTACAAGAGTACGGGCCTCGGTAGGCGGCATGACGCCCAGGTAACCGAGAATCACGAATGCGATGCCAAACACGACATAAACATAACGATGCCAGCTCGGGCGGTAACGGATTGATTTGACCGGGGAGTGATCGAGCCAAGGCAAGCCACCCAGGATCATCACGGATACACCCATCAGCACCACACCCCAGAACTTGGCGTCGAAGACGAACATGCCAACCAATGCAGCTGCACCGACGACAATGAATCCGGTCTTGATCGAGCCGCTCAGCTTCGACTTGGTGAGGACGAGTGCGATGTATGCCACAAGGCCGACTTCCAGCGCGTACATGAACTGCGAGGTCGTTGCACGCAAGATCGAGTAGAACGGCGTGAAGTACCAGACCGGTGCAATATGCGGCGGAGTCTTCAGCGGATCGGCCGGGATGAAGTTGTTGTACTCGAGGAAGTAGCCGCCCATTTCCGGCGCGAAGAAGATAATCGCGGTGAAAACGATCAGGAATACCGCAACGACGTACACGTCGTGCACGGAATAGTACGGATGGAACGGGATGCCGTCGAGCGGCACACCGTTGGCGTCCGTCTTTTCCTTGATCTCGATGCCGTCCGGGTTGTTGGAGCCGACTTCGTGCAGCGCAATGATGTGCGCAACAACCAGGCCGAGCAGAACCAGCGGAATCGCAATCACGTGGAACGAGAAGAAGCGGTTCAGGGTTGCGTCAGACACGACATAGTCACCGCGAATCCACAGCGACAGATCCGGACCGATGAACGGAATCGCACCGAACAGGTTCACGATCACCTGCGCGCCCCAGTAGGACATCTGTCCCCAGGGAAGCAGGTAGCCGAAGAAAGCCTCGGCCATGAGCGCCAGGAAGATGGCGACACCGAACAGCCATACCAGCTCACGCGGCTTGCGATAGGAGCCGTACAACAATCCACGAAGCATGTGCAGATATACGACGATGAAGAACGCCGAAGCACCGGTGGAATGCATATAGCGGATCAACCAGCCCCAGGGCACATCGCGCATGATGTACTCGACTGAATTGAACGCGAGGTTTGCATCGGGCTTGTAGTGCATCACGAGGAAGATGCCGGTGACGATCTGGATCACCAGAACCAGCAATGCGAGGGAACCGAATGCATACCAGAAGTTGAAGTTCTTCGGTGCGTAGTATTCGGAGAGATGCGCCTTCCAGGTGGAAGTCAGCGGGAAGCGGGCGTCGACCCAGTTCAGCGCCTTGGCGGAGAACGGCGCATTGGCGGGGAGTTTTTTCTCTTGGAATGCCATGATTATGCTTCGCCTTTCTCGTCTTTGCCGATAATCAGCCTTGTGTCGCTCAAATACATATGCGGCGGCACTTGCAGATTATCAGGAGCCGGCTTGTTCTTGAATACGCGACCTGCCAGGTCAAAGGTGGAACCGTGACACGGGCAAAGGAAGCCGCCCTGCCAGTCTTCCGGCAGCGAAGGCTGTGCGCCAGGCTGCAGCTTGCTGCTCGGAGAGCAGCCGAGATGGGAGCAAATACCGACTGCAACCAGAATTTCCGGCTTGCGGGAGCGGTATTCGTTTCGTGCATATTCCGGCGTAAGGTCTGCCGGATTGCGTTCCGATTTGGGATCGGCAACCTGTGCGTCGGTTTTCTTCAGCGACTCGACCATTTCTGGCGAACGCTTCAGAATCCAGACGGGTTTGCCGCGCCACTCAACGGTCTTCATTTCCCCCGGGGCCAAGCCCGCAATATCAACCTCCACCGGAGCGCCTGCGGCTTTTGCTCGCTCGGACGGCTGGAAGGTGGACACAAAGGCCCCTGCCGTAGCCAATCCGGCCACACCACCCGCCGCACACGTAGCGACGAGCAAGCCGCGTCGACCGGAATCGACCTGCTTTTCGTTACTCATACCAACCCCAATCAGTGAAAAAACGAAATCTGCACGAAACTTCTAGCAACCTTAGATTATAACTGAGCACGGATGCGAATTAAAGCAAATAGCTTCCTGAGCACACTATTTTCGGGAACTTTTTCGATGCGCCTGATGGGGCTTGGCCGGAGCGGACCCGTGGCCCGATTCGAGCATGGAGCTGCGGGTCGCGTGCCGAAGCGGAAATTGGCAGAGAAAAGCTGGAAAAACGCGCGGTGAGCGAACGTAGGCAGGCTTGCCGCCCACCTCGGTCTACTCCGAGCGAGGGTGGCCGAGTTTCAGCAGGCCGCGTCGATGCGCTTCGAATACCGCCTCGCCGCGCGAATGCACCGCCAGCTTTCCATAAATATTCTTGATGTGGGTTTGCACCGTACCGACCGACACCGATAGCAACTTGGCAACCTCGCCATAACTATCGCCTTGGGCGATCAAATCGAGAATCGCCGCTTCCCGTTTGGTCAGACTGGTTGTGTCGCCCGCCGTCGGAAAGGTCGCTGCCTGGGGCTTTTTACCGTCGCGGACCTTGGCCAGCACCATACGAGCAATTGTCGGACTCATCGGTGCACCGCCGGCACGCAAGTCAAGGACGGCACGCGCGATATCCATTTTGCCGGCATCCTTCAGGACGTAGCCGGAGGCCCCGGCTTCGATGCAGGCCAGCACATTCGCCTCATCGCTCGACATGGTCACGACCATGATGTCCGTCTGCGGATAACGGTGTGTGCATGCATGAATAATTTCAATGCCTGAACCGTCCGGCAGCCCGAGATCCGTCAGCAGCACGTCGGGCCGCGTTGTCTCGAGCCATGCGAGCGCGGGTTTGACGCTATCGAAGGCAGTCAGCAATTTCAACTCGGGGGCCGATTCAATGGCCAGGCACAATGTCTTTCGCGTTACGGCATCGTCCTCGACGACCAAAACGCCAACCGCGCCACGCGATATTTGATCCAACATATATATTCCTCACCTGCGGCAATGATACCGCATATAAGGATTTAATTAACTTTCAATACGGGCCGTATGATTTCCGTGATCAGACCGGATTAAGGATGTCGATGAAACGATGCTCGATGCCGAATTTTTCGGCCAGATGCGCTCCCAGCGCCTGCACCCCGTATCGCTCCGTCGCATGGTGGCCGCAGGCAAGGTAGGCGACGCCGCTCTCCCTTGCGAGATGCACCGTCGGTTCGGAAATTTCGCCGCTCAGATATGCCGTCGCGCCGGCGACGATGGCATCGTTCAACAAGTTGTGCGCGGCCCCGGTGCACCATGCGATTCGCCCCAGCGTTTGCTCCGGATTTCCAATCACAAGCGGCGCCCTGCCCAGGCGCGCTTCAATCATGCGCGCCAGTCCGCCTATCGTCTTGACTTGGGAATCAGACGGCGTGCCAAGCCAGCCAAGATCGTTTTCCCCGAACCGACCATCCGCAATCAATCCCAGTTGCTGGCCCAGTCGTGCGTTATTGCCAAATTCGGGATGCATATCAAGCGGCAAGTGATACGCAAACAGATTAATGTCGTTGGTCAGCAGCAAGCGCAAGCGCTTCTGTTTCGGCCCGATGATCCGCGGATCCTCGCCACGCCAGAAATAGCCATGATGCACCAGGATCGCGTCCGCATCCGCCGCCACCGCAGCCTCAATCAAGGCTAAACTTGCGGTCACTCCGGTGACCACTTTTTTTATTTGCAGACGGCCTTCGACTTGCAGTCCGTTTGGGCAATAGTCGCGAAAACGAGTAATATCAAGGGCTTGGTCTAGATATTTTGCAAAGCTGTCCCTATTTATTGATACTTGGTTCATTTTTACCCTTTTATGCGACGTCTCTGGCTGTTGTTTGCGCAAACCGTAACCGTCGGTTTGGCGATTTGGTTCATTGTAGCGAGCTTGAAGCCGGAATGGGCCGGCAGCCTGACAGGCCACTCCGGAGCTACTCATTCGACGTCATCCTCGGTGCCGATGATAGAGGCTCCCGCGAGTGCAACGCCGGCGCAGGGTTCCTATCGCGATGCGGCGAAGCGCGCCATGCCCGCGGTGGTGAATATTTTTACGACCAAAGGTGCGCGCGAACCGAAGACGCCGTTCATGGACGACCCGCTGTTTCGGCGTTTCTTTGGTGATCAACAGGAAGACAGGCAATTCAGCCTCGGTTCCGGCGTGGTCGTCAGTCCGCAAGGTTATGTATTGACCAATAACCACGTGATCGAAACCGCCGATGAGATTGAAGTTGCGCTGGCTGACGGCCGCAAGGCGGTTGCCAAAGTGGTTGGCGCCGATCCCGAGACCGATCTGGCGGTCGTGAAAATCAATTTGCAGAACCTGCCCGCAATTGTGCTGGGGCATGCTGACCAGGCCAAAGTTGGCGACGTCGTGCTGGCTATCGGCAATCCGTTTGGCGTAGGCCAGACGGTCACCATGGGCATCATCTCGGCACTGGGCCGCAATCATCTCGGCATCAACACCTTTGAAAACTTCATCCAGACGGACGCGGCGATCAATCCGGGCAATTCCGGCGGCGCACTTATCGACGTCAACGGTAATTTGCTTGGCATCAACACCGCAATCTATTCACGCAGCGGTGGGTCGCTCGGAATTGGATTTGCAATTCCGGTGACGACCATCAAAACCGTGATGGAATCGATCATCAACACGGGTCAGGTGGTGCGGGGCTGGATCGGTGTCGAGCCGCAAGACATCACACCGGAATTGGCGGAAAGCTTCGGCCTCAGTAAAAAATCCGGCGCCATCATTGCGGGCGTATTGAAGGGTGGCCCGGCCGACAAGGCAGGAATCAAGCCGGGCGATATTCTGATGGAGGTGGAAGGCAAGCCAGTCACCGATACGACGGACATGCTGAACCTGATCGCACAACTGACGCCAGGCCACAAGGCAAAGATGACGGTACTGCGAAAGAGCCAGGAATCGACGATCGACGTGATTGTCGGCACGCGGCCGAAGCCGCGGCGCGAAGAGCAAGAATAAGGCGACTGAGAGGACGAGGCCGACCATGCACATTCGCGACCTGATCCAGTTCCTGGCCGAGCTGTCGGAAAACAATAACCGTGCGTGGTTTGTGATGAACAAGCCTCGCTACGATATCCTGCGTCTGGAGTTTCTTGAATTGGTGACGAAACTGATTGCCGATATCAGCAAATTCGACCCGGAAGTCGCTCACTGCAATCCGAGAAAGGCGCTGTTCCGCATCAATCGCGACATGCGCTTTTCCCACGACAAGAGCCCGTACAAGACCAGGTTTTCAGCGGCAATCACAGCCAGCGGACTGAAAAAGCCGAGTCAGGGTGGCGGGCCAGCCTACTATTTCCATGTCGATGCAAACGGTGTGTTGCTGATTGCAGGCGGCGAATACATGCCGCCGCCGGATCGGCTGAAGACGATTCGCGAGCATGTGATCGCGGATGCCACCGGATTCGGCAAGGTGCTCAAGAACAGGAAATTGAAAGAACGCTTCGGCGACTTGCAGGACGAGGGCAAGTTAAAGCGTCCACCGAAAGGTTTCGACATCGATGCGCCGCACATCGAATACATCAAGCTGAAGAGCTTCATCGTCTGGAACGAGACGAGCTTGAAGAAGAAGATTCCGACCGATATCGAAAAGGAATTGGCCAGCGGGTTCAAAGACGCCTATCCGCTCATCACCTGGCTGCGCCAGGCAAAGTGACGCGTCAGACAGTCTCTTCTTCCGTCTCTTCCGGTGCTTCCGTCGCCTTTGCAAACATCGGGGCAACGATCAAACCGACTTCGAACAGAAGACACAGTGGCACTGCCAGCAATAACTGGCTCATGATATCCGGCGGTGTAATCACTGCCGCGATCACAAACGCGGCGACGATCACATACGGCCGAATCTGCTTGAGCTTTTCCACGGTGATCAGTCCCATGCGAACAAGAACAATCACCACGATCGGGACTTCGAACGTGACGCCAAAGGCAATGAACAAGGTCATCACGAAACCGAAATAACTTTCGATATCCGGCGCAACCGTGATCGACTTGGGCGCGAATTCGTTGATGAATTTGAAAATTACGCCGAACACGAAGAAATAGCAGAACGCGACGCCGGCCACAAACAAAAGCGATGACGACACGACCAGGGGTGCGACCAGTTTCTTTTCATGCGCATAAAGCCCCGGGGCGATGAAGGCCCAGGCCTGATATAGCACTACGGGCAGCGCAATCACGAATGCCACCAGCAGGGTGACCTTGACGGGAATCAGGAATGGTGTGATCACCCCGGTCGCGATCATCTTGCTGCCGACCGGCAGGGCCGACATCATCGGCAGCGCGAGGAAGTCGTAGATCTTCCCGGCCCATGGCATCAGGCCCAAGAAGACCACAATGATCGCCGCCGAGGCTTTCATCACGCGATTGCGCAATTCCACCAGGTGCGAGATGAAGGTATCACCTGCAGCCGTTGAGTCTTGTTCGTCGATCATTTAGTGAAAGGAAACGGGTGATTTGCGAGCTGCGCTGGCAGGGCGGTACTTGGCAACACGCGCAGCACCGGAAATCACATGGGTTTTCCGGCCGCTTTGCTTTTTGTACCAGGCAGGAATGGCCGAGGTGCGAGAGAGTTTCTTCTTGCGGAAGTCCTTCGCCTTCAATGTCATTTGATCAGTAGTCGGCGGAGTATCGAGCAAGGGGTTGGACAAGGCCGTGTGCACCTCGGTTTCGATTTCCGAGATGTTCTTCGCAATGCTCTGTTCGACATTGCTGGCGGCTTCCTGCATGTCCTTGTGCACCTTGCGCAGTTCTTCCAGCTCGATCTCGCGGCTGACTTCCGATTTGACCTCGTTGATATAGCGTTGGGCACGGCCGAACAAAGTGCCGGCCATGCGCGCCACCTTCGGCAACCTTTCGGGGCCGACGACGACCAGCGCAACGACGCCGATCAACGCGAGTTTGGACAATCCGAGATCTATCATTATGGGAAATTTGCAAGGAAAAAGCCCATCTTGCGCAGCGACGCGCTATGGGCACTCCCCAAGGATATGTCGATCAACTCTTTTTTTCTTTTGCGTCGACGTCGATCGTCGTTTTCTCGGCAGATGCGGAGGATTTCTCTTCCTCACCTTTGATACCATCCTTGAAGCCTTTGACGGCCTTGCCAAGGTCGGAACCGATATTGCCGAGCTTCTTGGTGCCGAAAATCAGCATGACGACAATCAGCACGATCAGCCAGTGCCAAATGCTAAATGAACCCATCATTTTCTCCTAAGCGGGCGTAACCGCCCTGTAAAACAATTCAGATTAACGCTGGCCACGCCATGGCCGGGGTCCGCCAATCACATGCAAGTGCAGATGGTACACCTCTTGACCGCCATCCGGTCCGGTATTGAACTGCGCCTTGAATCCGCCACTACCTGCATCCTGCTCCCCCGCGACATAGCCACACCCTTGTTCCTTTGCAAGCTGAGGCGCCAAAAGCATCATCTTGCTCAACAGGTCGGCGTGGCTTTCGTCACAATCCGCCAGCGTGGCAACATGCTGTTTTGGTACGATAAGAAAGTGTACCGGCGCAGCAGGATTGATGTCGTGAAACGCGATCAGATCCTCGTCTTCGAAAATAGTTCTCGATGGAATCTGTTTCGCCGCGATTTTACAGAAAATGCAGTCAGTCATGAATGATCCGTATCTTTGATTCTCAAAAGAAATCCTGGTTCCGCCGGTTTCTTTCCGGTTTCGGACTTATTTGCGGCTTGCCTTTTCGTCAATGCCGGAGATGCCTTCGCGACGAGCAAGCTCATCCAGCACATCCTGTGGCGTCAAATTGAATTGTGCGAGCATGATCATCGAATGAAACCAGAGGTCGGCGCATTCATATAACACTTTTGCCTTGTCGCCGCCGGCGCGCACATCCTTGGCTGCCATGACGGTTTCGGTTGCCTCTTCGCCGATTTTCTTCAAGATGGCGTCGTCCCCTTTGGAAAACAAGCGCGCGACGTAAGATGTATCGGGATTTCCGCCATTGACAGGCTTGCGCGACTCGATGACGGCGGCCAGGCGTTTCAAGGTATCAGTCATTGTGTTGGGCGGCTTCTGTCCGCCTCGCCTTTCGAATTCCATGCCGACGATGGGGACGAAACCCACCTTTCGGCATTGCAAAGATGCTATTTGTAAATGCTTTCCGGGTCCTTCAGTACGGGCTCGGTTGCTTGCCACTCGCCACCCGCGCCGCCATCGAACTTCTGGAAAAAGCAGGAATGCCTTCCGGTATGGCATGCGATGCCACCGGTCTGTTCCACTTTCAAAAGCACCACGTCCTCGTCACAGTCGAGACGGATTTCGTGCACTTTCTGGGTATGGCCCGATTCCTCGCCCTTGTGCCACAGCTTCTTGCGCGACCGGCTCCAGTACACTGCCTCGCCCAGTTCAACCGTCTTCTGAAGTGCTTCGCGATTCATCCACGCGAACATCAATACATCGTTGGACCCGACTTCCTGCGCGATGACGGGAACGAGGCCATGCTCGTCCCATTTCACCTTGTTCAACCATTTGGCGTTCGCGCTCATGCAAGCCTCATCGGGATACCTTGCTCGGCCATGAAGTGCTTGGCTTCCTGCACCGTATGTTCTCCATAATGGAAAATGCTCGCTGCCAGTACGGCATCGGCGCGTCCGAGCTTGATGCCGTCGGCCAGATCCTGCAGTCCGCCGACGCCACCGGAAGCAATGACCGGGACCGACACCGCATCGGAAACGGCACGCGTCAGCGCGAGGTCAAAGCCGCTCTTGGTGCCGTCGCGATCCATGCTGGTCAACAGCAACTCGCCGGCACCAAGGCTCTCCATCTTCTTTGCCCATTCGATCACGTCAAGTCCGGTCGGCTTGCGTCCGCCATGAGTAAAAACTTCCCACTTGTTGTCACCGGACTTCTTGGCGTCGATCGCGACGACAATGCATTGCGAACCATACTTGTGCGAGGCATCCTGCACGATTTGCGGATTGGCGACCGCGGCACTGTTGATGCTGATCTTGTCGGCACCGGCATTGAGCAGCCGCCGCACATCCTCGACCGTACGGACGCCGCCGCCGACGGTCAGCGGGATGAATACCTGAGAGGCCACCGCTTCGATGATATGCAGAATCAGATCACGACCATCCGAGGTGGCGGTAATGTCGAGGAAGGTGAGTTCGTCGGCTCCCTGCTCGTCGTAGCGGCGCGCAATTTCTACCGGGTCGCCGGCATCGCGCAGTTCGACGAAGTTGACGCCCTTGACCACGCGACCGGCGGTCACGTCGAGGCAAGGGATGATGCGTTTTGCGAGGGTCATGCTTACTCTTCTTCCGCCTCTTCCAGGCCGCTCAGTTCGTCGGCGCGGGCTTGTGCCGAGCGCAGATCGAGCGTGCCCTCATAAATCGAGCGACCGCAGATCACGCCTTCGATGCCCTCATCCTGTACCGCGCACAGTGCTTCCACATCCTTGATGTTATGCACGCCGCCGGAGGCAATGACCGGAATGGTCATGCTTCGCGCCAGTTTCACGGTCGCGTCGATATTCACCCCGCCCATCATGCCGTCGCGGCCAATGTCGGTATAGACGATCGCTTCGCAACCATAGTCTTCGAACTTCTTCGCCAGATCGATGACTTCGTGACCGGACAATTTGCTCCAGCCGTCGGTGGCGACCTTGCCATCCTTGGCGTCGAGACCGACGATGATCTGCCCGGGGAATGCGCTGCATGCGTCATGCAGGAAGCCGGGATTCTTGACCGCGGCGGTGCCGATGATGATGTACGACAGGCCGTCGTCCAGGTAACGCTCGATGGTGTCGAGATCGCGAATGCCGCCACCCAGCTGGACCGGTATTTCATCGGTATCGTTTTCCAGCGCAAAACTGCGCACGGCCTGGATGATTGACTTGACCGCGGCCTCGTTCTTCGGCTTGCCGGCAAAAGCGCCGTTCAAATCCACCAGATGCAGTCGTCGAGCACCTTGGGCCAGCCAATGTCGCGCCATCTGGGCGGGATCATCGGAAAACACGGTGGCTTGGTCCATATCGCCTTGTTTCAGGCGCACGCAATGACCGTCCTTGAGGTCGATAGCAGGTATGAGCAGCATGGCTACATTCAGGATGGATTGAGGTTAATTAAGGTTGCTGAACAATAACGACTACGGGTTCCAGTGAACAAAATTCTTGTACAACTGCAAACCTGCAGTTGCGCTCTTTTCCGGATGAAACTGGGTCGCGAAAATATTGTCTTTTGCAACAGCGCACGCGAATGGTGCGCCATAGGTGCTCTCGCCCGCCACATGCTTGCGCTCGGCGGGCAGGGCGTAATAGCTGTGCACGAAATAAAAGTAGCTGTTATCGGCAATGCCATTCCACAGCGGATGGGACAATGTTTGTTGCACACGGTTCCAGCCCATCTGCGGCACCTTGAAGCGTGATCCGTCTTCCTGATGCAAGCCGTCGAGCTGGAAACGCACAACCTTGCCCGGCAACAAACCGATCCCTGGCGTATCGCCCTCTTCGCTCCAATCAAACAGCAACTGCTCGCCGACGCATACGCCAAGCAAGGGCTTGCTGCGCGTCGACGCGACAACCGCCTCCTGCAAACCCGATTCGCGCAGGCAGCGCATGCAATCCGGCATGGCGCCTTGCCCGGGCAGGACAAGGCGATCCGCCGATTTGATGTCCACGAGTTCGCCGGAGATGCGCACATCCGCCTCCGGGGCCACATGGCGCAACGCCTGCGCCACCGAGCGCAAGTTGCCCATGCCGTAATCAACAACAACGATCTTGTTCATGTCAAAAAATGAAATCGCAGCGCCGGCGGCGCGACGTTTTACAGGCTGCCTTTCGTCGAAGGAATCGTTCCCGCCGCACGCGGGTCGAGCTCGGCCGCCATGCGCAACGCGCGGCCGAATGCCTTGAACACGGTTTCGCACTGATGATGCGCGTTTTCTCCGCGCAGGTTATCGATGTGCAAGGTGACCAGTGCGTGATTGACGAATCCCTGGAAAAACTCGTGTGTGAGATCGACATCGAATGCACCGATCATCGCGCGCTTGAAGGGTACATGGAACTCCAGCCCCGGGCGGCCAGAGAAATCGACCACGACGCGCGACAGTGCTTCGTCGAGCGGAACATAAGCATGGCCGTAACGACGAACGCCTTTCTTGTCGCCGATGGCCTTGGCAAAGGCTTGGCCAAGCGTAATCCCGACGTCTTCCACGGTGTGATGCGCGTCGATATGCAGGTCGCCCTTGGCTTCGATATCGAGGTCGATCAGACCATGCCGCGCAATTTGGTCGAGCATATGGTCGAGGAATGGCACACCGGTGTTCAGCTTTTGCTGGCCGGTGCCGTCGAGATTGATCGCGACGCGGATCTGCGTCTCGTTGGTATTGCGGGTGACCTCTGCAACGCGTGGCGTGGGCATGTTAAGTGGATGCGACTAAAGTGACAAAGCAAGCGACGCCTTCAGGGCATCAAGAAATAAACGGTTCTCTTCGGGTGTGCTGACGGTAATCCGCAAGCAGCTTTCCAGCAATGGATGCATTTTACCGACATTTTTGATCAAAACCTTACGATCTAACAATGCAGAAAAGACATCGTCAGCATGATTTTTTTTCGGCTTGACCCGGATTAGCAGGAAATTTGCTGCCGAAGGGAAAACTTCCACACCCGGCAAACTGGCCAGTGCGTCAGCCAGTTTAGTCCGTTCAGCGCGCAAAGTCGCCGCCTGCGCATCAAGTACGTCGACATGGTCCAGCACAAATTCCGCTGCTGCCTGGGTCAGCACGTTGACGTTGTACGGCGGGCGCACTTTGTCGAATTCCGCCAGCAGCGCCTTCGAGGCCGACATGTAGCCGAGGCGTATTCCGGCGAGTCCGAGCTTGGACACGGTGCGCATCACGACCAGATTACCAAATTCCGCCAGTCGCGGCATGAAACTTGTTTGCGCAAACGGCTGATATGCCTCATCCACGACAACGATGCCGGAATCGCCCACGGCACGCATGATCTCCACCATGTCGTCGGCATTGAACAGATTGCCGGTCGGGTTGTTCGGATAGGCGAGATAAGTGATCGCCGGCCGGTGCTGGGCGATTGCCGCCAGCATTGCCGCCTTGTCCAGTGCGAAGTCGGACTTGAGCGGGACGCCGATGAACTCCATCCCGGCAAATTTGGCCGACATTGCATACATGACAAATCCGGGCGTCGGGGCCAGTACCTTGGCGCCCGGTTTGGCGCAGGCAACGGAGATGATGCTGATCAATTCATCCGAGCCATTGCCGAGAATGACATCGAATCCTGCCGGCACACCCAGTCCGGTGCAGATCTTTGCTTTCAACTCCGCATAGGATGGCACCGGGTAGCGATTCATGGCGACGTCGCTCAGGCGCTGTCCGAGCTCGGCGCGCAGGTGCTCCGGCAGCGTGTACGGGTTTTCCATCGCATCCAGCTTCACGAAGCCGCTGGCGTCAGGCACATGATAGGCCGCGAGAGCGCGGACTTCGGGACGAATGATATTTTCGATCAGAGACATAGGATTTCGCGGTTATGCTGCTTCCGGCTTGTTCAGTTCTGCAAGACGGTTTTCAATCAATTCACAATATTCCGGGTTAAGCTCGAATCCGACAAAATCGCGATCGCAGCGCTTTGCCGCCACTGCTGTAGTGCCGCTACCCATGAACGGGTCGAGCACGATACCACCGGGCGGACAGGACGCCTTGACCATGCGCTCGACGATTTCCAGCGGCTTTTGCGTCGGATGGTCGGCACGCTCGCGATGTTCGCGATGCAGGCGCGATACGCTCCACACATCTTTCGGGTTATAGCCGACTTCCAGCCACTTGGCGCCGACGAAAATCGAACGTGAGCGCGCCTTCTTGGTTTCGGCATCGTATGGAATGCGCACCGCATCCAGGTCGAAATAATAATCTCTGGCCTTGGCGAAAAAACCGATCGTGTCGTGCACCGACGAAAACTTCCGCGTGCTGCCGCCCATGGACGGTACCCGCCGGTCCCAGATGATTTCATTGATCATCGTCATGCGCTTTTTCAGCATCACGAAAATCTCCGGCGAATAACGCCAGGTCAGAAAAATGTACAGGCTGCCGCTGGGTTTCAGTTTCGGCAGCGCGGCATCGACCCACTGTTCCGTCCATCGCAGGTACGCGTCCGCATCGAGCTTGTCGGAATCGTTGCCGTAGTCCTTGCCCAAGCCATAAGGCGGATCGGCGATCAGCAAATCGACGCTTGCGTCCGGTATGCGAGCAAATCCTTGCAACGCATCCTCGCAGTAAATGCGATTGAGCCAGGCGGGCATCAGCAATCCTGGCTTCCCGCCTTCGCGGGAGTAGCACGGGCGCTGATCATTTCAGCCGGTACTCGGCAGAGCGGGCATGTGCCTGCAAGCCTTCGCCGTACGCCAGCTCGGCGGCCACCTTGCCGAGGGTCTGGGCGCCTGCTTCGCTCACCTGGATGATGCTGGATCGCTTCTGGAAATCGTACACGCCAAGAGGCGACGAGAAACGCGCGGTGCGCGACGTCGGCAGGACATGGTTTGGCCCGGCACAGTAATCGCCCAGTGATTCGGAAGTAAAGCGTCCGAGAAACATGGCACCCGCGTGACGCACCTTGCTCGCCCATTGCTGCGGATTCTCTGCAGAGATTTCCAGATGCTCGGCAGCGATCAGGTTGGCGATGTCGCACGCCTCGTTCATGTCGCGCACCTTGACCAGCGCGCCGCGGTTAGTCAGCGAAGTGCGAATCACATCCTTGCGCGGCATGCCATCGAGCTGCTTGTTGATGCTGGCCTCGACCTTCGCGATGTAAGCATCGTCCGGGCAGACCAGAATCGACTGGGCCAGTTCATCATGTTCGGCCTGCGAAAACAGATCCATCGCGACCCAGTCCGGATTCGTCGTGCCGTCGCAAATCACAAGGATTTCAGACGGGCCGGCGATCATGTCGATGCCGACGATACCGAATACACGCCGCTTCGCGGCCGCGACGTATGCGTTGCCGGGGCCGACAATCTTGTCGACTTGCGGAACGGTCGCCGTGCCATGCGCGAGCGCTCCGACGGCCTGCGCGCCGCCAATAGTGAACACGCGGTCGACTCCTGCAATTGCCGCAGCAGCGAGCACCAGTTCATTCTTCACGCCGTTCGGCGTCGGCACGACCATGATGACTTCCTGCACTCCGGCCACCTTGGCCGGAATGGCGTTCATCAGCACGGAGGACGGATAGGCCGCCTTGCCGCCAGGGACGTAGATCCCCACGCGATCGAGCGGCGTGACTTTTTGCCCCAGCACGGTGCCGTCCGGTTCGGCGTAGGTAAAGCCATCGCTGCCGGTTTCCTGCTTCTGGCGCTCGTGATAAACGCGCACGCGGTCGGCCGCGGTCTGCAGCGCGGCGCGGCGTTCCGGCGACAGGCCGTTCAGTGCGGCACGGAGCTCTTCCTTGCCGATTTCCAGTTGTGCAACTGCACCGGCATTCAACTTGTCAAAACGATTGGTGTACTCAAGCACGGCCGCATCGCCACGCGCTTTCACGTCGGCGAGAATCTGCGCTGCGGCGCGGTCGATGGCTTCGTCTTCGCTTGCTTCGAAAGCGAGCACTGCCGACAATTTCGTCTTGAAATCGGGATCAGCGGAATCGAGTTTGCGCATCTGGATAGCCATGACTTATCTCGCTTTCGCTGCTTCTTCGAATGCTTCCAGAATCGGCTTCAGTCGCTCGCGTTTCAGCTTGAGCGCTGCCTGATTAACGACGAGGCGCGAGGAAATATCCATGATGTGCTCGACTTCGACCAAATTGTTCGCGCGCAGCGTGCTGCCTGTGCTGACCAGGTCGACGATCGCGTCCGACAATCCGACCAGCGGACCCAATTCCATGGAGCCGTAGAGCTTGATCAGATCAACGTGAACTCCCTTCGACGCGAAATGCTCGCGGGCGCAATTCACGTACTTCGTCACCACGCGCAAACGCGCGCCCTGGCGCACTGCGTTCACATAATCAAAGCCAGCCGGTACTGCGACGGACAGCCGGCATTTTGCGATATTCAGGTCGATCGGCTGATACAGTCCCTCACCGCCGTGTTCGAGCAAAACGTCCTTGCCCGCGACGCCGAAATCGGCCGCGCCGTACTGCACATAGGTCGGCACGTCGGATGCACGCACGATGATGACGCGGACATTCGCATCGTTGGTCGGAAGGATCAGCTTGCGCGATTTTTCCGGATCTTCGGTGACGGTAATGCCCGCAGCCTGCAGCAGGGGCAGCGTCTCTTCGAAAATGCGTCCCTTCGATAGCGCGAGGGTTAATTGCTGGTTCATTATTTCACTCGCTCGATATTGGCGCCGACGGCGGAGAGCTTGACTTCCATGCGGTCATAGCCGCGATCCAGATGGTAGATACGGTCGATCAGTGTCTGCCCTTGCGCTGCCAGCCCGGCAATCACCAGCGATGCCGAGGCACGCAAATCGGTGGCCATCACCGGTGCGCCGACCAGCTTGTCGACACCATGAACGATCGCGGTGTGACCCTCGATATCGATCGATGCACCGAGGCGATTCAGCTCCTGCACGTGCATGAAACGATTCTCGAAGATTGTTTCCGTCACGCGGCTGCTGCCGTCGGCGAGGCAATTGAGGGCCATGAATTGCGCCTGCATATCGGTCGGGAAGCCTGGGTATTCGGTAGTACGGAAGCTCACGGCCTTGGGACGCGCCGCCATCTGCACGCGAACCCAGTCGGGGCCGGAAGTCACGATCACGCCGGCTTCGCGCAGCTTGTCGAGCGCGGCGTCGAGGAAGTCGCTGCGCGTATTTTTCAGCGTGACGTCGCCACCTGCAGCGGCCACCGCACACAGGAAAGTGCCGGTTTCGATGCGATCAGCGATCACGGTATGCGATGCGCCATGCAGTTTTTCCACGCCGTCGATGACCAGACGGTCGGTGCCGATACCGTCGATCTTCGCGCCCATGGCAGTCAGCAAGTTGGCAAGATCCGTTACTTCCGGCTCACGCGCCGCATTTTCCAGCACCGTCTGGCCTTCGGCCAGCACCGCGGCCATCAGAAGATTTTCCGTGCCGGTCACCGTGATCATGTCGGTCACAATGCGTGCGCCCTTGAGCTTCTTCGCCTTGGCGTGGATATAGCCGGCTTCGATGGTGATTTCAGCCCCCATCGCCTGCAAGCCCTTGATGTGCTGATCGACGGGACGTGTTCCGATTGCACAACCGCCCGGCAGCGACACCTTTGCCTCGCCAAAACGGGCGAGCAAGGGACCGAGCACGAGAATCGATGCGCGCATGGTTTTCACCATGTCGTACGGGGCTTCCAGCTTGCCGATCGCGCTGCCGTTCAATGCGACGCGATCGCCATCCTGTTCGACACGCAAGCCCATCTGCATCAGCAGCTTGAGCATGGTATTGACGTCCTGCAGGTGCGGCACATTGGATAGCTGAACCGCATCAGAGGTCAGCAGGCCCGCGCACAGGATCGGCAAGGCCGCATTCTTCGCACCGGAAATATTGATCTCGCCCGACAGGCGGGTGCCGCCGGTGATAAGCAATTTGTCCATTATTGTTGTTGGAACTCTTCAGGTGTCAGGGTTTTCATGGAAAGCGCGTGGATTTCCTGGCGCATGCGGTCGCCCAGGGCGGCATAGACCAGTTGATGGCGCTGAATGGGGCGCTTGCCAGCAAATGCGCTCGAGACGATAACGGCGCTGAAGTGATGACCGTCGCCTTCGACTTCGAGATGGGTGCAATCGAGTGCGGCGGAAATATAGCTTTTCACAAGCTCTGGAGTGGGTAACATATCTGCTCTCTAGTGGCGCAACTTGTAGCCGGTCTTCAGCAGGCGGATTGCGAAGGCGGCCAGCAAGACAAAAAATACGATGACGATCGAGAAACTGATCGACGGATTCACGTCGGACTGGCCGAAAAAGCCGTAGCGGAAGCCGTCAATCATATAAAAAAACGGGTTGAAACGCGACACCGACTGCCAGAATGGCGGCAGCGAGTGGATCGAATAAAACACGCCGGAAAGAAAAGTGGCCGGCATGATCAGGAAGTTCTGGAATGCCGCAAGCTGGTCGAATTTTTCCGCCCAGATGCCGGCGATCAATCCCATGGTGCCGAGCATCGCCGCGCCAAGCAAGGCGAAAACGACGATCCACCATGGCGCGACAAAACTCAACTTGGCAAACCAGGCAGTAATGAGGAGCACGCCGGCGCCGACCGCCAGGCCGCGCACTACGGACGCCAGCACATAGGCACCGAAAATCTCCCAGTGCGACAGCGGCGGCAGCAGCACGAAAACCAGGTTGCCCGTGATCTTTGACTGGATCAGCGACGACGAGCTGTTCGCAAACGAATTCTGCAGCACACTCATCATCACCAGCCCCGGAATCAGGAAGGAGGTGTAGCGTACCTGCGGATACACCTGGACATGATCTTCCAGCACATGGCCGAAGATCAACAGGTAAAGCATGGCAGTCAATATGGGCGCGCTGATGGTCTGCGTGGCGACCTTCCAGAAGCGCAGGACTTCCTTGTACAACAGCGTCTGGAAGCCGGTCATTTCTCGCCCTCCATGATCTGGATGAACACATCCTCCAGGTCGGCCTGCTGCAATTGCATGTCTTCGATGACTGCCCCGGATTGACGCAAGGTGGCAAGGATCGGCTCCACGTCGGCGTACTCGTTGACACGCAAGGTGTACTTGTTGCCGGTCACCAGCTCATCGGGGTGCGAGATCAGGGGTTTGAGAGCATCCGGCAACGCGCCCTTCAGGCGAAGGGTCAGTTGTGAACCGGAGATGCGCTTGATCAGCGCCGACGTGGAGTCGAGCGCCACCACTTTCCCTGCCTTGAGCATTGCGATGCGATTGCACAAGGCTTGTGCTTCTTCCAGATAGTGCGTGGTCAGCACGATCGTGTGCCCTTCTCGATTCAGGCGCGAGATGAACTTCCACAAGGTCTGGCGCAATTCAACGTCGACACCGGCAGTCGGCTCGTCGAGCACGATGACCGGCGGCTTGTGCACCAGCGCCTGGGCAACCAGCACACGGCGCTTCATGCCACCGGACAGTGCGCGCGTATTCGTGTCTGCCTTGTTGGTAAGATCGAGGTTGGCCATCACCTCATCGATCCACTTGTCGTTGTTCTTCAGACCGAAATAGCCGGATTGCATGCGCAGGGTTTCGCGGACGGTGAAGAATGGGTCAAACACCAGCTCCTGTGGAACAACGCCCAAGCGTTTTCGCGCTTCGCGATAGTCGCGCACGACATCATAACCATGAATTGCCACGCTGCCCGAGTCGGCCCGGTTAAGGCCGGCAACAATCGAAATCAGCGTGGTCTTGCCAGCGCCATTCGGGCCGAGCAAACCAAAGAACTCGCCCTGCTCGATAGATAGCGTCACGCCGTCAAGTGCGCGCAGCGACTTGTAGCGTTTTTCGACATCGACGATTTGAAGAGCAGCCATGTTGGCTTGATCACTTTAGCGAGAATGAGCCAAGCAGTCACAAAAACAGCGCAATCCCTTGGCGGAACCCTTGATTATATTGGATTTCCGGACAGGAAGCCGGATTGGGTGGGAAGACCGTGAACGGTCAATGATGCGGCAAATCGGCCCGTGCGTCCTGATTCGACGCGCGATGCAGCAGTTCGGTCACGCCGTAGAGAGCGGCCAGGCTTTGAAGGCTGGCCGGAAGATTGCTGAATACCACTGTCCTGCCGCCGTCCTGGGCGGCGCGCTGCCATGCCAGCAAAGTGGCGACGGCGGCCGAGTCGACCACCGTCAGATCACCCAGGTCGAACTGCGTCTGCCCGTCCGCAATCGCCCGCAGACCGGCTTCCAGCACGGTCTGCGCATTATGAATCGTGAGTGTCAGGGCAGGATGGTACATAGCGAAATCAGGAGGACTTGACGCCTTTGGCAGCGCTGGCAGCGAGGCGCTTGTTCTTTTCGGACAAGGTCTTGATCAAGCCATCGATGCCGCCCTTGCTGATTTCGGATGCGAAATTGCCCTTGTAGGTTTCGACCAGCCACGCGCCGAGCACATTGACGTCATAAATTTTCCAGCCGCTCGGCAGCTTCTCGAGGCGGTAGTTCAGCTGGATCGGGTCGCCGCCGCGCGGCTGAAGCACCTGTGAACGGACTTCGACTTCCGTGTCCGTCGGATCGGCGCGCATCGGCTTGAATTCCAGTTTCTGATCGCGAATCTGCGAAATTGCGCCGGAATAGGTGTATACCAACAAGGCACGGAACTCGTCAGTCAACTGCTTCTGCTGCTCCGGCGTCGCCTGACGCCAGAATCGACCTGCCGCGAGTGCGGTCATGCGCTGGAAATCGACATGCGGAAGGATTTTCGCTTCGACCAGTTCCAGTACGCGTTTCTGGTTGCCGCTCTGGATTTCCTTGTCATTCTTGGCGGAATCCAGGACTTCCTGGCTGATGCGTTTGACCAGCGCGTCAGGCGCCTCTTGCGCATTGGCAGCAGGCATGAACGCCGCTGTAGCAACGGCGAGTCCAATCACTGCGAACAATTTCTTGAAAATTTTCATGGTTTCCTGTGCTTGTTACATACGGAACGATGATCCGGTCCGTATAGGTTCAACCGGACAAAACCGGGTTCGGATGATAACTCATGGCAGAAGCAATGACGCCGCTTATTGCTTGATTTCCTTTCCAGCCGCCATGGAGTCTTTCTTGATGGTGTCGTTTTGTTCCACTTCGACAACCGGTTTTACGCTCAGTTCCGTACTCGTTGCCGATTGAACATTCAATGTACTGCCATTTACTGGCGATGCAGCGTTCTCCTGCTCGGTGAAGGTAGGTCCGACGTCTTCCTCGTAATGCGATTCCGGCGATGCGCCGTCACGCACTTTGCTTTCCCTGCGCTGCATGTATGCATCGCGCACGAAGACGTAGCGGTCCAGCGCCGCATCCTCGATCAGGTTCGAAGCGTCCAGAACTGCCGCGCGCTGGTCGACGGCTCGCAATACAGATCCCATATTGCGCACGTGAACCGGATAAACGTAATACCAGGGATCGGCCTGATAATCGATGGGCAGGACTACCGTATCGCGCAATGTCGACGGACCAAGAAGCGGCAACACCACATACGGCCCCGATTTGACGCCCCATTTGCCCAAGGTTTGTCCAAAATCTTCCCTATGCTTCGGCAAACCTGCTTCCGATCCGATATCGAGGAAGCCGCCAAACCCCATGGTCGAATTGACCGCAACACGCATGACATCGGACAAGCCATCGGCCGCTTTCCCCTGCAGGAAATTATTGATCGCCGTCCATACGTCGCCCAGATTGCCGAAAAAATTGCTCACGCCTGTTTGCATGAAAGTCGGCAGATTCCTGTACGCCTCGGCCGCCGGTTTCAATGCAACCTGATCAACCTTGTCATTGAACGTAAACATGGCACGGTTGAAACCTTCAAAGGGATCCTTGCGGTTGGTCGTCGCGCATCCGGCAAGGACGAGCGACAAGGCCAGTACGATGGTCCGTAACGCAGGGTTCATTATTTATTGCCTTCCTTTCCCTCGGCTGCCTTGCTGTACAGGAACTGGCTGATCAGATTCTCCAGGACGACCGCGGATTGCGTCATCTTGATACGGTCGCCGGCAACCAGGTTATTAAGGTCGCCGCCCGGTTCCAGGCCGATATACTGTTCGCCCAGCAATCCTGAAGTCAGGATCTTGGCGGAGGTGTCCTTCGGGAATTTGTAAGTGGTTTCCAGGTTTAAGGTTACAACGGCCTGATAGCTCTTGTCGTCGAACTTGATATCCCCCACGCGGCCGACCACCACACCCGCGCTTTTTACCGGGGCGCGCGGCTTCAGGCCGCCGATGTTGTCGAACTTGGTAATGACCGGGTAAGTCTTTTCAAACGATAGCGAACTCATGTTCCCGGCTTTCATTGCCAGGAAAAACAAGGCCATCCCACCAAGCAGGACGAACAGGCCAACCCATAAGTCTAACGATTTTCGCTGCATAACCGAATACCTTAAATATAGGATGCAATGCCCATCGACGGGCTTAAAACGAGAAAAAAGCCGTTTCCCCGATCCTGCGGCAGGGAATCAATCCTGCACATCCATTAATCAAACATGATGGCCGTCAGCAAGAAGTCGAGCCACAGCACCATCAGGGAGGCAATTACCACGGTGCGGGTCGTCGCGCGCGAAACGCCCTCGGGCGTCGGCTGTGCCTCATACCCTTGGAACAACGCAATGAACGTTACCGCAAATCCGAAAACAACGCTCTTGATCACGCCGTTGGCGATGTCCTTCCAGACATCCACGCCGTCCTGCATCTGCGACCAGAATGCGCCTTCGTCCACGCCGATCAGACGCACACCGACGATGTAACCGCCGATTACACCGACTGCGCTGAAGATCGACGCCAATACCGGCATCGCGATCACACCGGCCCAGAAGCGCGGTGCGACCACTCGCTCCAGCGGGTTCACCGCCATCATTTCCATCGCGGACAATTGTTCGCCTGCCTTCATCAATCCGATCTCTGCAGTCAATGAAGTGCCGGCTCGACCGGCAAACAGCAAGGCGGTAACCACCGGCCCCAGTTCCCGCGTGAGCGACAAGGCCACCAGCAAGCCCAGCGCCTGTTCGGAGCCGTATTTGTTCAAGGTGTAATAGCCTTGCAATCCGAGCACGAATCCGACGAACAAGCCCGATACCGCAATGATCACCAGCGAATAATTGCCGATGAAATGAATCTGGTCGGTCACCAGTCGCGGCCGCTTCAGCAATGCGGCTGGCGCAAGCAGCATGGACAGAAACATGCGGGTTGCGAAGCCGACATTGCCGACAAATTCGCGCACCCAGCGTCCGAGGCCGCTAATTGTATCGACAATCATTGCTTCGTCTCCAGGTGCAAGTCTGCTGCAAGCGATCGGCCCGGGTAATGGAAGGGCACAGGACCGTCGGCTTCCGCATGCACGAACTGCTTCACATAAGGGTCGCTCGACTCCTGCATCTGCTGCGGCGAACCGTGCGCGACTATCCTGCCCTGCGACAGAAAATACACGTAGTCGGCAATCAGGAACGTCTCATGCACATCATGCGACACCACGATCGATGTCGAGCCAAGTGCATCGTTAAGCCGACGGATCAGATTGGCCGCCACCCCCATCGAAATCGGGTCGAGCCCGGCAAACGGTTCGTCGTACATGATGAGCTGCGGATCCAGCGCCACGGCACGCGCCAGCGCCACACGCCGCGCCATGCCGCCCGAGATCTCTGCCGGCTTCAATTGCGCCGCATTGCGCAAGCCGACGGCGTGCAGCTTCATCAGCACCAGGTCGCGAATCAACTCCTCGGGCAGGCTGGTATGTTCGCGCAATGGAAACGCGACGTTCTCGAATACTGTCAGATCGGTGAACAACGCACCATGCTGAAACAGCATGCCCATCTTGCGGCGCATCGCATACATCGCCTTGGTATTGCGCGCGTCGACCATTTTTCCGTCGAGAGTAATGGTGCCCCTCTGCGCCTGCAACTGGCCACCGATCAGCCGCAGGATCGTGGTCTTGCCGGAACCGGAACCGCCCATGACCGCGACAACCTTGCCGCGAGGGAAGTCCATCTCGAGCCCCGACAGGATCGGGCGCTCTCCATAGGCAAAATACAGATCACGGATTTCGACGAGATTGGGCACGACAGTCATCTTCAACGCAAAGATGAGATTGTAGTGCAGAAATGGTAATCGGACTTTTGGGTTAGCCCAACAGGCGGCTGAAATACGACAAAAAAACCGCCTGGTCTTTCGACGCGGCGGCTTTTTTGAAAATTGTTACAAATTAACGCGGCAGTACGGAGGAGCCCATCAGGAACTCGTCCACTGCGCGTGCGCACTGGCGTCCTTCGCGAATCGCCCATACGACCAGCGACTGGCCACGCCGCATGTCGCCGGCTGCAAACACCTTGTCCACCGATGTCTTGTAGCAGCCCTCACCATCCGTCGTCGCCTTTGCATTGCCGCGAGCATCCTTGTCGACACCGAATGCATCCAGTACCTGCTGAACCGGCGACACGAAGCCCATGGCCAGCAAGACCAGATCTGCTTTCAGTTCGAATTCGGAATTCGGCACTTCGACCATCTTGCCGTCTTTCCATTCGACGCGCGCCGCGATCAGTTTCTCGACCTTGCCGTTCTTGCCCTCGAGGCGCTTGGTCGCCACCGACCAGTCGCGCTCGCAACCTTCTTCGTGCGAAGACGATGTGCGCAGCTTGGTCGGCCAGTAAGGCCATACGAGCGGCTTGTTTTCCTGTTCCGGCGGTTGCGGCAGCAATTCGAATTGCGTCACCGAAGCAGCGCCGTGACGGTTCGACGTGCCAACGCAGTCGGAGCCGGTGTCGCCACCGCCGATCACGATGACGTGCTTGCCGGTCGCGAGAATCTGGTCCTTGACCTTGTCGCCGGCGTTGACCTTGTTCTGCAGCGGCAGGAATTCCATTGCAAAGTGCACACCCTTCAGCTCGCGTCCCGGGACCGGCAAGTCGCGCGGCAGCTCGGCGCCGCCGGAGATGACGACAGCATCGAAATCCTTCTTCAGCTGGTCGGGAGAAATCGTTTCCTTTGCCCAGTTGTAGACGTTCGGCGTGAAATCCTTGCCGATAAAGACGCCCGTGAGGAAAGTGACGCCTTCCGCCTTCATCTGCTCGACACGGCGATCGATGTGCGACTTTTCCAGCTTGAAGTCAGGGATGCCATAGCGCAGCAAGCCACCGATGCGGTCGTTCTTTTCGAATACCGTCACGTCGTGGCCGGCGCGCGCGAGCTGCTGCGCGGCGGCCAGACCGGCCGGACCGGCGCCGACCACGGCAACCTTCTTGCCGGTCCTGTTTGCCGCAATTTGCGGAACAACCCAGCCGTTTTCCCAGCCCTTGTCGATGATGAAATGCTCGATCGACTTGATGCCGACCGGATTGCTGTTGATGTTGAGCGTGCAGGCCGCCTCGCAGGGAGCCGGGCAGATGCGGCCGGTGAACTCGGGGAAGTTGTTGGTGGAGTGCAGGTTGTCCAGCGCCTCCTTGAAGTTGCCGTGATAAACCAGGTCGTTCCAGTCCGGAATGATATTGTTGACCGGGCAGCCGTTGTTGCAGAAAGGGATGCCACAGTCCATGCAACGCGCGCCCTGAATCTTGGCGTCTTCGTCGCTCAAGTGCATCACGAATTCCTTGTAATGCTTCTTGCGCAGTTGGGGTGCTTCACTCGCCTCTTGCAGGCGTTCGTATTCCAGAAAGCCGGTTACTTTTCCCATTTTTTACTCACATTGTTGGCTGCGGGGATCGCTTGCGAGACCCCCGCGGCAGCATCGTTATTGATAATCAGGCCGCGATCTTTTCTTTGGACTGCGCTGCGCTCAATTCACCCAGAGCCCGCTTGTACTCGGTCGGGAATACCTTGGTGAACTTGGTACGTGCGTTTGCCCAGTCGTCCAGCAGATTGCGCGCACGCGTGCTGCCGGTGTATTTGAAGTGACGCTCGATCAAGCCCTTCAGGATCGCTTCGTCGGTCTGCACTTCACCGCCACGAACGGCGCTATGCCAGATCGCACGATCGACCTTGGCTTCCTGGTCTGCGCTGCTCAATACCGGCTCAAGTGCGACCATCGCCATGTTGCACTTCTTGGCGAACTCGCCGTCCGGATCGTACACGTAGGCGATACCACCCGACATGCCCGCCGCGAAATTGCGGCCGGTCGCACCCAGAACGACGACGGTGCCGCCGGTCATGTACTCGCAACCGTGGTCGCCAGCGCCTTCAACGACGGTGATTGCGCCGGAGTTGCGCACGCCGAAGCGTTCGCCTGCCACGCCGTTGAAGAAGGCTTCGCCGGCGATGGCGCCGTACAGCACGGTATTGCCGATGATGATGTTGTCCACCGCCCAGCCACGGAACTCGGTGTTCGGACGCACGATGATGCGGCCGCCCGACAATCCCTTGCCGACATAGTCATTGCCCTCGCCCACCAGGTCCAGCGTGATGCCATGCGCCAGGAATGCGCCAGCCGACTGGCCCGCGGTGCCTTGCAGCTGAATGTGGATGGTGTCGTCCGGCAGACCTTCGTGGCCATACTTCTTCGCGACTTCACCCGACAGCATGGTGCCGACGGTGCGGTTGACGTTCTTGACCGGAGAAATGAACGACACCTTTTCGCCTTTTTCCAGCGCTGCCTTGGCTTGCGCGATCAGCTTGTGGTCAAGTGCCTTCTCCAGGCCGTGATCCTGTTCCTCAACCTGATAGCGCGGCTCGGAAGCCGGTACGTCGGGCTGGTGGAAGATCTTGCTGAAGTCCAGGCCCTTGGCCTTCCAATGCGTGATTGCCTTCGACTTGTCGAGCAGGTCGGAACGGCCGATCAATTCGTTGAAGGTGCGAATGCCCAGCTGCGCCATGATCTGACGCGCTTCCTCGGCGACGAAGAAGAAATAATTCACCACGTATTCCGGCTTGCCGGAGAACTTGGCGCGCAGTACCGGGTCCTGGGTCGCAACACCGACCGGGCAGGTGTTCAGATGGCACTTGCGCATCATGATGCAACCCTCGACGACCAGCGGTGCGGTCGCGAAACCGAACTCGTCGGCGCCAAGCAATGCGCCGATGACGACGTCGCGACCGGTCTTGATCTGGCCGTCGGTCTGCACGCGGATGCGGCTGCGCAGGCGGTTCAGCACCAGCGTTTGCTGCGTTTCGGCGAGGCCGAGTTCCCAAGGCGTACCGGCATGCTTGATCGAGGACAGCGGCGATGCGCCGGTGCCGCCGTCATGGCCGGCAATCACAACGTGGTCGGACTTCGCCTTGGCCACGCCGGCTGCAACGGTGCCGACGCCCACTTCGGACACCAGCTTGACCGAGATGGATGCCTTCGGATTCGCGTTCTTGAGGTCGTGAATCAATTGCGCCAGGTCTTCGATCGAGTAGATGTCGTGGTGCGGCGGCGGAGAAATCAGACCGACGCCCGGCACCGAGAAACGCAGCTTGGCGATGTACTCGGATACCTTGTGACCAGGCAGCTGACCGCCCTCGCCTGGCTTCGCGCCTTGCGCCATCTTGATCTGGATCTGATCAGCCGACGTCAGGTACTCGGCGGTGACGCCGAAACGTCCCGAAGCGACCTGCTTGATCTTGGAGCGCAGCGAGTCCCCATCCATCAATGGCAGGTCGACCTCGACACGATCCTTGCCGATCACGGATGCCAGCGTGGCGCCCTTCTTGACCGGAATGCCTTTCAGTTCCTGGCGATAGCGGTTTTCATCCTCGCCGCCCTCGCCGGTATTCGACTTGCCGCCGATGCGGTTCATCGCGATTGCCAGCGTGGAGTGCGCTTCGGTCGAAATCGAGCCGAGCGACATTGCGCCGGTGGCGAAGCGCTTGACGATTTCCTTGGCCGGCTCGACTTCATCAATCGGAATCGCCTTGGACGGATCGATCTTGAATTCGAACAGGCCGCGCAAGGTCATGTGGCGCTTGGACTGATCGTTGATGATCTGCGCGTATTCCTTGTAGGTGTTGAAGTTGTTGGAGCGGGTCGAGTGCTGCAGCTTGGCAATCGCATCCGGCGTCCACATGTGCTCTTCGCCGCGCGTCCGGAATGCGTATTCGCCGCCCGCGTCCAGCGCATTGGCCAGCACCGGATCGCTGCTGAACGCGACTTTGTGCAGGCGAAGTGCTTCTTCCGCCACTTCGAACACGCCGATACCTTCGACATTGGATGCCGTGCCCTTGAAGTACTTGTCCACCATTGCCTTGTTCAGGCCGATGGCTTCAAAGATCTGCGCGCCGCAGTAGGACATGTAGGTCGAAATGCCCATCTTGGACATCACCTTCATCAAGCCCTTGCCAATGGCCTTCTGGAAGTTGTAGATCGCCTTTTCCGGCGTCAGTCCGCCCTGCTGGTTCTGCGCCAGCTCGGACAAGGTGTCCATGACGAGGTAGGGGTGGACAGCTTCCGCGCCGTAACCGGCGAGCAGTGCGAAGTGATGCGTTTCGCGCGCGGAACCGGTTTCCACTACCAGGCCGGTGGAGGTACGCAGGCCCTTGCTGACGAGGTGCAAGTGAATCGCGGAAGTTGCCAGCAGTGCCGGAATGGCAACCTGCTCTGCGTCCACCTTGCGATCGGAAACGATCAGGATGTTGTGGCCGGACTTGACCGCGTCAACCGCCTTCGCGCACAGCGACGCGAGGCGCGCTTCGATGCCTTCCTTGCCCCATGCCACGGGGTAACAGATGTTTAGTTCGTAGGACTTGAACTTGCCGCCGGTATGCTTGCCGATGTTGCGCAACTTGGCAATATCCGCGTAATCGAGCACGGGCTGCGACACTTCAAGACGCATCGGCGGGTTGATGTTGTTGGTGTCGAGCAGATTCGGCTTCGGACCGACGAAGGACACCAGCGACATGACCATGGCTTCGCGGATCGGGTCGATCGGCGGATTGGTCACTTGCGCGAACAATTGCTTGAAGTAGTGGTAGAGCGTCTTGTTCTTGTTGGACATGACAGCCAGCGGCGAGTCATTTCCCATGGAGCCGATCGCTTCCTCGCCCGTGGTCGCCATCGGCGCGAGCAGGAACTTCATGTCCTCCTGCGTATAGCCGAAGAGCTGCTGGCGATCGAGCAGCGGGATCGCGGATTTCGGCCCTTCCGGTTCGGACTCCAGTTCGCCGAGCTTGATGCGCACCGACTCGATCCATTGCTTGTACGGCTTGGCGTTGGCGTAGGTATCCTTCAGTTCCTTATCATCGATAATGCGACCGGCGTCGAGGTCGATGAGGAACATCTTGCCCGGCTGCAGGCGCCACTTCTTGATAATCTTGGATTCCGGAATCGGCAGCACGCCGGATTCGGAAGCCATCACCACCAGGTCGTCGTCGGTCACGATATAGCGTGCCGGACGCAAGCCATTGCGATCCAGCGTGCCGCCGATGTGACGTCCGTCGGTAAATGCCATCGCTGCCGGGCCATCCCACGGCTCCATCATCGCGGCGTGGTATTCGTAGAAAGCACGGCGATTGTCGTCCATCAGCGTATGGTTTTCCCATGCTTCCGGAATCATCATCATCATTGCTTGCGCGATCGGATAACCGGCCATCACCAGGAGTTCCAGCGCGTTGTCGAAGCAGGCGGTGTCGGACTGGCCTTCATAGATCAGCGGGAAAAGCTTCTTCAGGTCGTCGCCGAGAACCGCCGACTTCATCACGCCTTCGCGCGCACGCATCCAGTTGAAGTTGCCCTTGACGGTGTTGATTTCGCCGTTGTGCGCGATCAGACGATAGGGGTGGGACAGCGGCCACTCGGGGAAGGTGTTGGTCGAAAAACGCTGGTGCACGAGTGCGAGCGCGGAGATGCAGCGCGGGTCCTGAAGATCCTTGTAGTACACGCCGACCTGATCCGCCAGCAGCAAGCCCTTGTAGACTACGGTGCGTGCCGACATGGACGGCACGAAGAATTCCTTGCCGTGCAGCAGGTTCAACGCCTGGATGGCATGGCCTGAGGACTTCCGGATCACATACAGTTTTCGCTCCAGCGCATCGGTCACCATGATGTCCGGGCCGCGGCCGATAAAGATCTGGCGGATGACTGGCTCTTTCTGACGCACGGTCGGCGACATCGGCATCTCGATATCGACAGGAACATCGCGCCAGCCGAGGACGACCTGACCTTCAGCGAAGACCGCGCGCTCGATTTCCTGCTCGCAGGCGATCCGGGAAGCATTTTCCTTCGGCAGGAAAATCATGCCGACGCCATATTCGCCCGGCGGCGGCAGGGTCACACCCTGTTTGGCCATTTCCTCACGGTAGTATTGGTCGGGAATCTGAAGCAGAATGCCCGCGCCGTCACCCATCAGCTTGTCGGCTCCAACCGCACCCCGGTGGTCCAGGTTCTTCAGAATCAGCAAACCTTGTTCGACGATGGAATGGCTTTTCTTGCCTTTGATATGGGCGATGAAACCGACGCCGCAAGCGTCGTGCTCATTGATGGGATCGTAAAGACCTTGCGCGTGCATAAGCTTTCTCCACAACTTTGGTGATATTGACGTTGAAGGATAGTGCAGCGCAACAGATTGTTCAACTTAAATAAACAGGGTCAGAGTAAAATTAAATGCAAGCGTGGTTCGCCAGCTTGTTAAATAGGGACAGAGTAAATCGGAACGGGAGGAATTAGTGCTCGATATAGTCCGCTTTTTTTAGTTGGCCGTGCCCGGGTTCGTGCCCGGCCGCGGTTTAGGCGGCCGTCCACGCTTGGCCGGCGCAACACGGCGCTCGCTCTGCTTGGCGAGCATGGAGATGAATTTTTCAGAACCGAGCGGCCAGCCCTTTCGAGTGGCTTCGCTGAGCGCATCCACTTCGCGCGCAGTAAGTCCTTGATTCATCAGGTCCTTGTAAGCGGCCTCCCGCTCAAACGGGGTGTTGCCCAAGGCCCAATAGAGGGGGTGGTCGGTGATCAGGGGATCGGGTTTTACGCCCGCATGATGGGCATAACTGGACCACGCATAATCCGCCGGCTCCTGAACCAGACCGGAACGAACAGGGTTGGACTCGATGTAGCGGCTGCAAACAAGAAAATATTGTTCGGATTCAATCACGGTAGCCTTGTACCGCCCCTGCCAGAGTGTTCCCGCCCGGTCGTACCTGGTATTGAAGTAAGGCACGTAATGACGGCCGACCCATTGCATCATGCGTCCGAGGCCAGGCTCGTCGCTTGGAGAAACAAGCAGGTGCAGATGCGTGGGCATCAGCACATAGGCATGAACAGCCACCTTGAATTGCCTGGCAGCCTCACGCAACCAACGCAGGAAGGCGGAATAATCATCCGCGTCCCGAAAAATCGGTTGGCGGTCAGTGCCGCTTTGAATGATGTGATGCGGCTGATGAGGAACGACGAGTCGCGGAAGTCTGGCCATGACGGAATTAGAACATTAAACCGACAGCCTTCGCGCCCTTCGCCGCGAAATTTTCTCCGCAGTGGTGCCACTGCTATTGCGCCTCACATATGCGCGTTGAGGGTGTTGCGCCAGGGCGATCGCTGCGGAATGAATTCGATGACGTCGCTTTGCGTCGTGCTCTCCGGAACACGCGTGCCTTTTTTTCCTTCCGAACGAGCATAAATCGTGGCGTGGATATTGGTTTCGGACGGGAGTTTTCGGGCTGAAAAGCGCACAACCCGGATCCCGGCACGGTCCAGATAGGCCTCGCGCGCCGCCGCCCGCCGGCTCATGCGAACGCCATGGTCCAGTTCAACCACGGCAACCAGGCGCATATCCATGTCAAACACGGCGTAACCCACTTTCAGTCCCTCGATCGCCGCGTGTGCCGTTTTGCGCACCCGGCCGATACCCGTCGGCTCGATTAGTGCGGACAGCGGCATGCGTGGAAAGACCAGGCAGTCGGGAAGCGCCCTGCGCAAGCGATAAAAAAAATCACGCTCCCTGCCGGTTAGCAGATTTTTTTTGCGATAACGCGCAGGCTTTTCTCTTCCGAAGAAAAACCAGAGAACCAGACCGCCGCAGATAATAGTAAAAAAAACGGTTGTCTCACTCATCGCAACCCCTCTTTTTCATTATTAATATAATAATAATATTTATGCTGAATATTAACACTTTTTACATACTAGACGGCAACATAGAGCGGCAGGCAGGTGAAAGTATTGAGGTTTCGCAAATTTCGCCATGGAAGGCCTCCATGGCCAATGGATAGGCCGCATTGAACCGAGGTCACACTACAGGGCTGATATCGCAGAGGCGTCATTGCACCCGCTCGCTCGCACCGAAGTGCATTGTGAATGCGCGGAGAGGAGCTCAGCGGAAAAGAAAGCTAAGAGGGGCGGCGTCCCCAGGATGCGCCGCCGAGTCGATGCTGTTCCATTGCGCGCATCACGAGAGTGCGCAATTCATCAAGCGGCCCAACCTCTGCCTGCTCGATCTTTGCGGCCATTTTGCTCATGTCCCAGTCGCCGTAAATAAAGCCGACCGGGTTGCGGTTCACCGTCAAGGGCAGAACCATGAAACTGCGCACCGTGGGCAGAGTCTCCTTCCACCAGCGCGGCAGTTTGTTGACGAATCCCGGGTCACGGGCATTTTCAACGAAGATCATCTTGTCGTTCGCCAACGCGGCATGAAACACGTCCGGCTCATACGCATCGTTGAATACCAGGCACGGCAGCACTTCCTGCGCACCTTCGCCAAAACCCATTTGGGCGAAATATTGCGACTTTTCCTTGTTCCGGGTGAACGCGATGGCGCGACTGAATCCCAAACCCTGATAGACGGTTTCCAACGCCATCGACATCAGTTGTCCAATATTCGCGCTTTCCATCACGCCACGCAGGTCGGTCACACCGCGTGCCAGAATCGATGCGGCGTCGGCCGGCTTGCCGGTCGCAGCGGGCCGAGATCCAGCAGCGTCAAGATCGTTGCGCTTCATCAGGCGCTTCACGACCACATCTTCTTCCGCGGCACCGAGCTTGGCGGCATCGACAGCGGCGACGACCTCGGACGCATCGAGGCCAAGCATTTCCGAATAGTCGCCGGCCAGCTGTGAGAGCTCCGCCTGCACCGACGAACGATTGTCATGCAAAGCGCCGGCGCACAGCGAAGACAAGGTCGACAAGGCCGCCAGCCAGTCGCTGTGCGCAAGAGGCTCACCTACGGGTTTGGGCGGCATGTCCCGCAGCGTCTCGATCAGGGTTGAAGGCAGGCCCCATTGCTTGGCCACCTCGCGTCCAATCTCGTCCAGGCCCAGGCCGAGTATGGCGATTGTCGCGTCCTTTTCATCAACGTCCGTTTCCAGGCTGCGTTCCTGCACCTGCAGCCAGCGATCAGGCAGATAAAAGGTGACCATCAAGCGGCCAAGCGAATGCAGCATGGAGCACACAACCGCCTCTTCGGCGTCGCGCGTGCTCGCCGAATACGCCACCTGGCGGGCGATATAACCGGCCAGCACGGCTTTTTCCAGTTCTGCGCGGGCATTGGCGGAATCGGAGGATGCGCCCGAGAGTCCGTCGATCAGTTTCAGGCCCAATGCGATATGACCGATCGCCTCCGTGCCCAGGACAATCACAGCCTTCGATACCGTATTGATGCCTTGCCCGAATACCGAATACATCGCGCTATTGGCCAGCCGCAGCACTTTCTGCGTCAGCGCCGGATCCTGCAGCACGGTCGTGGTCATGTTGAATTCGCGGTCGTCATCGCCGCGCATGGCCGAAATGATGGCACCCACCACCTTGGAAAACCCGGGCAAATCGCCGCGCTCTCGCACGCGTGACCACAATAACTTGATCGTCTTGTCAGCGGTGAGGGGGTCCCTGTTCACAAAAGCGTCCATTCAATCTGATTTTCTCGTTATTGCGGAGCATGCACCGGAGCAGGCAGCGATTGCGCCGTTTTCAGTAGCTCAATAACTTGCTCGGGAAGCAACGGGCGGCCGGTCAGATATCCCTGGATCAGTCCGCAGCCGTGCTTGGCAAGGAATTGCAACTGCTCTTCGCTCTCCACGCCTTCTGCCACGGTGGATAGTTTGAGATGGCTTGCAAGGCTCAGCACCACGTCGCAGATCGCGGCATCCTTGACCGAGGCAGGCAGGTCCTTGATGAAGGCGCGATCGATCTTCAGCGTGGCGATCGGAAAGCGTTTCAGGTAGGCGAGTGAGGAATAGCCGGTGCCGAAGTCGTCGATCGCAATCCGCACATTGCGCGCGGTCATTTCAGTCAGCAGGGCTTCCGCGTGCTCGGGATCCGACATCAGGATGCCTTCCGTGATTTCCAGCAGCAACTGTTGTCCATTCAGTCCGGACAGCGTGATCGCCTCGTCCATGATGTCGAGGAACTGGTCGTTTCTGAACTGTCTTGGGCTGACATTGACCGAGACGTACAAGGGCCTGCCGGCAACTTCCTGGAATTGTCTGATCTGCATGCAGGCGGCCTTGAGCACCCATGCGCCGAGCAGGTTGATCAGTCCGTTGTTTTCAGCCATCGGGATGAACTGCGTGGGCGGCACCATGCCGAGCCCAGGGCGCGACCAGCGCATCAGCGCTTCGAATCCCATGATCTGCCGGCTGCGCGCGTCGACGATGGGCTGGTAATTCAGGAGGAATTCGCCATCCCTGACCGCCTGGAACATGGCTGCTTCCATCGACACGTCGTGTTCGGGCTGAGTGAATTTCTCGTTGCTATAGACGACGCAACGCGCCTTGCCGGTTTCCTTGGCGCGATACATCGCGGTGTCCGCATGGGCGAGCAGCTTCACTTCGCTGTCGCCATGCTCGGGGAAAATGGCCGCACCGATCGACGTGCCGACATAGAGGGTATGTCCCTGGATATCGAACGGGAGCTGCATCGCTGAAATCATGCGGCGCGCAATCGCCTGAATCTCCCCTTCCGATACCGCACCGGCAAGGACCGCTACAAACTCGTCGCCACCGACGCGCGCCAGCGTATCGATGTCGCGCAGCGTATCGCTCAATCGCATCGCGGCGACGCGCAGCAAGGAATCGCCGACCGGGTGCCCGAGGGCATCATTGACCTTCTTGAAGCCGTCCAGGTCAAGTGCCACGACGGCAAATCCCAGTCCCGTGCGGCGCGACTGCGCGATCGCCATGCGAATCCGGTCGGATAACAGCGACCGGTTCGGCAAACCGGTCAAAGCATCATGCGTGGCCATATGGCGCAGGCGTTCCTCGGTAGCCTGCTGCCCGGAGATATCCCGGCCGACGGCCAGCAGTTCGGTCTCGCCGCGTGCGTTCGGGTAGCTGCTGATTTGCAATTCGATCCACAACGCACTGTTCGGCGTTTTGAAGCGGACATTGGCCTTGCTGGGTTCAGTCGTTTCCAGAGCTCGCGTTACCGCGCCTTCAAGCACGGAGTGATCGGCGCTCAGGATCAGGGCGGGCAGAGGTTGGCCGATCAGCGCGACGCCGGAACCGATCAATGCGCCGGAGCGCTTGCTGGCGTGCAGGATGACAGTCTCCGCGTTCAAACGGAAAACGGCATCTCCGGCGGCCTCCATGAGGCTGTCGAATTGACTGTTGAGCGCAGTATCAGGCCGGTCCCGATGAATGGAAAACATTGTTGAAAATCAATTTCGGGTCAAGGCCGGAAGTCCGGCCGAATTCTAGCGGCCACACCTGCAATGCGCGATGTCAGACGCCGACTTAGCCATCTTAACAAATTGTTGTCAAGAAATTGAGCAGGGGATGCAATCTTGTTCTGGAAAGTGCCAAAAATGAAACAGTGAACCGTTACATGGCAAAAAAGCCCCGCGTTTGAAGGCGGGGCTTTTTTGGCTCAGGAAAGGATCAGAACGGAATATCGTCGTCCATATCACTGAAGTTCGGCGCCGGGCGCTGCTGCGGAGCACCGCGCGCAGCGCCGGCATTGCCTCCGCCGGCACTCTGCCGAGGTGCCGGAGCGCTGCTGCCGTACTCATCATCCATCGGCGCGCCACCACCCATGCCCTGACGGCTGCCAAGCATCTGCATGGTGTCGGCGATGATTTCGGTGGTGTAGCGTTCGACGCCGTCCTTGTCCGTCCATTTACGCGTCTGCAGGCGGCCTTCCACATAGATCTGCGAACCCTTTTTCAGGTACTGGCCGGCGATTTCCGCCAGCTTGCGGTAGAAGGTAATGCGGTGCCATTCGGTCAATTCCTTCTTTTCGCCGGTATTCTTGTCTTTCCAGCTTTCGGTGGTCGCAACCGCGATATTCGTGACTGCATCGCCGTTCGGCATGTAGCGCGTTTCAGGATCGCGCCCGAGGTTGCCGACGATAATGACTTTGTTGACGGATGCCATAAATTTCTCCTAAAGCTGACTGAGGTGGTATCGTGATTCAAATGCGGAATGGATTCAAGCGGATGCTTCAGCGGTGCCGCGCCGCGGCAGGCTTTTCATCTTCGCGGCAATTATAAGCCAGACAATTGTCAGCGCCGCGCCCGCCACAAAGACGGAAGACGGCCCGAGGTGCTGCTGCAACCAGCCCCCAAGTACACCGCCGCAGAACAGCGCCAACGCTTGCAGTGTGTTGTACACGCCGAGCGCACTGCCCTTCGCAGCCGGCGGCGCCATGCGGGATACCAGCGAAGGCTGGGTCGCTTCCAGGATGTTGAACGCGACGAAGAAGGCCAGCAGCAGCAGAACCAGCACCGACCAGTGCATGGAAGCCGGCCGGGACATGAAAGCCCACAAGCCGACCTGCACCAGTGCCAGCAAGGCAATGGCGCCCAGGAATACCTGTTTCATCTTGCCGCGCTTTTCGCCGACGAAGACAAAGGGCAGCATCAGCGCAACCGACGCGACCATGATCGGGAGATACAGCTTCCAATGGCCCGCAACCGGCAGGTCCATGTACTGCACAATGGCGGACGGCACCACCACGAACATCGACATTTGAGCCACATGCAGCGCAAATACGCCATAGTTCAGGCGCGCCAGCTCGCGGTCGGCCAGCACCTCGGAGAACGGGACTTCCTTCGCATGAATCTTTTGCGGCGCCGGCGGCACGATATATAGAACAACAAGAATGGCAATACAGGAAAGAATGCCGGTCAGTGCGAAGATGCCGCCCATCCCGATCAGGCGGTACATCACCGGCGCGGCGACCATGGAGATGGCGAAGGTCAATCCGATCGAGCCGCCGACCATCGCCATCGCCTTGGTGCGATGCTCGTCCCTTGTCGCATCCGCAATGAACGCGGTGACCGCCGCGGAGATCGCGCCGGCTCCCTGCACGGCGCGGCCGACGATCACCCAGGTGAGCGTGTGTGCCGACGCGGCGATAAAGGAACCGAGTGCAAACAGGACCAGGCCGATAATGATGATGGGCTTGCGTCCAAATTTATCGGAAGCAATACCGAACGGGATCTGCCCGAAGGACTGCGTCAAACCATAAATTCCCATTGCCAAACCGACCAGAGCTGCGCTTTCGCCGCCGGGAAGTGTCTTTGCGTGCACGGCGAAGACAGGCAGGATCAGGAACATGCCGAGCATGCGCAGCGCGAAAATCGATGCCAGCGACAGGCTGGAACGGATTTCCATGGGGGTCATGCGACTGCTCGGTTCGACGGATGATGAGGTGGGCATGGTGCTCTGGAAGGGTTGAACCTGAAGATACGATGGACTTTAAAACCCGTTATAGTATCAGGTTGACCCGTTTCGGCGCCGGTATCGACAGGAAACATCCCGCTTGGGAATGCTTCCTGTCGATACCGGCGCTCAGCTCTCGTTGAAAGCAGTTCATGGAAGAAATAAGAATTCGCGGCGCACGTACACACAATCTGAAAAACATCAACCTGGAATTGCCTCGCAACCAATTGATTGTCATTACAGGTCTGTCCGGCTCCGGCAAGTCCTCGCTCGCCTTCGATACCTTGTACGCGGAAGGCCAGCGGCGCTATGTCGAGTCGCTTTCAGCCTATGCGCGCCAGTTCCTGCAGCTGATGGAAAAGCCGGATGTCGACCTGATCGAAGGCTTGTCGCCGGCGATCTCCATCGAACAGAAGGCCACCTCGCACAACCCGCGCTCGACAGTCGGCACCGTGACCGAAATCCACGACTACCTGCGCCTGCTGTATGCGCGCGTCGGCACGCCGTATTGCCCGGACCATCCGGAAAATCCGCTCGCGGCGCAATCCGTTTCGCAGATGGTCGATGCCGTACTGGCAATGCCGGAGGACACCAAGCTGATGATCCTCGCGCCCGTCGTCGCCAACCGCAAGGGTGAACATGTCGACTTGTTCGAAGACATGCAGGCACAGGGCTTTGTCCGCTTCCGCATCCAGAGCGGCACGCATGCAGCGCGCATCTATGAAGTCGACGACCTGCCGAAACTGAAGAAGACCGAGAAGCACACGATCGACGTCGTGATCGACCGCCTGAAGATCAAGGCCGATGTGAAGCAAAGGATTGCGGAGAGTTTCGAGACCGCATTACGCCTGGCGGAAGGCCGTGCCATTGCCCTCGAAATGGACAGCGGCAAGGAGCATCTTTTCTCCAACAAATTCGCCTGCCCTACCTGCGGCTACGCATTGCAGGAACTGGAGCCGCGCCTGTTCTCCTTCAACAATCCGATGGGCGCCTGCCCGGAGTGCGACGGCCTCGGCCACATCGAGTTCTTCGACCCGAAGCGCATTGTGGCCTTCCCCAACCTGTCGCTCGCGAGCGGTGCGATCAAGGGCTGGGACCGGCGCAACCAGTTCTATTTCCAGATGCTGTCGAATCTCGCGGAGCACTATGCGTTCGATCTGGACACGCCGTTCGAGAAACTGCCCGAGCAGGCGCAGCATGCAGTGCTGTACGGCTCAGGCCGCCAGACGATTCCCTTCACCTACATCAACGAGCGCGGCCGTGCGGTCGTGCGCGAGCATACTTTCGAAGGCGTCGTGAACAATCTGCAGCGGCGCTATCGCGAGACCGATTCGATTGCCGTCAAGGAAGAGCTGGCAAAGTTCATCAATCAGAAGGAATGCCCATCCTGCAAAGGCGCGCGCCTGCGCATCGAAGCGCGGCACGTGAAAGTCGGTACCGGCAAGCAGCAGCGCTCGATCTACGAGATCGCGGCAACGCCATTGCGCGACACGCTGGAGTTTTTCGACAAGCTGAAGCTGACCGGCGCAAAAAAGGAAATCGCCGACCGCATCATCAAGGAAATCATATCGCGCCTGAAATTCCTGAATAACGTCGGCCTCGATTACCTGTCGCTGGAGCGCAGCGCGGATACCCTGTCCGGCGGCGAAGCGCAGCGCATCCGTCTTGCGTCGCAGATCGGCTCCGGCCTGACCGGCGTGATGTATGTGCTCGACGAACCCTCCATCGGCCTTCATCAGCGCGACAATGACCGCCTGATCAACACCTTGAAGCATCTGCGCGATATCGGCAACAGTGTGCTGGTGGTCGAACACGACGAGGATGCGATCCGTTGCGCGGACTACATCGTCGACATGGGCATCGGCGCCGGCGTGCATGGCGGCGAGGTCATTGCCAAGGGGCCGCTCAAAGACATCCTGAAGAACAAGAAATCGCTGACAGCCAAGTATCTGAATGGCTCGCTCACCATTCACATGCCGAAGAAGCGCACGGCGCCCGATCCGGAGCGGCAACTGGTGATCAGCGGCGCATCCGGCAACAATCTGAAAAGCGTGACGCTGGAGCTGCCTGTCGGTCTGCTGACCTGCATCACCGGCGTTTCCGGCTCGGGCAAATCCACGCTCATCAATGACACCTTGTACCACGCTGCCGCACGGCATTTGTATGGTTCGCAGACCGAGCCGGCCGCTTATGAATCGATCAGCGGACTGGAACATTTCGACAAGGTGATCTCGGTCGACCAGGCGCCGATCGGCCGCACGCCGCGCTCCAATCCGGCGACTTATACGGGTGTGTTCACGCCGATCCGCGATTTGTTCTCGACGGTGCCGACGGCCAAGGAACGCGGATACAGTGCCGGCCGCTTCTCTTTCAACGTCAAGGGCGGGCGCTGCGAAGCCTGCCAGGGCGATGGCGTGATCAAGGTTGAAATGCATTTCCTTCCGGACGTGTATGTGCCGTGCGATGTATGCCATGGCAAGCGCTACAACCGCGAGACGCTGGAAGTGCAGTACAAAGGGAAGAACATCCACGAAGTACTGGAGATGACGGTCGAGGAAGGTTTCGAATTCTTCAAGCCGGTACCGGTCGTCGCGCGCAAGCTGCAGACACTGCTGGACGTGGGTCTCGGCTACATCCGTCTCGGCCAGAGCGCGACCACGTTATCCGGCGGCGAAGCGCAGCGCGTCAAGCTCTCGCTGGAATTGTCCAAGCGCGATACCGGCCGCACGCTCTATATTCTGGATGAGCCGACCACCGGCCTGCACTTCCATGACATCGATCTGCTGCTGAAAGTGATTCATCGCTTGCGCGATCAGGGCAACACCGTGGTCATCATCGAGCACAACCTCGATGTGATCAAAACTGCCGACTGGATCATCGACCTGGGACCGGAAGGCGGCGCCGGCGGCGGACAGATCATCGCGACCGGCACGCCGGAAGATGTGGCGAAGACACCGGTGAGCTTTACCGGCCAGTATCTGGCGCCGATGCTCAAGAAAAAATAAGGCAAGGGAGGCAACATGGCAAAGCATCTGCGCATTGTCGGATTGGTGCAAGGTGTGGGCTATCGCGCTTCCTTTGAACGGCAGGCGCGGGCCTTGAAGCTGTCGGGCTGGGTGCGCAACCGCGCCGACGGTTCGGTGGAGGCGGTGGTTCGCGGAAGCCCGGAGGCGATTGAAAAAATCGTCGCCTGGGCCAGACGCGGGCCGTCAGCCGCGCAGGTACGAGAGGTCGCGATTACCGATATGGAAGACCACGCCGTGTCTGAAGAGTACTTTGAAGTACTGCCCACACATTAGAGCGGCTTTCATATTAGTGCAGGGGGCGCATTCCCATCCACAACCCCGCAGGCACGAATGCCAGCGCGGCCAGGTTCCCCAGCAGGACAATCGACGCCACCTTGTCCGGCTCCTGCTTGTATTGTTCGGCCACCATGAAACAGAAAACCGCCGGCGGCAAGGCTGCAAAGAGATACATCTGACCGCGCTGCATCGGTGTCAGGCTGAGCACGCCGTCCAGCAACCATGCAACGATCAATCCGGCCAGCGGACACACGATGGCGCCTGCCAGGCCGATATGCCAGCTTTTGAAATTCACATCGAGCATGCGCACGCCGAGCGCAAACAGCATGATCGGAATGCACGCGTCGCCCAGCATTTTCAATGCCTGCATCAGCGGCACTGGCAAGCTGATGTGGAATACGGCGAAGACCATGCCGAGCATCATCGACAGCATCATTGGACTGACCAGAAAACGCCAGAACGGCGTGTGCTGATTGCGACCGCTCTCGATGATCTTGATACCGACGGAAAAGTAGATCAGATTGCAGGCCATGAACAGGGCCACCGCTGCCGAGAGCCCGGCAGTGCCGAATGCAAGCACGGCAAGCGGCAAACCCATGTTGCCGCAATTGTTGTACATCATCGGCGGCACGAAGCTGCGCGGGTCATAGCCCAGCAGTCGCGCAACCGGCCATGCCAGCAGCCCGGAACCGAGAGCAATCAGCACGCCGGCCAGGATCAATGTTGCGTTCTGCGCCAGGTCGAACTCCTTTGCCGCCAGCGCGGCGAATACGAGCAGAGGGCACAGCACATCCATGCTGACGCGGTTGACGGCAACCATGTCCGACTTGACGCTGTCGCCACGCAAGCGCGCGTATCCGTAACCCAGGCCGATGATGATGAAGACCGGCAGGATAATGCCGAGGATGCGTTCAAAAACTTGCATGAGAAAATTCTTTCGATCAAAGCTGCTGCCTGCAGCATTGTAGCGAGATATGCGCAATCGCGTTTTCTGCGCAGCAATCGAAAGACGCAGTGGCCGATTTGCCAATGCGAGTGCCAATTCAATGATGCTTACTTCGGTGTCATTTCAGCAAACGCTCTTCTGCCCGAACGACACTCTCGCTGGCTCCGCGCAAGACCACGATGTCGCCGACATGCAGAATCGTTTCCGGCGTAACCTCGACACGGCTCTTGCCGCGTCGCACGATCGACACCTCGGCGCCGAGCTCGCCCAGTTTCAGCGACGAGAGTGATTTTCCGACGGACTTCGCGCCTTCCGGCACGGTCACGGAATGCAATCGCACATGCATATGATCCGCGTCTTCCGGCGCATCGCTGGCGCCGTGAAAATAGCCGCGAAGCGAGGCATAGCGTTCGTCGCGCGCCGCCTGCACGCGATGCACGACGCGCCGCAGCGGCACACCCAGCATCACGAGCGCATGCGACGCCAGCATCAGACTGCCCTCGATCGCTTCCGGCACCACTTCCGCCGCACCGGCCTCACGCAATTTATCGAGATCGGAATCGTCATGGCTACGCACGATGACCGGTAGCGTGGGCGCCAGCTCATGGGCAAAATGCAGAACCTTGAGTGCGGACGGCGTGCTCGCATAAGTAACAACCAAGGCGGCAGCACGATGAATGCCGGCGGCCACAAGACTCTCGCGGCGCGCGGCATCGCCATACGACACATTGGCTCCGGCGGCCTGCGCCTCACGCACGCGGTCGGGATCGAGATCCAGCGCGTGATAGGGAATGTGTTCTTCCTCCAGCAGCCTCGCCAGGCTCTGGCCGCTGCGACCGAAACCGGCGATCAATACATGCTTTTGCGTACTCATGGTGCGGGTCGCAATTTGCGTCAACGCAAGCGACTGCATCATCCACTCGTTGGCGGACAGCTTCAACACGATGGCATCGGACTTGGCGATGATGAACGGCGCGGCGAGCATCGACAACACCATCGACGCCAGGATCAACTGGATCAGCAAGGGATCCATCAGCTTCAATCCTCCAGCCTGGTTCAGCAGGACGAAACCGAATTCGCCGGCCTGCGCCAGGCCGAGGCCGGTACGCAAGGCCACACCCGTCGATTGGCCGAACAGCTTGGTGAGCATCGCGATCAGGCCGAATTTGAGCAGCACCGGGCCGATCAGGAGCAGCAGCACCAGCCACCAGTTTTCCATCACCAGCCGCATGTTGAGCAACATGCCGACCGTAATGAAGAACAAGCCCAGCAGCACGTCGCGAAAAGGCTTGATGTCTTCTTCCACCTGGTGCTTGTATTCGGTTTCCGAGATCAGCATGCCGGCAACGAAGGCGCCTAGCGCGAGCGACAAGCCGGCCTGCTCCGTGATCCATGCCGCGCCCAGCGTGATGAGCAGGAGGTTAAGCATGAACAGTTCCTGCGAGCGGCGCTTGACGACGATGTGAAACCAGCTGCGCATCAGGCGCTGGCCGATCACCAGCAGCAAGACCAGCACGACGCCGGCCTTCATTGCAGCCAAGGCAAGCGTGACGAGAAGGTCTTCGGTATTCATGGCCAGCGCCGGTACCAGAATCAGCAGCGGCACCACGGCGATATCCTGGAACAGCAGAATGCCGACGATCTGCCGGCCATGCTGGCTGTCCAGCTCCAGCCTCTCGGTCAACATCTTCGAAACGATCGCCGTCGACGACATCGCGAGCGCGCCGCCGACCGCGAATGCCGCGCGCCAGCTGATGTTGGACAGTTGCGGCAGCAAGTGCGCAGTGAGCCATCCGAACAACATGGTAGCCAGCAGCGTCAGCAGCACCTGCGCCATGCCAAGGCCGAACACGGTCTTGCGCATCGACGACAGTTTCGGCAGCGAAAACTCCAGGCCGATCGAGAACATGAGAAACACCACGCCGAATTCCGCCAGCCTGTTGGTCGTCTCGGTCTCATGGACCAGGCCGAAACCGTAGGGACCGACGACGACGCCGACAAGCAGGTAACCGAGCATGGGTGGCAGATGCATCATGCGAAATGCCACGACGCCGAGCACGCCGGCGCTGAGTAGAATAAGCGTGAGTTCGAGAGCCGAAAACATGGATTATGAAAAATGCATCGAAACGCGGCGTTGTTCTTTCGCTTTGGCTCGTCCGACGCAGATTTTTGTTATGACTGGCAGATTTTTTGCTTTCACAATTCGTTTATACTTCCCGCATGAGTGTAACCGATGCAAAATCCCCGCCGGAAGCTTTTGATACAAAAAGCGCAAAACGCGCGCTGGATCTCGCCTGCGAAACGCTGCAGATCGAAGCGGACGCGATTCTCGCGCTGAAAAACCGACTTTCCGGCAACTCGCGCGACAGCTTCTTGCAAGCCGTCGCATTGTTATTGCAATGTCATGGCCGCGTCGTGGTTTCCGGCATTGGCAAGTCGGGCCATATTGCCCGCAAGATTGCCGCCACCCTTGCCTCGACCGGAACGCCGGCGCTATTCGTGCATGCCGCCGAGGCGCTGCACGGCGACCTCGGCATGATCACCCAGAACGACGTGCTGATCGCCATTTCCAATTCGGGCGAAGCGGCAGAGTTCATCGCGATCATCCCGATCATCAGACGCATGGGCGCCAAGCTCGTGGCGATCACCGGGAACGATGCATCGCGCCTGGCGCAACTTTCCGATATCCACCTGGATGCGCGCGTCGACAAGGAAGCTTGCCCCTTGAACCTCGCTCCCACGGCCAGCACCACCGTCACGCTGGCCCTGGGCGATGCACTCGCCGTGGCACTGCTCGACGCCCGCGGTTTCCGCGAAGAGGACTTTGCCCGTTCGCACCCGGGCGGCGCGCTCGGCAGGCGGCTGCTTACCCATGTGCGCGACGTGATGCGCAGCGGCGATGCCGTTCCCGCGGTGACCGCCGGCATTTCGCTGCCGACCGCCTTGCTCGAGATCACGAAAAAAGGCATGGCAATGACTGCCGTGGTGGACGATGCGCACAAGGTCATTGGTGTCTTCACCGATGGTGACTTGCGGCGTCTGATCGAGACCGTGCAGGATTTCAGCAAGCTGACCATGGCCGATGTCATGCACCACAATCCGCGCACGATTGGACCGGATCAACTGGCAGTTGAAGCCGTCGAGGTGATGGAGCAGTTCCGCATCAACCAGTTGCTGGTGGCGGATGCCGACGGGACACTGGTCGGCGCGCTCCATATTCATGATCTGACTCGCGCCAAGGTGATCTGATGCAGGACGATGCTCTCTTCAGGGCCGCGCGCATACGGCTCATGATTTTTGATGTGGATGGCATCCTGACCGACGGCAGCCTGCACTACGGCCCGAACGGCGAGATGATCAAGACCTTTAACGTGCTCGACGGACATGGCATCAAGCTGTTGCAGCAATCCGGCGTGTCAACAGCGATCATCAGTGCGCGCAAGTCGGATATCGTGGTCCGGCGCGCCGCCGATGTCGGCATTCATCATGTTTATCAGGGTGTGCATGACAAGCGCATGGCCTTCGAGCAATTGTTGTCGGATACTGGCATCGCCCCCGAAGCATGCGGATTCATCGGCGACGACGTGATTGACCTGCCTATCCTGTTGCGTTGCGGCTTTTCCGCCAGCGTGCCGAACGCGCACAGCGAGGTGCGCTCGCGCGTCCATTACCTCACGCAGGCTGCCGGTGGTCGTGGTGCGGCCCGCGAACTGTGCGACTTCATCCTGCGCGCGCAAGGCAACTACGAGGCGGCGCTCGCGCCGTATCTGGCATGATCAGCGGCCGCACGGGGCTCCGCTTCCGCATATTGGCATTCGCCTTGCCGGCCATTGCGCTGGCGCTCGGAAGTTTCTGGTTGCTGGAGGTGATGCGCAGGTCGGCCGGCGACTTCATTCCGGACAAGGAACGCAGCGAGCCGGATTTTTATGTCGAGAAATTCAGTTACGTAAAGCTGGGAAAGACGGGCAAAGTGCAGTATCACTTTTCCGGCGCGAAATTGACGCACAACCCCAAAGACGATTCTTACGACATCACGCTGCCGGTCATCAACAATCTCGGCGAAGCGACGATGCCGATGACGATGCGTTCCGAACGCGCGCATGTCAACAGCGATAACAGCAGGATTCAGTTGTTCAACAACGTGCAGATCGACCGACCCGCATCCGCGACGACTCAGCATCTGCATGCGAGCTCGGAATACCTGCTGGTCCTGCCCGACGATGAAGTGATGAAAACCGATGAACCGGTGGAGATCAAGCTCGGCACGTCCACGCTTAATGGCGTCGGCATGTTCGCCGACAACGCGACGCGCGAGTTCCGCCTGACCAGCAATGTTCATGGCACGTATCAAGCCCCGCAGCGTTAAATCGAGATATAACTTGAGGCACCACTTTCGAGACCATACATGAAACGTTTCTTCTCCTTGCTGCTGTTGATGTTCAGCACAACTGTCGCAGGCGGCGCCCATGCCGAGAAAGCGGACTTCGAGAAACCGACCAACGTCGAAGCCAATCAGATGGCCTATGACGATGTGAAGCAAATCAATACCTTCACCGGCAATGTGATCCTGACGCGCGGCACGCTGGTCATGCATGCGCAAAAGTTGACCGTGTCCCAGGACCCGGCGGGTTACCAGTACGCAACGCTGCTTGCCGCGCCGGGCGGTCTCGCCACGTTCCGTCAGAAGCGCGACGCCGGACCGAATCAGTGGGTTGAAGGGCAAGCTGAACGCATCGAATACGACGGCAAGACGGAGATCGTGAAACTCTTCTCCAAAGCCAGGATACGCAGGCTGGAAGGAACGAAGCCCACCGACGAGGTCGAGGGCGAATTCATTTCCTACGATAGCCGCGCCGAGTTCTTCACGGTCAACAACACGCCGTCCGGCGAGAACAAGGTGGGCGGCGGCCGCATCAAAGCCGTTATCCAGCCGCGTACCGAGTCAAAGGGCAAATGAAGATGGCAAGTACTCTGGTCGTCCGCGGCTTGCAGAAAAGTTATGGCACACGCCAGGTGGTGAGCGACGTATCCTTGGAGGTTGAAAGCGGCGAGGTCGTCGGGCTGCTCGGCCCGAACGGTGCGGGCAAGACAACTTCGTTTTACATGATCGTTGGTCTGGTGCCGTCGGATGCCGGTGAGATCGACCTGAATGGTGTCGGCATTTCGCGCTTGCCGATCCATCGGCGTGCAGTGCTCGGCCTGTCCTATCTGCCGCAGGAAGCGTCGGTGTTTCGCAAGCTGAGCGTGGAAGACAACATTCGCGCCGTACTCGAACTCCAGCGCGTCGACGACAAGCCGCTGTCGCGCGACGAGATCGAAAAGCGCCTGAATACGCTTCTCGCGGACTTGCAGATCGAGCGGCTGCGCGAGAACCAGGCCTTGTCACTCTCGGGCGGCGAACGGCGGCGTGTGGAAATCGCGCGGGCACTGGCAACGAATCCGCGCTTCGTGTTGCTGGATGAACCCTTCGCGGGGGTCGACCCGATTGCGGTGATTGAAATCCAGCGCATCGTGCGATTCCTGAAGGAACGCGGCATCGGCGTACTGATCACAGACCACAACGTGCGCGAGACGCTCGGCATCTGTGATCGTGCTTACATCATTAACCAGGGCTCGGTACTTGCGAGCGGTCGCCCGGACGACATCATCGCCAACGAATCAGTGCGGCGGGTGTATCTGGGTGAACACTTCAGGATGTAAGGGCAGCTTGCAAACACATGAAACAAACTCTCCAACTTCGAATCTCGCAACATCTTGCGCTGACGCCTCAGCTGCAGCAATCGATCCGTTTGCTGCAATTGTCGACGCTTGAACTGCATCAGGAGCTGGAACAAATCCTTTCCGACAACCCGCTTCTGGAGCGCATCGACGACCCGCTCGACAATTCTGTCCGCCTGCTGGCGGATGGCGCAATCAGCGCGACCCCGAGTCTCAACGGGAGCACGTCGGAAATGCCGGCGGCCGAAAGCAGTCCTTCTGCTCCGGAAGAATCGGAAGGCGGCTTTGAGGGTGGCGACGCCGGCGATGCGCCCGCCTCCGGCGAAGCCGAATGGAGTTTCGACGATGTCGCGCGCACATCCAAGGCGCCGGAAGACGACGATTCGCGCCCGCAACTTGAAGCGCATGAGACCACCTTGCGCGAACACCTGCTGGAACAAATGCGCGTCACGGTGCACGAATTGCGCGACCGCGCCTTGGTCGAATTGATCATCGATGCCTTGAACGACAACGGCTATCTGGAAGAGCCGATCGAGGAAATCCATGCACGCTTGCCGGAGGAGCTCGGGGTCGACATCGAGGAATTGCAGGTCGCGTTGAAATTGCTGCAGAGTTTCGATCCGGCGGGTGTCGGCGCGCGCAATGCCTCGGAATGCCTGTCGATTCAAATCCGGCGCTTCCCGAAAGTGCCGATGGTGACGCGTCGCCGGGCACTGCAGATCGTCGAGCATCATCTCGCCCTGTTCGCGCAGCGCGATTTCAACAAGCTGAAGAAAATCCTCGATTGCGACGATGAAGACCTGCGTGAAGCGCAGTACGTGATCAAGCGCTGCAATCCGCATCCCGGCGCCCTGTTCGCGTCCGACACATCGGATTTCGTCGTACCGGATGTCATTGTCAAGAAGACAAAGAACGGCTGGCAGGTGATGCTGAACCACGACGTCATGCCGCGCCTGCGGGTCAATGCGATGTACGCCAACATCCTCAAGCAAAGCAAGGGTGAGGGGTCACTCACTTCTCAGCTGCAGGAGGCCAAATGGCTGATCAAAAATATGCGGCAGCGCTTCGACACGATATTGCGCGTTGCACAAGCCATCGTCGACCGTCAACGCAATTTTTTCTCGCACGGCGCGGTCGCCATGCGCCCTCTTGTCTTGCGTGAAATTGCTGATACACTTGGTTTACACGAGAGCACTATTTCTCGTGTAACAACTCAAAAATACATGCTGACTCCTCATGGCATGTTTGAGTTGAAGTACTTTTTCGGTAGCCACGTCGCCACCGAAGCGGGAGGAGAAGCGTCTTCGACGGCGATACGTGCACTGATCAAACAATTGATAGGAGCAGAAGACCCCAAGAATCCATTCTCAGATAGCAAAATCGCGGATATGTTGGGGGAACAAGGCATGGTGGTCGCACGACGCACAGTCGCGAAATACCGCGAAGCCCTGAAAATCCCTCCAGTCAATCTGCGCAAATCCCTGTAGTCATCGTGTTGTAGTGTTGTCTCGTTGCTGTGTTCTGGCGTAGCCTGCTACACGGAATTGCAGGCATGTTGGGAACCTCCGGCGACGCTATCCATAGGAGCGCGTATGAATCTCACAATCAGTGGACATCATCTCGAACTGACCCCCTCCATCCGTGAGTATGTGCAGACCAAGCTGGAACGGATCAAGCGCCATTTCGATCATGTCATTGATGTAGCGGTCATCCTGGCCGTGGAAAAGCTCCCTGAAAAGGAAAAAAGGCAAAGAGCCGAAATCAACCTCCGACTGCGAGGAAATGTCATCCATGTTGAGAGTATCGCCGAGGACCTGTATGCGGCAATCGACATGTTGATCGACAAACTGGACCGCCAGGTCCTCCGATACAAGACCAAACTCCAGGATCATCAGCACGCAGCGATCAAGCACATGCCGGACGTGCAGCCTGCTGGCTAGGGAGTCCACTTTTGCCGACGATGTCGGCTGCCAAAATCAGGGCGCATTCGAATGCGCCCTTTTTTATTGTCCGCAGCGCCGGAATCGACTGTCAATCGCGCGACTGAAGTGTTTCAGCATTGCCGCTAGAATACGTCGAACATCAACCATTCCATCCGTCATGACTGAATTCGTTCATACCGCCATCAAGAACAAGATCGGCTTCATTACCCTCGATCGCCCCAAGGCACTCAATTCACTGTCCCTCGAGATGGTACGCACCATCACCGAAGCACTACATGCATGGTGCAAGGACGACGGTGTTCGCGCTGTGCTGATTCGCAGCAGCAGCGACAAGGCATTCTGCGCCGGCGGCGATATCCGCTTCTTCTACGAAGCTGGCCGCAACACGCCGCAGCATGGCAGCGCGCTGCTCGAGGACTTCTTCACGGAGGAATACGCACTCAACCATCTCATCCACCATTATCCGAAACCGTATATCGCCGTCATGGATGGCATCGTCATGGGTGGCGGCATGGGCGTTGCACAAGGTGGCGAAACGAACCGCCTGCGCGTCGTCACCGAACGTACCAAAATGGCGATGCCGGAAGTGAACATCGGGCTGTTCCCGGACGTCGGCGGCAGCTACTTCCTGTCCCGCGCTCCCGGCCAGCTCGGCACTTATCTCGCGGTAACAGGAGAGATCATCGGCGCAGCAGATGCGCTCTATGCCGGCCTGGCCGATGTGTACATCCCTGCGGCACAACTATCCTCACTGATGGAGCTGCTGGAATCGACGGAGTACTCTGACGCACGTCAGGCAATTCGCGATTTCGCAAGGCAATTCGAGACGCATGCAGATCCCGCACGTAGCGCGCTCGCCCAGGAACGCGCGACGATCGATCGGCACTTTGTGCACGACCAAGTCGCTGCGATCGCTTCATCACTGCAACGTGACGACAATGCCTTTTCGCAGAAGACGCTGAACACCATGACGAAGCGGTCGCCACTGATGATGTGCGTGACGCTGGCGCAATTGCGGCGCGGCGCGGGCATGAGCGTCGCAGAATGCCTGCGCATGGAACGCACGATGGTTCGGCGCAGTTTCGAGAACGGTGAAGTGCTGGAGGGAATCCGGTCCGTTGTCATCGACAAGGACAATGCGCCGAAATGGATGCCGGCGACATTGGATGGCGTCACAACAGACATGATCGAGCGCTTCTTTGCCCCTGCCTGGCCCGCGCATGCACATCCGCTGCGTGATCTCGATTAGATCTCGTCGATTCGAAACAGCCGCCGGTGTTCGCGCATGGCGTAACGGTCGGTCATGCCGGCGATATAGTCGGCCACCTTGCGTGCCTGCGCTTGCAGCTTGTCGTCGCCGTGCTCACCCGAGAGCATCTGATAGTCCGGCGGCAGCAGGCGCGGCTCCTGCATGAAGGCCTCGAACAGTTCACGGATGACGCGGCGCGCCTTGCTGGTCATGCGATTGACCATGTAGTGGTGGTACAGATTCTCGCGCAGGAATCGTTTCAACTGCGCCGCCTGTTGACGCATCTCGTCGGAGAAGGTGATCAATGCGGGGGAATCACGCACCGCGTCGACACTCGTCAGTCCGGCATCCTGAATGCGCGCTTGCGATGTCTGGATCAGATCGACGACCAGTGCGTTGATCATCCGGCGAATGGTTTCGTGTATGGCGCGCCGGCCGCTGATGCCCGGATAAACCGCTTCCACTTCGCCGCGATACCGTGCGTAGAAATCGATTTCATCCAGCTGCGCGGTCGTCAGCAACCCCGATCGCAATCCGTCGTCGACATCGTGATTGTTATATGCGATCTCGTCGGCAAGGTTCGCCAATTGCGCTTCCAGCGTCGGCTGCTTCTTCTGGATGAAGCGCAATCCGATGTCCCCAAGTTGTTGTGCATTCGGATGCGAACAATGCTTGAGTATGCCTTCACGCGTTTCGAACATCAGGTTCAGGCCATTGAATGCGCCGTAATGCTCCTCCAGGTCATCGACCACGCGCAGGCTTTGCAGGTTGTGTTCAAAGCCACCATAATCCTTCATGCATGCATTCAGCGCCTCCTGTCCGGCATGGCCGAACGGCGTGTGTCCGAGGTCATGTGCGAGTGAAATCGCTTCGACCAGATCTTCATTCAGATGCAGGTTACGCGCAATGGAGCGTGCGATTTGCGCGACTTCGATACTGTGCGTCAGGCGAGTGCGAAATAGGTCTCCCTCGTGATTGACGAAGACTTGCGTCTTGTATTCAAGCCTGCGGAACGCGGTGGAGTGAATGATGCGATCGCGATCGCGCTGGAATTCGCTGCGCGACGTCGGTGGCGTTTCCGGAAAGCGCCGCCCCCGCGACGCCTCTGGCCGTGCGGCATAAGGTGCGAGGTAGGCGTCGAAATTCATTTATTTGACTCTGTCTTCCAGGGTCGCCAGCAAGGCATCCTGCGGAACCGGCATGATGACCGAGGTGCCCAGCGGCTTGAGCAGAATAAACTTGATCTGGCCGCCCTCGTTTTTCTTGTCGACCTGCATCAGCTCCAGCCAGCGATCCTTGCCGAGATTCGGCGCCACCACGGGCAAGCCGGCTGCCTTCACCAGCGCGACGACGCGCTTCTTGGCCATGGCGTCGATAAAACCGAGACGATGCGACAAATCCGCGGCCATTACCATGCCGCAACCCACCGCCTCGCCGTGCAACCACTCGCCGTAGCCTAGCCCTGCTTCGATGGCGTGGCCAAATGTGTGGCCGAAATTCAGAATGGCGCGCAGCCCCCCTTCACGCTCGTCCTGCCGCACCACGTCTGCCTTGATCTCGCAGGACCGCTTGATAGCATACGCCAAGGCATCCGCGTCGCGGGCAACGAGCTTCGCCATGTTCGATTCGATCCAATCGAAAAACGCCGGATCGATGATCGCGCCATGCTTGATCACTTCTGCGAGGCCGGCGGCAAGTTCGCGTGCCGGCAAGGTATTCAGGGTCGTGGTATCGGCAATGACGGCTTGCGGCTGGTAAAACGCGCCGATCATGTTCTTGCCGAGCGGATGATTGATGCCGGTCTTGCCGCCAACCGATGAGTCGACCTGCGCCAGCAAGGTCGTCGGCACCTGGATGAAGGGCACGCCGCGCATGTAGGTCGCCGCGGCAAAACCCGTCATATCGCCGATCACCCCGCCGCCAAGCGCGATCAACGTCGTCTTGCGATCACATTTTTCGCCGAGCAGAACGTCGAACACCCGCATCAGGTTGGACCAGTTCTTTTCCTCTTCGCCATCAGGCAACACAATCGTCGTGACCTGTTTGCCGGCGGCGGTCAGTCCGCGAACCAGTGTCTCGAGATACAGCGGACCGACAGTAGTATTAGTAACAATAGCTGCCCGTTGGCCCGCGATGTTGCGGGCCACGAGGTCGGAATCGGATAGAAGCGACTGCCCGATGGTAATCGGATAGCTACGATCCCCTAGATCGACATGCAATGTGATCGGGGAAGCTTGTTGCGTCATCATCAAAAGTGTCAGGAAGTTGGGTTCGTCTTATCCCCGTCCTGCCCCTTGGAACACGATTCCAGCTGGGTCAAGATGGTTTGTACCAGTGATTGTACGTTAGGACGGCCGGTATCGATAATCAGATCGGCAACTTCAAGGTAATAGGGCTCGCGCTCGCGAGAGAGTTGTTCGAGCTTTTGGCGCGGATCGGCAGTCTGCAGCAAGGGGCGGTTCTTGTCGTGGCTGGTCCTCTGAAGAATGCTGCTGACACTCGCCCTCAGGTAAATCACCGTGCCATGCGCCTTGAGGCATGCACGATTTTCCGGTCGCAAAATTGCTCCGCCGCCGGTCGCCAGCACAATGTTGTCAAGTTCCGTCAACTCGCGAATCACTTCCGATTCGCGCTGACGAAACCCCGCCTCTCCCTCGATTTCAAAGATCAATGGAATAGAGGCGCCGGTACGCGCCTCTATTTCATGGTCAGAATCGATGAAGCGTTTGTCCAGCTTTTTGGCGAGGGCGCGGCCGACTGTCGTCTTGCCGGCGCCCATCAGGCCTACGAGGAAAATATTCGACACTAGTTGGCTACGTTGCAGGCATTAACTCCATACGGATTTGGATCGCCTGGGGGGCTGGTCGATGCGTTCTGTAAATCGCCAGCAAGAATGGGCAAAATATATTCTTGTGTGCTATACGTCGCCTCGGTTCCCGCCACGCTGCCGCGGACGGTCAAAATAATTGAAGTCCAGTTCGCCCTGTCCTTTGGATATCGAATCGAAATTATTGCAGTTCCCGTTGCATCCGTCTGTCCGCTCGATGAGACGTTAAGCGGAGTACCTGGGTCAAGAACTCCATTAAGATTAAAGTCTTCGCCAGCATCTAAAATGCCGTTCATGGTGCCGCTGTCTTCATTTTCGCATTGGTATATCCGTTGGGCATTCCACCCGGCTTTTACCGTAACCGAATCTGCAGGCAGACCGGCAGCTACAGCTGCGGCTTTCAGTGCATCTACCTCTTCTTGAGTATAGGTCTTATACGAGCCCTTGTAATAGTGAACGACTCGGACAGATGCAGTCACGTTGACGCCCGAAACCGGATTGCCCGTAGCGTCGGTCACGAACACGGAATAGTCCTGTTTGTATTGAGTCGTGTTTGGAACATCCAGCGTATTTCCGGTGCCCGCAGTAATAAACAGAGATTTTCGGGACACGGTTAAAGTAGTGCTTGCGGTTTTGCTCGTTCCCTGGATTTTTGCCTGGATTTGCACACCATTCGTCTGCGTAGTGGCCGCTCCCGCAATAAAATCGACCGTCGCGCTTCCGTCACTTCCCGTGGTAGCAACTGGTGTCGAAAGACTGCCTCCGCTCGGATCACTTGTAATCGTAAATTCGATTACTGCATCTTTTACCAAGTTGTTGTTCACAGTGCCATCACGAATGACAACGGTCAAACGGCTTCGCTCATTTTGACTTGTTGCATTCGTTCCTATGACTGCGGGCTCAGCTTGCATGGCGATGGTTGCCGTCGACGTTAGCGGTGCGGCAAACTCCAGGTTTGTCTGCGCGGTGGGACCGTTCACTACAGTGGCAATAATTGTTGCGACACCAGCAGTATCGGATTTGATATATGCCGCCGCGTCGCCCGCCACAACCTGCACGCCGCTTGCCGTCAATGCCTGAGTACAAACATTGTCGGTGTACAGCCCGCCGCGCGAAGCCGTGATATTCACAGTCCCCGTTTGCGGTACGCCAGCATTTTCATAACGTGCCGCAATTTTCGTACAGGATCCAGTGCTGGTTTGTGCGTTGCCACTACTGTTGACGGTGGTTCCGACCGTTGCAACCCGTAAGCTAACCGAATTTACCGTATAGGAGACCGACTTGGTTGCCCCTTGAGATGCAAAAGAAAGCGTGTCAGTGCCCGATTGCGCTCCCGAGATGCGTACCGAGACTTGACCTACCGAGTTCGTGAGAGGCGACGAGGAACTTCCTCCTCCAGAACTCAAAATGGAAATTGGATTGCCCTTCGCGGAAGAAATCGTCACCGGGACATTAGGCACAGCGACGCCGGCCGAATCTTTCACCGAAATCACGAAATCGCCCGTCCCGCCAGACGTGATCGTCGTGGGGCCGGTTGCGGTCACGGCCGTACCGCTGACGGTTACAGTCCCTGTCGTTGAGACATTTCCTGCTTTTGCCGTAATCGTGATCGTTCGATTGGCCCGATCGCCCGATGTGCTAAGTTTGGCAGTTGCTTTTCCGCTTGTGTCAGTTGCTGCGGATACATCACTTAAGGCACCTGAACTTGCTGAAAAAGTAACGGGAACCGACGGAATAGTGTTGTTATTGGCATTCTTTACGAGTGCAGTGATGGTTACCTCTGTACCCGTCGCCCCGGCAGATGGCAACTCGGGAGTACTGAAAAGCAACGACACCGATGTTGCTGTTGTGGAGGTAGAACCGCTACCGCCAGCAACAGTGCCCGGTGATCCGCCTCCCCCGCCGCAAGCCACCAACGCGATCGCCGCAAGCCCAGTGACTCCCATATGGACTGCGTTTCGGAAAATATTTGTTATCGAGCCAAATTTCATTTTTTATTCCCTGGTTTATTTCTCGGTTTTCTTTGACATCTATCGCGTCGCAAGTCGATCGTTCACAATTTTTGGTGTAATGAATATCAACAATTCAGTCTTGTCATTTGTGCGTGTGGTCGTCTTGAAAAGATGCCCAACCACGGGAACATCTCCGAGCAATGGCACTTTGGCCTCGGCATCACGCTCGGTTTGCTGGAAGATACCACCAAGCACCACCGTACCGCCGTTTTCCACCAACACCTGCGTCTTGACATGTTTGGTATCAATTGCAAAGCCCGCCCGGGTCTCGACGCCGACACTGTCCTTATTTACATCAACATCGAGAATGATATTTCCGTCAGGCGTGATTTGAGGCGTCACTTCAAGCTTCAGGTTCGCCTTTCGGAACGTGATCGACGTCGCGCCGCTGGAGGTGGCAACCTGGTACGGCAACTCGGTACCTTGTTCGATCAGTGCTTTCAATTGATCGGCTGTCACGACGCGCGGACTTGAAATGATCTTGCCCTTGCCATCCGCTTCCATTGCCGAAAGCTCCAGATTCAGGAACCGGTTGGCGGCGGCGGAAAAAAGACTTACGGCCAGGCTTGGCGCAGTCAATCCATTAAAGCCGGTCGCTGGCAGGTTCACGAACTGCGTGTTATTGAATGCACTTCCCGAGTCCTGAGCCTGACCAGTCTGCTCTCCGACGCCGATGTAATTTCCGGTAACGGCAGCGCGCGTGTTGCCGTTGATCTGATAACCGGAATCGCCGCCACGAAGATTGCGCATATCGTTAAAGCCAAGCTTTGCGCCGAGACTCTTGCTGAATTTGTCATCGGCCTCAACAATGCGCGCTTCGATCAGCACCTGTTTCGATGCGATATCAGTCTTCTGTACCAGCTTGCGTATTTCCTCGATCTTTGAGGTGATATCAGTCACAAAAAGCTGATTGGTCCGCGGGTCAATCACCGCGCTTCCTCTTTTCGACAAAATGCTCTTCTTGGTATCGCCGCCGCTGTCCAGTCCGAAGACCTGCTTGAACGATTCGGCCTTTTGATAATTGAGCTGGAAGATTTCCGTTCGCAATGGTTCCAGTTCTGCGATTTGCGCTTTCTGCTCCAGTTCAAGCTTTTCCTTGGTGAGCAATTCATCCTTTGGCGCAATCCACAGTACGGAGCCATTCTTCCGCATATCCAAGCCTTTCGCCTGCATGACGATATCGAGCGCCTGATCCCATGGGACGTCTTTGAGACGAAGCGTGAGGTTGCCGCTGACTGTGTCGCTGGTAATGATATTCAAGCCCGTAAAATCCGCGATGACTTGCAAGACGGCGCGCACCTCGACATTCTGAAAGTTCAGCGAGAGACGCTCTCCCCGATAGCCCTGCGTTCCCTGCACCAGCTTGTTCGGTTCTTCCTTGATGGGTTTCACCTCCACCACGAGCTGCGTATCGCTTTGATAAGCGCTATGCTCCCATAGACCTTTCGGCTCAATCACCATATGCACGTTTTCACCTTGCGGCGTCGTGGTGATCGTTTGTACCGGCGTCGCAAAATCGGTCACATCAAGGCGGCGACGCAGCACTTCGGGCATGGAGGTCTTCAGGAAATCAACGACAATCGTCTGCCCTTGCTGTCGTACGTCGACTGCCACCTGATTGCTGGGCAAATCCACGACGATGCGCCCCTCCCCACCCGGCCCACGGCGAAAATCGATGTCTCGCAATGCATGCTTGCCCGTGTCAGCCACCTTTGGTGTAATCGGAATGCCCGCGGCATTCACTGGTGTTGCGACACCTCCCGATCCATCAATGGTCACGATCACCATGTTGCCTTCCACCGCAGTGGCGTAATTCAACGGGCGCAACAAGTTGAAAACCAGCCTGGAACGATCACCCGCTTGAACAACATTCACATTGCGAACGTCACCCAACCCAATATCTTGCGCGGCCTTCCCCGTAGAGTTTGCGGTGCCGGCAAAATCAAGCGCGATGCGTGCCGGACTGGTAATGGAAAATCCGATTGGCGGCTTTGCGATGGGATGTTTTAACGTCACCTTGACAATGACATTCGCGCCTTGTTGATTGGAGCTGATCGACTCGATAGCATTTTCCTGCGCCAGTGCAGCGCCGCATACAGCAAGCAGACCGGCAAAAACGCATCGCCTCAATGCGCCATGCACAGTTTTCCCCAAGCGTTCAAAGTGATTTTTCACGGCATTCATTTTTTATTCTCCTGCAACTCTAACTTGGCTTTACGCTCGGTCCATTCACCTGCCGCGTCGCGGACGATTTCCTTCAGCTCGACTTCTGTTTCGGTTATCTTCGTGATCATTCCGAAGTTCTGGCCAATGTAATTGCCGACCTTCACCTGAAATACTGATTTGTCCACTTGCAGGAGTGCAAAGCTCAAGCCTGGTTTTTCCAGCGTGCCGACCATCTTGATGCTATCAAGTGGAAAGTTTTCAAGAGGCTCCTTGCGACGGTCGAGGTCAGGCTTGATGCCGCTGCCCGAATCGGCCTGCGTCTTTGCAAGCGCGACGGTCAGCTTGGCGGGATTGAATGGATCGACGTCATTCTTGGCGCTGTAATCGTATGGTGTGAATCGCTTGGGTTCCGGGAGTTTTTGTACTGTTACCGGAGTCTGCCGCTTCACCTCCTCCATCCATTGCTTGACTTCTTGCACATCCCCATCACCGCACCCCGCAAGAAGATATGCAGTCAGGCTGGCAACAATTGGAAGCCTCAAACGAAAGGTCCTCATTTTTTCGCCCCCTTCGTCTTGTCAGCCGCAATCTTGCGCTGCGCATTTACCTCTTCCTTGTCCAGATAACGGAAAGTCTTGGCAACGGCATCCAGAGTGAGGACACCGTCTTTGCCCGCAACGAGGTTCATTTTGTTGAGGGTCACAATACGTGGCAGGTTCGCAATGTCGCTCGTAAAAGATCCGACATCGTGATAATTTCCAGAGACCTTGATATCAATCGGCAACTCTGCGTAATAGTCCTTCACAACAACCTGCCCCGGCTTGAACAACTCGAACTGCAGCCCTCGTCCCAAGCCCGATTGATTGATATCGGACAATAGGGCATCCATTTCCGCCTTGCTGGGCAATTGTTTCTCCAGCGTCGACACGTATTCGCCGACCTGCTCTTTTTGTTTGCGCAAGCTGTTGAGATTGATCGCTTGCTGAAGTTTGAATTTGTAGTCGTCCCTCAGCTTCACTTCTTCTTGCCTGCCGGCCTCAAGCTGTTCGAGTTCGCCGTCCAGGTACAAGAACCATCCAACCAAGCCAACGGCGATCAAAGTCCCAAGACCGCAAGCGATACGCGGAATGAGAGGCCACTGTCCCGGGTGCCGTCCATTCAGGCCGCGGAATTGTGCCGCAACCTTGTCACCGATTTTTTTCAAATCTGCCATAGTGCGTCTTTCATGTCAGGGGCGCTTCGGCGCCACGTCAGCTGCCTTGCCCGAAGCCGCCTGCTCCTTGTCGCGCGGGCGCTTGATTCCTACATTGACAGTGAAGTCGAACACTCTCTTCGAATCCTTGCCCTGACCGACGCTCGCCGAGCGAATCTCAATGAGATCAGGCCGTTCAAGCCACGGTGAGTTATTGCTCAGATTGCGCAACAACTCCGACACGCGTTCGTTGGACTGCGCGTATCCGCTCAGCACAACACGCTGATTCTCCTGCTTGAACGAGCGAAGATAGACCCCTTCCGGCACCTGCTTGACCAGCTCGTCCATCAAGTAGACTGGCTGATTGCGGTCGCTTTGAAGATCCTCCACCGCTTGCTGGCGCGCCTTCAACCCATCGATTGCCTGTCTCAGCGTCGCGATTTCCTTGATCTGCTCATCGAGCTTGGCGTTCTCCGCCTTGATAAAGCTGTTGCGCTGATTCTGGTTCGATATCTGGGCGCCGATGACGCCGCCGACGACAAGCACGATAGCCAGCCCCATCAATGCCGACATCACCAGCAATCGGTAGAAGGCAATCTTGCGCTGCTTGCGCGTTTCCTCGCGATGAGGAAGAAGGTTAATACGGATCATCGGTCGAACCTCCGCATCGCCAGTCCGCATGCGACAAGGTAGGATGGCGCCTCGCTGCGCAGCTGTTTTTCACGCACCGAAGTCCCCAGCTGCATGCCCTTGAACGGACTCACGACAGAGGTGGAAATCTTGGTGCGCTCCGCGACCAGTTCCACCATGCCGGGAATGACAGCACATCCGCCCGCAAGAAAGATCTGGTCGATGTGGGTATATGGCGTGGATGTAAAGAAGAACTGGATGGCGCGCGTGACTTCGAGGGCTGAATTTTCCAGGAAGGGGTCGAGTAATTCACGCTCATAGCCTTCGGGCAGGTCCGCGGCTTTTTTCTTCGCCTCGGCATCCTCGAAGGACAGCCCGTAGGCGCGTACGATATCCTGGGTGAGCTGGTTGCCGCCGAAGGGTTGTTCGCGCTCGTAAATCGTCTGGCCGTCCAGGAGTACCGATACGTGCGTGACCTGGGCACCGATCTGGAACAAGGCAACAATCTGTCCCTGCCCTCCCTTGGGCAATTGCGCCGTGATGCGATCAATGGCAGCGCGCGCCGAATACGATTCGATATCCATGACGGTCGGTTTCAGGCCGGCTGCTTCGGCGACTGCGACACGATCCTCCACTTTTTCCTTGCGCGTGGCGGCGATCAACACTTCGACGTCTTCCGGGGCATTCTGGGCTGGGCCAATGACATCGAAATCCAGACTGACTTCGTCGAGTGCAAAGGGGATATATTGATTCGCTTCGCTTTCGACCTGCATTTCCAGCTCATCTTCGGACAAGCCGGCTGGCAGAATGATTTTCTTGGTAATCACGGATGCCGGAGGCATTCCAAGCGCCACATGCTTGGCGCGCGTGCCGCTTTTCTTCCAGACGCGGCGCACCGCTTCCGTCACTTGCTCGATGTTTTCGATATTGCCGTCCACCACCGCACCGCGTGGCAATGGCTCGCTTGCAAAGCGCTCCAGTCGAAATTCGTTTTTGCCCGCTTCAGACAGCTCGACGAGTTTGACACCCGACGTGCTGATGTCCAGGCCGATCAGTGGCGGATTTTTCTTGCCAAGTAACAATCCGAGATCTATGGCCAAGGGTAGTTCTCCCCAAAATGTGGTTATTGCGTGAACGCACCACTTATTTGAATGTCGAATGAACGGATAAAATCATCGACTCACAAAAAATCCGTTTAAAAACCAATATTTAGGTGACATATATCCAACGTTACATTAAATCCTAGCAATAAGCTTGAACCGATGTAAAGCGATTTCCTATCAGTAATTTGTAACTCCGTTGCCAAATGTCCACGTTGCATCGGGATAATAATTGATTTTTTCTTAATATCGGATAGTGTTGCGCCCCGTTATAATTCTGCGTCACCGTCCTCCACTCGTTTTCTCCGAATGACTCGTTCTAATTCCCCAGGCAATACCCCGGACGAAGCGCCCAAGCGCCGCCCCTCTCTCTTGTTGCGCGTCGCGCTAGGCATTGTCGGAGGAGTCGTTGGCTTGGTCCTCATCGGCGTGCTGCTTCTCGGTTTTGCGTTGTCGATGGCCTACCCCAATCTGCCATCGCTGGAGGCAATCACCGACTACCGCCCAAAGATTCCGCTGCGGATCTATTCGGCGGACAATGTACTGATCGGTGAATTCGGCGAGGAGCGGCGCAATCTCGTCCATATCAAGGATGTGCCCGACATCATGAAGAAAGCGGTGCTCGCCATCGAGGATGACCGCTTTTACGACCACGGGGGCGTCGATTACCTCGGCATCCTGCGCGCGGCGGTCCACAACCTGACCAGCAGGTCGAAACAGGGCGCCTCCACCATTACCCAGCAGGTCGCACGCAACTTTTTCCTGTCGAGCGAGCAAACACTCAAGCGCAAGATCTACGAGGCGCTGCTGGCTTGGAAGATCGAGCAGAACCTGACGAAGGACCAGATTCTCGAGCTGTACATGAATCAGATCTACCTGGGCCAGCGCGCTTATGGTTTCTCCTCCGCCGCCCAGATTTATTTCGGCAAGAAGCTGTCTGATATCACCATCGCGGAAGCAGCGATGCTGGCCGGCCTGCCGAAAGCACCCTCGGCCTACAACCCGGTCGCGAACCCGAAACGGGCCCGTGCACGCCAGCAGTACATCCTGGAACGCATGTTCCAGCTTGGCTACATCACGGAAGCCGACTACCAGACCGCCAAGGACCAGGTCCTGAAGATCAAGACGGACAGCAGTGAGTTCGGCATCCATGCGGAATACGTCGCGGAAATGACCCGCCAGCTGGTCTACGAGCAGTTCAAGGAGGAGACCTACACCCGCGGCCTGAACGTCTATACGACCATTACCAAGGCGGACCAGGATGCTGCCTACCTGGCATTGCGGCACGGTGTGCTGGACTATGAAAAGCGGCACGGCTATCGGGGACCCGAAGGTTATATGGAAATCCCCAATTCCAAAGAAGAGGCCGACAACGCGATCGAAGTCGAACTTGCCGAGCATCCCGACAGCGACGACATTGTCGCAGCCGTGGTGCTTGACGCGACACCGAAGAACGTGACGGCGGTCCTGTCGTCCGGTGAGGAGATCACGATTACCGGCGCCGGCCTGAAGATGGCGACCAGCGCATTGACCGACAAGGCGCCGCCGAACCGGCGCATCAAGCGCGGCGCCATCATCCGTGTCACGCAAGAGAACAAGGAATGGAGCATCACGCAGATGCCGGAAGTCGAATCGGCCTTCGTCGCCGCCAACACCGACGACGGGGCAATCCGCGCTCTGGTCGGCGGTTTCGATTTCAACCGCAACAAATTCAACCACGTGACGCAGGCATGGCGCCAGCCCGGTTCCTCGTTCAAGCCTTTCATCTATTCGGCATCGCTGGAAAAAGGCCTGTCCCCTTCGACCATCATCAATGACGCCCCCATCAGCTTCGATGCCGGACAAACCGGCGGCCAGGCATGGGAGCCGAAGAACTACGATGGCAAGTACGAAGGCCCGATGACGATGCGCAAAGGCCTCACCAAGTCGAAAAACATGATATCGATCCGCATTCTGCACAAGATCGGTGCCAAGTATGGTCAGGAATACACGACCCGATTCGGATTCGATGCGGAGAAAAACCCGCCGTATCTGACGCTGGCGCTCGGCGCCGGCGCGGTCACACCTCTGCAATTGGCCGGCGCCTACTCGGTGTTTGCCAACGGCGGTTACAAGATCAGCCCTTACGTGATTTCCAAGGTGACGGATTCGACCGGCCGGGTGCTGTCCCAAGTCACGCCGGACAAGGCGGGTGAAGAATCGAACCGCGTGATCGACGAGCGCAATGCCTTCATCATGGACAGCATGCTGAAGGACGTCGTCAAGTTCGGCACCGCGACCCGCGCACTGGTCCTGAAACGCCCCGACATTGCCGGCAAGACGGGTACCACCAATGACTCTGTCGACGCGTGGTTCGCCGGCTACACCCCGAAGATGGTCGGGGTTGCGTGGATAGGCTTCGACCAGCCCAAGAACCTCGGCAACAGGGAGACCGGCGGCGGTCTCGCGCTTCCGATCTGGATCAATTACATGCAGAAGGCACTGAAGGATGTGCCTGTCGAGGAGCGTGCCGTACCCGAAGGAGTTATCCAGGTGAACGGCGATTATTTCTACGCCGAGAATCCGCCGGGTACGGGCGTGCACAGCCTGGGCCTGGGTGACCGACAACCCACCGAAGAAGAAAAGTCAAAGGATGAAGTGAAGAACGAGCTGTTCTGACATCGGAATTTCACACATCGCAAGCCGAAGCCAGCATTGTTGGCTTCGGCTTTTTCTTAAGCTTCGCCGCCCAGCACCAAGTCCACGCCGCCTTGTTCACTGACCATCCTGGACAAGGCTGAATACAGTTCGGACTGATCGCGCGTATTCACCCAGCGACCACCTTCATAGCGGTAGTGGAATCCGCCGGAGCGCGCCGCCACCCACATTTCCTGCATCGACGCCTGACTGTTGACGATGATTTTCGAGCCATTGTCGACGAATTCAATTTCCAGGACATTGCCGCTGCGGCTGCACTCCACGTCGAGATCGCTTTCGTCGGCCGCACGCTCCAACGTGGACTCGATCAAGGTCAGCGTCCGCTCGGCCAGCGCCAGGAATTCCGATTCAGTCATGCTACACTCCAATCAATTGCACTAAACCGTGATTCTAATCGTGAAGTCCGTTCCACATCTTGTCGTTGTTGCAGCCCTGGCATTTGCTGTCGTCGGGTGCGGGCAGAAGGGTCCGCTTTACCTGCCGGCAAAACCTGCTCCGATTTCGACGCCCGCTGCGCCAGTCGCTCCTGCGCCCGCAGACAGCAGCGCTCCCGTATCCAAATAGTTCTCTGCCTTTCCATGTCGCATTTCAATTACAAGAACGGCGTACTCCACGCCGAAAACATCGCCCTGACCGACATTGCCTGCCAGTTCGGCAGTCCGACCTACGTTTACTCGAAAGCGGCACTGGTCGAGAATTTCTCCGCCTACGCCAATGCCTGCAAGGAAAACCGGCGCGATGAGTCGACGGCACTCGTTTGCTACTCGGTGAAATCCAATTCCAACCTCGCCGTGCTCAACCTGCTCAGCCGTCTCGGGTCAGGATTCGACATCGTGTCAGGCGGCGAACTGCTGCGCGTGATCGCGGCCGGCGGGAATCCGCGCAAGGTGATCTTTTCCGGTGTCGGCAAGACGCATGAGGAAATGCGCCTCGCGCTCTCGCACGACATCCTCTGCTTCAACGTCGAATCGACAGCGGAGCTGGACCGGTTGAACGAAGTTGCCGGCGAGATGGGCAAGCAGGCGCCGATTTCCCTGCGCGTGAACCCGAATGTCGATGCAAAAACCCATCCGTACATCTCGACCGGCCTGAAGGAAAACAAGTTCGGCATCGCCTATGAGGAGGCGTTGACCGCTTATCGCACGGCGGCGACGCTTCCCAATATTCGCGTGGTCGGCATCGATTGCCATATCGGCTCGCAATTGCTGGATGACGCGCCGCTGCTGGAAGCACTCGACCGGCTGATCGAGTTGATCGACCGGCTGGCGCAAGAAGGCATCCATCTGCATCACCTAGACATCGGCGGTGGCATCGGCATTACCTACGACCAGGACAAGCCGGTGGCGATCGGCGACTATCTGGCGCGATTGTTTGCGAAGATCGACAAGTGGCGTTTGCTGAATCACAAAGGAGCACCAATCCAGGTGATGTTCGAGCCGGGACGTTCGATTGTCGGCAATGCCGGTGTGCTGCTGACCGAAGTGGAATATCTGAAGCACGGCGCGGCCAAGAATTTCGCGATCGTCAACGCAGCCATGAACGATCTGATGCGCCCCGCCATGTATGAAGCTTGGCACGGTGTGCAAGCGGTGGTGCAGCGCGCATCGCCATCGAAGATCTACGACGTGGTCGGCCCCGTGTGCGAATCCGGCGACTGGCTGGCGCGTGAGCGCTCGCTCGCGATCCACCAGGGCGATCTGCTTGCCATCATGTCGGCAGGCGCCTATGGAATGACGATGTCATCCAACTACAACACGCGCAGCCGCGCGGCGGAAGTGATGGTCGATGACGACAAGCTGCATCTGATTCGCAAGCGTGAAAACGCGAGTGATCTGTTTGCGCTGGAGTCACTGCTTCCCTGATTCGCGCGACACTCAACCAGGCGCCGGCTCCGACCGGCGCTTTTGCATTCTAGGCTGTACAACATTCCAATAGACGCGCATCAGGAGCAGCAAGCCGACGATGCTCCCGTACAGGATGGGCTGGGCAAAATCGTGTTTGCCGGCCTTCATCCACCAGAAATGCAGAATGCCCAGGGATGCGATCAGATACACGGCGCGATGCAGCCATTGCCAGCGCTTGCCCCCAAGACGCCGCACCATCGCGTTGGTGCTTGTGACGGCCAGTGGAATGAGCAGCAGGAAAGCCGCGAAGCCAACCGTGATGAACGGCCTCTTCGCCACATCCCGCAGCATCTCGTCGACATCGAAGAAGTGATCGAACCACAGGAAAGTGGTGAAGTGCAGCACTGCATAAAAAAACGCAAACAGACCCAGCATGCGCCGCAGCTTGATCAGCCAATGCCATTTGCTCAGACGCCGCAAGGGCGTGACCGCCAGCGTCAGGCACAGAAAATAAAACGTCCAATCGCCGGTGTTGCGCGTGATGAATTCAATCGGGTTGGCGCCGAGCCGATCGGTGAATGCGAACAGCACCAGTCGCGCAAACGGCAACAGCGCGGCCAGGAATATCGCCGCCTTCACCGAGGTGACCTGGCGTGGAGTCGGGTTGAGCATGGATTTCTTCATGACGCTCGAACACAATCCCGTTGATCCGTTCAGAAGAACTTCTTCAGATCCATGCCTGTGTACAGCGAGGCAACATTGCTGTAGCCATTGAACATCAACGTCTTGCGCTTGGGTTTGAAGAAGCTGTCTTCGCCGATGCGGCGTTCGGTTGCCTGCGACCAGCGCGGATGATCGACCTCGGGATTGACGTTCGAGTAGAAGCCGTATTCCTGCGGCGCGGCGATATTCCACGCGGTTTTCGGCTGATCCTTGATGAAGCGGATCTTCACGATCGACTTCGCAGACTTGAATCCGTATTTCCAAGGCACGACAATCCGCACTGGCGCGCCATTCTGGTTCGGCAGCACCTCGCCATACATGCCGAGCGTCAGCAGCGTCAGCGGATGATTCGCCTCGTCCAGACGCAAGCCCTCGACATACGGCCACTCCAGCACCGGGCTGCGCAAGCCCGGCATTTGCTTCTTGTCGGCGAGCGAAATGAATTCGACGTATTTCGCATTGCCGGTGGGCTCGACCTTCTTGATCAATTCGGCAAACGAATAACCGATCCACGGGATCACCATCGACCAGCCTTCAACGCAACGCAGGCGATACACCCGTTCTTCCAGCGGCGCCAGCTTCAACAGGCTGTCTATGTCGAGCGTCATCGGCTTCTTGACTTCGCCCTCGATCGCAACCGTCCATGGGCGTGGCTTGAGCGTGCCGGCATAATGCGAAGGATCGGTCTTGTCGGTGCCGAACTCATAGAAATTATTGTAGGAGGTGGCGTCCTTGTACGCAGTCGTCTTGTCCATGACCACAAAGGCGGGATTCGTCTTTGCCGCCAGTTTCTGCGCGCCTGCACCCTGTGCGAAGGCCTCGCGGGAGAGCAGGTCAAGGAGCGCGCCGCCGGCAACAGAGCCGAACGCGATCTGTTTGATGAAGGTGCGCCGTGCCTCGAAGACTGCGCGCGGCGTGATTTCAGAACTGAACGGAATGTCGATCCCGTTGGGATTACGCTTGATCAACATGGCTGCTCCATGATTTCGTCGATTGGGTGGCTGTTGGTCTGCCGAGCCCCTGACAACCTTACATCAATTTGATGACTGATGAAGTTGAAGGTACACCGCCTGAGCAATTTCCAGCAATTTGCGCTTATCAATGCTGCCCGACAAAGCGTAGCCATATTCGCTGTCGATCCAGTAAAACGCCCTGTTGCCGCCCTGCTCCATCACCTTGAACCCGGTTTCAGACTGCGCTTGCGACGCGTGGCGAACCGTCAGGGTCAGGCGTTCCCCCTTGTCCGACTCGTACATCAATTGCGCCAACGGCCCGTCCTGCCCCGGCAACAAGCGCCCTCCGAGCAAACCGAAGCCCTGCTCCTGAAGCTTGGGCGCCCGGATCGGCGCGCTCAGACGCTTTGACAGCCAGGCAACAAGATGTGCCTCCTGCTGCGCCGTAACCTCGACCGGATGACGCTGCTCCGCCGTGTACAACACATGTGCGGCCAGCGCATTTTGGGCGAAGGTGCGCGGCTGGGCCGGCCCCTGCATCCATCCATGGGCAAGCCAGCCTGCCGCGAGGCCGCAGCTCAGCCACGCGACACCGGCGGCAATTCCGCGCGGCCAGCGACGCGACCGCAAGGCGCCGGTGAGCCGCAGCGGGACCGGCTCATTCAATACGTTATCGTAGATGTCATGCAGCGACTGATTCTGCATCCGCCATGCCTGCACCTCGGCGACGACGTCCGGATGTGCCGCCAGGAATGCTTCAACCTCGGCGCGTCGCGACGTCTCCAGTTGGCCATCGACATAAGCATGCAAATCGATTTCGGTGATGGGTGAGGCAGACATGTCACTTGACCCGGGTTAAATGTGCCGACGCGGTGGGTGCAGACTGGCCGGACAACAATTCGCGCAAGTGGCTGCGCGCACGCGCGAGGCGTGACATGACGGTGCCCAGCGGGACGTTCAGCACATCGGCAACCTCCTGATAACGCATCTGCTCCAGCCCGACCAGCACGATGACAGCCCGATGCTCCGGGCTCAATCTCGCCAGCGCGCGCTGCAAGTCGAGCTGCTGCCCAAGATCGCCCGGTGTGGCCGGCTCCGGCGCATCCTCAAGCGATACGGCCGCAATTTGCCGGCGCGGCGCCTCGTTCAGATACAAGCGGTACAACATCGTAAACAACCAAGCAGTGAGATTGGAATTGATCCGAAACAGCCAGCGTCGCTGCAGGGCACGTTCCAGCGTGTCCTGCACCAGATCGTCTGCCCATGACACATCGTGCGTCAATGCGCGCGCATACCGTCGCAGCCTTGGAATCTGCAATGCGAGCTCATCGGCGAAGTCGGCCATGGGCGGATACGTGCTTACGGCTTGGCGGCATGCCAGACGTTATTGGCGCCGTCACCGGTCTTGTCGCCCGGTTTCTGGTCTTTCGTCCACTGGTAGAGCGGCTTGCCCTTGTACGCCCACTGCTTGCCGCCGTCATCGCGGGTGACGATGCTGTAGTCGCCACTGGGCTGATCTCCCTCCTTGGCCATCAGCGGCGGCCAATTAGTGGCGCAAGGGCCGTTGCAGGCACTCTTGCCGCTGCCTGCGGCGTCCTTTTCAAAGGTGTACAGGGTCATGCCGGAAGAGTTGGTCAGCATGCCGTCGCTGACCTTGACCGGCGCTTCTGCGAACGCCAGGCTTGCGCTGCCGGCCAGCAGGACGGCGAGCAACGATGATGCGAATGAGAAACGAATTTTCATGAAGTCCTCGCTAAGCTGGTTAATCAAGCGTGCTCGTGGTGCGCACATGAAGTAAACAACCGCGACGGACGTTTTATTCCCTCCGCCAGCGCTCTTTTCTTGATTTATTTAAAGCGCCCCGTAGGAATGCAAGCCTGACAGGAACATATTGACGCCGAGGAAGGCGAACGTCGTCACCACCAGACCGATCAGCGCCCACCACGCAGCCACCTGCCCGCGCAAGCCTTTCATCAGACGCATGTGCAGCCATGCAGCATAGTTCAGCCAGACAATCAGCGCCCAGGTTTCCTTCGGATCCCAGGACCAGTAGCCGCCCCATGCTTCCGCCGCCCATAATGCACCGAGAATCGTTGCAATGGTGAAAAATGCAAAACCGACGGCGATCGCCTTGTAGATCACGTCATCCAGCACTTCCAGCGTCGGAAGGCGGTCTGCCAGAATACCCCGCGATTTCAGCAGATAGGCCATCGAAACCATTGCCGCCAGCGAGAAGGTGCCGTACCCGATGAAATTGGCAGGCACGTGAATCTTCATCCACCAGCTTTGCAAGGCTGGCACCAGCGGCTGTATGCCCGACGCCTCACGGCTGATCGTGTACCAGAGAAGGAAACCGACTGCCGCGGAAATCACCAGCAGCACGAAAGGCCCGAGCTGGCGCGTCGCATAGCGCTCTTCGTAATACAGGTAGAACAGCGCGGTGATCATGCAGAACAGGACGAATACTTCATACAGGTTGGATATCGGAATATGTCCGATATCGGCGCCAACCAGATAGGATTCGTACCAGCGCACCAGCATGCCGGTGAAACCCATCACGACTGCCGCCCAGCAAAGCTTGCTACCGACCGACGCGCCAAAGTCCGATCGGGTCATCAGGCCGCCCCAGTAAAACAAGGTGGACAGGAAGAACAAGGTGCTCATCCACAGGATCGCGGACTGGCTCGACAACGCATACTTCAGGATGAACCTGCTATCGGCCGCATCGAGGCTGCCACCATAGAGTGCGATGGACGACAGCGCCAGCACGGCAAGCAATGCCATCAGCCAGCGCACCTGCTTCCATTGCCAGCCGAGCCAGGCGAATGTCGGTGCGGACAATACCAGGATCGATTTTTCATAGACATCCATGTACGCGCCAAAGCGATTGAACGCGAACAGTGCTCCGGCAACCAGCGCGGCAGCATACAGCCAGTCGAGCAGACTCAAGCGCCGGAAGAATCCCTGCGGCGGACAATAGATGTGTGATTGCGTCATTTCCATGTTTGTCTCCATCCCGTGCTCATTGCGCGGGCGGTCAGATTAAACGGGTTGCAGCTGCGGATGTCAGGCTTTCGGCGCATCATTCCCTTGGCCTTCAACCATCCCGGCTCGGCAACTGTGTTTTCAGCGCCTCGAATTCTTTCTCGAAGTCGAGCGTCTTGCGCTGCGAGCTCATGGCCATCAAGGCATGCGTGCCGCCCTCGCTATCGGTCTTCAGCCAGACCCACAAACGGCGTTCGCGAATGTAAAACATGGCGAACACGCCGAGCGTCAGCAACAGGCAACCAAAATACACGACATTCTTTCCCGGCGAGCGGGTCACTTGCAGGACAGAAGCTTTGACTTCCTCGAATCCCTGCAGTTGCAGGTAGACAGGCGCCCCATAGAAAGACGCGTCGGAAATCGCATTGATTGCCAGTTGCAGGAAGTGCCCGTGCTTTTCGTCTATCGCCGCCGCCGGCAAGCCGTCTTTCTCGCGCGCTGCTTGCCAAAGTTCCCACATGCTGCCGTTGAGAATTTTCATGAAGACATCGGCAGCCTTTTCCTGCTCGGCAGGAGGCAGCTTTTCCAGGAATTTCGAGACGGCGACATATCCCGCCTCTTGCCCGTTGCCGGCAAAAATTTCCAATCCGCGCAAGGCGGAAAGCTGCAATTGCTGCCGCAGCGTGTCCACATTTCCCTTCGCCTCAGGCATCGCATGCAGCGCGTAACGCCTGGCCGCCTGCGCCCGCAATTCCGGATCGAACACCGCGGCGCGCACACGCATCCACTCCTCGACCGTATTTTTGTCGTCAGCAGGGATGCGCACATAGCGGAAGGACTCGCTCGGCGAATCGCGCATGCCGGTCAGGAACACCATGCTTCCGTCCAGCAGGACCGGTTGCATGTAATTGTGATATTCGCGCGCCTGCCCCGTCTTGTCGCGCAGCTTGTACTGCACGCTGGGCCCGACGTTTTGCAGGTCCTTGCTGTTCGCATTCTTCGCCGCGGAACCCAGCTGCTTGTCCAGGCCGGCGGCGAAGCGCTCATTGAATCCCTTGTCGCCGCCCACCGCGCGCACGTCCTGGCCGCTTTGCGCCATGTTCTCCACGTTAAATGGGCGAAAACCGGTCCACTCCACGGTGTACTCGCCAGCATCAGCCAATGGCGTCGAGCCGCCCACCTCGCCCTTGAGCGCAAACGTCTCGCGTCGCGAACCGGTCATCGGATAGGCAGCCAGTTGCAGCTTGCTGCCGCCGTCGTCGAAGCTCGCCTGATAAATTGCGACACCCTTGTAGACCAAGGGTTGATTCACCTTGATGGTGGCATTGAAGGTCTTGCCTGTTGCGTCGTCGCGCACCACCACCTCGCTGGCGAACAGCTTCGGCATCCCGGTCGAATAGTGCTCGATGATGAACTTCTTCAACTGGATCGAAAACGGCAGCTCCTGCACCAGAACGCCGTTCTGCCGCGGGAGAATGGCAGTGTTGCTGGTCGCGCCTTCCGGGATGAAGGTATTGCCGCGAAAAGTGGGATTGCCGACGCCGAGCCGGTGCTGTGCGGGAATGGCCGAGATCGCACCGCTTCCCGCAAACGGCGTCTTGCCGTTGAACCACTCCTGGAAGCGAATCGGCAAATCGGAATCGAGCAGACCGCCGACGCAAATGATCACGATCGCACTGTGCGCAAAAATGTAGCCCCATTTATTCGCCGCGCCGCGCTTGGCGGCGATCAGCCGCCCCGCATCCTTCTCGACCAGCTTGACCTTGTATCCATTCGCCGCAATGCGCTGCGCGAGCTGATGCGCCAGCGCCGTCAGTGGCAACGCGCTCGTCCATTCCGCCTTGTGATGAAAATTGCGCAAGGACTGCTCGCGCACATTCTCGCGCCAACTGCGCATGTCTTTCAGCATTTTCGGCGCGTTGCGGATAATGCAAAGCGAGGTCGACAGCACCAGGAAGCTCATGATCAGCAAGAACCACCAGGCCGAATACACCGCGTACAAGCCAAGCTTGTTGAACACCTCGAACCAGAACGGGCCGAACTGATTCACATAATTCGGCATCGGCTCGTTCTGCTTCAATACGGTGCCGATGACCGATGCAATGGCAATCAGCGTCAGCAGGCTGATCGCAAACCGCATCGACGAAATCAACTCGACGGCCTCTGCCAGCCAGCGGCGCCTGGTATTCAATTGCAGCCCGGCGGTAGTTACGTTCATGTTTGTGATCTTCAAAAGCAAAAGGGGGTGGCATCTGCCACCCCCTCCATCTGATTCCTTACAACCCGTGGTACTACATTTACGGCATTACTTCAGGCCGGCAACATAGTCTGCAACAGCCTGGATTTCATCATCCAGCATACGCTTGGCGATGGTTGTCATCTGCGGGCTGTTGTTACGGCCGCCGGCGCGGAAATTGGTCAGCTGAGCGACAGTGTACTCCTGATGCTGGCCAGCCAGACGTGGAAACTGCGCCGGGATCCCGTTGCCGGTAGCACCGTGGCAACCTGCGCATGCCGGAACATTTTTCTCGGCAATACCGCCACGATAGATCTTTTTGCCCAACTCGACGGAATTCTTGTTCTTGGCTGCGCCCGCACTCGTGGTCTGCTTGTCGAGATAGGCAGCGATGTTCTTTGCGTCCACGTCCGACACGGTGTTGGCGATGGCGCTCATCACCGGATTGGTACGCTGCGGGGTCTTGAAGTCCGCCAGTTGCTTGACGATATACTGCTCATGCTGACCGGCCAGTTTCGGATTCTGCACAATGGTGGAATTGCCGGCGGGGCCATGGCAGCCAACGCAAGCCATGCTGGTGAACAACGCCTCACCCTTCGCAGGATCAGCTTTCGGAGCTTTATTTTCTTCCGCTGCATACGCAACCGAAGAAACCGCCACCATCGCGACAAACAAGGACTTTACAATCGGTAAAAACGCACGGTTCATTAAAACACCCTGGACTTGATATTAAAATTCTGGCCTGGCGGCGATCTCTTTTGTGCGGCGCATCTTCTGCGGCGCAGCAATACATAACCGCTTATTGTACAATAGCTTTCCAGCATTTTCGCTGGTTTTTGCTGCAATTTCTCCCTCTATGTCCCTACTTTGGCAAGCCCGCTTCTTCACCACGGTGAACCACCTTCGCGACTTGCCAAATACGCAAGTTCCCGAAATCGCTTTCGCCGGCCGTTCGAACGCCGGCAAATCGAGCGCCATCAATCTCCTCTGCAACCAGAAAAAACTGGCGTTTGCCTCCAAAACGCCCGGGCGTACGCAACATATCAATTACTTTTCCATCGGCGGCGCGCATGTCGGCCAGCATCGGAAGGACGCGACCAAAGTCGAGGAAATCCGTGCCTTGCTGGTTGACCTTCCCGGCTATGGCTATGCCGAGGTGCCTGGCGAAGCCAAGCTGCATTGGAACGAACTACTCGGAAACTATATCCAAAGGCGCGAACAACTCGTCGCACTGGTCCTGATCATGGATTCGCGCCGGCCCTTTACGGACCTCGATGTGCAGATGCTGGAGTGGTTCGCGCCGACCGGAAAGCCAGTGCATTGCCTGTTGACCAAGGCCGACAAACTGAACCGGAATGAATCCACGAATGCGTTGCGCCTCGCGCGAACCGTGTTGAACAGCTACGTCGACGAGCAGGGAAAGCCGTTTCCGTTTACCGTGCAATTGTTTTCAGCCTTGAAACGCACCGGCATTGATGAGGCAAATCAACGAATTCTTGATTTGCTTGGCTTGTCAGAGGCGGCGACTGAGGGCGATGATGACGATGCCCAAAGCTGATCACAGAAAATTTTCGGGCAAAAAAAACCCTGGAGAAAGGGGAAGATCTCCAGGGCAGTAACGCCTTATCGCTAATGCCACGATAGGCCCCGCTCAGGGAGGAGAAGCGGGAGGTGAGTGATCACCTATTGCTAAGATAGGGCTCAGCCTGAAAAGTTTCAGAAATTTGTAACAAGCCCTTATTCCGTGCTTTCCATTTATTCATACACTGCCATGTCCCATTCTCTGCCTGCCCTGCAATTTCCTGCAATCCGCATGCGCCGCATGCGCAAGGACGCCTTTTCCCGCGCCATGATGCGCGAGCATGTCCTCACCGCGTCGGATTTGATTTACCCGGTCTTTATCCTCGACGGGAAGAATCAGCGCGAAAAGGTTGCCTCGATGCCCGGTGTCGAACGCTTGTCGGTGGACTTGCTGCTCGGCGTGGCCGAAGAGTGCGTTGCACTCGGCATTCCCGTCATGGCCTTATTCCCGGTAATCAGCCCCTCGCTGAAAACCCCCGACGGCATCGAAGCCATCAACCCGGAAGGCCTGGTGCCGCGGGCCGTGCGCGAACTGAAGCAACGTTTCCCGGAGTTGGGCATCCTGACCGACGTGGCGCTCGACCCGTACACCAGCCATGGCCAGGATGGCGTACTGAGTGCGGACGGTTACGTGCTCAATGATGAAACCAGCGCCATCCTCGTGAAGCAGGCGCTGGCACAGGCGGAAGCCGGTGTCGATATCGTCGCGCCGTCGGACATGATGGACGGCCGGATCGGCGCGATCCGCACTGCGCTGGAATCGCGCGGCCACATTTACACGCGCATCATGGCCTATTCGGCCAAGTACGCGTCGGCATTCTATGGTCCGTTCCGCGATGCGGTCGGGTCGGCGGCAAACCTCGGCAAGAGCAACAAGAGCACTTATCAGATGGATCCGGCCAACAGCAACGAGGCGCTGCGCGAAGTCGCCCTTGATCTGGCGGAGGGCGCGGACATGGTCATGGTCAAGCCCGGCATGCCCTATCTCGACATCGTGCGCCGCGTGAAAGACGAATTCAAGGTGCCGACTTTCGCCTATCAAGTGAGCGGCGAGTACGCCATGATCAAGGCGGCCGCGCAAAACGGCTGGCTCGACCACGACAAGACGATGATGGAAGCCATGCTGTCATTCAAGCGTGCCGGCGCCGACGGCGTGCTTACCTATTTTGCCCTTGATATCGCTCGTCGGCTGAAGCTCGGCTGAGCAGGCGACACGCACCAAGGCATCGATCGCTGCAAGGCGGTTGATGCCTCCACTCCCTGCACGCGCTTGTGCTGCGTCTCATGTAGTTCATTTCCCGACGTTTCGGCTACCATTGCCAGAACAGCGGCAGGCCGGCTTCTGCTGCTTGCCGCGCGCATTCTTAATTGCCATCGGGACCCCATGGATATTTTTCACATCAGCAGCAATCAGGTGACGCCGGCCTCTGGCGCACCGGATGAAATTCCTTCACAGGGCTTTCTGTGGCTGGATGTCACGCATGATGAAGTAGCGGCCGATACCGGCGCGTGGCGCGATGCCGTGGAGCGCGCCACCGGCATCCACATCTATGATCCGCACCTGAGCGATGCCATCAATCTCACGCATCCGTCTTACTTCGATTCGACTCAGAATTACGCGATGGTGGTCTTTCGCAAGCTTGCCCTCGATGCCGACGGCACGGCGGAAGAATCCGATGAGCCGGCAAAGAAGCGCAAGATTCCACCAGCGCTGACCAAGCTCGCCACCAAACCGGTGACCTTTCTATTGATGGAGCGGGCGCTCGTGACGGTGCATGCAACAAGCAGCCGGACGATAGAGACCACCCGTAACCGGCTGCTGGAACAGAAAAGCAAACGCGATGGCGGGTCTCATGCGAACCGGTCGCCTGTATCGCCGGAAGAGCTGATGCTGCGCCTGCTGAATGCGATGGTCGATCAATATCTGGCATTGCGGCAGCCGCTCACCGGCCAGATCGACCGGTGGCAGCGCGCCTTGCTCAGCCCGCGCCACCCGTTCAATGATTGGACTGCGCTGCTGGACGCGCGTATCGAACTGCGCAAGCTGGATCACCTATGCGAGGGGCAGCGCGACGCGATGCAGGAGCTGCGCGATTATCTGGTCGACGGCATCGATGAATCGCACAACGGCCGTACAAGGGATCTGATGTTAGTGCGTGTGCATGACATCATGGAGCACATCACGCGCGTCCTCAATCATGCACAGCGACTGGAAGCAACGATCGAATCCGCGGTCCAGATCCATTTTTCCGCCATGGCGCATCGCACGAGCGAGATCATGCGCACGCTGACCGTCATTACCGCCCTGTTCATGCCGCTCACGCTCATCACCGGCATCTTCGGGATGAATTTCAATGACATGCCGCTTATCAAGGACCGAGCCGGATTCTGGATCACGATGGGAACGATGGCGGTGATCGTCGCCGTCCTCCTGTTCTTCTTCCGCCGCAAACGCTACCTCGAGGATCAGGCACGCGATACCGAACGATAAGAAGCGCTAGTGCGAAAAAAAGCGCCCATCGACTGGGCGCTTGCTGAGGGAGTGGCAAAAGCATGCAAGCTGCTGCATGCGACTTCATTGCTCAACTCCGGTTTGGTTGTGGCGTCATCCGGAGGTAGGGACGCGGGGCGGTGTAACCCTTCGGGTATTTCTGCTTGATCACATCCTCATCCTGAATACTCAGCGGAATGATGACGTCGTCGCCGTCACGCCAGTTGCCCGGTGTAGCGACGGTGTAGCCGTCGGTCAGTTGCAGCGCGTCGATCACCCGCAGCACCTCATCGAAATTGCGCCCTGTGCTCATCGGATAGGTGATGGTCAGGCGCACTTTCTTCTTTGGATCAATGATGAATAGCGAGCGCACTGTCATGGTTTCCGACTGATTCGGATGGATCATGTCGTACAGCTGCGCCACGCGCGTGTCCGCGTCCGCAATGATGGGGAAATCCACGGTCGCGTTCTGCGTATCTTCGATATCCTTGACCCATTCCCGGTGCTTGTCAGCCGGGTCTACGGACAGTGCGATCGCCTTGACATTGCGTTTGTCGAATTCGGATTTAAGCTTGGCAGTGAGACCGAGCTCAGTCGTGCAGACCGGCGTGAAATCTGCCGGGTGAGAAAACAAGACGACCCATGAATTGCCGGCCCATTCATGGAATTTGATTTTTCCTATCGTCGAATCCTGCTCGAAATCGGGTGCGGTATCACCTAAATGCAGCGCCATGTCAATCTCCCATCGTGTTATCGAAAGATCAATATAGCGTCACCTTGTGCGGCATTCAACGACAAAGTAGTTTGGTTCTTATGCCTGAACGGTTATATCTGGCCGCTCGCGCGCTTCAAGGATTGCAGGAACTTGTCCGCATCCTGATAGCCGATCACACGACTTCCCTGAATCTCGCTTCCCTTGTCGAAGAAAATGATTCCTGGCGGGCCGAAAAGCTTGAAGCGCCTCAACAATGCCTTGTCGTCATCGTTATTTGCCGTCACATCCGCCTGCAGCAACACCATGTTGGCAAATTGTGCCTGCACACGCGCATCGCTGAAGGTGAGCTTTTCCATTTCCTTGCAGGATACGCACCAGTCGGCGTAGAAATCGAGCATGACAGTTTTCCCGCCAGCGCGCGCCAGCAGGGTATCGAGTTCGGCCGAAGTCTTCACCCGCGTAAATTCGACCTTATGCGCTCCTCCTGTCAAGTGCGAAAGGGGTGCCAATGCATCACGCCCGCCTGTCGCCGCGCCCACCAATTGCACCAGGCCCAGCGCTGCCACGGAAAGGCCAATCACCTTGGAAATCCAGCCCCAGCGTTTCCCCCGCATCAAATAAATACCGTAGCCAATGCCAAGCGCGGCCCATCCGAGCATCGGCACCCAACCCGGGATCACCGGCGTCACGATCCACAGCGCCAGCCCAAGCATGACCACGCCGAAGAAGAACTTGACCGACTCCATCCAGGCCCCGGCACGCGGTAGCAAGGCACCCGCGGAAACGCCGACCAGCAACAACGGCACGCTCATCCCGACAGCCATTGCAAAAAGCGCGCTGCCGCCGATCACGACGTCGTGTGTCTGGCTGATATAGAGCAAGGCGCCCGCGAGGGGCGCGGCGACGCATGGTCCGACGATCAAAGCGGAAAGCGCGCCCATCACAAAGACGCCGAGCATCTTCCCTGCCGCCTGGCGTTCCGACGCTTGGGTGAGCCGGGTCTGAATCGAGGCCGGCATCTGAATCTGGTAGACCCCAAACATCGAAAGCGACAGTAGCACCATCAGCAGCGCGAATGCGGACAGGACCCAGGGATTCTGCAAGGCCGCTGCCAAGCCCTCACCAACCAGGCCGGCAACTACCCCTAGCGCGGTGTACACCAGCGCCATGCCGAGCGAGTACGAGACAGACAGCGAAAAACCGCGGCTGCGGCTGACATGAGCCCCCTCGCCAACGATGATCGAGGACAGAATCGGCACCATCGGCAAGACACAGGGCGTAAAGGCCAAGCCCAGCCCGAGCACGAGGAACAAGGGCAAAATTGCCAGCAGCCTGCCGCTTTGCAGCGATGCCTCGATGCGCCCCATCTCGCTCTCGCCCGTCGCGTTCGCGCGGCTAATGCCGGCACTTCTGCCTTCCTGCGCCCCGGCATTGCCGGCCGCTGCAGTGCCAATCGGTGACAAGCTCGCCCGCGATTCCATTGGTGGATAGCACAGGCCTTTATCCGCGCATCCCTGACCGGTCACCTTCAGGGTAAACGGACCGGACGCCTCAACCGGAACCGTCATCACGACAACTTTCCGATGGGTCTCTACATCTTTCTGAAATGTCTCGTCGAACTTCACCTTGCCGGGTGGAATAAGCGGCTGTCCCAGCGTCGCCCCTTCCGCCTTGAACGCAAAGCGGTCGTGATACATGTAGTATCCATCGGCAATCTTGTAAGTGACCTCAATCGACTTCGCGTCGAGCATGCGTGCAGAAAACTGGAAAGCCACCTCGGGATCGAGAAAATCGGCTTCAGCATGCGACAAGGGCGCAAGAAAGAGTGCAAGCGCGGCAACAAGGATGGCAGCAAGCCGGTTCGACAATCGTGCGCCTGCACGCTCACTCAATAACTTAAACATTCAGTTCTTTCCTTGTTTCAGAATCAACCCAGCCCAGGTATTCCGGCAAGCCGGCGGTGATCGGAACTGCGATGATTTCGGGGACTTCATACGGATGTGCGGCCTTGATCTCGGCCTCCAATTCCGCGTAACGCGCCTGGGTCGTCTTGATGAGCATGGTCACCTCGCCTGCTTCCTCAACCACTCCTTGCCACTGGTATACAGAACGCACAGCGGGTAACAGATTGACGCATGCGGCAAACCGGCCCTCAACCACGCGCCGTGCGATGGCATGCGCAGTCGTTTCGTCCGGAATGTTGGTCAATACCAGCAGCGCTTGTTGCATATACCATTCCTCGTTTGAAAATTGACGATCATTTCAGCAAACGGCGGCGTGTCAGGATGGTCGCGATATAGAAGCCGCCCGCACAATAGGCAATCAATACACCGATGTGCATCCACGGTGCCGCAGGCAGCTGGCCGAGTATCAGGGGGCGAATCAGGTTCACCGCGGCACCGAGGGGCAGGATCTTGGCGAAAATCTGCAGCCATGCCGGTAATTGCTCAGTCGGATAATACACTCCGGACAGAAAAATCATCGGCGTTAACACGAGAGTGAAATAGTAGGTAAAGAAATCATACCCACGTGCAAGTGCGTTCACAATCAAACCTACCGATGCAAAAGTCATTCCGATTAGAAACAGCAATGGCAGAACCAATAACACATGAGGATGAAGACCTATTCCCAACATGAAGATCACAAGCAGAATGGCAATGCCGGAAAACAGTGACTTCGTCGCTGCCCATAGCATTTCCGCAAGCACCACGTCGTCCAGCGCTAGAGGTGCATTCAACAACGCATCCCACGTCTTCTGGACATGCATGCGCGAAAACGCCGAGTACAGCGTTTCAAACGACGCCGCCATCATGATGGACATGCAGATCGAGCCGGATGCCAGGAACTGAATGTAGGGAATCCCGTTTACCGTGTGCAGCAGACTGCCCAGACCGTAGCCGAAAGCAACCAATGTAATCAGAGGATCGGCGATATTGCCGAGAATGCTGGCAAATGCGAGCTTTTTCCAAACCAGAAAATTACGCTGCCATATCGGGAAAAAACGCAGCGAGAATCCCGGCAAAGCATAAACCGTTGCACTCATCTCAGTCTCTCATTTCCCTTCCGGTCAGCTTCAGAAACAAATCTTCCAGGTTTGCCGGCCGATGCAAATAGCGTACGCCTTGCGTGCCGTGCAAGCTAGCCAGCAAGGGCTGCGCATCGTTGGTATAGCAGAACACGGTCTCGCCGCTCACTTCGATGCGTGCCGATTTGCCACGCCCTTCGGCATCACCCCATGCACGCGCATTGTCACCATACACTTCGACCACTTCCGCTTCGATATGTTGCCCGATGAGATCGCGGGGAGAGCCTTCCGCAATCATCTGTCCGTGATCGATCACGGCCAACCGGTCACAAAGGCGTTCTGCTTCATCCATGAAGTGCGTGGTCAAAACAATCGTCTTGCCTTCGGCGAGAAGCGTCTTCAACCGGTCCCAAATCATATGTCGCGCCTGTGGATCAAGCCCGGTTGTAGGTTCATCCATGAAGATCAGGTCGGGGTCGTTAATCAGCGCCCGGGCAAGCGTAAGGCGGCGCTTCATGCCGCCCGAGAGTTCACCGATATTCGCATCCTTCTTCGCAGTCAGATTGGCAAATTCAAGCAGCTTCGGAATCCGGGTAGCAATTTCGTCATCGCTCATTCCGAAGTAGCGGCCGAAAACCAGAAGGTTTTCAGCAACCGTGAAATCCGGATCAAGATTATCGGCCTGAGGAACCACTCCGACTCGCAGGCGCGCGGGGCGAGCCTCCTGCGGTATACGCCGACCGACAAGAACAATCTCGCCGCTATCCGGCGCCGTCAGTCCCAGGCACAAACGCAAAGTCGTCGTCTTTCCCGCACCATTTGGGCCGAGCAGACCATAACACTCCCCGCGCCGAAGGTTGAACGATAAGCCGTCAACAACAAGGCTGCGCGCAGCGCCATTGCCGTATGACTTACGAAGATTGACGACTGACAGAATGCTGGTTTCAAGCATGCACTAACTTCATCCCATCGAAAACGAACATCTTGCCATAAAAAAAACAGGCACCGCCGACTACCCGGCGTGCTGCATGAGACCGTAAGCAATTTCAACCGCTAGCATCGCCTCAAAGCAAAAAAGCCAGGCATTGCCTGGCTTTTCTTCTGCGGGAAGATGCGCAATTACTCAGCGGTCGGCACTTCTGCCGCATCGCTGATTTCCGGACGGTCCACCAGCTCGACAAATGCCATCGGCGCATTATCGCCCTGACGGAAGCCCATCTTCAGAATACGGACATAGCCGCCATTACGCGCGGCATAACGCGGACCAAGCTCGGAGAACAGCTTACCGACGATTTCGCGATCGCGCAGACGGCTGAATGCGAGGCGCTTATTCGACAGATTATCGGTCTTGCCGAGCGTGAGGATCGGCTCGACAACGCGACGCAGCTCTTTTGCCTTCGGCAAGGTTGTTTTGATCGCTTCGTGACGCAGCAGGGAAACGGTCATGTTGCGCAGCATTGCAAGACGGTGCGACGAGGTGCGATTCAGTTTGCGGAGGCCGTGACGGTGGCGCATGGTATTTCCTTTCTATTTTTCAGTTTTGGGTCCAGCTCTTCTATCGACCAGGTGAGCTGGTCGCGGGCCGGTAATTCAGTTTTTGATACTTCCAGCTCGGTAATGCACTTCAATCCGAAGCGCCCCATAGGGCGTCTCAGAATGATTTACTTCTCGAGGCCGGCAGGCGGCCAGTTTTCAAGCTTCATACCCAAGGTCAGACCGCGAGATGCGAGCACTTCCTTGATTTCATTCAGCGACTTGCGACCGAGGTTCGGCGTCTTGAGCAATTCGTTTTCACTACGCTGGATCAAGTCGCCGATGTAGTAAATATTCTCGGCTTTGAGGCAATTCGCGGAGCGAACGGTGAGCTCCAGATCGTCCACCGGACGCAGAAGGATGGGATCAACCGACGGTGCACGCGACGGTGCTTCTGCGGCCGCTTCCGTGCCTTCGAGTGCCGCGAACACATTCAGCTGGTCGACCAGTACACGTGCAGACTGACGAATCGCTTCTTCCGGCGAGATTACGCCGTTGGTTTCAATATTCATGACCAACTTGTCGAGATCGGTACGCTGCTCCACACGAGCAGACTCGACAGCATACGAAACCCGACGAACCGGCGAGAACGATGCATCCAATACGATCCGGCCAATGGTCTTGTTTGCGTCTTCCGAGAGGCGGCGCACATTACCCGGAACATAACCGCGACCCTTTTCGACCTTGATCTGCATGTCCAGTTTGCCACCAGCAGTAAGATGCGCGATGACATGGTCCGGATTGATCAACTCAACATCGTGCGGCAGATCGATATCGGATGCCAATACCGCACCCTCGCCGTCCTTCTTCAAGGTCAGCGTTACCTCATCGCGGTTATGCAACTTGAAGACGACACCCTTCAGGTTCAACAACATATCCACGACGTCTTCCTGCACCCCATCCAGAGAGGAATACTCGTGCACGACGCCAGCAATCGTTACCTCGGTCGGCGCGTATCCGACCATTGACGACAGCAGCACGCGACGCAGCGCGTTACCGAGCGTGTGGCCGTAGCCGCGCTCGAACGGCTCCATGACGACTTTGGCGTGACCGGCACCGAGTGCCTCAACTTCGATAATTCGGGGTTTCAACAGGCTGTTTTGCATGAAATGTCCTTTTCAATACCCTCGGCTCGTTACACCGATAAGGCTGATGGCATTACAAAGAATGCTGCCCCATTTTGAAAACGGGACAGCGGAAATCAAAATCAACGGGAATACAATTCGACGATCAGCGATTCGTTGACATCGTTTGCGATTTCGCCGCGGTCAGGCATGGACTTGAAGGTGCCTTCCATCTTCTTGGCGTCGACGGATACCCACGACGGCATTCCGCTTTGTTCGGCCAGAGACAATGCCTCGATGATGCGAGCCTGTTTCTTCGCTTTCTCGCGGACGGCGACGATGTCACCAGCACGCACTTGGAAAGAAGCGATATTGACAACCGAGCCGTTAACTGTAAATGCCTTATGGCTGACCAGTTGGCGCGCCTCAGCGCGTGTAGAGCCGAAACCCATGCGGTATGCGACATTGTCGAGACGGGATTCGAGCAGTTTCAACAGATTTTCGCCCGTGTTACCCTTGCGACGATCCGCTTCGGCGAAATAACGGCGGAACTGACGCTCAAGAATTCCATACATGCGCTTCACCTTCTGCTTTTCACGCAGTTGGTTGCCGTAGTCGGAAGTGCGCGCACCGGAGGTACGGCCGTGTTGCCCCGGCTTGGAGTCCAGCTTGCATTTTGAGTCCAGCGAGCGACGAGCGCTCTTCAGGAAAAGATCAGTCCCTTCACGACGGGACAGTTTTGCTTTCGGTCCGATATAACGTGCCACGTTAATTTCCTCTTTTAAATGACGCCCCGACCAGATCAAGCGTGATGCAAAATCTGCCAGGCGCTAGTCTGACCTAAGCTCGGCCAGACAGTGGTCTTAAGAACAAAACCCGCCAAGAGTCTTGGCGGGCGACTTACAACTTCAAGGACTAGTACCTAGTCCGCCTGCACTTAGATGCGGCGGCGCTTCGGTGGACGGCAGCCGTTGTGCGGCACCGGTGTGACGTCCTGAATCTGCGTGATCTTGATGCCGAGGCCGTTCAGTGCACGAACCGCCGACTCGCGACCCGGACCTGGGCCTTTGATGCGAACCTCAAGATTCTTCACGCCACATTCCATCGCCACTTTGCCAGCCGCTTCTGCCGCAACTTGGGCTGCGAACGGGGTCGATTTACGCGAACCCTTGAAGCCAGCGCCGCCGGACGTCGCCCAAGACAGAGCATTGCCTTGACGGTCGGTAATGGTGATGATGGTGTTGTTGAAGGACGCGTGGATATGCGCGATACCTTCGGCAACATTCTTCTTAACTTTCTTGCGCACGCGGGCTGCTGCGGCGTTATTCGGGGCTTTTGCCATTTTAATTTCCTTGAATCCGACTTCGAGTCAAACTGCGCTGCCTTATTTCTTCAGCGACTGTGCTGCCTTGCGCGGGCCTTTGCGGGTGCGAGCATTGGTACGCGTGCGCTGGCCACGGCACGGAAGGCCCTTCCGATGGCGCAGACCCCGGTAGCAACCCAGATCCATCAAGCGCTTGATGTTCATCGAGACTTCACGACGCAGGTCACCTTCGACGACGAACTTGCCGATCGCGTCGCGCAGCTTTTCCAGCTCGTTATCGTCCAGATCCTTGACCTTCTTCGTGGACGGAACTCCCGTCTGGTCGCAAATTTCCTGTGCGCGCGGACGGCCAATACCATAAATCGCTGTCAAGCCGATAACGGTGTGTTGGTGATTGGGGATATTCACCCCTGCAATACGTGCCATTCGTTATTCCTCGATCAATAACGTTAATTAACCCTGGCGCTGCTTGTGACGTGGTTCCGTGCAGATAACACGAACTACGCCTTTGCGCTTGATGATCTTACAGTTGCGGCAAATCCGCTTGACTGATGCGAGCACTTTCATTTTTGCCCTCTTTCTTTCAGCTCTGGTTACTTGTTACTTACTTCGTGCGGAACACGATACGTGCTCGGCTCAAATCATAAGGCGTCAATTCCACTGTCACTTTGTCCCCTGGAAGAATCCGGATATAGTTCATCCGCATCTTCCCGGAAATGTGCCCGAGAACCACGTGCCCGTTTTCCAACTTGACTCGAAATGTTGCATTCGGAAGATTCTCGAGAATCTCACCCTGCATCTGAATTACGTCGTCTTTTGCCATTCGCTCTGCTCGTTCTTCTGGGCCGCCGGCCGCCTAGCGCATCGGCATACCGCCCTTGAAATTCGCTTTACGTAGCAGCGATTCGTATTGCTGCGACATCACGTAATTCTGTACCTGTGCCATGAAATCCATCGTCACCACGACGATAATTAACAGCGATGTCCCGCCGAAATAGAACGGCACCTTCCAGCGCGCGATCAGAAATTCCGGTAGCAAGCACACCAACGTGATATATACCGCACCCACCAGTGTCAAACGCGTCAAAATCTTGTCGATGTATCGCGCTGTCTGGTCACCCGGACGAATACCCGGCACAAACGCACCACTCTTCTTCAAATTGTCTGCCGTCTCTTTGCTGTTAAATACCAAGGCGGTATAAAAAAAGCAGAAGAACACGATTGCAATTGCATACAGCAATGCATGAATCGGCTCACCTGGCGCCAGTGATGCCGCCAAGTCTTTCAAAAACCGAACAAACGAGTTCGACGTGTCGCCGGAGGTAAACCAACTCGTAATCGTCGCAGGAAACAAGATAATCGACGAAGCAAAAATTGGCGGAATCACCCCGGACATGTTGAGTTTCAAGGGCAGATGGCTGCTCTGTCCGCCATAGATCTTGTTTCCTACCTGACGTTTTGCGTAGTTCACCAGAATCTTGCGCTGGCCTCGCTCAATAAAGACCACGATGAATGTGACGGCCGCGACAATCACGCAAATCAAGATCGCAGACAACGCGTTCATAGAGCCAGTCCGCACCAATTCGAACAATCCCCCGATTGCGTTCGGCAGGCCAGCCGCGATACCGGCGAAAATAATGATCGAAATGCCATTACCCAGGCCGCGCTCGGTAATCTGCTCGCCCAACCACATCAAGAACATCGTTCCGGTAACCAAGGTCACTACGGTGGTAAACCGAAATGCAAGCCCCGCGTCCAGAACGAGCCCGGGTTGCGACTCCAAAGCCACCGCAATACCAAGCGCCTGGAACGTCGCCAACACCAAGGTGCCGTAACGGGTATATTGCGTTATCTTTCGACGACCGGCCTCACCTTCCTTTTTCAGCGCTTCAAGCTGTGGCGATACGATCGACATCAGCTGCATGATGATCGATGCCGAAATATACGGCATGATTCCAAGCGCAAAAATAGTGAAACGCGACAGGGCGCCGCCCGAGAACATGTTAAACATTCCCAGAATACCGCCCTGGTTTTGCTTGAACAGTTCCGACAACTGTGTCGGGTCAATCCCCGGTACGGGAATATGCGCACCGATACGATAAACGACTAGAGCAGCAAGCAGGAACCATAGGCGCCCCCATGGAAACCCACTTGCAGCACTCTTAGCAAGTTGAGGTGTCGTCGCCAATTAGTGCTCCGAGCAAACCGGTAAGTTGTTAAGCAACCGAACCACCGGCTGCTTCAATTGCTGCCTTGGCACCCTTGGTAGCGATCAAGCCCTTCACCGAGATCTTCTTGCTGATGTCACCGGCCTTGATGATACGCACTACTCGTGCCAATTCCGAAACGAGACCCGCTTGCTTCAGCGCCAGAACGTCGATTTCTGCAACTGGCAGTTTATCAAGGTCGCCCAGCCTAACTTCTGCCTTGAACGGCGTTGCAAGGGACTTAAAGCCTCGCTTCGGCAGGCGGCGCTGAAGCGGCATCTGACCGCCTTCAAAGCCAACCTTGTGAAAACCACCCGAACGGGACTTCTGACCTTTATGACCACGGCCGGCAGTTTTGCCGAGACCCGAGCCAATACCACGCCCGACACGACGCTTTGCGTGCTTGGCACCATCTGCCGGTTGGATATTATTCAATTCCATGATTTGCTCCGTTCGCAAGCACTCGGCTTACGACACCACTTTCACGAGATACGAAACCTTGTTGATCATGCCGCGCACAGCCGGCGTGTCTTGCAGTTCCGAGACCGAGTTCACACGACGCAGACCAAGGCCGCGCACAGTTGCGCGATGATCCTGACGTGTTCCGATCAACCCTTTGACCAGCTTCACTTTGATAGTGTTTGCCATTCGGATCACCTTAACCCAGAATTTCTTCAACCGACTTGCCACGTTTGGCCGCGATTTCGGAAGGAGTGCTCATGCTCGCCAATCCGTTCAGCGTCGCGCGAACCATGTTGTATGGATTCGTCGAACCGTAGGACTTCGCGACAACATTCGTCACGCCCATCACATCAAAAATTGCGCGCATCGGGCCACCTGCGATCACACCGGTACCATCCTTGGCGGGCGAGATCATGACTGTAGATGCGCCATGTTTTCCAGTAACCGTATGCTGCAGCGTGCCATTCTTCAGAGTTACCTTGATCATCTTACGACGAGCTTCTTCCATCGCCTTTTGAACGGCAACGGGAACTTCCTTCGATTTCCCTTTACCCATTCCAATACGACCGTCGCCGTCGCCAACGACTGTGAGCGCCGCAAAACCCATAATGCGACCACCCTTAACGACCTTGGTTACACGGTTGACCGCGATCATTTTTTCGCGCATACCGTCGTCGCGCTCTTCGCCTTGCTGCGTCTTTGCTTGCATTTTTGCCATGACGATTCTTCCTTAGAACTTCAGACCGGCTTCGCGTGCTGCCTCCGCCACTGCCTTGACACGGCCGTGGTAGCGGAAACCGGAACGGTCGAACGCGACTTCGGAGATTCCGGCCTTCAAAGCCTTCTCTGCCACGCGCTTGCCCACCAAGGCTGCTGCAGCTGCGTTTCCGCCTTTGCCCGACTTGCCAGCCAATTCCTGACGCACTTCCGCTTCCAGCGTGGAGGCAGAGGCCAACACTTTGGCATCCGGACCGATGATGTTTGCGTAAATGTGCAGGTTGGTCCGATGCACGGCCAGGCGATTCACCTTCAACTCCGCGATCTTCGCACGAGTTTGGCGTGCGCGGCGCAGACGTGATTGTTTCTTGTCCATCGTCAACCCCTATTACTTCTTCTTGGTTTCTTTGAGCGTTACCACTTCGTCCGCATAGCGAACGCCCTTGCCCTTATAAGGCTCAGGACTACGGTAAGCACGAACTTCGGCAGCAGTCTGCCCAACCCTCTGCTTGTCGACACCCTTGATCAGGATTTCAGTCTGGGTGGGCGTCTCACACTTGACGCCGGCGGGCATCTGATGCACGACGGGATGCGAAAAACCGAGTGACAGGTTCAACTTGTCACCTTGCGCCTGAGCACGGAAACCGACGCCGACGAGCGAAAGCTTCTTCTCAAAGCCCTTGGTAACGCCATTGACCATGTTATTGACCAACGCACGTAATGTGCCCGACATTGCATTGGCTTCGCGGCTGTCATTTGCCGGAGAAAACTTCAGCGTGCCATTGTCGTTTTCGATCTTTACCAAGCCATTCAGGCCTTGAGTAAGCGTGCCCAAAGGGCCTTTAACTGTAATTTGCTCTGCGTTGATGGTCGCTTCTGCGCCCTTCGGCAGTGCAATCGGCATTTTACCTACACGAGACATCTTGCACTCCTTAGGCCACGTAGCAAATAACTTCGCCACCGACACCGGTCGCGCGCGCTTTGCGGTCTGTCATCACACCCTTCGGCGTTGACACGATTGCCACGCCGAGTCCATTCATAACCTGGGGAATCTCGTCCTTGCCTTTGTAAATGCGAAGGCCCGGGCGCGATACGCGCTCAAGGCGCTCGATAACAGGACGACCGGCATAGTACTTCAGTCCAATCTTCAGTTCTGCCTTGCCATCCGCGTCGGATACCGCGAAATCTTCAATATAACCCTCGTCCCTGAGAACGCTGGCAATTGCCACTTTGACCTTGGACGACGGCATTGCGACCGTAGTCTTCTGAACGCCTTGGGCGTTGCGGATGCGGGTCAGCATATCGGCGATAGGATCGCTCATACTCATTGCTTGTTCTCCTATTACCAGCTAGCTTTAGTCATACCCGGAATCTCGCCACGCATAGCGATTTCACGGAGCTTGATACGAGCCAAACCGAACTTGCGGAAGGTCCCGCGCGGACGACCAGTCAGCGTGCAACGGTTGCGCTGACGGGTCGGATTGGCGTTGCGCGGCAGCGCCTGTAGCTTCAGGCGTGCTTCGTAGCGCTCTTCTTCCGATTTCGTTTGATCATCGATGATTGCCTTCAACTCGGCGCGCTTGGCAGCGAACTTCTTCACCAGGTCAGCACGCTTTTGTTCACGGTTAATCAGTGCCAGTTTTGCCATGGCAGCCTCAGTTTCTGAACGGAAATTTAAATGCGGCGAGGAGCGCTTTCGCTTCGTCGTCGGTCTTCGCAGTCGTGGTAATGCTGATATTCATCCCGCGAAGCGCGTCAATCTTGTCGTACTCGATTTCGGGGAAAATGATCTGCTCTTTCACACCGATGTTGTAATTGCCACGACCATCGAACGCGCGACCCGAAACGCCGCGGAAATCACGCACGCGAGGGAGCGCGACAGTAATCAGACGATCCAGGAACTCGTACATGCGCGCGCCGCGGAGGGTCACCATGCAACCGATTGGATATCCTTCGCGAATCTTGAAGCCGGCAATTGCCTTGCGAGCTTTCGTCACCACTGGCTTCTGACCAGCAATCTTGGTCAAATCACCGACGGCGTGCTCAATGATCTTCTTGTCGGCAACCGCTTCCGACAAACCCATGTTGAGGGTAATCTTAGTCAGACGCGGAACTTCCATCACGGACTTATAACCGAACTTACCGGTCAAGTCAGCGACGACTTTATCTTTATAAAACTGTTGGAGACGGGCCATGATGTCTTACACCTTAACGACTTCGCCGCTGGACTTAAAGATGCGAACCTTGTTGCCATCCACTTCTTTGACGCCCACGCGATCTGCCTTGCCAGTCGCCGCATTGAACAATGCAACGTTGGACACGTGAATCGGCATCAGTTTATCAACGATGCCACCAGTTGTACCGGTCATCGGGTTCGGCCGCATCGCCTTCTTGGCAACATTGACGCCCTCAACCACGACATAGTCCGCGCCGACACGTTGCTTGACCACGCCGCGCTTGCCCTTGTCCTTACCGGTCAGGACGATGACCTCGTCGTTTTTCCGAATCTTATCCATGACGACTCCTTACAGAACTTCAGGTGCGAGCGACACGATCTTCATGAAGCGCTCCGTACGCAACTCCCGCGTTACAGGCCCGAAAATACGTGTGCCGATCGGCTCAAGCTTGTTATTCAGCAATACTGCCGCATTGCCATCGAATTTAACCAGCGAACCATCCTGGCGGCGCACACCTTTGGCTGTACGAACGACCACGGCGTTATAGATTTCGCCTTTTTTGACACGACCACGCGGCGCAGCAATCTTGACAGTTACCTTGATAACGTCGCCAATGCTGGCATAACGGCGCTTGGAACCACCCAGCACCTTAATGCACATGACTTCACGCGCACCCGTGTTGTCGGCCACTTCGAGCCGGCTTTCAGTTTGAATCATAGTATTTTCTTTCCCAACTTAATCCGCTCAACCGCCCACGCGGGCTTGCGGTCAGTCTTGGTCCTGTCAGCCGACTTAGCAAAGCCGTGCCGATTAGGTGGACGGTTACAAAAACTACTCCAGCGCAATTGCTAACTGCGCGTTTTTTCAACTGCAGGGCACTGCATTAGGCTCCAGCAACAAATGCTTTGCAAGAACCAAGCCCAGCATTATGACACCAAAATGCTGGGCTCGCAACTACTATTTTCAGACAATCTGCGCAACCTGGACTACGCGAGTCACAGACCATGCCTTCGTCTTGGAAATTGGACGCCCTTCTTGAATCTCGACGGTATCGCCCTCTTTCGCCTGGTTGGCTTCGTCGTGCGCGTGGTACTTGTTCGAACGCACAACGATTTTGCCGTACAGCGGGTGCTTGACGCGGCGCTCGACCAGAACGGTGACGGTCTTGTCCATCTTGTCGGAGACTACCTTGCCAATCAATGTGCGCTTGAGCGACTGTTTCACTTGATCGTTCATTACTTGGCGTCCTTCTGATTCATGACCGTCTTCACGCGCGCGATGTCGCGGCGCACCTTCTTGAGTTGTGCGGTGTTGTTCAGCTGCTGCGTGGCGATTTGCATGCGCAGGCCAAACTGCGCCTTGAGCAACTCGTTAAGCTCTTTTTGGAGAGCCGGCTGATCCTTGCCGCGGAGTTCAGATGCTTTCATATTTCACTCCTGTTATTGTCCGACTTGGCGGAGCACAAACGTGGTCGCGAGCGGCAACTTGGCGGCAGCCAAACGGAATGCCTCGCGCGCCAGTGCTTCATCAACGCCGTCCATTTCGTACAACACCTTGCCGGGCTGGATTTCAGCCACGTAGTACTCGGGGTTGCCCTTACCATTACCCATACGAACTTCCGCCGGCTTTTGCGAAATCGGCTTGTCCGGGAAAATGCGGATCCAGATACGACCACCGCGCTTGATGTGACGGGTCATTGCACGACGCGCCGCTTCAATTTGGCGAGCCGTGATGCGACCACGTCCGATTGCCTTCAGACCGAATTCACCAAAAGAGACCGCGGTACCACGCTCATGCGAAATGCCCTTGTTACGGCCTTTTTGCTCTTTACGATATTTTCTGCGTGCTGGTTGCAGCATGATTATTCTCCTGCTTTCTCAGCCGGTGCCGCGCCGTCAGCCTTTTTCGGGGCACGGACGCGCTTGGCAGCCGGTGTAGTGGCGGAACCGCCCTCGGAGCCCTCGGGCTTCTTGGCGCGCGGACGCCCACCTGGCTTTCCATCATCACGACGCGGGCCGCGGCGCTTCTTCTCTTCGTCAACCGGCGCTTCAATCGTCGGGGCTTCGCCGCTGGCAAGTCGATCGCCCTTGTAGACCCAAACCTTGATGCCGATGATGCCATAGGTTGTTTCCGCTTCGCCGAAACCGTAATCGATATCGGCACGCAAGGTATGCAGAGGCACGCGGCCCTCGCGATACCATTCCTTGCGGGCGATTTCAATACCGTTCAGTCGGCCAGAAGACATGATCTTGATGCCTTGCGCACCGAGGCGCATTGCATTTTGCATTGCACGCTTCATCGCGCGACGGAACATGATGCGCTTTTCAAGCTGTTGTGCAATCGAATCGGCGATCAGTTGTGCGTCGACTTCAGGCTTGCGGATTTCTTCGATATTGACGTGAACCGGCACACCCATCAGCTTGGTGAGGTCGGACTTCAGAATCTCGATGTCTTCGCCCTTCTTGCCAATGACAACGCCTGGACGGGAGCTGTAAATGGTGATACGTGCATTCTTCGCAGGGCGTTCGATAACGATACGACCTACGGATGCGTTCTTCAGCTTCTTCTTCAAGTAAGCACGAACGTCCAGATCCTCGTTGAGCATCGTGGCAAAATTGCTATTGCCAGCGTACCAACGGGAACCCCAATTTCGCGTAACCGAAAGACGGAAGCCGGTCGGATGAATTTTCTGTCCCATCGTGACTCCTTAGTTACCGACAGTCACGTAGATGTGACAGGTTTGCTTCGAGAAGCGATCACCACGGCCCTTAGCGCGCGCGATGAAGCGCTTCATGACCGTACCTTTTTCGACGTAGATCGTCGTCACTTTCAGCTCGTCGATATCGGCACCATCGTTGTGCTCTGCGTTCGCAATTGCGGACTCCAGAACCTGCTTGATGAGGACCGCGCCTTTTTTCGGGCTGAAGGCGAGGATGTTCAACGCTTGATCAACTTTTTTGCCGCGGATCAGATCGGCGACAAGGCGGCCTTTTTGGGCCGACAGGCGCGCGCCACGGAGGGTAGCTTTAGTTTCCATATCGGACCTTATTTCTTAGCCTTCTTGTCAGCGGCGTGACCCTTGAACGTACGGGTCAGCGCGAATTCGCCGAGCTTGTGACCAACCATGTTCTCAGAAACATAGACCGGCACGTGCTGCTTGCCGTTATGTACCGCGATTGTCAGGCCGATAAAGTCCGGCATGATCGTCGAGCGGCGAGACCAGGTCTTGATCGGCTTCTTGTCTTTCGACGCTTGAGCGGCTTCGACCTTTTTGATCAGGTGGGCGTCACAGAACGGCCCTTTTTTCAATGAACGTGTCATGTGTTACCCCTTATTTCTTGCCACGGCGAGAGACGATCATCGAAGTCGTGCGCTTGTTGCTGCGCGTCTTCTTGCCCTTGGTCTGCTGGCCCCATGGCGAAACCGGATGACGGCCAGCGGAAGTGCGACCTTCACCACCACCGTGCGGGTGGTCGATCGGGTTCATTACCACGCCGCGCACCGTCGGACGAATGCCGCGCCAGCGGGTTGCACCGGCCTTGCCGATTTTGCGCAGGTTGTGTTCGCCGTTGCCGACCTCGCCAACTGTTGCACGGCATTCGATATGCACCCGACGAACTTCGCCGGAACGCAAACGAACTTGAGCATAAGTGCCTTCGCGCGCCATCAGAACCACACCGGCGCCGGCCGTGCGCGCCATTTGCGCGCCCTTACCCGGCAGCATTTCAACACAGTGCATGGTTGTGCCGACCGGAATATTACGGATCGGCAGGCAGTTACCAGACTTGATAGGAGCCTCGGAACCGTTCATCAGTTGATCGCCTACGGCGACGCCCTTCGGAGCGATGATGTAGCGACGCTCACCGTCGGCATAGCACAACAGAGCGATATGCGCGCTACGGTTCGGATCATATTCAAGACGCTCGACCTTCGCCGGAATGCCGTCCTTGTTGCGACGGAAGTCAACAACGCGGTAGTGATGCTTGTGGCCACCGCCAATGTGGCGGGTGGTGATGTGACCATTATTGTTACGACCAGCGGACTTCGATTTCTTTTCGACGAGGGCTGCAAACGGACGGCCTTTGTACAGGTCGGGATTAACGACCTTGACCATCCCGCGGCGGCCAGCCGACGTCGGTTTCATTTTCACGAGTGCCATTATTTAGCCTCCTCGGTGAAGTTGATTTCCTGGCCCGGTTTCAGACATACATAGGCCTGACGCGTATGGTTACGGCGACCAGTGAAACGGCCGGCCCGCTTTTGCTTGCCCTGGCGATTCACCACTTGTACCGATTCCACCTGCACCTTGAACAACAGCTCGACGGCTGCCTTGATCTCAGGCTTGGTTGCGTCTGGAGCGACACGGAAAACAACTTGCTCATTTTTTTCAGCAACAAAGGTAGCTTTCTCCGAAATTACCGGAGCCAGCAGGACCTTCATCAAACGTTCTTCGCTGTGCTTAACGATCGCGTTCATGCCAGCATCTCCTCAATCTTTGCCAATGCCGGCTTGGTGATCAGAACCTTCTTGTAGAACACCAGCGAAACAGGATCAGCATGACGCGGCTCAACAACCAGCACGTTCGGCAGATTGCGGGAAGCCAGCAACAGGTTTTCGTCGAGGTTATCGGTAATAACCAGCACGGAGTCCAGTCCCATACCCTTCAGCTTTTGCGCCAGCAGCTTGGTCTTCGGCGCATCGACGGAGAGGCTCTCCACCACCGACAAGCGACCCTCGCGTGCCAACTGGGAGAGGATCGAGCAGACACCTGCGCGATACATCTTCTTGTTGACTTTGTGCGAGAAGTTTTCGTCCGGGCTATTCGGGAAGATACGACCACCGCCACGCCACAGCGGCGACGAGGACATACCTGCACGAGCGCGGCCGGTACCTTTTTGGCGCCATGGCTTCTTGGTCGTGTGGCTTACCTCTTCACGATCTTTTTGCTTGCGGTTGCCGCTGCGCGCATTTGCTTGGTAGGCAACCACGACCTGGTGAATCAACGCCTCGTTATAGTCACGGCCAAAAATGGTATCTGGCGCAGCAACATTCGAAGCAGCTTGACCCTGGTCATTTAGGAGCTTCAGTTCCATTGATTAGGCTCCCTTCTTTGCTTTGACTTTGACGGCAGGACGAACAATCACTTGACCGTTCTTTGCGCCTGGCACGGCACCCTTAACCAGCAGCAACTGGCGCTCAGCGTCAACGCGAGCGATTTCGAGGTTTTGCACAGTAGTGACGACGTCGCCGAGGTGACCGGTCATGCGCTTGCCCGGGAACACACGACCCGGATCCTGCGCCATACCGATAGAACCAGGCACATTGTGCGAACGCGAGTTACCGTGGGTAGCGCGACCGGAACTGAAGTTGTAGCGCTTGATCGTACCCGCATAGCCCTTACCGATGGACACACCTTGCACGTCCACTTTCTGACCGGCTTCGAACATACTTGCAGCGATGTTGTCGCCGGCTTTCAGCTCAGCAGCCTTGGCTGCATCGATACGGAATTCTTTGAGGACAGTACCAGCTTCCACACCCGCTTTCGCGAGGTGACCGGCCGCCGCTTTATTGACGCGGGAAGCACGGCGCTGACCGAAGGTGACTTGAACAGCGGTGTAGCCGTCTGTTTCGTCAGTTTTGATTTGCGTCACGCGGTTGTTTGACACGTCCAGCACGGTTACAGGAATCGTATCCCCGTCATCCGTGAAAATGCGCATCATGCCAACCTTGCGACCAACAAGGCCCAGGCTCATTGTTTTCTCCATTCCCGCCTGCGATTGGGCGGGGCTGATGTTTGTACTACCAAAACGTATTGGCACGGATGACCGTACCAATACCGAAGCCAAGCATTATAACCCGCTTTTTTTCATACCACAATCCACTTAAACGGAAAATTGTGGTATGTGCGACGTATAACGCTCAATCCATTACTGCAGTTTGATTTCGACGTCCACGCCAGCCGGGAGATCCAACTTCATCAGCGCATCGACCGTCTTGTCAGTCGGGTCAACGATGTCCATCAGGCGCTGATGTGTGCGGATCTCGAATTGATCGCGCGAAGTCTTGTTCACGTGCGGGGAACGCAGCACGTCGAAACGCTGAATGCGCGTCGGCAGCGGAACCGGGCCTTTCACCACGGCGCCGGTACGCTTGGCGGTGTCCACGATTTCGAGTGCGGACTGGTCAATCAGGCGATAGTCGAATGCCTTCAGGCGAATGCGAATTTTCTGGTTTTGCATGGTTTTTCCTTAAAAGAGCGAGCCGCGAGCGAGTGCTCACCCGCGGCAATATTTAATCAAAGTGCGGAAGCCAATCCTGCAACCAAATTACTCAATGATCTTGGCAACGACGCCGGCGCCGACGGTACGACCGCCTTCGCGAATGGCGAAGCGCAGGCCTTCTTCCATCGCGATCGGGTTGATCAGCTTGACCGTGATCGAAACGTTGTCACCCGGCATCACCATTTC
>NZ_DATFAF010000072.1:0-22051 GCF_035254865.1 Noviherbaspirillum sp.
AAGTTTCCGAAGGAGTAGCCAGAAGCCGGAAATTGCTGTAGACTTCAGCCCCTTCAGACGTGGTGACAAACGTCGCATATTCCGGTGCATGCCGGGGTATGAGCAGTTCCTGGAGTGGTAGTTCAGTTGGTTAGAATACCGGCCTGTCACGTCGGGGGTCGCGGGTTCGAGTCCCGTCCACTCCGCCAATATTTAAATGCCCGCGCAAGCGGGCATTTTTCTTTTCCGAACGGAGAAGGTTTCATTCTCTCCTGCAAAAACAAAAAAGACGAACCAACTGGCTCGTCTTTTTTCGTCTTGCGCCTTCTTTGCTAAGCAGCTTTCTTCTGCTGTTCCTCGCCGCCCAGCGCTTCCACCAGATCGGCGATCAGCTTCGCCAGTTCGCCCGTCATCAGCGCGAAGTCGGTATCGAAACGCTCATCCTCGTTCTGCGTGCCCGCGTCGGCGTTTTCCTTCAGCACATCGAGCGGCGCGACGCGCTTGATCGCGAGCGATTCGGTCAACACGAAGGACACGCGGTCGGCCCAGGTCATCGCCAGGCGCGTGCACTGCTTGCCGGCCGCGATGTGACGGCGCACGTCTTCCGGCTCCAGCGTGTGGCGCACGTAGCGCACGGTGGCCTTGCCTTCGCCGGTGGCGCGCAGTTCGGTGTCCTGGTCGACGGTAAAGCCGGCCGGCGCTTCATCGGCGGCGAGCCAGTCGGTCATTGCCGTCAGCGGCGAGCGCTCGGTGCGCAGCGACGCGAACGGCAGGCTCTCGAGCGACTTGAGCAGGAGCTTGAAGACTTCGTCGGCCTTCGCGGGACTGGCGGCATCGACCACCAGCCAGCCATTGACCGGGTCGATCCACACATGCGTGCTGCGCTGGATGCTGAAGGCGCGCGGCAGCAGTTCGTCGGTGACCTGCTCCTTCAATTCCTTCATCTGCTTGCGGCCCGGCTTGAAGCCCTGCTGCTCTTCCATCTCCGCGGCGCGCGCCTTGGTCACCTGGTTGATCACGGTGGACGGAAGAAGTTTTTTCTCGGTGCCGAGCTGCAGCAGCAGCTGGCGATTGACGGTATGCACCAGCATTCCGTTATTGCGCGGCGACAGCCAGCCCTGGCTCTGCAGGTCGATGCTGGAGCACGGCGCGAAGGCTTGCGGCGCGAGCGCGGCTTCGAGTTGCTCGGCGCTGAGCGTCCATGGTGCGGTGAGACGATAGATCTGGAGATTCTTGAACCACATGATGCGCATCCGAAAAAGGGAGCCGCTCATTCTACACGGCGACTCGTGCCGCGTCAGTGGCGATCAAGCATCATCCTCGCTTGACAAGACGTGCATCTCGTCGGCAAACAATCCCAGCTGGGCGTCGTCTTCTTCCTCGTTCAGGCGCACGCCGACGCCGAGCAGACGCACCGGCCTGTGCCCGCGCTGATGCGCGGTCTCCAGCAACTTGCGGCAGGTCGCTTCATCGATGCTCGTGCTCACGCATTCCGCCGTCGTGCGGCGAAAATCGTCGAAACGAATTTTTACAAACAATTTGTGGATATGCCGCTCGGCGCTTGCGCGCTTCACGCGCTGATGCAGGAGCGCGATCAAGGGCGACAGCTCGCGCAGGCAGCTGGCAAGGTCGGGCAGATCGATGACATAGGTTTCTTCGACGCTCACCGACTTGCGCTCCTGGCTCGCACTCACTTGCCGCCGGTCGATGCCGCGGCACAGGTTGTACAGGCTGCCGCCGAATTTGCCGAAGTGATGCTGCAGCTCGGGAATCGGCCATTGGCGCAAGTCGGCGCAGGTGAACGCACCCAGCTTCTTCAGCTTCATCGCGGTCACCTTGCCGACGCCGAACAATTTGTCGACCGGCAGCGCGGCGACGAAGTCATCGACATCCTGCGGACGAACCACGAACTGGCCGTTCGGCTTGTTCCAGTCGCTGGCGATCTTGGCGAGAAACTTGTTGGGCGCAATGCCGGCCGAGGCGGTGATGCCGACGGTGTCGGCAATGCGTGCGCGGATTTCCTGCGCGATCAGGGTGGCGCTGCCCTTGAAGTGCGGTGACGCGGTAACGTCGAGATAGGCTTCATCCAGCGACAGCGGCTCGACCAGATCGGTGTAGTCGCGGTAAATGGCGAGGATCTGCTTCGACGCGGCGCGATACTTGTCCATCGCGGGCGGCATCACGATCAGGTCGGGGCAACGCTGCAGCGCCAGCGACATCGGCATGGCGGAACGCACGCCGAAGCGGCGCGCTTCATAGTTGCAGGTCGCGACCACGCCGCGCTGGTCCGGCCGTCCGCCGACGGCCAGGGGATGTCCGCACAAGGAGGGATCGTCGCGCATCTCCACCGCCGCATAAAAGCAGTCGCAATCGCAATGGATGATTTTTCGCAGCGGAGCGCTCACGGTGGCCTGGACAAGCTGAAGACGAAGAAAGGCGGAGCTTCATTTTACCGGGCTGTACGCAATGCATGCTGCGAAGAATCGCGTCAATTCCAGCACGTGAGCACTTGAACAAGGCGCAAAGAAAAACGCCACCGGCAATGCGGTGGCGTCGATCATGCTGCGTTGTGAAACGCTTCTAGACCCTTACTTGCCGGAGGTCGACGGCACTTCGATGTTGCTCTGCGCTGCAGGCGATGCGCCGGACTCCTTCAGCTTTGCATTGGCGGACTTCTTCTCGCTCTTGTACTCCTGCTTGGCGGCCTTCTTCTTGTCCTTGTATTCCTGGCGTGCCTGCTTGCGCTCTTCACGCCGCTGCACGTAAGGATCATTGGAGCTGCTGGCCGCCGGATTGGTGGTGACGGTGGTCGATGCGCCCGCCGGCGGCGTGGTGGCGGTCGCTGCGCCGCTGCCTGCCGAGGTGGAACCGGTGCTGCTTGTGCCCGAACTGTCGCTCGGTGCAGGTGTGGTCGCGCTCGGCATGGTCGTCGATGAGGGCGAGGTGCTGCTCTCGGTTGACGATTGCGCGAAGGCGAGGTTGGCCAGCGCGAGCAGCGCCGTGCCGAACAGGATCTTGTGTGGTCTTGCCATGATGAACTCCTGAGAAAGTTTGGGTTGTCGGGATGACGTGCGGGATTGCCGTCATCGCGTAGAAAGCCCCTTGAATTCCGGAATCATTCGGCTTCCGTTATTTAAATGACAAATAGATGAACAAGAAAGTTCCTTCCGCCGCACGGCAAGATTTCCATCGCGCAGCTTTTCACGATATTCCGTATTTGTTTGCGAATTTACAGCGCTCGCCGTGATCTACATCCGTGCAGGTTCCGGTGCGCCATGCGACGCGCGTGTTGCATCTCGATCCTGCCGTCGTCGCAGCCACGACGGTCCCGTGAATCTCAAGCAAGGAGTACATAATGGCAACCAGCACTTTGGACCCGGATAACGCTCCGGAACCTGATCGCCGCCTGGCAAAAGGGCATGGCACCAGCGCGCTCGGTCCGAGCGACACCTCCGACAGCGGCAGCGATGTGCAGGGCGGCCTGCGCTGGGCCGATGAGGCGGACATCGGCCTGGACAAAGGCACGTATGAAGATCCCGACAGCGGCAGGCGCGACAGAAGCGCGGGGCCGGATATCGGCGATGCGGAGATCGACAGTGATACCGATGCGGTCGGCACCGGCGAGCGCGCAACCGCCGGTCGCGATTCGGACATCGAAGCAGGCAGCGATATCGACGTCGATCGCATCGACTATGTGAATCCGGGCGACGATGCCGGCATCGACGACCTGGAGGCAATGCCGCCGCGCACGCGCCATCCGAACCGTCAGCAGTCATCCCGTCGTTAAAACAGGATCAGGTTCATGCCGCGCATGGACCTGACTTTCCTGAGTTCTTTCTTCCCGATTCCCCCTTGATCGAACAAAATCATCTTGTCTTTCGACCCTGATCTGCGCGACTGCGCCATCATCGGCGGGGGCGCCGCGGGGCTGACCGCGGCCATCTATCTCGCCCGTTTTCGACGTCGCATCGTGGTCATCGACAGCAATGCGAGTCGCCTGCTGTCGATTCCGACCTCGCACAATTATCCCGGCTTCGCCAACGGCATCCATGGCGAGGAATTGCTGACCCGGCTGCGCTCTCATGCAGAGCCCTACGGCGCACGCCGTATTTCCGGAACCGTGGACCGGCTGGAACGGCTGGACGACGGCAGCTTCATTGTTCGTTGCGCTGAACGGCAATGGCATGCCCGCCATGTCATTCTTGCGACCGGCGTGATGGACGTCGAGCCGGATTTTTCAGACGTGAAACGCGCAGTCGCGGCGGGTTGCGTGCGCTATTGCCCTGTTTGCGACGGCTTCGAGGCGAGCGGCAAACAGGTCGCGGTGATCGGCCGCGGCAAGGACGGCCTCGGCGAAGCGCTGTTCGTGAAGCATTTCGCGCGGACCGTGAGCCTGCTGACGCTGGACGACATGCCTGGCTTGAACGAGGAAGAGCTGGCGCGATTGCGCGGCGCCGGCGTGCAGATGGTGCGGGCGCCTGTTGCCGGCATGCGCTTTGACGGCGCCGATGCGATGCACATCGCTCTTCGGGACGAGCGCAAGCTGGATTTCGACGTGGTGTATGTCGCGCTCGGCACGCTGGTCAATTCCGGCATGGCGCAAGTGCTCGGCGCGCAATGCAACGAGCACGGCGACCTGATCGTCGACGCGCACCAGCAAACTTCAGTGGACGGCCTGTATGCGGCGGGCGACATCGTGAAGGGATTGAACCAGATCACGGTCGCGATGGGGCATGCGGCGGTCGCGGCGACGGCGATTCATAATCGGCTGTTACAGTCGCTCTAGCACGCCCCGGGATCGGCCCGCGCAGTAGTTTTTCAACAGCCTGCTAAAGGTCGCCTTCGGAAACGAGGAAGTCGGTAATCAGCACTTCCTGCACCTTGTCGGTCTGCAGCGACGCATTGCTTGCCGCGCGCACGCGCGCCTGCAGCGTCGGCAGGCCGTTGGGCGCGAGGGCGCGTTGCGGGTCGACTTCCATCAGCGCTTGTTTCATCAGCTGCTCCAGCGCCTGCTTGTTGGCCGATGCCCATTCCGCGTCGGCACCGCTGGTGCGGACGGCGAAGGAAGCGCGGATCGAATGCCCGCTTCGGCTGATCGCCACGTCGCGCACGTTCAGGTAGACGATCTCGCTGTTCAGGCGTTCCTTCTGCTTGAAGTAATACCAGGCACCGGCGAAACCGGTCACCAGCACGAGAAGAACGATCCCGACAACAGAGGTCAGCATCTTGTCGGGTAAACGCTTGGACGACATGAGGATTTCGGGCAAGGCGGCGCGAGACCGTGTTGGACAGGAAGCATCATTCTACAGGTGAGGCATCGCGCGACCACGCGAAACCGTGCCCTGGGGCAAAAAAAGTAAGTGCCTTGTAAGCTTCGGGCAACAAAATCGATGTGTAGATTCCGGCCACATGTGCGGATCACTACACATGATTCCACAGCTTCAAGGGCTTGCCATGTTACCGGAAGAGATTGTTGACCATATCGATGCGCAAAACCGCGCGAACCTCCATGCGCGCGACTACACGCAGGCGCTCACTTACGACGAGGTATTGAGCCTGATGAATGCAGCGTCGATGCGCGGATTCCGCTATGGCAGCGAAAGCGCCCTGTCGCTGTTGAAGAGCAAGCTGCTGGTGAAGCAGTTGCACCAGGCGACGTCGAGCGAAGCTTAGTCCTTTTCCTGCACCAGTATCCAGGGCTTCACCACGACCGCCCACAGGGCGGCGTCCGCTTCCAGCCACGCGCTTGCCTGCGCGTCGCTCACCCTCCCGACCCGGCTCTCCGCCATCCATTGTGCAATGGCCTTGGTGTCGTCGTTCGCGATGCAGGCGGCAACCTCGACCAGGTCGAGCTCATGGCTGACGGCGATCACCGCGCCCGATGCGAAAAAGCGCTGCAATTCGGTCCATTGCATGCGGGAGGTTTCGCCATTCAGTTTGGCGCGCAGCAGTTCCTGTTGTTCCATATGAATCAATAGTGGGGTGGTTTCTCGTTGGCCGGTCCGCGCTCGGTCGCGGCCTCGCGCACTTCACGAATGTGGCGCGCGAGCGCGGTGCACAGGCCTTCCAGTTCGTCGATCTTCTTTTGCTGCTGATAGACCGTCTTGTTGAGCGTGTCGATCATGTCTTCCTGGCGCGCGATGCGTATTTCGATGTCGACCAGGCGGTCTTCGCTTGTCATGTTTTCAATTTTCTCAGGTTAGCGCGCGATCCAGCCGCCGCACAGGGGAAATACTTGCCCGACGAAGCAATCGGCGGCATCGCTGCACAGGTAGGCGGCGAACTGCGCGTCTTCCTGCTGCGTGACGAGGCGGCCGAGCGGTACTTCGCGCTTGAGCCTTTCCTGGAAGGCGGGATTGGCCTGCACTTCGAGCGGAAAATAGGTGGGATTCTCGACGAAATTCTGCGCAATCGCATTGATCTGCACATTATGCGGCGCCGCTTCCACACCGACCGCCTGGATGTAGGACAGCTGCGCGCCGCGCGCGGCACTGTAGGTCGAGGTGCGCTTCATGCCGCGCAGCGCCGATGCGCTGCCGATCAGCAGGATCTTGCCGGAGCGGCGCTGGATCATTTGCGGCAGGACCGCGCGGACCAGGCGCGGCAGCGGATCGACCATGTGCGCGAAGGCATCGCGCCATTCGTCGTCGCCGACCTGGACCGCCGGCGTGGTCGGCGCGGGAATCGCGAGGTTGGCGATCAGCACATCGATGCGACCGGCGGCCTGCACGATGGCCTGCGGCAGCGCGGGGTCGAGCAATGTGCGTTCGTCGGCGATCACCTCGGCGCCGAGCTGCGCAAACAGTTCGCACAGGACCGGCCCCATGAAGGTCGATGACTGCGTGATAAGCACCCGCTTCCCGCTCAGATCGAGAGCTGCCATTGTTTTTCCTTATGTCCGATTGCAGCCTTCCGGCGCAGAATCCGCCCGTATTTTACGCCGAGGCGGACCGTGACGCCGAGCGGAACAATTGCCGGCGATCGTCTGTCCGGTGGACATCAGCCGCTTTCGGGAGGGTTATGTGCAGGCGCGAGGTAAATCCTGCGCGCCGGGCCGGACTGCATTATGATGAATGCGTCCAATCTTCCGGGCACTTGCCGGATTTCCATACAGGTTTGCAATGAGATCAACCAAAGCCAGCGCCGCCATTGCACGACTGAACGAGCGTGACAGCGCCTACCGCTATTCGCTGGGGATCAATGCCGCCGGCTTGTTCTACCTGCTGCGCGCCGAGCCGGGCGGCAGGCCGGAAAAGATCAGCGCCGATCTCGCGCTGGATGAATTCGTGCAGCTCGTGAACCAGACCGGGCCGCAAAAGAAAGCCAGGATCAGCAAGCTCGATACCGCGTTCGAGAAGCAACTCGGCGACCGGAAACGCAAGGCCGACTAATCGTTTGCAGCCCCTGCTCAGGCCGACTGCAACAGGTTGCGCACCGCACGCGAACTCGACACCGCGCCCTTGAGCATCGGCTTTTCATGGTTCGATTCCGGTTCCGCCTTGCAGTACAGGTAGTTGACCATCATCCCCGCCGATTGCCTGAATCCCTTGTCGGAACGATCCGCCAGCCAGTTGACGCGTTCGATGCGCGCGCCGTTGACCAGGCGGCAGCGCGCGACCGGGTCCTGCGGCAGCTCCTGCGACTTCTCGTGCATGAGGTAGTGAGCGCATGCTTCCAGCAGTACTGGCTGCAATGCTTGCTCGACACGCCGGGATGCGCGTCGAGCACCGGCGCATCGTCCAGCGCATCGCGAGGAGTCACTGAATTTGTAGGCCGCGCTTTCGAGGGCCACGCAACTGCCTGCACATTTCTTGATGTACAGCAGGTCGGCAAGTGTAGTGTCAGCCGTCGGCGCGTCCCGGATCGTGGCCGATGCGCGAGCGGTACTCACCGGGCGACATGCCGAACCAGCGCTTGCAGGCGCGGAAGAAGGTGCTCTGGTCGGCGAAGCCGAGCAGGTAGGCGATCTGGGACAGCGTCACGTTGTGCTGGCCCAGATGGTCGCGCGCCAGTTCGTGGCGGATGTCGTCGACCAGCTGGTTGAAGGAAGTGCCCTCCTCCTGCAGCCGGCGCTGCAGGGTGCGTTCGCTCATGTGCAGGGCCTTGGCGATGTCGGCGCGCAGCGGATCGCCATCGGGCAGCTGGCGGATGATGAGCTCGCGCGCCTTGAAGCTGATGCGATCGTTTTCCAGGCGGTTCAGGTGCTCGCCGGCGAAGCGATCGTGCAGTTCGGCGAGCATCGGGTTGGAGGTCGGCAGCGGATGCATGACGTCCTCGAAGGAAAACAGCAGGCGGTGCGAAGGCGCGTTGAAGCGCAGGGGGCAATGGAAGGCCTGGCTGTACGGGTGCAGGTCGGCCGGCTCGGCGTTGGCAAAATACACGGCCAGCGGGCGCAGGTCGCGGCCACTCAGCCAGCGGCAGAAATTGAGGATCGTGACCAGCACGAATTCGACGCGCTGACGCGGCACCGGGCGGCCGCCGCCGACCAGCTCAACGTTGATGCTGAAGCCGTCCGTCTCGTCGTGCAATGTAATGTCCGCGGCGTCGCTGACGATGCGCAGGTAACGCAGCAGACGTTCGAGCGCCGCCCGCAGGTTCGGGCAGGACATCATCACGTAAGCCACCGCGTCGAAGCTGGCCGGCGTCGCGGCCGGCGGGATGTTCAGGCCGAGAGCGGGATTGCCGGAGCGCTGGCTCGCCAGTTCCCAGAGCACGCTGATCTTCTCGGGCGCGAAGCGCGCGTCGGGATGTTTCAGCTCGTCGATGTCGAGGCCGGCTTCGACGAACAGCGCGCGCGCATCCAGGTGTTCGGCCTGGATGATCTCCGCTATTCCCTTGACCCATGCCGCGGAAATCGTGCGTGCCGTCACGGCTGCATTTCCCTTTGCGACAACTGCTCCATGAGCCGGGCTTTGATTCTTGCCATGTCTCTCTGATGATTGGTAGGTGCAAGTCCTGCTGGCTGGCGGCTCTTGCTGCGCCGCTCTCGACTTATACCCGTTTCATGGATTTTGTTCAATATAGCGCATCGGCGTGCCGGGCGCATGGCGGACGCCAAAACAACAAGCCCGCCTCGTGGGCGGGCAGATTGCGGTCGTCGAACTGTGCTCAGTACAGCAGCCGCGCGTCGCGCCCGATGACGGCGATGTCCAGATAGTAGGAACCGCTGCGTTTGGAGCCGGAGAAATCGATGGGGAATCCGCCCAGCTTGTAGTCGCGCATCGCCGCCAGGCTTTGCAAAACCTTCTCGCCGCTCGGATTCGGGCCCACGGCCTTGATGGCTTCCACCGCCAGGCGGATATTCAGGTAGCCTTCCAGCGTCACGGGATTGGCGCGGATGTCCTTGCCGTACGGGCTGTGGAGCAAGGCCTGGAAATCCTTGATCAGCGGCAGCACGGTCGAATTCGGATTCGGCACCACCTGCGAAATACCGATGCCGCGCGCTTTCGCCTCGCCGGCAATCTCCGCCAGCTTCTGGGAAGTCACGAAGGACAGCGTGTACAGCTGCGCATAGCCGCTCGGCGCGTTCCAGGCCTTGACGAACTGATAGGTCGAATCCGGCACACCCATCATGAACACCGCCTGCGGACGCGCAGCAATGATCGCGTTTGCTTGCGCGGCGAAGTCGCGCGTGCCCGGCTGGTAGCCTGCCTTGAGGATGACTTCGAGATTGAACTTCTTTTCGCCGTCCGCGACGCTTTGCAGGATGCCTTGTCCAAAGGCGTCTTCCTGGTACAGCACCGCGATGCGCCGCAGCCCGAGGGTGGATGCAAGGCGCGCAATCTTCAGCACTTCCTCGCCATAGGTCGGACGGGTGTGGAAGATCTCCGCCGAGCCCGGCCCGCGTAGCGCGGTGGAACCGCTGAAGACGCCCACCAGCGGCACCTTGTGGCGCGCAAGCACGCCTGATTTGATAACCGCGATGGTGGGTGCGGTGCCGGCGCTGTTGACCAGCGCCACTGCCTTGTCGTTGACGATCACATCCTCGACCAGTGCGGCTGTCTTGCCCGGATCGTACTGGTCGTCGCGCGTCACCAGCGCCAGCTGCCGCCCATGCACGCCGCCGCCGGCGTTGACCTGCTCGACGTAGGCGCGCGTGACCTTGAGGATGTCCTGCGCGGTTTCGGCAATCGGCCCGCTCAGGCCGTTGACGAAGCCGATGCGCACGTCCTCGGCTCGCGCCGCATGCAGGAAGGCAGACAGGAAGAAAGCGATGACGAGGGCAAACATGGTCTTGGTGGCGTGCATGGTTTCCTCCTGTGCTGCGTTGCGTGGGTGGCGGTGACTACTTCTTGACCAGCGAACAGGCGCTCTTCGAGAGCGGCTGGTAAGCCTGATCGCCGGGGATCACGGCCTTCACGTTGTAGTAATCCCAGGGCCCTTTCGATTCGGACGGCTTCTTCACCTGCACCAGGTACATGTCATGCACCATGCGTCCGTCCTCGCGGATCTTGCCGTTCTTGGCAAAGAAATCGTTGATTGGCGTTTCTTTCATCTTCTTCATCACCGCGCCGGCCTCGTCGGTGCCGGCAGCCTGCACGGCTTTCAGATAATGCATGGTCGACGAATAAACGCCGGCATGGATCATGTTCGGCATCTTCTTCATCTTGGCCGCGAAGCGCTTGGACCAGGCGCGCGTCTCGTCATTGAGGTCCCAGTAAAAGGCTTCGGTACCGTACAAGCCCTGCGCCACATTCAGGCCGAGGCTGTGGATGTCGTTGATGGTCAACAGCAGCGAAGCGAGATGCTGCTTGCCGGATTTGCCGATGCCGAATTCATTGGCGGCCTTGATCGCATTGACCGCGTCGCCGCCGGCATTGGCGAGCCCGATGATCTTCGCGCCGGAAGACTGGGCCTGCAGCAGGAAGGCGGAAAAATCGGATGCGTTCAGCGGATGTTTCGCGCTGCCGAGCACCTTGCCGCCGTTGGCCTTGATGACGTCGCTTGAATCCTTTTCCAGCGAGTGGCCGAATGCATAGTCGGCAGTGATGAAGTACCACGAATCACCGCCTTGCTTGACCACGGCATTGGCGGTGCCGTTGGCAAGCGCATAGGTGTCCCAGGAATAGTGAATGCTGTTGGGCGTGCAGCTTTCATTGGTGAGCCGGGTCGCGCCGGCGCCGTTGATGATGGCGATGCGGTTCTTCTGCTTTGCGATGTCGACCACGGCCAGCGCGGTGCTGGAGGTGACGAGGTCGTTGATCATGTCCACCTTCTGCGCATCGAACCATTCGCGCGCCTTGCCGGCGGCCACGTCGGACTTGTTCTGGTGGTCGGCGGAAATCACCTCGATCGGCTTGCCGAGCACTTTGCCGCCGAAATCCTCGACCGCCATTTTGGCGGCAGCGACCGAGCCTTCGCCGCTTAGGTCCGAGTAGAGGCCCGACATGTCGGTGAGGATGCCGATCTTGACGACATCGTCGGAAACTTTCTGTTGTGCGTGCGATGTGCCGGCTGCCAGCGACAGGATGGCGGCGCAGACGGCGGTGCGAAGTTGCGACTGTTTCATTGTGGTGATCTCCATACTTGAAATAAAGGCGTGAACGTCCCCACGCGCGACGCGGGGACGTCGCGCGCCGCGGCGAATCGGTGTGTTTTTACTGCGTGCTGATCTGCGTTTGCGTCAGGCTGGCGTCGAAGGTCAGCTTCTTCGGCCATGGCTCCCAGGTCACGCCGAGCGCCGACGTGTTGGGATCGCCGTTGCGGGCGAAGGCGGCAATGCTGTTCATCATCGCGTTCGACAGCGCGAGGCGTCCGGTGCGATTCGCCGTGCTGACGATAGAGCTGGAGAACAGCGACGGACCGAAATTGCCGAAGACGAAAGGCAGGTCGTAGGCATGCGCCGCGCCATACACATCGTGCCACGGTGCCGGATTCTGCTTCCATGCGAACTGGTAGTACCAGACATTGGATTGCTGCGCGCGCAATGCGTTGAGCACGCTGTCACGATTGCTCGTGAACAGCAGATTGCCCACCAGCGCGGTACGCGCGTTATAGCCGGTGCTCGGAGTATCGACCGGCAGGTAGGACGGATCGATGATGTCGTTCACGGTCAGCGTACTCGCCGCATCGCCGTTGAAGTTGGCCATCATGTTGAAGCGCGTCGCATCGCTCACGATGAAACCCGGCTTGCCGCCGAGCGCCGGCGAGAGTGCGAGGAAGGAGGCGAACAGCTTGCCTTCCTCGGTCGTGTTGCTGGCGAGGATGGGCACCTTGCGATAGTTTCCGGCATTGATGGCGGCGATCGGGTCGGTCGCCACCACCGTGCCGTCCGGGATCGGATTGGAGCCGGTGAGGCCTTTCGCCAGCAGCGTGCCGAGGATGGTGGAAGCGCTCTTGCCGCGCATGTAGGCCGCGATCTGCGCATTGCTCTGCGTGGCGACATACTGCTGCGCCGAAGCCGTGTCGGTGGCGAGGCCGTCCGCGATCAACAGGTTGGTCAGCAGCGAAGTCGCCTGCGCCTGGTAGGTCGAGGCCGGGTTCATGATCGCGATGGAACCGGGCGGCAGTTCGGAGGCGAAGGAGATACCGCCGCTCATCGGGACGGCCTTGTGGAACAGGCCGGCAGTGAGCGGCGAGGTCAGCAGCGCATAAACATTGATCGCACCCGCGGACTGGCCCATGATGGTGACATTGCCCTTGTTGCCGCCGAACTGGGCGATATTGTTCTGGATGAACTTGAGCACCTGGATCTGGTCGAGAATGGCGTAGTTGCCGGAATCGTCCATCGCGTTGGCGCCGGTCTTCAACTGCGGCATGTTGAAGAAGCCGAACGGCCCGACGCGATAGTTCGCGGTAACGACCACGGCATTCGCGGTCTTGGCGAGGTTGGCGCCGTCATAGACCGGATCGGCGGAATACCCCGAGATATTGCTGCCGCCGTAGATGAAGAAGATCACCGGCAGATTGCCCGTGTCGTTGGCGGGACGCCAGATATTGAGCGTGAGGCAGTCTTCGCTGCCGACCGGCGTGTTCAGCGTGGTGCCGATGGTCGCGTCGTAGGTGTTGTTGGAACCGGGGCCGTACAGGCGGCCGTTCTGGATGCAGGCATTGCCGAAATTCTTCGTTTGCAGCGGCGCGCTCCATGCATCCGGCTCGACCGGCGCTTTCCAGCGCAGCGTGCCGGTGGGCGCCTTGGCAAAGGGCAGCCCCTTCCAGTAATAGGTGCCGCTGCCGGCGCCATCGTCCACGCCCAGCACTTCGCCATAGACGGTGCTGCGCACTTCCGGGCCGCTGCTGCCGCCACCGCCGCAAGCGGCAAGCATGCCGGCGGCGATCAGCAAGGATGCAAATAGCATTGTCTGGTTTATTTTCATGTCTCCTCCTTTGTTATTGGCATTCAACAGCCTGTTACGCCGTCGGCAGCCTGTAGTCGCGATACTGTTCCCGTATCCGGTTTTTCAAAATCTTTCCGGTGGCGCCGATCGGCAATGCATCGACGAACACCACGTCGTCCGGTGTCCACCACTTGGCGATCCGGCCGTCGTAAAAGGCCAGCAGTTCATCCTTGCTGACGGCGGCACCGGGTTTTTTCACCACCACCAGCAAGGGCCGCTCGTCCCACTTCGGATGGGACACGCCGATGCAGGCCGCCTGCTGCACGGCGGGATGGGCGACGGCGATGTTTTCGAGATCGATGGAGCCTATCCACTCGCCGCCCGACTTGATGACGTCCTTGGTACGATCGGTGATTTGCAGATAGCCGTCGGCGTCGATGGTGGCGACGTCCCCGGTGGGGAACCAGCCATCCTGCAAGACATCGCCGCCTTCGCCGCGGAAGTAGCCGTTGATCACCCACGCGCCTTTCGCGAGCAGGCTGCCACGCGTCTCGCCATCCCACGGCAATGCATTGCCCTCGTCATCCACGATCTTGATCTCGACGCCGAACACGACATGCCCCTGTTTCTGCAGGATGGCGCTCTTGCGCTCTTCCGGCAGCGCCTCGTGGCGGGACTGCAAGGTGCACACCGTGCCGAGCGGCGACATCTCCGTCATGCCCCAGGCGTGCACCACGTCGACGCCATGTCCGATGCGAAAGGCGTTCATCATCGCGGGCGGACAGGCCGAACCGCCGACCACAACACGCCGCAGTGAAGAGAAGCGCAGTTCGTTCTGGTTGACGTGCGCGAGCAGTCCGTTCCATACCGTCGGCACGCCCGCCGAAAAAGTAACCTGTTCCTGCTCGAACAAGTCATGTAGCGACCTGCCGTCAAGGGCAGGCCCGGGGAAAACCAGTTTTGCACCGGCCAGCGCCGCGGAGTAAGGCAGTCCCCAGGCATTGACGTGGAACATCGGCACGACCGGAAGGACCACCTCGCGGCTGGAGACGGCCAGCGCATCGGGCATGGCCGACGCGTAGGAATGCAGAATGGTGGAACGGTGCGAGTACAGCACGCCCTTCGGATTGCCGGTGGTCCCGGAGGTGTAGCACAAGCTGGAGGCGGCATTCTCGTCGAGCTGCGGCCACTCGTAATCGTCCGAGCTCCAGCGGATCAGATCTTCGTAACAGAGCAGATCGGGAATGGTGCTGTCGGCCGGCATGCGATCGCGTTCGCACATCAGCACGAAGCCCTTGACCGTGTCGCACGAGGCCGCGATCGCCTCTACCAACGGCAGGAAGGTCAGATCGAAAAACAGGTAGTGATCCTGCGCGTGATTGACGATATAGGCGACCTGCTCCGGATGCAGGCGCGGATTGATGGTATGCAGCACTGCGCCCGAACCCGAGATCGCGTAATACAGTTCCATGTGGCGGTAGCCATTCCATGCCAGCGTGGCGACGCGATCGCCGATCTGCACGCCGAATTCGCCCAGGGTACGCGCCATCTGCCGCGCGCGGCGGTGGCAGTCGCGATAGGTATAGCGATGGATATCGCCCTCCACGCGCCGGGAAACGATTTCGGTGTCGCCGAAATACCGGTCCGCATGGCGGATGAGAGAGGAAATGAGCAAGGGCTGATGCATCATCTGGCCCATCAGAGGACTGTTCGGATACGGCGACATCGACTGCTCCTGATCTGCTTGCACGCCGGCCATGTCCGCGTCCGCGCGCAACTTTTTGAAGAAAAAGGCTACCCTGCTCGCGCTGGAAAGCGAGATCGCGTTGAACAGGGAGCGTGACCGCCGGGCGGTCAGATGAAACGGATTACGTGCAGCGGGTATGCATGGAAGGTCTCCTTGCCGTGCGCGTTCGATGCGCTGACACGGCCTTGTCTGTTTTTCTGTTGTGGAGACTGTATGTTGTTCGCCGGTGCGCGTCAGTGACCGGCGAAGCCAAGTTAATGGCTTTTCGGGACAAGGAATTACTTGCTCATGCGCAGCGCGGCGGGTCTACTTGAGGCGCGAGGGGCTCTTCTCGATGACAACGGCGAAGTGCGCGAACAGCGCGGGATCGAACTTTCTGTTGACCTCCGAACGCATGACTTCGACGATTTCGTGATGCGCTCGCGGACGATGGTAGGCGCGCACGGTTGCCATCGCGTCGTAGCTGTCGGCCATCGAGAGAATGCGCGACAGCATCGGAATGTCGTCGCCGGCCAGGCCGTCGGGATAGCCGCCGCCGTCGAAATGTTCATGGTGGTGGCGGATCACGTTGGCCACCGCCGGCGCATCCTGCAGCAAGGTGGCGCGCATGATGCGCTCGCCGCGCTCGGAATGGGTTTTCATGATTTCCCATTCGTCGGCATCGAGCTTGCCGGGCTTGAGCAGCACGTTATCGGGAATGCCGATCTTGCCGACATCATGAAACGAGGCGCTAACGCCGAGCATGACGAGATCGTGATCCGGCAGCGCGCAGGCAATGCCGATTTCCGTCGCCAGATTGATCACGCGCTCGCAATGAAAGCGCGTATAGGGATCGCGTTCATGCAGCGCGACCGACAGCGCCTTGGTGAAACGACGCAAGGCACTGAACTTCAATAACTCCTGCATGGCGCTCCTCCTCGGGGTCACTCTCGGCATTCCGTATTTTTCTTGAAGCCCGCTGCGGAAATCGGTGGCAACTGGGCTTGTATCGGAATGCATTCCGAAAATTGTACTCGCCTTGGAGAAAAGCGGCGATGCCTGATTCGTTCATGCGTTCCGCCTTGCGGCAACGCGTCAATTTGTTGTCGATTTGTGCAGGCCCTGCCGCGAAACATTCTCCCCGCCTCGCGCCGGAATCGTGGCAAGAAGACACCGGAGTCGGGTATCCTTGGCGCATGTATTTCAGGAGCCCGCATGGACAAACTTCACACCGCAAAAGAACGTCTCCTTGCGCAAGCTCATCTCGACTACCAACCCGAACTCGTCGGCGTTGACCAGGAGTCGATTTCGCGTCTGCCCGCTCGTGCCGAGCGCTTCAGTCATCTCACCGTCGGCTTGTTCGGCAAGCCGGCCGGGCGCACGCCCGAGGGCGCGGCCGCCTACAGCATCGCCTTGAACAGCCTGAACTTCATGTTCTGGACGCCGACCCCGCAAGGGATTGCGCGCTATCACTGGCGCGGCGAAGGCGGTGCACACGGGTTGATGGCAGCACTGGACTCGATCTGGGGCGATGAATCGACTCCGATACGGCTGCGCGCGCTGTTGGGGTCGGGCGAGGAACAGGCGCTGGTCGATGCGCTGGGCGACATTTCGATGCCGAGGCGGCGCGCACAATTCCTGCGCGAGATCCTGTTCGAGGATCAACTGGAGCAGGCATCGGCGGAGCTGGTCGCGGCCAGCAAGAGCGGCCGGCTAACGACGGACGATGCGGAGCGTCTCGCGAAACGCTTCACCATGGCCTACGGCCAGGACGCTTACCTGGTGCGTGCGCAGCTCGCGCTCATGTGGTTTGCCGGCTATCTCATCGAGCAAGGCATCGAGATCGAATGCGACATCACCGTGGCGGCCAGCTACCAGATGCCGCGCGTGATGCGCTCCATCAAGATACTGCGCTTCGCGCCCGAACTGGCGGCGAGGATCGACAGCCACAGCCTGATCCTGCGCAACAGCGCCGAAGAGCGCGCGATCCGGTCAGCGACCGTGCTCGGCGCGCAGGCGATGGCGCAGCATCTCGGCGTGTCGGAACATGCCATGGTCAATGTGCTCTGGCAGAACCGGCATGCGTGCGGAGCGATACCCTACCACCTGACGATCACGACGGATTACTGACCCGCCACCACTGCCCTTCGCTTTCGACCGCACGGCCTTCGTCGCGCAACTTGATGAGATGCGCCGTCAGCGAGCGCGCCGCCATCGCAAAGCGTTCCCGCGGCACGTCGGCATAGACCACGGGCAGCAACTGATCGATTGTCGCCCGCTCAAAATTGTCGAGCGCGGCGAGCACGATGTTTTCGCGCGATTGCCGGTGCGCGAGCAGCCTGTCGATGCGCTCGCGCGGCTGATCCATCAGAAATCCGTGGCCCGGCGCGAGCCAGGCGACATCCTCCTGCTGCACCTTGCGCAGCGACGCAAGATACTGGCGCATGTCGCCATCCGGCGGATTGATCACGACGGTGGAGCCTTGCATGATATGGTCGCCGGTGAAGAGCAGCCGCTCGCCCTCCAGCAGATAGCACAGATGGTTCGACGCATGGCCGGGGCTGTGAATGGCGCGGATTACGCAGCCGGCAATCGCGATGCGCTCGCCGTCGGCAAGAATGCGATCCGGTGCGAAGCTCTGGTCCTGGTGGTCAAGCGCTGGCGGCGGCATGCCGATCAGCTGCGCGCCGGTCTTTTCCTTCAGCAGTCTCGCCGCCGGCGAGTGATCGCCGTGGGTGTGCGTGACGAGTATCCAGCGGATGCGGCCGCCCGCGTTTTCCAGCAGCGCATGCACATGCGCTTCCATCGCGGGACCGGGATCGAGCACGGCGATGTCGTCGCTGGCGCCGATCAGATAGGTATTGGTGCCGGGTCCGCGCATGAAATGCGGATTCGGACTGGCGATGCGGCGCACCTTGTCGGACAGCCGCGTCACGACGCCGGGCAGGATTTCGCAGGAAGCCTTGCCCGTCCCGTCCGGGTCGAGCTTGCCGACCTCGGGATAGGCGGCGTCGGCAGCCAGCAGAATGCGTCGCTCGCCTTGCGCCCATGCGGGGCGCGGCATGACCGGCGAAATCGGTGCGGTCAACGCAATGCCGCGCGCGTGCTCCATCAGGGAAGCAAGATCGCGAAATCCGGCCAGCGATTCCAGCATTTTCATGGTGGGGAACATCAGTGCCATCTCGCCGCGCTGATGACGTGCCAATGCATCGCCGGGGCGTATCCACAGATGGCTGATGGTTTCCTTGTCGTCGTGCGAGGCGTCTTGCGACGACGGCGCGGCAGCGATAAAAAATCGCGTATTGAAGCGGCGCGGCGCAATCGGCGGCGCGATCCAGTGACTGAAATAATGCAGCCGGTCCGCGGCCAGGCGCAGCTTGTGCATGTCGCACAGTTCGGCCAGCGTCTGCTTTCCGGCGATCAGCTTCTTGCGGCTCTGCGCCAAGTCGGAAATCGACGTGCATGCCTGCGGATCGATCAAGGCGCCGTCTTCATCGCAGGCGAGCAGCAGTCCGGCTTCCTCGAAGCATTCGCGGATGGCCGCGACCCAATGCGCGAGTCCGTCGCGCTCCACGTCCAGCATGCGGCTCGCGGCCGCGTCGTCGAGGCTGTGGCAGTGGCCCGAACGCGCGACGCTGAAATCGCTCGCGTCCACCGCGCCGCCGGGGAAAACGTAAGCACCTTCGGCGAAGCTGGCGCCGTGGGTGCGTTGCACGAGGAGGACTTCGATGTCTTCCCCGCTGTCGCGTACCAATATCAAGGTCGCAGCGGGGCGGATGGTGGATGGCGCTTGTGTCATCTGCTTATCGGTTCACATTGTCTTGTCTCGTCGGGCACAACATCCGGGATCGGCCAGCGGAATGGTGAACATCCATATTACACTTTCGCCATGCAGCGCGTAGCTGACCGTGACCCGGAGGAAAGAGATGGATCTGCAACTGGAAAACCGACACGTTCTGATCACCGGCGGCAGCAAGGGCATCGGCCTCGCCTGTGCCCTCGGCTTTCTCAAGGAAGGCGCGCGCGTCACCCTGGTGTCGCGCGACATCGCCAATCTGCAGCGCGGCATGCAAGCCCTGCAACAAGGCGTTCCCGATGCATCGTCGCGCATCGCCATCATCGCGGCCGACCTGAGCGACGCGCAGGCAGCGGCGGCGGCGCTCGATCAGACGGAACACGCGGGCGGCCCGGTGGATGTCCTGGTCAATTCCGCCGGCGCCGCGCGCCGCACTCCGCCGGATGAACTGACGCCCCAGTCATGGCACGATGCGATGCAGGCAAAATACTTCACTTACATCCACATGATGGACCCAATGATCAAGCGCATGGCGCAGCGCGGAGGCGGCGCCATCGTCAACGTGATCGGCGCGGGCGGCAAAGTGGCCAGCCCGATTCACCTGCCCGGCGGCGCGGCGAATGCGGCACTCATGCTCGCCAGCGCAGGCCTCGCGGCGGCTTACGGTCCGCAGGGTGTCAGGGTGAACGCGGTCAATCCCGGGCTGACCGCGACCGATCGCCTCAAGGAGGGCATGGCCGCGGATGCGAAGCTCAAGCAGATCAGCCTCGATGAAGCGATGCGGCGCGCGCACGAACATCTGCCCTTGCGGCGCATCGCCGAGCCGGAAGAAATCGCCAATGCCGTCGTGTTCCTGGCCTCGCCGCGCGCGAGTTATATCAGCGGGGCGATTCTGGCGATGGATGGGGCGGTCACGCCGATGGTGTGAGCGTAGCGGGAAGCGCTAGCCTGCTAGTTGATTTCCCGGTTCTCGCTTTGATACGAGGGACAGCCGTCCTGCCCCCATTTCCCGCCGCAGACTTGCCACTTGCATTGTTCGCGCCGGAAGAAACTGCTGATGCCTTCGCACTGCGCATATTGCTCCTGCGTGCTGACGGGCTTCACGATGCTGTTCTGCGCAAGAAGCGGGACGCTGTGCTCATCGAGCGGTTTCCTGGGTGCCTTGGCGGCGATGGCGGTGGATTTTTTCTTCGCCTTGTCCGCCGGCGCGTGCGCGGCATGCTCGGTTCGCGCGAGGGCCGATTTCTTCAACGTGCCCGATGCGCCCGCTTTGGATGTTGTGCCGGCCGACTTCGATGCATGATGCACTGGATGTGTGACGCTTGCTTTATTCACTGAAGTTGCGTTGCCTGACTCCGATGCCGGAATGGCAAGCGATGCGCTTGCGTCGGCGGCGGCCAACCGGGTGTCGCTGCGATTGACCTTCAGGGCGCCAATCGAGAAGATCAGGACCGCCGTCAGGCAGACACTGATCAGCAGTGCCTGCATGCCTGTCGAGAATTTCCATTTCGATACGGGCGCATCGTTTGCGGGGTCGGATGGCGGCTGCACGATCATTGCGGGGAGGCATTGAGGAACGAGCGCCGGAAGCATCGGCTTCTGCTCCGCCTGCCCGGGCTTCGCATCATTGGCGCTCTCGTTCCGGTCGATGCTCGCCTCCGCATTCGCGGCGTGCTCCTTGTGAGGCTGCCTTGGCGTGTCCTGTGCGCTCTCGGACGGATGATTGCGTTTGTGCCGGCTCGATTTTCTTGCCACCCTGGATTGCGCCATGAAGAGTCCCCGTGCGTGTGCATGCTTGTATCAAGCTTGGATAGGGGGCGCTTCAATTTAGTTCCACACGGAAATAAATCGCATACGCCATCGACGCTGTCGGGAAATGTAACTTTCCCTTTCCGCAATTGACCCGCGGAAAGGGCGCCGCTATCTTCGCTGCTCGTTACCGACTGGCTTGCGAAAGCAGGGACAGCCGCTTCCAAACCATTGCACGCTTGATAAAGACATGAAATATCTTTTGCTACTGATGTCCGTGGTCACTCTTGGCAGTTCCGGATGCGTCATCGTGCCGGAATATCCGGCCGCGCAAGTGGTGATCTCGGGCGGCGGCCAGCCCGGCCCCTATCACTGCCCTCCCGGACAGGCCAAGAAGGGCCGCTGCTGACGGCCTCGAAGGTCCGATCACGCCACCTTCGGTTTCGCCAGCAGGGCTTTCAGATTCGCCAGACGGTCCTGCGGCGTCAGCACTTCATCTTCCTTCGGCACCGCATCGCCCTCGTCCAGCTTCATCTCCTTGATGAAGCGTGAAGGATCGCAGTTCACGCTCTCTCGCGCGCGCTTGCGCTTCTTGCACCAGGTGACATGCAGACTGCGCTGCGCGCGCGTGATGCCGACATACATCAGCCGGCGCTCTTCCTCGATGCGCGCGGCCAGCGTGTCGATCGGCGCATCCGGATCGCCCTTGTGCGGCAGGATGCCTTCTTCCACGCCGACCAGGAACACGTGCGGGAATTCCAGCCCCTTCGACGCGTGCAGCGTGGACATGCGGACCGCGTCGGGCTCTTCATCCTTCCCTTCCAGCATGGTCATCAGCGCGACCATCTGCGTCAGTTCGAGCAGGCTCTTTTCTTCGCCGCTGCCGTCCTTGCCGCCAGTGCCCTTCTCCTTCAGCCAGGTGGTGAAGTCGAGCACGTTCTGCCATTTCGATTGCGCCTGACGCTCGTCGAAGGTTTCGTAGAGATAGGATTCGTAGTGAATCTCTTTCATCATCTCGTCGAGCAGCTCGGCGGCGTCTTCGCCGCGCTTGGAGGCGCGCGCTTCGAGGCCGTTGATGAAGTGGCAGAATTCGCGCAGCGGGTTGAGCTGGCGGTCGGCCAGCTTGGCTTCGATGCCGCCCTTGAACACCGCTTCGAACAGCGAGCATTGCCATTGGCCGGCGAAAGCGCCGAGCGCTTCCAGCGTCGATTGCCCGACGCCGCGCTTGGGCGTGGTGACGGCGCGGATGAAGGCGGGATCGTCATCCTCATTCGCGACCAGCCGCAGGTAGGACACGATGTCCTTGATCTCGGCGCGATCGAAGAAGCTCTGCCCGCCGGAGATGGTGTAGGGAATGCGTTCCTTGCGCATCGCGGTCTCGATCACGCGCGCCTGATGGTTGCCGCGATAGAGGATGGCGTAATCGGAAAACTTGGCACGCCGTTCGAACTTGTGCGCGGAGATCATGATCGCGACCTGCTCCGCTTCCTGCTCGTCGTCCTGCATCGCCATCACCTTGACCGG
>NZ_DATFAF010000073.1:0-2564 GCF_035254865.1 Noviherbaspirillum sp.
TACACCGAAGGCAGCGTCACCCGTGCCAGCCAGAAACTGAGCCTCACGCAGCCTGCCATCAGCCATGCGCTGAGTCGCCTGCGCCTGATGTTCGACGACCCGCTGTTCGTCCGTCAGGGCCACAAGATGGTGTCGACGCCCCTGGCGCGCAGCATGATCGAGCCGATCCGGCGCTCCTTGCGCGGACTGGAGGTCACGCTCAACGGGCTGCATGCCTTCGATCCCGAGACTACCGGCAAGCGCTTCAACATCGCGCTGCGCGACGTGCTGGAGGCCACCATCCTGCCGCCCTTGATGCGGCGCGTGCGGCAAACCGCGCCGCTGGTGGACATTGCCGCCATGCAGGTCGAGCGACGCGAACTGGAGACCGAACTGGCTACCGGCACGCTCGACGGCGCCATCGACGTCCTGCTGCCGCTGTCGAGCGACATCCTGCACACGCGGATCTATCAGGATTCGACGGTGGTCGTGGCGCGCAAGGGCCACCCGTCCATCGACGGCAAGCTGGACATCGACACCTACCTGAAACAGGACCACATCCTGGCCAGCTCGCGCCGGCGCGGCCCCGGACTGGAGGATTTCGAACTCAGCCGCTTCGGGCTGGAACGCCATATCCGCCTGCGCTGCCAGCACTACTTCGCCGCCTGCCGTGTCGTCAGCCAGACCGACATGCTGCTCACCATGCCCGGCCGCTACGCGCAGATCGCCAACGAGCAGTTCGGCAACCAGGTCATCCCCTTCCCGCTGGAAGTGCCGGCCTTTGACGTTTTCCTGTACTGGCACGCGAACGTCGACAACGATCCGGCCAATCGCTGGTTCCGCGAGCAAGTCATACTGTCGAGCCAAGGCTGACTCCGCTTCAGGATGAGGGATGCGTCATCGCCGCCGGCCGCACCCAGCGGTCGAAATCTTCCGGTGTCACATAGCCCAGCGCGATTGCCGCCTCTTTCAGGGTGCTGCCCTCATGATGCGCGCGCTTGGCGATTTGCGCCGCGCGGTCGTAGCCGATGTGCGGCGCCAATGCAGTGACCAGCATGAGCGAGCGCTCCATCAACTCCGCGATGCGGACACGATTGGCTTCGATGCCGCGCGCGCAATGCCGGTCGAAGCTGTCCATGCCATCGGCCAGCAGGCGCACGCTCTGCATGAAATTGTGCGCGATGAGCGGCTTGTACACGTTCAGTTCGAAATTGCCGGATGCGCCGCCGAAATTGATCGCCACATCGTTGCCGAAGACCTGGCAGCACAGCATCGTCAGTGCTTCGCACTGCGTCGGATTCACCTTGCCGGGCATGATGGAACTGCCCGGCTCGTTTTCCGGAATCGTGATTTCACCCAGTCCCGAGCGCGGACCGGAGGCCAGCCAGCGCACGTCATTCGCAATCTTCATCAGGGCCGCCGCCAGCGTCTTGAGCGCGCCATGGCCGGACACCATGGCATCGTGTGCCGCCAGCGCGGCGAACTTGTTGGCTGCGCTCCTGAACGGCAATCCCGTCGCGCGCGACAGCTCCGAGGCCACCCGCTCGCCGAATCCCGCAGGAGCATTCAATCCCGTGCCTACCGCGGTGCCGCCGATCGCCAGCTCGGACAAGGCCGGCAAGGCGCCGCTGATGGCCGCTGCCGCATGTTCGAGCTGGGCTGCATAACCCGAAAACTCCTGGCCCAGCGTGAGTGGCGTCGCATCCTGCAAATGCGTGCGCCCTATCTTGACGACGTCGTCGAAGGCCACCGCCTTGGCCACCAGCGTCCCGCGCAAGGCACGCAAGGCCGGCAGCAGCGCATTCGTCATGACGCTTACGGCGGCAACATGCATCGCCGTCGGAAAAACGTCGTTGGAGGATTGGCCGAGATTCACCTCGTCGTTCGGATGCACCAGCCTGCTTTCGCCACGCACACCGCCAAGCAGTTCGGACGCGCGATTGGCCAGCACCTCGTTCATGTTCATGTTGGTTTGCGTGCCGGATCCGGTTTGCCAGACGGAAAGCGGGAATTCCTCGCCACATCGGCCGTCGATGACCTCCTCCGCCGCCGCGATGATGGCATTCGCTTTCTTTTCTTCGAGCTTGCCCAGGGAACGATTGACCAGCGCGCAGGCGCGCTTGACCTGCGCCAATGCCACGATCAGCGGAACCGGCATGCGCTCCGAGGAAATCCGAAAATGTTGCAGCGAGCGCTGGGTTTGCGCTCCCCACAGCCGGTCAGCTGGCACCTCGATGGCGCCAAACGTGTCATGTTCCGTTCTCGTCGTTGCCATTGTGCACTCCATTGTTGTTTGCCGTTTCGATCGTCGAACGCTGGCAAGCGTTCCGGCTTGCCCTCATGTTTCAACGTAGTGCATCAATGGCTCGCAATCAAGACCATTGAGAAAGGAAGATGCAATCGGGTGGGATGCGGTGAAGCTCAGGCGCGGGCGCGCATGCGTTCGGCTCGCGCATCACGCAACAAGCTGTGGTGATGAAACGCATCGCGAATGATGTCGCGCAGGGTCTTGTCATTCCATGGCCGGGTAAAGAATCGGAAGATTTCGCCGCGTTTGATGGCATCGATCGCGGCTTCTTCCTCTT
>NZ_DATFAF010000074.1:0-7696 GCF_035254865.1 Noviherbaspirillum sp.
CTCGGCCTGATGAAGGTGCGCATGGGCGCGCGGCTGTCGTATGCGCTCCATCTGTCGGAGGAACTGCGCGACACGATGGTGCCGCCGATGCTGCTGCAGCCGCTGGTCGAAAACGCGATCAAGCATGGCCTCGAACCCAAAGTGGATGGCGGCCATATCGACGTGAAAGCAGTGTGCGATGGCGAACGCCTGATGCTGACCGTCGCCGACACCGGTCTCGGCCTTGAAGCCGCGGCCCAGTCATCCGGCACGCGCGTGGGCGAAGCCAACATCCGCGAACGCCTGCACGTGCTGTATGGCGAGCAGGCGGCTTTCTCATTGACACCCAACACGCCGTCCGGCGTCATTGCGAACATCACACTTCCACTATGACGACATTCCGCGCCATCGTCGCAGAAGACGAACCCATTCTTGCCTTCACGCTTGTGCAAACGCTGCAACGGCTCTGGCCGGAGCTGCAGATCGGCAGCGTGGTGGAAAACGGCACCGCCGCGGTGCAGGAAGCGTTGGCCCAGCGTCCCGATGTGCTCTTCCTCGACATCAAGATGCCCGGCAAGACTGGCCTGGAAGCGGCGCAGGAACTGGCCGAGGACTGGCCGGAGGACCGACCCTTCCCGCTCGTGGTGTTCGTCACGGCCTACGACGAATATGCCTTGCAGGCATTTGAGCAGGCCGCGGCCGATTATGTGCTGAAACCGATCAGCGATGCCCGCATGGAAAAGACCGTCGAACGTCTGAAAGCGCGGCTGGCGCGGCACCAGGAGCGCAGTCACGAACTGGAGCGCATCGTCGGCCAGCTGCGCGCGCTGGTGCCCTCCGCACCGGTCGAGTCAGAACGCCTGAACATCATCCGGGCCGCGATCGGCAACCAGATCCGCATGATACCGGTGACCGATGTGGTGTATTTCGAGGCCACCGACAAGTACGTCAATGTCGTGACGTCAGACAGCGAATCCCTGATCCGCACCAGTCTGAAGGAATTGCTGCCGCAACTCGACGGCAACCAGTTCTGGCAAATCCATCGCGGCACCATCGTCAATGCCAACCACATCCAGGCGGCGATTCGCGATGACAGCGGCAAGCTGTCAGTCAAACTGCGCGGACGCAGTGAAAGCCTCACTGTAAGCAGGGTTTTCGCGCACCTGTTCAAGCAGATGTAATTGCTTTGCATCAAGGATCGGCGACGGTTTTATCGTTAATATTGCCGTGAAGCACGTTTTGCTTCATAACGATTGCTCGCGGTATCGAAAGCTTGTCTCACCCCCTCGACAGATCAAGCCTGGCGTGCAGCTAGACAGAACCTTCCCTCGGTCGCAGAAAGCGTGTCGGGCAATCAAACTGACCACAGAAAGATGATTGCATGACCGCGCTCCTGAACCGACTTTTCCTCTGGCAGAAATTTGCGCTGCTTTCCCTGTTTGGCGTGATCCTGGTATCCGTGCCGCTCGCGCTGTACATCCATGAATCGAACAAGGCCGTGACAGCCGCATCGGCCGAAGCGCGCGGTATCCGTCCGGTGCGCAGCATGCTGAGCGTGGTCCGGCTGGTCCAGCAGCACCGCGGTCTTTCCGCAATGGTATTGAACGGCAACGACAGCGCGCAGACGGAACGCAGCGCGAAGCAGGAAGAAGCCGACAAGGCCTTCGCGGAAATGGATGTGGCGGCGAGCAGGCTCGGCGACAGCACGACCCTCTCGACATGGAAGGAGGCCATGGCGCGCTGGAACGCCGTGACGGGAAAGGTGGCCAAGCGCAGCCTCAGCGGCAGCGACAGTTTTGCCGAACATACCGCCCTGATTGCCCAACTCTTGAAGATCAATGAACGCATCGTCGACCATTTCGGACTTAGCCTCGATGCGGATGCCGACAGCCACTACCTGATCGACGTGGCGCTCGTCCAGTCGCCGGCACTGATGGAAACGCTGGGCCGCATGCGCGCCCGCGGCTCTGCCGTGCTCACCGCGAAGGCATCGACTCTGGAGGAACGCGCGGCAATGGCGGCGCTCATCGACAAGGCCAACGAGCGTCTGGACGGCATCAAGGGTTCGCTGGAAAAATCGATCGCGTCGAACCGCTCGATCCAGGAAAAACTGGCCACGGCACTGCAAGGCGCCGCGAGCAAAGGCAGCGAGGTATTGCAACTGACCAGCGAGCAGGTCGTGAAGCCGGAAGAGTTCGCTTACGCCGGTTCGGACTATTACACGAAGATGACCGCGGCCATCGATGAGCAAGTGCAGTTTTATGATGTTGCGATCGCCGCGCTCGACGACATCCTGCACCACCGCGCGTCCAGGCTCACGTTCACGACCTACGTCCTGATCGGCACCATTCTCGCGATTGCCCTGCTGGCCGGCGTGGTCGGCTACCTGATCATCCGCTCCATCAGCCTGCCGATACGCGAAGCGGTTGCCGTCGCAAAGCGTGTGGCCTCGGGCGACCTGAGCACGCGCATCGAGGTCAAGTCGAAGAATGAAACAGGACAACTGCTGCAGGCATTGAAGGAAATGAACGTCGGCCTGACGAACATCGTCACTCGGGTACGTTCGGGCACCGACACCATCGCCACCGCATCCTCCCAGATCGCCGCCGGCAACCTCGACCTGTCCGCGCGCACCGAGCAGCAGGCCAGCTCGCTGGAAGAAACCGCGTCGTCGATGGAAGAGCTCACCGGTACGGTCAGGCAGAACGCCGACAATGCGCATCAGGCCAACCAGCTGGCGCAGTCCGCTTCGGACATCGCCGGCAAGGGCGGCGCGATGGTGGCGGATGTGGTCGTGACCATGGGTTCGATCAACGCGTCCTCGAAGAAGATCGTCGACATCATCGGCGTCATCGACAGCATCGCCTTCCAGACCAACATCCTCGCATTGAATGCCGCGGTCGAAGCCGCGCGCGCCGGCGAACAGGGACGCGGCTTCGCGGTCGTCGCGACCGAAGTGCGCAATCTCGCGCAGCGCTCCGCCAGCGCCGCGAAGGAAATCAAGGTGCTGATCAACGACTCGGTCGACCAGGTTGGCATCGGCACACGGCTGGTCAACCAGACCGGCGACACGATGAATGACATCGTCACCAGCATCAAGCGCGTCTCTGACATCATTGCGGAAATCACCGCCGCCAGCAGCGAGCAAAGCACCGGCATCGAACAGGTGAACGAAGCCATCGTGCAAATGGACCAGTCCACGCAGCAGAATGCCGCACTGGTGGAAGAAGCCGCCGCGGCTGCGGACGCGTTACGGGATCAGGCGCACAGCCTGGCGCAGGTGGTTGGCATGTTCCGCCTGAGCGACTCGCAGTTCGACGTTGTCCACAATGTCACGGGCCTGCCTTCGCATGCGGAACGGAATGCGCCTGCGACGCAGCGCGTAACGAGTCAGGCCGGCAATCGTCGCATCGGACATACCGCACCGGTGAAGCGCATCGCAGCCTGAACAGGTTCTTGGAATCAGTTGGCAACCTGTTGTAACGCAAATACGGCCAGCGGCACCGAGGTCATAATGAGTGCCGACAGCACACGGAAGCGCGCGCAGTAGCCGCGCTGCTTGAACCAGAAGACGAGCGCCAGCGCACCGAATCCATACAGCAGCGTAAACAGTGCCAATGCACCAAAGCCCATCGAATGCAGGGATCGCGTGGTGAACAGCACACCGAACAGGGACGCGGTAATCACCGCCAGCAGCGCCGCCACGTTCGACAGGAAAACATAAAATCCGTTGCGCTGCTTTGCCTGCGCCTGCGCGATGAGCGCCTGGCGCTTCAGGCGCACATCGCGTTGCAGAAGAAATACCAGCAGCGGGTCGATCTGCCGGTACTGCAGCAGGCCCACGGCAGCAGCGGCCACCAAGTCGTCGCGTCTAATCGTCATTCATCGCTCCTCAATTATTGTTCTTACAGATCGATGTGGCGGTGGGTCGTGCCCGTGGCACTGCATTGGCGACCTTGCGAGTGAACGAGCCGAACCGCCTGGACTATCCAAAAAACGCCGGACTGCCGTTCCCTCGGCATGCAATGGTGATGACGCTTGCATTGGTGGATTGAATCGCTCGCCGATGCGCGCCTCGGCCGGAAAGCGCGGAGTGCGCCGAGTGGTGCCGAGTGTGCATTGGCGAAGCCGGGAATAACGATGTTTTCGGGATGCCCCTCATACGTATTGCCAAGTCTTCTACGCTGCCTATTTAATAGGCTTTCGCGCGGCGCCACGTAGATATACATCAAGCGCTCTCGACCGAAATTCACAAGCTTTATGCGATGTCAAATAGAGGGATTCGATCAATTGAATCAGGGAATATGTTCCTCGCGGCATTTTCTCAGGAACGTGCCTCCAGCAGCTCGCGCAACTGCACAGGCAGCAAAGTACGCAGGCGCTCGGAAATCGCCGCCTCGCGCTTGCTCCACCACACGCCCGTTGCGATCAATGCAAAGCCCAGCAGTGTCAGCACCAGCACGAAGGCAAAGCTGTCCTTGAACAGGTTCCACGACAGATCGCCCAACACCATGGCGATGCCGATCCCGCCGAACACCACGAACATGCGCCGTCCAAGCACCGCGCCGAGGAACACCAGCCCGACATTCAAGGCGAGGCACACCAACTTGCCCGCCAGCCGCCCCGAACCCATCATCGACAGCGCGCCCCAGAACGTCATCAGGCCGAACAGGTAAAGCCAGAACGCGTAATCCCTGTCATGCCGCGAGCGCAGATCGACGAAGAAGGCGATCAGCAGCATCACCAGCCCGAACACCAGCGAGATCACCTTGCGCAATTGCCACGCCGCGCCAGCAAATGCTTCGACGCTGCCACCGCCCGCCTGCAGCAACAAGGCCGGCACAATGTCCATTCCCATGTACCACAGGGTCACGGCAATCGGCATGGTCAGGAAGGGATAGCGGAAGCGCCGCAGCAGCACGACGCCGGCAGCCAGCGTGGAAAGCTCCATCAGTATCCAGCGCCAGTCGATGTAGCTGTGATAGTCGCGATAATGCTCCGCAGTCGGCCCGTCGGCCCAGAAGCCCAGCACATGCTGCAAGGCAAAGACGGCCAGCGGCACGAGTGCAATCGCCAGCGTCGCGAAGATGCCGGCCGGAATACCGAGGCCGCGTTTTTCCAGCGCGACCGCAACGCCGACCGCCGCTAGCGCGTACAGCACCGACAGCACCAGCAGCGCACCCATGCCGAGCGCTTCCACCGCGAGCGTGGCGAACAGGGAGGCTGCGCTGATCGCCAGCATGCCGCCGAGGTAGTACAGCACATGTGTGCCGGAAAAGCGCGGTGTGCCTCGCTGCGCCTGCTGGTCCCGTTGCGACAAAAAGGCCAGCAGGCCATCGATCTCCCGGGGATCGAGCACGCCTGCGTCCGCTGCGGCTTGCAGGTCTTCGCGTTTCAGCATCATGGTTCTCCAGCGCTTGTCGTTTCGCTAATGTAGCGCCATTTCATGCGATGCGGTGACGCGATGCAATTCCTCCGAAGGTATAAGGTGAAGTTTTGCCGGCCGCTACGCAGGTGGTCAGCCGCGCTTGAGGCTTTCCACCTTGCTGATCGTGCCCTGCGCGGTGGCAACCAGTTTCTCGGATTCCGCATCGCGCGCAAAGATGTCGCAACGGCACACCGCCTGGCTCTTGCCCGCGTAGATCACGCCGGCCCGCGCCACCAGCGAAGCGCCGACCGCAGGCCGCACATAATTGATCTTGAACTCCGCCGTCAGCACCGCCGGCCCGAGCGCCATGCCGCCCGCAAAGGTCAGCGCATTGTCGGCCAGATAGCTCAGTACGCCGCCATGAGCAAAACCGTGCTGCTGCTTCAACTCGTCGCGCAGCGGCAGGCCGATCGACACATTGGTTCCGTCGATGTGTTCGATGTCCGCGCCGAGCAGCTTGCTGAACGGCTGGGAATTCAGGGAATGCTTCGCATGCTGCAAAAGTTCGTCCACAAGATTCTCCGAAAGTGTATGCTATTAAAAAGATAGCGCGCTATCAAAACGATAGCGACAAAGACGGCGAAGGTCAAGCAAGACATGGCGACGAAAAAAATCATTGAACCGGGAAAACCCGTCCGCAATTCCAAATCGGGGCAAGCTATCATGGCGCTGCTCGATCTGCTGGGCCGGCGCTGGGCGCTGCGTATCCTGTGGGAACTGCGCAGCGGCGAACGACTCTCCTTCCGCGCCCTGCAGGAAAGCTGCCAGATCTCCTCCCCCAACGCGCTCAACACGCGGCTGAAGGAATTGCGTCACGCCGGCATCGTCGATCTCGAAGGCGAAGGCGGCTACGGCCTGACCGAATCCGGCCGTTCCCTGCTGACCGCCGTCGGTCCGCTGGCCGCCTGGGCGGACGACTGGGCGCGCACCGTCGGTCGCGAGGACCTCGCCTGTTACAGCCGCGCGAAGGAAAGAAGCGCCTGAACAACGCCCTAGTACGCCGATAACCTGGAGGCCGGCGTCGAGCACGTAACGCGCTATTTTTTGTCCACGGAAAACACGGAAAAATACAGCACAAGCTCTTTCCGTGTTTTCCGTGATTTCCGTGGACAGAGCAGTGTTTTCGTGCAATCGCGCTGATTGCCAAGGCAAGGCGACTACATGAAGGCTGGCGTTTTGCAGCAACACAAGATCTATTGTCCACGGAACACACGGAAAACACGGAAAATGCAATACAAGCCCTTTCCGTGTATTCCGTGTGTTCCGTGGACAGGCTAGTGGCTTCATGCAACCGCCCTGCGGTCAAGCCGGCCAAACGCCGCTCCGCCGTCCCGCTACGGTAAAATGTCCTGTTAAGCCATTCAACGACACAGCCTTTCCAGAATTCCTCATGAGCACCAATTCCAAGAACACTGCTGCCACCGACAACAACGCGCCCGCGTCCAACTTCCTGCGCGCCCTGATCGAAGCCGATCTCGGCTCGGGCAAGCACGCCAACCGCACCGACCCCAACGGCAACCCGCTGCCCACGGTCGTGACCCGCTTCCCGCCCGAGCCCAACGGCTACCTGCACATCGGTCACGCCAAGTCGATCTGCCTCAACTTCGGCCTCGCGCGCGACTACGGCGGACGCTGCACCATGCGCTTCGACGACACCAATCCGACCAAGGAAGAACAGGAATACGTCGACACCATCCTCGACGCGGTCAAGTGGCTGGGCTTCGACTGGAAGGACGCCAGCGGCGAACACCTTTACTTCGCCAGCGACTACTTCGACCAGATGTACATGATGGCCGAATACCTGATCAGCGCCGGCCACGCCTACGTCGACAGCCAGAGCGCCGAAGACATGGCGAAGAACCGCGGCAACTTCGGCGAACCCGGCAAGAACTCGCCCTTCCGCGACCGCCCCGCCGCCGAATCGCTCGACCTGTTCCGCCGCATGAAGCTCGGCGAATTCAAGGATGGCGAACACATCCTGCGCGCGAAGATCGACATGGCCTCGCCCAACATGAACATGCGCGACCCCGCGATCTACCGCATCCGCCATGCGCATCATCACCGCACCGGCGACAAGTGGTGCATCTACCCGATGTACGACTACGCGCACCCGATCGAAGACGCCATCGAATACGTCACGCACTCCTTCTGCACGCTCGAATTTCAGGACCACCGCCCGTTCTACGACTGGGTGCTGGAACGCCTCGCCGAAGGCGGCTTCTTCAAGAAACCGCTGCCCGAGCAAACCGAATTCGCGCGCCTCAACCTCACCTACGCCATCACCAGCAA